>JAYSGB010000074.1:0-1515 GCA_041913045.1 Burkholderiaceae bacterium | reverse complement strand
TCGGCGGCCACACCGCCAACTACGGCGAAAAGCCCGTGCAACGCGCCTGCGCCGCTGCAGACCGCACCGGCCACGCCATGCTGCACACGCTGTATCAGGCCAACGTGTCTTCCCGCACCACCTTCTTCGTGGAGTGGATGGCGCTGGACCTGATCCGCGACGCCGACGGCGACGTGGTCGGCGTGACCGCCCTGGAAATGGAAACCGGCGACACCTACGTGCTGGAAGCCAAGACCGTGCTGCTGGCCACCGGCGGCGCAGGCCGCATCTACCAGTCGTCCACCAACGCCTTCATCAACACCGGTGACGGCCTGGGCATGGCCGCGCGCGCTGGCATTGCACTGCAAGACATGGAATTCTGGCAGTTCCACCCCACCGGCGTGGCCGGCGCGGGCGTGCTGCTGACCGAAGGCTGCCGTGGCGAAGGCGCCATCCTGCTCAACAGCAACGGCGAACGCTTCATGGAGCGCTACGCGCCCACCCTGAAAGACCTGGCGCCGCGTGACTTCGTGTCCCGCTGCATGGGCCAGGAAATCCTGGAAGGCCGTGGCTGTGGCCCCAACAAGGACTACATCGAGATGAAACTCTCGCACCTGGGTGCAGAGACCATCCACAAGCGCCTGCCCTCGGTGTTCGAGATCGGCGTGAACTTCGCCAACGTGGACGTGACCCGCGAGAACATCCCCGTGGTTCCCACCATCCACTACCAGATGGGTGGCATCCCCACCAACATCCACGGTCAGGTGGTCGAGCGCGTCAACGGCGAAGACAAGCCCGTCAACGGCCTGTACGCGGTGGGCGAATGCTCCTGTGTGTCGGTGCACGGCGCCAACCGCCTGGGCACCAACTCCCTGCTCGACCTGCTGGTGTTCGGCAAGGCCGCTGGCAACCACATCATCGCCAACGTCAACCCCAAGCAGGAACACAAAGCCCTGCCCAAGGACGCTGCAGACAAGACGCTGGCCCGCCTGGCTCGCCTGGACAGCAACAAGGACGGCGAATACGCCCAGAACGTGGCCAACGACATGCGCGCCATCATGCAGGCTCACGCCGGCGTGTTCCGCAGCCAGGAAGTCATGAACGAAGGCGTCAAGAAGATTGCTGCCCTGCGTGAGCGCGTGGCCAACATCGGCCTGAAGGACAACTCCAAGGTCTTCAACACCGCCCGCATCGAGGCGCTGGAAGTCGAGAACCTGATGGAAGCCGCGCAAGCCACCATGGAAAGCGCTGCAGCCCGCACAGAGTGCCGTGGCGCCCACCTGGTGCGTGACTACGAGCACGACGTGACCCACCCCACCTGCCCGCTGGGCCGCAACGACGCCGAGTGGATGAAGCACACCCTCTGGTACAAGGATGGCAACCGCCTGGACTACAAGCCTGTGCGCATGAAGCCCCTGACTGCCGAGACGGTGCCCCCGAAGCCCCGTACCTTCTGACCGGAACGCGCGAGAAAAAGGAACCTGAAAAATGGCACAACGCACTTTCAAGATCTACCGCTACGACCCGGACAAGGAC
>JAYSGB010000073.1:0-1736 GCA_041913045.1 Burkholderiaceae bacterium | reverse complement strand
CAGGCCCGCCACCACCAACCAGGCGAGGGTTTGCAAGGCCACGGCCATGCCGTCGCTCCAGCCCATCCAGCCCGGCACCAGGGACACGAGCATGAGCGGTAGCATCATGACCGTCAGCCGCAGCGTGGGGCCCGAGCGATAGACCCTGCGAACGTTGCCCCACACACTGGTACTGCGCACGCCCCCGGCGTGCATCCGGATGGTCTGGCGCCCAGACTCGCGCTCCTGCTTGACGCGCACATACAAGGCGTCGGCCGCCTGGACTTGCTCGCGCGTGGGCTTGGTGCGCACCGAAATGTAACCCACCGGTTTGCCCTCGCGCATGATGGGCGTGACATGGGCCTGCACCCAATAAAAGTCGCCGTTCTTGCGTCGGTTCTTCACAAAGCCCGTCCAACTGCGCCCGCGTCCGATGGTGGCCCACATGTCCTTGTAGGCCTCGGGCGGCATGTCCGGGTGGCGGATTATGTTGTGCGGCTGGCCCATGAGTTCTTCCATGGTGAAGCCACTGACCCGGGCAAAGGCTGCATTGCAGTGCGTCAACACCCCTTTGGTGTCGGTGGTGGACATCAGCAGCTCGTCGGCCGGAAAGTCGTATTCGTTGTTGGTGACGGGAAGGTTGACGCGCATAGGTAAGTCCTGCCGAAAGGTTCCGCACGGAAACGGTGCAAACCATTGTGCCGTGGTTTGCTGACACAAAGATTTACGCAATAACCCGGATTGTCAGAAAAGACCCAGGGTGGAACATTGCTCCCGCCCCGGCGGCATGCTGTCGGCGCTGTGCGGCGCCACCGGCACCAGGGATGCCACGCGCACCCCCAGCAGGCGTATGCGCCGCTGCAGCGGCACACGCTTGAGGCACAGGCCCGCCACGCGGCGGATGGTTGCCGCGTCGTGCGTGGGCTCGGCAATGGTCTGGTCGCGGGTGACGGCGCGAAAGTCGTCATAGCGCAGCTTGATGCCGATGGTGCGGCCCACGTAGCCCTTGCGCTGCAGGTCCTGCGCCACGCGCTGGCACAGGTCGGTGAAGATGGCGCCGAGTTCGGCGCGGTCGTGCACGGCGTGCAGGTCGCGCTCGAAGGTCGTCTCGCGGCTGATGCTCACGGGCTCGCTTTCAGTCACCACCGGGCGCTCGTCGCGCCCCCAGGCGGCATCGTGCAGCCAGGCCCCCGTGGCCTTGCCAAAGTGCTGCACCAGCCAGACGCGCGATCGCGCGGCCAACTCGCCGATGGTGTGGATGCCGTGGGCCGCCAGCTTGGCATCGGCCTTGGGGCCGATGCCGTTGATCTTGCGGCACGCCAGCGGCCAGACCAGCGTCTGCAGGTCGGCCTCGTGCACGATGGAGATGCCGTTGGGCTTGTGGAATTCGCTCGCCATCTTGGCCAGCAGCTTGTTGGGCGCCACGCCGATGGAGCAGGTCAGGCCCGTGGCGTCGTGGATGCTTTTCTGGATCAGGCGCGCGAGCACGCGCCCGCCCTCACGCTGGCCGCCGGGCACCTCGGTGAAGTCGATGTACACCTCGTCCACGCCGCGGTCCTCCATCACGGGGGCGATGTCGGTGATGATGGCCTTGAAGCGGCGCGAATAACGCCGGTACTCGTCGAAATCCACCGGCAGCAGGATGGCCTGGGGGCACAGGCGTGCCGCCTTCATCAGGCCCATGGCCGAGCCCACGCCGAAGGCGCGCGCCGCGTAGGTGGCGGTGGTGATCACGCCGCGCCCGGTGTAGCCCTGCA
>JAYSGB010000072.1:0-1831 GCA_041913045.1 Burkholderiaceae bacterium | reverse complement strand
CCACCTGGACATGGATGCCTTCTATGCCAGCGTGGAGCTGCTGCGCTACCCGCAATTGCAGGGCCTGCCCGTGGTGATTGGTGGCGGGCGGCGTGGTTGCGACAGCCGCATCACGGCCGAGGGGTCTGGCCTGCCGCTGCACGAGATTCCGCTGGCGGACTTTCCGCTGCTCAAGGATTACACCGGGCGCGGCGTCATCACCACCGCCACCTACGCGGCGCGCGCATTCGGCGTGGGCTCGGCCATGGGGCTGATGAAGGCGGCGCGCCTGTGCCCGCAGGCCATTTTGCTGCCGGTGGACTTTGACGAGTACCGGAGCTATTCGCGCCGTTTCAAGGACATCATCACCGACATCGCCCCCGTGATGGAGGACCGCGGCGTGGACGAGGTCTATATCGACTTCACCGATGTGCCCGGCGGCCAGCGCGAGGGCGGGCGCGTGCTGGCGCGCCTGATCCAGAAAAGCATCTTCGACGCCACGGGCCTGACCTGCTCCATCGGCGTGGCGCCCAACAAGCTGCTGGCCAAGATGGCGAGCGAATTCCACAAGCCCAAGGGCATTTCCATCGTGCACGAAGCCGATCTGCAGGCGTTGGTCTGGCCGCTGGCCTGCCGCAAGATCAACGGCATCGGCCCCAAGGCCGACGCCAAGCTGGCACGCCACGGCATCCACACCATCGGCGAGCTGGCGGCGCGCCCGCGCGACTGGCTGGTGCAGCATTTCGGCAAGGCCACGGGCGCCTGGCTGCACGATGCCGCTTGGGGCCGTGACACCCGCCCCGTGGTGACCGAGAGCGAGCCTGTGAGCATGAGCCGCGAGACCACCTTCGACCGCGACCTGCACGCCGTGCACGACCGCGCCGAGCTCGGTGCCATCTTCACCGACCTGTGCCAGCGCGTGGCGCAGGACCTGCAGCGCAAGGGCTACGTGGGCCGCACCATCGGCATCAAGCTGCGCTATGACGACTTTCGCGCCGTCACCCGCGACCAGACCATTGCCGAGCCGACGCACGATGCGGCGGTCATTCGCCGCTTCGCGGGCTTGTGCCTCAAGCGCGTGGCGCTGGACCGGCGCCTGCGACTGCTGGGGGTGCGGGTGGGCGGGTTGACGCGTTTGGGCGAGAGCACTCTGGCGCCCCAAGGTGCAGAAGGCACGGACATGGAGAGGGGCACCGCCCCGTTGTTTTAGAACCTGTTTACGATCTTTTCATGGGGCAACCCTTCGGGCAAGGCGGCAAACCGCCACGCTCGTTGTTGCCCGCCTTGCCCAGGTCCCCAGCATGGGCTGCGGCAGGCGCCTGGATCGTTGCGGTTTGCTGCCTTGCGTACCCCATGAAAAGATCGTAAACAGGTTCTTTGGGCCGGGCTGAGCCCATTCTTCGTGCGCCGCGCATCCCTGGGTTGGACCGTTGGAGGCCGACCCAGCGCGGTGCTGCGTGGTTCCCCGGCGGCAGTTGTGCGGTGACGGCGCAGGGTGGAGCTGACGCTCTATGGTGTCCAGACAACAAAGTTCCGTGACGCATGTCAGGTGCGCATAAATCCTTTGGTTCTTGGCAACATTTGGATGCAAGATGTGGGAACGTATTTGCAGATTTTTAGTCCCGCGATAGAATTATCAAAAATATCATTGCTATCAAAAGAATATTCCTGGAGCCAGGATTTATGCGCGTCAATCTTCCCGTTACCAACAACGAATACGACTTCCCGGCCGATGAGCTGCTGATGTCCACCACCGACACCAAGGGGGTGCTGACGCACTGCAACGCACCCTTTGCCCGGGTCAGTGGCTACTCCATGGAAGAACTCATGGGCCAGCCGCACAACATGATCC
>JAYSGB010000071.1:0-1989 GCA_041913045.1 Burkholderiaceae bacterium | reverse complement strand
GGCCACGCCATGCTGCACACGCTGTACCAGCAGAACGTCAAGGCCCGCACCAACTTCTTCGTCGAATGGATGGCGCTGGATCTGATCCGCGACGCCGATGGCGACGTGGTCGGTGTCACCGCCCTGGAGATGGAAACCGGCGACCTGTACATCCTGGAAGCCAAAACCGTGCTGTTCGCCACGGGCGGCGCAGGCCGCATCTTCGCTGCCTCGACCAACGCCTTCATCAACACCGGCGACGGCCTGGGCATGGCCGCACGCGCTGGCATCCCGCTGCAGGACATGGAATTCTGGCAATTCCACCCCACCGGCGTGGCCGGCGCGGGCGTGCTGCTGACCGAAGGCTGCCGTGGCGAAGGCGCCATCCTGCTCAACAGCAATGGCGAGCGCTTCATGGAGCGCTATGCGCCCACCCTGAAAGACCTGGCTCCGCGCGACTTCGTCTCGCGCTCGATGGACCAGGAAATCAAGGAAGGCCGTGGCTGCGGCCCCAACAAGGACTACGTGCTGCTCAAGCTCGACCACCTGGGCGCCGAGACCATCCACAAGCGCCTGCCCTCGGTGTACGAGATCGGCGTCAACTTCGCCAACGTGGACATCACCAAGGAGCCGATCCCCGTGGTGCCCACCATCCACTACCAGATGGGCGGCATCCCGACCAACGTGAATGGCCAGGTCGTCACGCACGACGGCACGGCCAACCGCATCGTCAACGGGCTCTATGCCGTGGGCGAATGCGCCTGCGTGAGCGTGCACGGCGCCAACCGCCTGGGCACCAACTCGCTGCTGGACCTGCTGGTGTTCGGCAAGGCCGCTGGCCGCCACATCGTGGAGTTCAACAACAAGCAGAAGACCCACAAGCCACTGCCCAAGGACGCTGCGGACCGGACGCTGGAACGCCTCAACCAGCTCGAAAAATCCACCAGCGGCATCTATGCCCAGACCCTGGCCGGTGATATCCGCGCCTCCATGCAGCAGCACGCTGGCGTGTTCCGCACCCAGGCCAGCATGGATGAAGGCGTGAAGAAGATCGCCGCCCTGCGTGAGCGCGTGGCCGAAATCACGCTGCAGGACAAGTCCAAGGTGTTCAACACCGCGCGCATCGAGGCGCTGGAAGTGGACAACCTGATCGAAGCTGCCCAGGCCACCATGGTGTCGGCGGCCGCCCGCAAGGAATGCCGCGGTGCCCACACCGTGTACGACTACGAGAAGCCCGCCGACGATGCCGATGCGCCGCTGGGCCGCAACGACAAGGAATGGCTCAAGCACACCCTGTGGCACAAGGAAAGCAACAGCCTGACCTACAAGCCCGTCAACCTCAAGCCCCTGACGGTGGACAGCGTCCCCCCGAAGGTTCGGACGTTCTGATCAGGTCTTGCCCCACGAGAGAATCGCCATGCAAAAACGCACATTCCAAATCTACCGCTACGACCCGGACAAGGACGCCAAGCCCTACATGCAGACCGTCGAGATCGAACTCGACGGCCACGAACGCATGTTGCTGGACGCACTGCTCAAGCTGAAGGAAAAGGATCCCACACTGTCGTTCCGCCGCTCCTGCCGCGAAGGCGTCTGCGGCTCCGACGCGATGAACATCAACGGCAAGAACGGTCTGGCCTGCCTGACCAACATGAACACCTTGCCGGGCACCATCGTGCTCAAGCCGCTGCCGGGCCTGCCCGTGATCCGCGACCTGATCGTGGACATGACGCTGTTCTTCAAGCAGTACCACTCGATCAAGCCCTACCTGATCAACGACAGCATCCCGCCCGAGCGCGAGCGCCTGCAGTCGCCCGAAGAGCGTGAAGAGCTCGACGGCCTGTACGAGTGCATTCTGTGCGCGAGCTGCTCCACGAGCTGCCCCAGCTTCTGGTGGAACCCCGACAAGTTCGTCGGCCCCGCCGGCCTGCTGCAGGCCTACCGCTTCATTGCCGACAGCCGCGATGCAGCCACCGCCGAGCGCCTGGACAACCTGGAAGACCCGTACCG
>JAYSGB010000070.1:0-2441 GCA_041913045.1 Burkholderiaceae bacterium | reverse complement strand
TTTTCGTGCTACTAGATGCCAGTCAGTGCCAGACGCCGAATCACTCCCACTCGATGGTCGCCGGCGGCTTGGAACTCACGTCGTAGGTCACGCGGTTGATGCCGCGTACCTCGTTGATGATGCGGCTGGATACCTTCTTGAGCAGTGCGTAGGGCAGCTCGGCCCAGTCGGCCGTCATGAAGTCCGAGGTCTGCACGGCGCGCAGCGCTACCACGTAGTCGTAGGTGCGGCCATCGCCCATCACGCCCACGCTCTTGACGGGCAGGAACACGGTGAAGGCCTGGCTGGTGAGGTCGTACCAGCTCTTGCCCGTGGCCTCGTCGATGCAGGCACGCAGCTCCTCGATGAAGATGGCATCGGCACGGCGCAGCAGGTCGGCATACTCCTTCTTGACCTCGCCGAGGATGCGTACGCCCAAGCCCGGTCCGGGGAAGGGATGGCGGTACACCATCTCGCGCGGCAGGCCCAGGGCCACGCCAAGCTCGCGCACCTCGTCCTTGAACAGGTCGCGCAGCGGCTCCAGCAGCTTGAGGCCCAGTTGCTCGGGCAGGCCGCCCACGTTGTGGTGGCTCTTGATGGTGACAGCCTTCTTGGATTTGGCCCCGCCCGATTCGATCACGTCGGGGTAGATGGTGCCCTGCGCCAGGAAGGTCGCACCCTTGTGGCCCTGGCTGCCGGCCTTGAGCTTGGCCGCCTCGGCCTTGAACACATCGACGAACAGGCGGCCGATGGTCTTGCGTTTCTGCTCGGGGTCGCTCACGCCCGCCAGTTCGCCCAGGAACAGCGCGCTCGCATCCACACGGATGACCTTGGCGTGCAGCTTGCCCGCAAACATGTCCATGACCATGTCGCCCTCGTGCAGGCGCAGCAGCCCGTGGTCCACGAACACGCAGGTGAGCCGGTCGCCGATGGCCCGGTGGATCAGCGCCGCGGCCACGCTGGAGTCCACGCCGCCGGAGAGACCCAGAATGACTTCTTCGTCCCCCACCTGGGCGCGGATGGCTTCCACCGCCTCGGCGATGTGGTCCTTCATCACCCAGTCGGGCTGCGCCGCGCAGATGCCCAGCACGAAGCGCTCCAGCAGCGCCCTGCCCTGCACCGTGTGCGTGACCTCGGGGTGGAACTGCACGGCATAGAAGCGCCGTTCCTCATCGGCCATGCCCGCAATGGGGCAGGACGGCGTGGACGCCATGAGCTTGAAGCCCGGCGGCAGGCCGGTGACCTTGTCGCCATGGCTCATCCACACCTTGAGCATGCCGTGCCCCTGTGGCGTGCGGAAATCCTCAATGCCCTGCAGCAGCGCCGTGTGGCCATGGGCGCGCACCTCGGCGTAGCCGAACTCACGCGTGTGCGAACCCTCCACCGTGCCCCCCAGCTGGTGGGCCATGGTCTGCATGCCATAGCAAATGCCCAGCACGGGGATGCCCAGCTCGAACACGGCGTCCGGCGCCTTGTCGTCCACCTCGTAGACGCTGGCATGGCTGCCCGAGAGGATGACGCCCTTGAGCCGCCCATCGGCGGCAAAGGCGCGCACCCAGTCGCTGTCCACATCGCAAGGATGCACTTCGCAGTACACATGCGCCTCGCGCACGCGCCGTGCAATGAGCTGGGTGACCTGGGAGCCGAAGTCCAGAATGAGGATCTTGTCGTGTTGCATGGTGGCCGGCATGGGAAAAATGACACAGGCCCGAACACCTGGGGTTCGGGCCTGCAAAAGCGGCGCAGGAATCAGTCCGCGCGGTAGTTGGGGGCTTCCTTGGTGATCTGCACGTCGTGCACATGGCTTTCGCGGATGCCGGCGGCCGTGATCTCGACGAACTCGGCCTTGTCATTCATCTCCTGGATGGTGGCGCAGCCGCAATAGCCCATGGCAGCACGCACACCGCCCGCCATCTGGAAGACGATGGACACCATCGAGCCCTTGTAGGGCACGCGGCCCTCGATGCCCTCGGGCACGAGCTTGTCGGCGTTGGGGTTGCCGGTCGTCGATTCCTGGAAGTAGCGGTCCGCGCTGCCCTGCTGCATGGCGCCGATGGAGCCCATGCCGCGGTAGCTCTTGTACGAGCGGCCCTGGTAGAGGATGACCTCGCCGGGCGCCTCCTCGGTGCCGGCGAACATGCCGCCCATCATCACGGCGCTCGCACCGGCCGCCAGGGCCTTGGCGATGTCGCCGGAGTAGCGGATGCCGCCGTCGGCGATCAGCGGCACGCCCGTGCCCTTAAGCGCCTGGGCCACGCTGTCGATGGCCATGATCTGCGGCACGCCCACGCCAGCGACGATGCGCGTGGTGCAGATCGAACCCGGGCCTATGCCCACCTTGACGGCGTCGGCCCCGGCCTCGACCAGCGCGCGTGCGGCGGCGCCTGTGGCGATGTTGCCGCCGATGACCTGCACCTGCGGGTAGTTCTGCTTGACCCAGCGCACGCGGTCGATCACGCCCT
>JAYSGB010000069.1:0-2708 GCA_041913045.1 Burkholderiaceae bacterium | reverse complement strand
ACCCCGAGACCGTGTCCACCGACTACGACACTTCGGACCGCCTGTACTTCGAGCCGCTGACGCTGGAAGACGTGCTCGAAATCGTGGACAAGGAAAAGCCGCTGGGCGTGATCGTGCAGTACGGCGGCCAGACGCCGCTCAAGCTGGCGCTGGGCCTGGAGCGCGAGGGCGTGCCCATCATCGGCACCACGCCCGACATGATCGACGCGGCCGAAGACCGCGAACGTTTCCAGAAGCTGCTGCACGAGCTGGGCCTGCGCCAGCCGCCCAACGCCACGGCCCGTACCGAGCCTGAAGCTCTCGAAAAAGCTGCCGAGCTGGGTTACCCGCTGGTGGTTCGCCCCAGCTACGTGCTGGGCGGCCGTGCCATGGAGATCGTGCACGAGCAGCGTGATCTGGAGCGCTACATGCGCGAGGCGGTGAAGGTGAGCAACGACTCGCCGGTGCTGCTGGACCGCTTCCTGAACGACGCCATCGAATGCGACGTGGACTGCATCCGTGATGCCTCCGGCCAGGTGCTGATCGGCGGCGTGATGGAGCACATCGAGCAGGCTGGCGTGCATTCGGGTGACTCCGCCTGCTCGCTGCCGCCTTACTACCTGGGCAAGGCCACGGTGGATGAGCTCAAGCGCCAGACGGCTGCAATGGCCAACGCGCTCAACGTGGTCGGCCTGATGAACGTGCAGTTCGCCATCCAGGAAGTGGAAGAGGGCGGCGTCAAGAAGGACGTCATCTTCGTGCTGGAAGTGAACCCGCGCGCCTCGCGCACGGTGCCGTTCGTCTCCAAGGCCACGGGCATCCAGTTGGCCAAGGTGGCCGCGCGCTGCATGGCTGGCCAGACACTGGCACAGCAAGGCATCACCCAGGAAGTTACGCCGCCGTACTTCAGCGTGAAGGAAGCAGTGTTCCCCTTCGTGAAGTTCCCCGGTGTGGACACCATCCTCGGCCCCGAGATGAAGTCCACTGGCGAGGTGATGGGCGTGGGCAAGACCTTTGGCGAAGCCTTCGTGAAGTCGCAGCTGGGTGCCGGCACCAAGTTGCCCCGCGCTACCGACGCGGTCCGCAAGATCTTCATCTCGGTGAAGAACCAGGACAAGCCGCGTGCCGTGGTCGTGGCCCGTGAACTGGCTGCGATGGGTTTCGAGCTGATCGCCACACGCGGTTCGGCTGCGGCCATTACCGCTGCTGGCGTGCCTTGCGAGACCGTCAACAAGGTGACCGAGGGTCGCCCCAACATCGTGGACATGATCAAGAACGGCGAAATCGCCATGGTCATCAACACGGTGGAAGAGCGCCGCAACGCCATCGCCGACTCGCGCCACATCCGTACGTCGTCGCTGCTCAACCGCGTGACCACCTTCACGACCATCTCCGGCGCGGAAGCTGCCGTGGAGGGTATGAAGCACCTGGACAATCTACCGGTCATCTCCGTGCAGGAAATGCACGCACAACTGGCTGCCTGACCCTCGACGCGGGGATGGATCGGGGGGGCTTCACGGCCCGCCCGATTCGTGCATAATCTGTCAACAACACACCGCCGACCGGCAACGATCGGCGGTTTGCTTTTGGAGAATCACAAATGGCTACCATTCCTGTTACCAAGCGCGGCGCCGACATGCTCAAGGAAGAGCTGCACCGCCTCAAGACTGTCGAGCGTCCCGCCGTCATCACCGCTATTGCCGAGGCTCGCGCACAGGGTGACCTGAGCGAAAACGCCGACTACGACGCAGCCAAGGAGCGCCAAGGCTTCATCGAAGGGCGCATTGCCGAGATCGAGGGCAAGCTCTCTGTCGCCCAGATCATCAACCCCGCTGCGCTTGACGCGGGAGGGCGTGTGGTGTTCGGCGCCACCGTGGAGCTGGAAGACGAAAAGAGCGGTGAAGCCGTGACCTACCAGATCGTCGGTGAAGACGAGGCGGACCTGAAGCAGGGCCTCATCAACATCAGCAGCCCGATTGCCCGTGCGCTGATTGGCAAGGAAGAGGGCGATGTGGCCGAGGTGCAGGCGCCGGGCGGCGTCAAGCGCTTTGAGATCGTGGCGGTGCGCTACGAGTGAGATTTAGAGTCATGGGTACTTTCCTGCAACGCTGGCCCCTGCTGCTTGCCGCCCTGTGGTGGGGTGGCATGAGTGCCCTGAGCTTTGCCGCCGTGCCCATGGTGTTTGCCTTTTTCGGCAACCCCGCAGTGGCGGGGCCTTTTGCCGCCAAGCTGTTCCAAATGCAGTCATGGTTCAGTGTTGTGGCCGCCTTGATGTTGCTGATGTGGGGGCGCGTTCAGCGTGCTCATGGCGCAGAAGTGACTGCGCGCTGGGTGCTGCTGCCTTGGCTTCTCGCCGCAGCCATAGCAGCGTTGCTGCAAGAGCAGGCAGTGGCAGAGCGCATTCTGACTGCGCGAGCCACAGGCGCTGATCTGCGTATTTGGCACAGTTTGGGCTCTGCGCTGATTCTGCTGCAGTGGTTTTGTGCCTTGCGGGTGCTTTGGTGGTTTGCCCGCCGCACTGATCCTCCTGCTCTTTGAGCGTCCAATCGCCGGCCTTGGCCGGCATTTTTTTGCTCACGCACCGTCTGCGTGACCAATGCAGTACGTAACCCGTTACTCGCTTCTCCTCAGCCTTCGAATTACCTGCTCAATCATTCGGGTTTGCCCTTATTTAGGGTGGAATCAATAATCAAGTGCAACACCCAACCGGTAAGGTACCGCGATGGGAA
>JAYSGB010000068.1:0-2838 GCA_041913045.1 Burkholderiaceae bacterium | reverse complement strand
TTCAGATGGAAATGCCGTGTGTCGCCATGACCATGGCTGGTGACGCCGCCAGTGCCGGGTTCACATGCTCTCTGTCACCCGGTGATTTCGCGCTGGCACGGATTACTCACCCTGGATGGCTTGACCGGGTTGCTCGTGGCTGCGCATCCATCATCACCCGGTGGTTTGCCTATACGGGGTCATCAACAACGGAGATAACCTTGACTGACCATACAAACCCGCCACGGCACGACCGCTTCGACTCTGGCTTGGCCTCGCCCCTGCCACCACAGCGTGCGTGCTCCACGCGTAACCTCCCCACTCCAGAGATTGAGGGGGCATCGGTATCCCTCAAGATTGGCCGCACGAGTGTGATGCTCTATGCCAACAGATACCGCAAGCCCACAGGCGGACTCCCGGGCTGTTCTGAGCAGGTGTACTTGGGTTCGTTCTCGGTGCATGCGACAGAAATTCCCCCCGCGTTTGATGCATTGCTGAGACGAGCGACTGCCGGGCGGCCAGAGCGCTACCGCGCCTTGCTGGAACGGCTGGAAGAGCGCGTTTTGGTACCGGCCCGGCATCGGCACGCGGAGCAGCTGCGCCAGCAGAAACGCGACCACATCCTGGGGCTCCTCGGGTTTGCCCAGCAACAACTGCAGGCGGTAGGTTCGGTACCTGACCCGTTGACGCATCTGGTTGCTGCGGAGGTGCGTGATGCGGTGGCCCAGGTGGTTCACAGCGCGCGGCAGCTTCAGGTCATCCCGGGGACAGCTTTCCCTGCTACTTCTCCGGAGGCTGGTGATACGCATGCGCGGGAGTCCAACACGGCTTCTGGCGTAGCGCCCGTGGAGCCGCCTGATGAGGCGCCCGATGTGGAGACCCCGGAGGAGCGTCTGCAAGTGCAGCTGATACGCATCAATGGGGCTTGCCGGGAAATCTCGTCGATGATGCCCGAGGCGGCGAAGCAGTTCGGCCGTGGGCATCCATTTCAAGACCAAACGGTGGAGCTGGTGCGGCAGCTCTGGTTCAACTCGTCTGATGCCATCGCCGCGCTAAATGGCCGGGGGCAGCTCAAGCGCCCAAAAGTGTGGGAGTCGCTTCGTGCCGAGGTGCTGTCCGGGGCGCCGTCACCGCAGACACCAAAGGCGTCTTGCGGAGTACCGTCGGGATCGCCTCACGGGACTCCCGCAGACGCTCCTGCAAAGACACCGTCTGGAGCACTGAACCGCCCCGGGAATTGAGGGGGCTCCAACGTCTGAGACGATGGAGCCATGACAAAGTCAAGCAAGTTCTCACCGGAGATCGACGAACGCGCTGTTCGCATCGTGCAGGAGCACCGAGGCGACTACCCCTCGCTGTGGGCAGCCATTGAATCGATAGCCCCCAAGATTGGCTGCGTGCCGCAGACCCTCAACGAGTGGGTCAAGAGGTCCGAGGTCGACAGCGGCCTGCGTGTCGGCACCACCACTTCGGAGGCGCAGCGCATCAAGGAACTGGAACGCGAGGTCAAGGAGTTGCGCCTGGCCAATGACATCCTGAAGACGGCCAGCGCGTTTTTAGTGAAACTGCGCTGACGCTTGTTTTCGCGCAGGCGCTGCTCGACCGCCGATTGAAGTCTTGAAGAACTACATCGACCGCCACCGTGATGACTACGGGGTCGAGCCCATCTGGCGGGTGTTGCAGATGGCCCCGTCGTGCTACTGGCGCCATGCAGCCCGGCAACGCACCCCCCAATTGCGCAGTGCACGCGCCCAGCGTGACGAGGGTTTGAAAGCCGACATCCAGCGCGTGTGGCACGCCAACTGGCAGGTCTACGGTGCTGACAAGGTCTGGCTGCAGATGAACCGCGAGGGCATCTCGGTGGCGCGCTGCACGGTCGAGCGACTGATGCGTGTCATGGGCTTGCAAGGAGCACGCCGTGGCAAGACAGTGCGCACCACCACGCCAGACACCTCCGCACCGTGCCCGCTGGACCACGTCAACCGGCAATTCAAGGCCAGCCGACCCAACGAGCTGTGGGTGTCGGACTTCACCTACGTCTCCACCTGGCAAGGCTGGATGTACGTGGCCTTTGTGGTGGATGTGTACGCCCGGCGCATCGTGGGCTGGCGGGTCAGTCGCAGCATGCAAACGGACTTTGTGCTGGATGCGCTGGAGCAGGCCTTGTACGACTGCCAGCCTGCGGCTGATGCCTTGACGCACCATTCCGACAGGGGCAGTCAGTACGTTTCCATCCGCTATACCGAGCGCCTGGACCAGGCGGGCATACGGCCCTCGGTGGGCAGCCGGGGTGACAGCTACGACAACGCACTGGCCGAAACCATCAACGGGCTGTACGAGGGCGAATTGATTCACCGCCGGGGGCCCTGGAAGACCAGGGAATCCGTGGAACTGGCCACCCTGCAGTGGGTGCACTGGTTCAATCACGTCCGACTGCTCACGCCGATTGGGGGCATCCCTCCGGCAGAAGCTGAGGCAAACTACTGGAGGCAACTCGCCAACAGCAACACCTCTGCAGAGGTTTCAACTTAAACCAATCAGCCTCCTCGATTCCCGGGGCGGTTCAGTATGAAGAACGTTACGCTGAGTGGGCATGCTTACACGTTGCTGCCGCTGATGGCTATAAAGGAGGAGTTGACACGCGGCAATTTGCTTGCAGTAGAGGTCGTCAAGCCGGCGATCCAGCGCACGATCGTGCTCGCACTCGCGTCAGAACACCCTTTGACGCGTGCGGCGCGCCATGTTGCTGTACGTCTCCGAGTTCTCGTCCCGCAGTTACTTCGATAATCGAACAGATCGCTTAATCTTACTGTGTCACAAACGTAGCTGGACGTTAACCGTGTTGCAATGCGGGCAATG
>JAYSGB010000067.1:0-3354 GCA_041913045.1 Burkholderiaceae bacterium | reverse complement strand
GAGGTGGCCAACAAGGTGCGCGAATGGTTCACCGTGCGCACCAACCCCGACGGCAGCACCAGCGAGGGCCTGGGCGACTGGGACATCTCGCGCGACGCGCCCTACTTCGGCATCGAGATCCCCGACGCGCCGGGCAAGTACTTCTATGTGTGGCTGGACGCCCCCATCGGGTACCTGGCCTCGCTCAAGAACCTTTTGACCAAGCGCGGCCAGGACTACGAGGCCTACATGGCCGACCCGCAGCTCGAGCAGTACCACTTCATCGGCAAGGACATCGTCACCTTCCACACCCTGTTCTGGCCCGCCACGCTGAAGTTCAGCGGCCGCAAGGTGCCCGATTCGGTGTTCGTGCACGGCTTCCTCACGGTGAACAACGGCGAGAAGATGAGCAAGAGCCGCGGCACCGGCCTGGACCCGCTCAAGTACCTGGGCCTGGGCATGAACGCCGAGTGGCTGCGCTACTACCTGGCCACCAAGCTGAGCAGCCGCAACGAAGACATCGACTTCAACGCCGAAGACTTCATGCTGCGCGTCAACAGCGACCTGATCGGCAAGTACGTCAACATCGCCAGCCGTGCGGCCGGCTTCATCAGCAAGCGCTTTGGCGGCCAGCTCGGCGAAGTGTCGGCCGACGGCGATGCGCTGCTGGAGCACCTGCGCACCGTGGCGCCCTCCATCATCGAACTGATGGCCGAGCGCGAGTACGGCAAGGCCCTGCGCGAGACCATGCTGCTGACCGACCGCGTGAACGCCTACGTGGACCAGAACAAGCCCTGGGAGCTGGCCAAGCAGGAGGGCATGGAAGGCCGCCTGCAGGACGTGTGCACCACCTGCATCGAGGCCTTCCGCCTGCTCACCATCCTGCTCAAGCCCGTGCTGCCGGCGCTGGCCGCGCAGGTCGAGGCCTTCCTGAAGGTCCAGCCCTTCACCTTCGCCGACGCGCAGACCGCGCTCGGCAAGGGCCATGGGATCGGCGAATACAAGCACCTGATGCAGCGCGTGGACGTGAAGCAGCTTGAAGCATTGTTCGAGCCCCCAGCCCAGACGGAACAAGCGCCAGCAGCTACCGAAACCGTAGCACCCGGCGGCGAGGAACTGGCCCCCACCATCACCATCGACGACTTCGCCAAGATCGACCTGCGCATCGCGCAGATCGTCAACTGCGAGGCCGTGGAAGGTTCCACCAAACTGCTGCGCCTCACACTCGACGTGGGCGAGGGCCGCACGCGCAACGTCTTCAGCGGCATCGCCAGCAGCTACCAGCCCGAGGACCTGGTGGGCAAGCTCACCGTGGTGGTGGCCAACCTGGCACCGCGCAAGATGAAGTTCGGCGTGAGCGAAGGCATGGTGCTGGCCGCCAGCCATGCGGACGAGAAGGCCAACCCGGGGATCTACGTACTGAACCCCTGGCCTGGCGCGCAGCCTGGGATGCGCGTGCGTTGAGAGACATGCACGCAAGGCTTGCCGCTGGCTGACAGCCAAGCCTTCGCTGGCTCCGCAATACCCACGATGGCAACCCGGCGCACGGGGCATACACTGGTGTCTCCATGACACACCCTGCCTCCGAGCACCGGCCGCCACCCGCCTTCCGCCCCCGCATGCTGGATGTCCTGCAGGGCTACACGCGCGCGCGCTGGTTTGCCGACATGGGCGCGGGCATCACCGTGGGCATCGTGGCGTTGCCGCTGGCCATGGCCTTTGCCATCGCCAGCGGGCTCAAGCCCGAAGCGGGGTTGTGGACCGCCATCATCGGGGGCTTTCTGGTCTCACTGCTGGGCGGCACCAACGTGCAGATCGGCGGGCCCGCCGGGGCCTTCATCGTCATCGTCTATGGCATCGTCGAGCGCCACGGTGTGGCGGGGCTCCTGATCTCCACCACCTGCGCGGGCCTGTTGCTGTTTGCGCTGGGCTTGCTGCGGCTGGGCAACCTGGTGCGCTTTGTGCCGGTGAGCATCGTCATTGGTTTCACCAACGGCATTGCGGTGCTGATTGCGCTGTCACAGGTGAAGGACGCGCTGGGCCTGTCCATCGCCAAGATGCCGGGCGATTTTGTGGCGCAGGTGCAGGTGCTGGCTCAACACATCGGCAGCATCAATCCCTACGCCCTCGGGTTGGCAGGCGCCTGCCTGGGCGGGCTGTTTCTGTGGCCCGTGCTGTTTGTGCGGCACAACACGCTGCTGCTGCGCCTGGCCGATGGCAAGACCGTGCGCTCGTTCGCACGCATTCCCGCACCGGTGGTGGCGCTGGTGTCGCTCACCGCGCTGGCAAGCTTCATGCATCTGCCGGTAGAAACCATTGGCACGCGCTTTGGCGGCATACCGCAAAGCTTGCCGGGCATCGCGCTGCCCACCCTGTCTTGGGACACCGTGCGCCAGCTCGTGATTCCCACGCTGACCATTGCGCTGCTGGGCGCCATCGAGTCGCTCCTGTGCGCGCGCGTGGCCGACCAGCTCGCCACGGGCGAACACCACCGCAAGCACGACCCCAACCAGGAACTGATGGCGCAGGGCGTCGCCAACTTTGTGGTGCCGTTTTTTGGCGGCATGCCGGTCACGGGCACCATTGCGCGCACGGTGACCAACCTGCGCTCCGGTGCCACCTCGCCCATCGCGGGCATCGTGCACGCCGCCACGCTGGGCGCCATCGTGTTGCTGGCTGCACCGCTGGCGCTGCACATTCCGCTGGCGGTACTGGCGGGCATCCTGCTGTATGTGGCCTGGAACATGGGCGAGTGGCACGAGTTCGTGCGCCTGCGGCATTTCAGCAACCACTACCGGCTGCTGATGCTGGGCACCTTCTTCCTGACCGTGGTGTTCGACCTGACGGTGGCGGTAGAGGTCGGCCTGGTGCTGGCCTGCGTGCTGTTCGTGCGGCGCATGAGCGCGCTGTTCCGCGCCGACCCCTTGCCGCTGGATGCAGAAGCACCCAGCACACGCCTGGGCTGGAGCCTGCACGGCGCACTGTTCTTTGGCGCGGCCGCCAAGATCGACCCTCTGGTGCAGGCCATCGAAGCGGCGCCGCACGGTGTGCAGGTGACGCTGGACATGCGCCACCTGTTTGCGCTGGACACCACCGGCCTCGACGGCCTGGAGCAAATCCTCAAGGCGGTGGCCCAGCGTGGCGGCCACCTGACGGTACACGACCCACAGGAGCAGGCACGCTCGCTGATGGAGCGCTCGGGCTTCATCGCCAAGCTGGCCGGGCAGGGCCCGCCCACAGCGCCCGGCTCAGGACAGGAGCCGCTGTCGGGTACTGCCTAAGGCCGCGCTGCGGCGGCATCAGCATCCACCTGAAACACGGCCACCGCCTGCACCAGCTCCTGGGCCTGGGTACTCAGGCCGGTGGCGGCGGCAG
>JAYSGB010000066.1:0-3789 GCA_041913045.1 Burkholderiaceae bacterium | reverse complement strand
CATCTGGCAGCACAAGCTCAAGGAGTGCTTCGAGCGCTTTGTCGAGTACGACTGAAAGGCTGTTTTGCGAGACCCATGTCCATGGGTCTCGCAATTCCTTCCTCTGTTTTTAGTTGAATAGGATGTTCAGGAACACCTGTCGTCCATTGCGGTCCACGTAGGTCAAACCCCACTCGGCATAGTTTGTTGCGGAAGCGCCTTCGGGTTTGCCGCCAATAGGCAGTGCGCTTGAGGTCGCCCCTGACGCCAGTGGAACGCTGCCAGTGGCCCGTATGGTGGGGTAGCCCCCGCTGCCCGTAGCACTGGGGCCCTGACGGTAGAAGTACAGATCCGACGCCACCAATGGCAGGCCGCCGCTAGGTGGTTGGGCAGCTGTCCAGCTCAGGTTGGTGCTGCCGCCGCCGCCCTTGGCCGCCGCGACGATGTCGGCATTCGACAGCGAACTGCCCGTCGGCAATGGGTAGGCGGCAGGGGCGCCGGCCATGTCCGCAAGAGCATGGGGCATGTTTTTGAGTTTGGTCTTGTAGGTGGCGATCGGTGCTTTTCCTTGCTGCCCATTCACGGTTTTCCAGCCGTCGTCTGCATAGATCTGAAACGTGACCTCGGTGTTGGCATCCGGTGCCCATGATGCAAAGCGTTGGTCTGCAGCGACTAGTTTTTCCTGGGTGTATGGTGTGTTTTCCCAAGAACCCCAGTTTTCCGCTGTGACCCCGAACTGTGTGCAATCGGCAGTTGCAGCGTTGGCCGTCGAAAAATTGGATTCCGATCCACAAATGCGGAATGGGTCGGTGTCGGCGTAGGTTGCGTTGCCGGGTTTCCCGGCCATCTCGGGCGCGTCGCGGGCGATGCGCGGCGAGAGCAGCTTGAGCGACCTCGGCCCGCTGGCACTGGCCCAGCTGACCACTGCGTAGCTTGCTTTGTTTCCGGGATCGTTCACGCGGAATCGGATTTCGCGCCGAACCTGTCCGGTGCCTCTGGGCTCTCCATCAGATAGGCGGTGGAACATGCGGCTGATATTGCGAGACACCAGTTGCACGCTCACGACGCGCTGGTCGCCCAGAGCCCGCAAGTCTGCGGTGTTTTGTGGTGTGGCGCAGGTGCCGCTGGTGCTGCCAGCCACCAGTGTTTCGGTTTGACCTATGGCGGCCGTGCCATCGGTGTATTTTTCATCGAAGCGAACGTCCACCTCGTGCCGGGAAGATCCGTCGGCATTGGTGGTCTTGCGCTCGTTCACGATTTCCACATTGGTGATGGTGCGACCCACCAGGTGTGCTGAGAAGGCCTGTGTGGTGGCGTCCCAACCGGCGATCAGGCTGGCCTTGGTATTGCCCTGTCCCAGATAGCAGGCATCCAGCAATGCGAACCTCTCTGCCCCGGTGCCGGGCAACTGCTTGGCGGTGAGGTCCTGGGTGGACTGCACGTACTTCTGAACCATTTCCAGCGTGGTCGGCTGGGGGGCCGGCGGAGGGGTGGGCGTCTCGTCGTCTCCTCCACCGCAGGCGGTGAGGGCGAGCGCTGCGCTGGCGATGAGTGCGTGGTGCCACGCGGCGGGGTGTGGGGTCATGGTATGTCTGCCTTTCTGGAGTTTGGAGTCTGGGCGGATGGATGCAATGCCTCCCTCTTCCGCCTGTGTGGCAGTTTGTTCAATACCGCAGGCGAAGGCCATACCGCAAATGCAGTACGCAGGTGCGCCAAGCTGTTTGCCCGTGCGTGGTTGAAATCGCCGGATATGGCGCCTCCATTGAGCACTTGACCACTACTGGAGTGGTGATGGGCAGTGTGTGACGAGCGTTCAGTGTTGGATCAGTGACTGTACGAGGTGAACCAGTTCAGCCTGCCGGTGGCAGCCTGTTTTGCGCAACAGGTTTCTGGCGTGTGTGCGTGCGGTATGCCAACTGCATCCCTGGGTCACCGCGAAATCCTTGAGGGACTTGCCCGTGGCCAACGCCAGTGCCAGTCGGGCTTCCGTATCGGTCAATCCCAGAGCAACACGCAAGGGCTCCGTGTGTTGCCATGGATTGTGATGGGCCCACACCAGCAAGGAGTGTGGTTGGGCAAGCTGCAGCACTGCCAGGGGGCGGTTAGCCTTCAGCGGCAGCACATGGATGGTGGTGTCTGGTGCGCATTGGAGTATTCCTGCCCGGGCGGTGTCATCCTGACAGCAGGCAGCTGCCACCGATGCGCACAGGCGCTCCTGTGCCTGCGGGTATTTGCAATACAGCTGACCGTGACGGACCGCCAAGTATGGTGACTTGTCCAGTGCATGCCGCGCCGCGTCGTTCAGATAGCGTATCCGGAGGTGGGTGTCCAGCAGGGCCACGCATTGGGGCAGCGCGTCGAGTGCCGCCGTCCCCAATGCTGCCTGATCGGCCAGGCGAGTGGATTGCGAACGCATACGCGCGGCGCGCGAAAGATGGGGCAGAAGATGCTCCATGAATCGACGGTCGTCCGTGCTGTAAGCGTGGTGATCAGAAGGTCGGATGATGCTGAGGAATTCACGCGTCGTCCCATCGTCATGCAAGGGCAGACTCATCGTGTGGCGATAGCCGATGGATGGAAGCCAGTCGCTGTAAATGAAACTGTTGGACAGTTCGCGAGCCGAGAAATGCTCATGGTCGAACATCATTTCTCCAACAGCCAGGCCCATGACGATGGGCATGCGCTCGTCGTCACGGGCGTGGTGTAGTTCGTAGTCTCGGACCTTGTCGGCGGGTACCTCGACGTTCTGGTGGCTCGATACGATGGCCAGACTGCTTTTGTCCACAGCGAAGTGATAGAAAAGCCCGCCCTGCATGCAGTTGCGGATCGCATCCAGACCGGCTCGCCAATCAGAGGGAGACAAAATCCCTTCGTAGAGGAGACTGGCGATATGGTCGACGTGGTCTTGCATGGTCTCCCCCTCGAAAAATTGGATTGGGCCAGTGAATTGGTATGTTCGATATCCGATCAGTGAACACGCCGCAATACCAGCTTGGGTGAGCGTGCCATACCCTATATTCCTGCGGTCTGGTGCGCGGTGTGGCGTGCCTGCCGGACGGCAGATACTGCGTTTGGGGTATGGTAAGAAAGTGTACGGTTTTACACAATTCGACCAGTTCTGAACTCCTGGGAGGATTGACCATGAACCATTCCACGCACCTGTTGGCAGCTCATGTCTTTGCATCGATGAGCATGGGTCTGCTGGCACATGATGCCCTGGCGCAAGGCAGTGCGACGTCGCCAAATGAGGCGCCTGCGTGCGCGGTCCGTGCAGGCGCACCCGAGTGGATCCCTTGTGGCGCCAACCGCACATTGAGCGATGCGGATCTCAAGGCGCACATCGTGAGGGACGGCATGATTGCGAAGCTCAGCGTCACGGGCGGTCAGTCGGGCACCAAGTTCTTCAACCATTTTCTGCCGGGTGGCAAGTTCGAGGGTGGTATGCAGGGCGGGCGCAACATCGGCAAGAGCTGGGTGCAGGAGGGCAATCGCCTGTGCCGTGCCTTTGATGCGCCCATCAGCGCCACACAGTGCGTCACCTTCGAACTGACGGATGCGGGATTGCTGCTGGTGGACCATGATGGCAGCAAGAGTCCGGTGACGGCCATCGAGTTCAGCAAGCCCTGAGGCTCGGCTCAGGCCAACTTTTATCAGCGCAAGGAGCGCTTCGAGCACTTGGTCGAGTACGACGGAGTGCCTGCTGTTCTGCTGCCCTGATGGCTCAGGGTGCGGGTGCAATGGCTGCTGCCAGCCGGTCTGCGTAATCTTTCAGCACGGTTGCGTCGGGGTTCTTGCGCGGCCAGGTGAAGG
>JAYSGB010000065.1:0-3866 GCA_041913045.1 Burkholderiaceae bacterium | reverse complement strand
AGATGGCCGCAGCCGCCACGAGCCTCAACTCCCAGGCTCAGGATCTTGTACAGGCCGTGTCCATCTTCCGTTTGCAGTCTGGCAACACAGCCCTGGCCTTGACGCACAACACCCGCTGAGCATTCCACGCAAACACCCCAAGCAAGGCCCCGCACCATGAACACAGCCGTCGCCACTCGCGAGACCACCTCTTCTTCGGCCATCTCCACGGCGGCCGAATACCTCACATTCCGCCTGGGCAAAGAGGAATACGCCGTAGACATTCTGCGGGTGCAGGAAATCCGTGGCTACGACGAGGCCACCCGCATGGCCAACGCCCCGGACTACGTCAAAGGTGTCATCAACCTGCGTGGCAGCATCGTGCCCATCATCGACCTGCGCATGCTGTTCAACCTGCCAGACCCCAGCTACGACAGCTTCACCGTGGTCATCGTGCTCAACGTCTGCGGCACAGTTGTGGGCATGGTGGTGGACAGCGTCAATGACGTGGTTGGCATTCCCTCGCAAGAACTCAAACCAGCCCCCGATTTCGGCAGTGCAGTCGATACGGGATTTCTTGCAGCGATAGCATCGCTGCAAGACCGCATGGTCATGCTCGTCGACATGGAGCGCCTGGCACAAGGCACCGTGCTGGCGAGTCTTACCCCCCAACCCTGATCACATGCAAGAGGCAATCGAATGGAATGGTTCAAGCGAATGAAAGTGGGCTCCCAGCTGATTGGTGGGTTTCTTCTGGTTTCGGCAATTGGTGCCGTCATCGGTCTGCAAGGCATTTTGAAAGCCTCGCAAATCAATGAGATGGGCAACATCATGTACGAACGCGAGCTCACTGGCCTGCGCCACGCCTCCGAAGCCAACATACAACTGCTGGCCGCTACCCGCTCGATCAGCAGTGCCATCCTGGCGTCCGACCCAGATGAACGTGCTCAACGTCTCAAGGGCATGGATCAACGCCTGCAGAAGATCTACGCCGAACTCGCAGAGGCCGAAAAGACATTCGTTACCCCTCAAGGCAAGGCGCTCATCGCCGACACAATCAAAGCCGTTCAAGCCTATGAAGCCGGCTTGAAGCAAACTGCCGCCAAGGTGCAGACCGAAGACCTGATGGATAACCGCGCTTCGGCAGACCACCTGCTCAAGACCGTTCGCCCGATGGCGGACAAGGCCGATGAACTCATGACCCAAGTGGTCGAGCGCAAAAGCAGCAACGCCAAGCAATTGAGCGAAGAAACCGATGCCATCTACGCCAGCATCCGCATCCTGTTGGTTGCACTCACAGCTGGCGGGGTGCTGGTGGGTATCGTCATTGGCGTGCTGCTCACGCGCCGTCTCACACGGCAATTGGGCGGCGAGCCTGCAGATGTTGCCCAGGCGGCAAGCGCCATCGCCGCGGGCGACCTCACGTCCAAGATCGACACAACCCGGGCACAGCCTGGCAGCGTCGTCCACGCCATGAGCCAGATGCAGGAATCGTTGCGTAAAGTGGTGGGCGCGGTGCGCAGCAGCAGCGACAGCATTGCCACCGGCTCGAACCAGATCGCCATGGGCAACGCCGATCTCTCGCAACGCACCGAAGAACAGGCCAGCAACCTTGAGGAAACCGCTGCTTCCATGGAGGAACTGTCAGGCACCGTCAGAACCACCTCCGACACCGCTAACCAAGCCGCGCAGTTGGCGCAGTCCGCCAGTGGCGTAGCTGCGAAAGGCGGTGAGGTCGTCGATCAGGTCGTCCACATGATGGAGGAGATCAACGCGTCCTCCAAGAAGATCGCCGACATCATCTCCGTCATCGACGGCATTGCCTTCCAGACCAACATCCTGGCGCTCAACGCCGCCGTGGAGGCCGCCCGCGCCGGTGAGCAGGGCCGGGGCTTTGCGGTGGTCGCGGGTGAAGTGCGCAGCCTGGCGCAGCGCAGCGCCGAGGCAGCGAAGGAGATCAAGGCACTCATTGGCGACAGCGTTCAAAAGGTCGACGCCGGGGGCCAGCTCGTGAACGAAGCGGGCAGCACCATGCAAGACATCGTCACCCAGGTCAAACGCGTCACCGACCTCATCGCCGAAATCAACGCCGCCACCCAGGAGCAGACCTCTGGCATCGACCAGATCAACAACGCCGTGATGCAACTGGACCAGGTTACGCAGCAGAATGCGGCGCTGGTGGAAGAATCCGCCGCAGCGGCAGACAGCCTCAATCAGCAGGCCCGCCAGCTGGTACAGGCAGTGGCCGTGTTCAAGCTCGACGAAACAGCGCGCCCCGCACCTGTAGCACCACTGGCCACCCCACGTACCAAGACTGCCAGCCCGGCCGCTCCTGCCAAGCCCCAGCCTGCCCCGGCCAAGGCGCTGAACCGCCCCACGCCAGCACCGGCACCGGCCCTGGCCAACGCCCCGGCACGCAAAGCCAGCGTGGAACCCAAAGCAAAGGCAGAGGAAGACTGGGAACAGTTCTGACCCAGGCCCAGGGGCCTTGATGCGTATTTTCCACAGCGCCCGGGCGCCTTCCTTCGCGTAAGATCGGCCACCCGGGCACCCTGCCCGTCTAGACACGAGGTGACGATGGACTACTTCAGCCTGGCATTTCTGACAGCGGTGCTGCAGATTATTGCCATTGACATTCTGCTTGGTGGCGACAATGCCGTGGTGATCGCCCTGGCCTGCCGCAAACTCCCGGAAAGCCAGCGCAACAAAGGCATTGCATGGGGAGTGGCAGGCGCCATTGGCCTGCGTGTCATCCTCATATTCTTCGCCCTGCAACTTCTGGCACTGCCCTTCCTCAAAATCGTAGGTGCATTGCTGCTGCTGTGGATCGGCGTCAAGCTGCTTCAACCCGAAGACGAAGATGGTCACGGCAACGTAGAAGGCGCCACCACCCTGCTGGGCGCCATCAAGACCATCGTGATTGCCGACGCCGTCATGAGCCTCGACAACGTCATCGCTGTCGCTGGTGCCGCCAAAGGCGAAATGTCCCTCGTCGTGTTCGGTATCCTCATCAGCATCCCCATCATCGTCTGGGGCAGCAAGTTCGTCCTGCGCCTCATGGACCGCTTCCCGGTGGTCATCGTCCTGGGCGCAGCACTGCTGGGCTGGATCGGTGGCGACATGATTGTCTCCGACGTGTTCGTCAAGCCGCACCTGCAAGGCACCCCCTCGTGGCTGCACTACTTGACTGCGGCGGTAGGCGCAGCCTTCGTGGTTCTCACGGGCACCATGCTTGCCAAACGCAAAGAAGCTGTGCAACTGCCCCTGGTTGACCTGGTACAACACAGCGACCGCACCAAACACTGAGGAAGCACACCATGAGCAAAGTACTGATTCCCCTGGATGGTTCGGCCAACGCAGACCGCGCCTTGTCCCAATGGCTGGCAGGGCAAACCGATAAAACGGCTTTGGACGTCCACCTTCTGAGCGTTCAACTGCCGGTCGATGGCAATGTGCGGACCTTCGTCGACAGCGACGAACTCCAGGACTACCGACGTGAGGAGGGAATGTCCGCCATGGCTCAGGGGCGCAAGCTGCTGGACGATGCGGGCGTTGCCTACCAGCATCACATTCTGGTCGGCCACCCGGCGGATGTGATCGTACGTTACGCGAGCGAACTGGGCGTGGACGAAATCGTCATGGGCACGCACGGGCGCACGGGTCTTCTGCAATTGTTGATGGGCTCGGTTGCGAGCGAAGTGTCCGAGAAGGCCAAGGCCAAGGTCACCCTGATCAAGTAACCCCACTCGCACACACAAAACCCCAACCGGCCAAGGCCCGTTGGGGTTTTATTTTGGGTTGCTGCGATCAACGAAAACGGAACACCGCAACTGCCTGTACAAGATCCTGAGCCTGGGAGTTGAGGCTCGTGGCGGCTGCGGCCATCT
>JAYSGB010000064.1:0-4309 GCA_041913045.1 Burkholderiaceae bacterium | reverse complement strand
GAAAGTGTGGAAACGCAGTGTGGTGACACTCTGTGCCCTGGCGTTGGTGACGATAGCGGGGGCCGCCAGTACGGCGGCGGATTTGATGAGGGTTCGGCGGTCCATGGGTATGTCTCCTTTGAATTGATGAAATGGTACCCTGAGCCGGCAGGCTTCAGGCGAGTTCGAATCCCTGATAGTTGTTCGATGCAACTTCCTCAATGAGCGCTCGGTAGAGCGGTACACCCGACACGAATGCCATGAAGACGCGCGGCTTGCCCTCGATGTTGGAACCCATGTACCAGCTCTTGGCCTTGGGGTAGAGGGTCTTGTTGGCCTCTTCGACACAACGATGTACCCAGCCGTCTTCGGCCTCCTGCAGGGCCGCGATGCGACGCACTTGTCTGGTCTGCGCGGTGCGCAGCAGGCGCATGATCCAGTCCACGTGGGTCTCGATCGAGTGCACCACGTTGCTCAAAGCCGAGGGGCTTCCAGGCCCCGCAATCACAAACAGGTTGGGGAATCCAGCAATGCTGATACCCAGATACGAAGTTGGGCCGTCCTTCCACTTGTCGCGCAGGGAAATGCCTCGTTCGCCGCGTATGTCGATGGACTTGAGCGCGCCGGTCATGGCGTCGAAGCCGGTGGCAAACACAATCGCATCGCATGCAAACTCGCGCGTCTGGGTGCGGATGCCGCTGGGCGTTGCTTCGACGATGGGGTCGATCGCGACATCAACGATGTCGACGTGGTTCTGGTTGAACGTGTCGTAGTAGTTCGAGTCCACGCACAATCGCTTGGCGCCGAAGGGCAGATCACCCTTGGGAGAAAGAATTTCGGCTTTCCGAGGATCTTTGACGACAGCGTGGATCTTGTTTCGCGCGAACTCGGCCACCAGGTGATTGGTCTGCGGATTCGACATCAGGTCGGCAAAGGCGCGGAGCATGCGAAACCCGCCACCGGCGCCTTTCCAGCGGTACTCAAGTTCCGCGATGCGCTCATCCTCTGTCATCTCGGCCGCCGTCTTGGTGTTGGCGTTGAGGAACACTCCCGTGATGGCTTCGCGCCCCATGGCGCGACGCTCCGGGTAACGGGCCTTGGCGGCCTTCAGCGATTCGGGTGTGAAGGGCTTGTTGTGCGCGGGCACACTGAAGTTGGCAGTTCGTTGCAGCACGGTCAGTTGGCTAGCCTGGGCCGCAATGATCGGCGTCATCTGCACACCACTGGAGCCGGTACCTATGAGCACGACGCGCTGTCCGGTGAAGTCGACACCTTCCATGGGCCAGCGCGCGCTGTGGTACCACTGGCCCTTAAAGTCATCCAATCCATGAAGGTCGGGTTTTTGCGGAACAGACAATGGCCCTGTCGCCATCACCAGAAATTTGGCCTCAAAGTGTTCGCCGTCTTCACTTCGAACCGACCAGAGCGCGCGATCCTCATCGAAGTGAGCAGAAGCCACCCGCGTGTCGAGCTGAATGTCTCGACGCAGGTCGAATCGGTCGACCACATGGTTGATGTAGCTCAGGATCTCACTCTGGGTTGCGTAGCGTTCAGTCCATTCCCATTCCTCTTCCAGCTCGCGGCAAAATGAGTAGGAGTAGTCCAGGCTTTCAACGTCGCATCGCGCACCTGGGTAACGGTTCCAGAACCAGGTCCCACCCACGCCTTCACCAGCTTCGAGCACGCGCACCGTCATGCCTGCTTCGCGCGCTTTGTACAGTTGGTAGATACCGGCAAATCCGGCACCCACCACCAACATATCCAGTTGCATCTTGTCTCCTTCATCGACTTGAGTCACACGTCGTAACGATACTTCGATTAGGTTGTTGAATCAACCTAATCGAAGTATCTCGCAATTTAGGTTGGCATGTCAACATGCTATCTTCACAATCCGACGAATGGAAACACATGAATTTCAAGACAGGCACGTGCTTGTGACGGGTGGTGCCGGGGGCATTGGCAGCGCGTGTGCGCGCCACTTCCTGGAGCGAGGCGCTAAGGTGACGTTGGTGGATGTGGATGCCCAACGGTTGCAGCAGACCCGTATAGCCTTGGGTTTTCCTGAACGAACCGGCACTCAGGTTTCTTACTTGTCTAACGCCCATGAATGCGCGCTGGCCGCGCAAGCGGCTGGAGAGCCGCTTTATGCGTTGGTGCATATGGCCGGGTTGTTCGAACAGGATCCACTCGACGCAGAAGACCGGTCGGTCTGGGATCGGGCCATCGCCAGCAACCTCACGACAGCCTATGAGGCGGTGTTGGCATTTCGCGAAGTTCGCGATCCTGGAGAGACGACCCGTGTGGTGTTGTGCACGTCTCGCGCGTTCCAGCGTGGCACGCCTGGGCGCGCGGCTTATGCCGCAGCCAAGGGCGGCATCGTAGGCCTGGTGCGGTCTTTCTCGCGCGATCTGGCACCTAGGACGCTGGTCAATGCCGTTTCACCCGGACTGATCCGAACCAGAATGACATCCGATCTGGTTGCGGCCATGGGACCGGAACGCTTGGCCGAGATACCACTTGGGCGCTTCGGCGAGCCAGAGGATGTGGCGGGCGTTGTCGGCTTCCTGTGTGGTGGCGCAGCTTCCTACGTCACAGGGCAGGTCATCACGGTTGATGGAGGTGTCATCAATGGCTAGATTTCGCGAATCGACAGACCGCTCAGAGACCACGATGCAACTCGAACTGGAAAGGTACGTACCCGGCTTGCTGCTGTGGCTCTCCAACAAGGTGTCCAGCAGCGCATCCCTTCTCTACAACGAGAAATTCGGCGTAGGGGTAACGGAATGGCGCGTACTTGCCTATTTCAATATCTATCCTTGGTCCACAGCATCCAAGGCCTCTGAGCTCATGGGTCTCGACAAGGGAGCAGTGAGCCGGGCAATCGCCACGCTTGTGGGCAACGGATGGCTGGATTCGAGGCCGCAGGGGTTGCGCAAGATCGAGTACCAAGTGACCGGTGAAGGCAGCAAATGGCACAACGCCATTTACCGATACGCTATGGCTCGCGAAGAAGCACTACTTAAAGGCATCAGCGCGACCGAGCGAGAAATGCTGATTGACCTGCTCAAGCGCATGCTCGGCAACCTTGACGCCTTACAGCAAGTTGGTCGTGAAAAGTGAGATGCATGCGTCCATGTTGCCGTCACAGACTTCAATAGGTTGAAAGATCACCAGATCTCGGAATGCGTGTCAGATTTGGATACAGGCCGGACTGGCATTGACGGGGTCGTATGGTGGAGTGAACTTCAGTTGAATGTCTGCTGTCAGGGGCGAGCTGTGCAACATCTGTTCGGGATTGGCTGTTCCAGTTCGGCCGATCGACCTGTGAATGTGACGATCGAGCCATCGGCAAGCGCCGCAACGCCCGGTGAGTTCACTTTGGAGAACTGGCAGCTTCGAGCAGCCGGCGGTCTACGGCGGCTGCACTCTGTAACTCCAGCTTCCCCGATTCCTCAGAGGTTACGCCCCTGATCTGTCGTGACTGGACTGGCCGGATTGAGGTATTGACCCGGATGTCATCTCAGGGTCGGGCACAGCCGCTAACCTCGGACGCGAGGGGTCATTCTCGAAGCGCGACCAGGCCGGCATGTGTTGAGAGGCTGGTGACGGAGGTGCAGCGGTCGTTCGACCCTTCCATCCTGGAAGGACTGGTGACCTCGGCTACCGACATTCAAGCGTGCCAGGTCACCGACAGCAAGCAGCCTGAAGCCGCTGGCGAGCGCAAAGTACCAGGTTCATGCCCTGGGTGGGTCTGACCAGTCGTTTCACGCCCGCACCATCGGCACATCCTCCAGCCGCGTCGTGTACTGCGGCGTGCGCCGCTCCTGCTTCATGCCCCACACCCGCTGTGGCCCTGCCTTTCCCGTGGCCGCCGGATGCACCGTGCCCTTGCCATAGCGCCCGTTGATGGCGTCCATGGCTACCATCAGCCGGGAGCGGTCTCGCGGGACTTCAAGGGTCTCTTCTGGCTCCAGGTCCAGTTCCCGCTGCAGAAGGCTTGCCGGCTGTAGGTCCACCAAGATCACGCCGGCTTTGATGAAGCGGAAGCCCGGCACATACATGTAGCGCATGCCGTCCGCCGCCGCATTGGCGAGTGCCAGCGTGTCGTCGGTCGGTCTTCGCAGGGGCACCACCACGCTGCGCGAGCATTGCGCCCCCGGCCGGTACGGCGAGGTGTGCATGAATACCAGCAGCTCGGTGGCAAGGCAGTTCTGTTTCCTCAGCTTCTCGGCGGCGCGGCCCGCGAATTCGCTCACCGCCTCCACCAGCGGCGTAAGCGGGGTCTCCTCGTTTTCAGTGCAATAAGTGACGGTACGAAAAGCTAGCACTG
>JAYSGB010000063.1:0-4419 GCA_041913045.1 Burkholderiaceae bacterium | reverse complement strand
TGCCGTACATGATCTTGTTCTTGACCACGCCGAACATGTGGCACATCTTCTCTTCCGTGTCGGCGATCAGGTCGAAGGGCAGTTCGAGCTTTTCCTTGAACTCGTCGTGCGACTTCATGTTGTCGCGCGAGACGCCGAACACGGCGGCACCCGCCTTGACGAAGTCCTTGTACTTGTCGCGGAACTGCATCGCCTCGGTGGTGCAGCCGGGGGTGTTGTCCTTGGGGTAAAAGTAGAGGACGAGAATCTGGCCGTTGTGGGACGTATTGGAAACCTTGACCCCGCTGGTCGCATTGGCTTCAAATTCAGGGAGGGGTTTGTTGACAACGATCGCCATATGTCTTCGTTCTCTCTGGGTGAGGTCGTTGAATCACCGGTGGGTGTGAGGCTGGTTCTTCTTGTGGGTCGCCACCGGCAGCAACCCGCTATTTTACCCTGAATCGCAGGCTTGGCTTCAGTTGCCTGGGGTTTGTACGAGCAAGGCGGCCACCACATGGCGCCCTTCGCCAGCCAGGATGTTGTAGGTGCGGCAGGCGGCGGCCGTGTCCATGGTCTCCACACCGATATGGCGCTGCATCAGCGGCGCGAGCCAAGCGGGGGGCACAAAACGCAGGCGGTCGCCACTGCCCAGCAGCAGCACTTCGGCGTCGAGCAGGGCCAGTTGGGCGAAGTGATCGGCGCTCAGGTCCTCGAACCGCGTGCAGTCCCAGGCCTGGCGCAGCCCGCGCGATCCGATCACCAGGCTGGAATGCACCTTTTCGGCGCCCACGCTGATCCATCCCGGGCCATATCCGGTGATGCTGTGGGCGTCGAAACGATCGGGCTGGAATTTCATGGGGCGGTGCGGGCAGCACCTGCAACGGAGCGGGTGCGTGGGGCGGTGGGAACTGTGGTCAAATTATAGGTTTCGCCACATGCCCCTGGCCCGTGGCGGGCCTATGCCACCTGAGCTCAAGCGCATGAAAACCGTACTCAAGTCCACCAAACTCAACAACGTTCTCTACGATGTGCGCGGCCCCATCGTGGACGCGGCCCGGCAGATGGAGGACGAGGGGCAGAAGATCATCAAGCTGAACATCGGCAACATGGCGCCGTTCGGCTTCGATCCGCCCGAAGAGGTGGTGCAGGACATGGCGCGCAACCTGCCCGACTCGGCAGGCTACTCCGACAGCAAGGGTATCTTCGCGGCGCGCAAGGCCGTCATGCACTACACCCAGCAGCAAGGCATCGCGGGCGTGACGCTGGACGACATCTACCTGGGCAACGGTGCGAGCGAACTCATCGTCATGGCAACCCAGGCGCTGCTCAACGACGGCGACGAGCTGCTGCTGCCCGCGCCCGACTATCCGCTGTGGACGGCGGCCACCAGCCTGGCGGGCGGCGTGCCGGTGCACTATGTGTGCGACGAGTCCAACGGCTGGATGCCCAGCCTGGAGGACATGCGCGCCAAGATCACGCCGCGCACGCGCGGCATCGTCGTCATCAACCCCAACAACCCCACGGGCGCACTGTATTCCGACGCGCTCTTGCGCGGCATCGTGCAGCTGGCGCGCGAGCACGACCTGGTGCTGCTGGTGGACGAGGTGTACGACAAGGTGCTGTACGAGGGCGTAAAGCACACGGCCATGGCCAGCCTGTCCACCGATGTGCTTACGCTCACCTTCAACTCGCTCTCCAAGGCCTACCGTTCGTGCGGCTTCCGCGCGGGCTGGATGGTGGTCTCGGGCGACAAGCGGGCCGCGCGCGACTACATCGAGGGGCTGAACATGCTGGCCAACCTCAAGCTCGGCTCCAACGTGCCGGGCCAGTGGGCCATCCAGACGGCGCTGGGTGGCTACCAGAGCATCAACGACCTCATCAAGGAAGGCGGCCGCCTGCGCCGCCAGCGCGACCTGGCCTACGAACTCATCACGGCCATCCCCGGTGTCACCTGCGTCAAGCCCCAGGCCGCGCTGTACATGTTCCCGCGCCTGGATCCCGAGATGTACCCCATCGAGGACGACCGCCAGTTCTTCATGGAGGTGCTGCGCGCCACGCGCGTGATGCTGGTGCAGGGCTCGGGCTTCAACTACCCCGACAACCAGCATTTCCGCATCGTCTTTCTGCCGCACGAGGACGACTTGCGCGAGGCCATCGGGCGACTGGCGGCCTTCCTGGCCCAGTACCGGCAGCGCCACACAAAGGCTTGAAGCTATTGTTTTTATAGCATCTCGCGCCTGATGGACGGGCGCTGGAAGCATTTTTTACTGAGAGTTCTCTGATGAAACCCATCCAAGTAGGCCTTCTGGGCATCGGCACCGTGGGCAGCGGCGTGTTCAACGTGCTGCGCCGCAACCAGGAAGAAATCCGCCGCCGCGCGGGCCGTGGCATCGAGATTGCCATGGTGGCCGACCTGGACGTGGAGCGCGCCCGTTCGGTTGTGGGCGAGGGCGTGCAGGTCGTCAACGACGCCCGCGCCGTCATCGCCAACCCGGACATCGACATCGTGATCGAGCTGATCGGCGGCTACGGCATCGCCAAGGCGCTGGTGCTCGAAGCCATTGCGGCGGGCAAGCATGTGGTCACTGCCAACAAGGCGCTGCTGGCCGTGCATGGCACCGAGATTTTCTCGGCTGCGTCCGCCAAGGGCGTCATGGTGGCGTTTGAAGCCGCCGTGGCCGGTGGCATCCCCATCATCAAGGCGCTGCGCGAGGGCCTCACGGCCAACCGCATCCAGTGGATTGCCGGCATCATCAACGGCACCACCAACTTCATCCTGTCCGAAATGCGCGACAAGGGGCTGGACTTCGACGTGGTGCTCAAGGAAGCGCAGCGCCTGGGCTATGCCGAGGCCGACCCCACCTTCGACATCGAGGGCGTGGACGCCGCGCACAAGGCCACCATCATGTCGGCCATCGCCTTCGGCATCCCGGTGCAGTTCGACAAGGCCTACGTGGAAGGCATTACCAAGCTGGGCGCGGCTGACATCAAGTACGCCGAGCAGTTGGGCTATCGCATCAAGCTGCTGGGCATTACCAAGCGGGCCGAAAGATTTGATGCCAACGGCAAAGCCGTTGGGGGCGTGGAGCTGCGCGTGCACCCGAGCCTGGTGCCCGCCAAGCGCCTGATCGCCAACGTCGAAGGCGCCATGAACGCCGTGGTGGTGCAGGGCGATGCCGTGGGCACCACGCTCTACTACGGCAAGGGCGCGGGCACCGAGCCCACGGCCAGCGCCGTGATTGCCGACCTGGTGGACATCGCCCGCCTGCACACGGCCGACCCCGAGCACCGCGTGCCGCACCTGGCCTTCCAGCCGCACACCCTGACCGACGCCATGGATGCGCTGCCCGTGCTGCCCATGAGCGAAGTGGTCACCAGCTACTACCTGCGCCTGCGCGTGGCCGACCAGGCTGGCGTGCTGGCCAAGGTCACCGGCATCCTGGCCGGCGCCGGCATCAGCATCGACGCCGTGCTGCAGCGCGAGGCCGACGAAGTGGGCGGCGAGGGCTCCACCCAGACCGACCTCATCATCCTCACGCACGACACGCGTGAAGGCACCATGAACGACGCCATCGCTCAGATGCAGGCACTGCCCACGGTGCTGGCCCCCATCACGCGCATCCGCAAGGAAGAGCTGAACTAAACGCCCGAGCAGGACGAACGCCATGCTGTACCTCTCCACCCGCGGCCACCCGGACCGCAAGCATTTCTGCGACATCCTGCTCGAAGGCCTGGCGCCCGACGGCGGGCTGTACCTGCCCGAGCACTACCCGCTGATCGACGACGCCCAGCTGACCCAGTTGCGCAAGGCCTACCACGAGCAGGGCTACGCCGAGCTGGCGTTCCAGATCCTCTCGCTCTACATCGACGACATTCCGGCGGCCGACCTGCAAGCCCTGTGCGCCAAGACCTACACCGCCGAGGTGTTCGGCACCGGCGAGATCGTGCCGCTGCGCCACCTCGAAGACGGCCTGTGGCTCGAAGCCCTGTCCAACGGCCCCACGCTGGCCTTCAAGGACATGGCCATGCAGTTGCTGGGCAACCTGTTCGAGTACGAACTGGGGCGCCGGGGCGAGCAGCTCAACATCCTGGGCGCCACGTCCGGCGACACCGGCAGCGCAGCCGAATACGCCATGAAGGGCAAGCAGGGCGTGCGCGTCTTCATGACCAGCCCGCACGGCCGCATGAGCCCGTTCCAGCAGGCGCAGATGTTCAGCCTGCAGGACGAGAACATCCACAACCTTGCCATCGAGGGCGTGTTCGACGACTGCCAGGACATCGTCAAGGCCGTCAGCAACGACCTCGAGTTCAAGCGCAAGTACAAGATCGGCACCGTCAACTCCATCAACTGGGCGCGCCTGCTGGCGCAGGTGGTGTACTACTTCGCCGGCTACGTGCAGGCCACGGAAACGAACGACCAGAAGGTCAGCTTCACCGTGC
>JAYSGB010000062.1:0-4896 GCA_041913045.1 Burkholderiaceae bacterium | reverse complement strand
GAAGTGGACCGACAACAAGGGTGAGAGCCGCACCGACGAGGCGGCCGTTGCCTGAGCGTTGACAACGAGGAGCACAGACCGATGAAGAAAAACCTCCGAGTTCTGGCCGCCTTGGCTGCCATCGCCGCCGCGCAGGGCGCCCACGCGCAAGACGCTGCAGCCGAAGGCATTGCCAAGTACCGCGAGATGCTGCAAGACGGCAACCCTGCCGAGCTCTTCGAGATGAAGGGCGAAGAGCTGTGGAAGCAAAAACGCGGCCCCAAGAACGTGTCGCTGGAAAAGTGCGACCTGGGCAAGGGCCCCGGTGTCGTCAAGGGCGCGTTCGTGGAACTGCCGCGTTTCTTTGCCGACACCGGCCGCGTGCAAGACCTGGAAAGCCGCCTGATGACCTGCATGGAAACCCTGCAGGGCATCGACGTCAAGAAAGAAGTCAACACCCGCAACTTCGGCAAGGGCGAAACCGCCAACATCGTGGCGCTGTCCACCTGGATTGGCGCGCAGTCCATGGGCATGCGCTTCAACCTGTCGCAAAGCCACCAGGCCGAGCGCGACATGTACGAAGTGGGCAAGCGCCTGTTCTTCATGCGCGGCGGCCCGCACGACTTTGCCTGCGCCACCTGCCACGGTGAAGACGGCAAGCGCATCCGCCTGCAAGACCTGCCCAACCTGACCAAGAACCCGGGTGACGGCGTGGGCTTCGCGGCCTGGCCTGCCTACCGCGTGTCCAACGGGCAGATGTGGAGCATGCAGCACCGCCTGAACGACTGTTACCGCCAGCAGCGTTTCCCCGAGCCCAAGTTTGCCAGCGACGTGACCATCGCGCTGGGCGTGTACATGGGCGTCAACGCCAAGGGGGCCGAGTCCATCGTCCCCTCCATCAAGCGCTGATCAGGAGACACACATGCTGAAGAAAACCGTCATTGCATTGGCCATTCCGGCCGCCGCCGTGCTGCTGGGTGCGTGCACGTCCTCACCCTCGTCTGCCGACTACGACAAGATGACTGCCGAAGTCGTCAAGGCGTCGTTCCAGGACCGTGGCATCGCCAAGCTCGACCGCCTGGAACAGGACATGGCCAACAAGGAGTGCGCTGCCGCCTCCGTGGCTGGCAAGCCTATTGAAGAGAAGGTGTCAAAAGCCATCGAGGAAGCCGAGATGAAGACCGTCAAGTGGCCTTCGGACGGAAAGTTCCTGGGTGACTGGAAGGAGGGCGAGAAGATCGCCCAGAGCGGCCGTGGCCTGACCTGGAGCGACGACGTCAAGACCGTCAACGGGGGCAACTGTTACAACTGCCACCAGATATCCAAGGAAGAAATCTCCTTCGGCACCATTGGCCCCAGCCTCTACAACTACGGCAAGCTGCGCGGCGTGAGCAACCCAGCCAGCCCAGAGTCCAAGGCCATCGTGGAATACACCTGGGGCAAGATGTGGAACGCCCGCGCCTACAACGCCTGTTCCCAGATGCCTCGCGTCGGCCACAAGGGCATCCTGAACGAGCAGGAGCTCAAGCACGTGATGGCCTTGCTGCTGGACCCGAACTCTCCGGTCAACAAGTAAGCTGACAAAAGAAAAGGGGCCTCAAACGGGCCCCTTTCTTATTGAGCAACCTTCGTCGCTCAGCCTTTGCGGCCGTCAAGGCTCCAGGTCCCGGCGCCCCAGGCTGCCAGCGTCAGCAAGCCGCCAACCACGGCAATGTTCTTGAAGAACAGCAGCTGTTGCATGAACTGCTGCTCGGCAGGCATGGCCCAGTAACCGTGGAAGAACACCGACGCGGCCAGGGTGAACGCCGCCAGAATCAGCGCGGCCCAGCGCGTCTGGAAGCCGACGATCAGCGCCACACCGGCACCGATTTCAACCACCAGGGCAAGGGCTGCGCCCACCTCGGGCAGCGGCAGGCCGACCGAGGCAATGTAGCCCGCCGTACCGGAAAAGCCCGTGATCTTGCTGATGCCCGCAGGCACGAACAGCAGGGCGAACAGCAGGCGGCCAACCAAGGTGAGCAGGTTTTGCAGAGGGGTAGGTGTCATTTCAATCTCCTGTGGTGGTGGGGAAGTGGATGACACCGATTGTTCGCCTCGGCGCCTTCAGGCGGATCGAAATAATTCGCCGCCTGCGTTCAAATGAATTGAATTTCTCGCCTCAGCCATCGGCGTTGATGCGGGTCACCAGCTGCTGCAGCACTTCGGCTGCGCGGTCGTTGTCCACCTGGCAAGTGCCTGCCGCGTTGTGGCCGCCACCGCCATAGGCCAGCATCAGTTCGCCCACGTTGGTGCGCGAACCCCGGTCCAGAATCGACTTGCCGGTGGCAAACACGGTGTTCTGCTTCTGCACGCCCCACATCACGTGGATGGAGATGTTGCATTGCGGGTACATCGCATAGATGGTGAAGCGGTTGGTGGCCCAGATGGTTTCTTCGTTGCGCAGGTCCAGCACCACCAGGTTGCCGTGCACCGTGGCGCAGCGCTGGATCTGTTCCTTGGCCCGGGCTTCGTGGTCAAAGTACAGGTCCACGCGCTCCTTCACGTCGGGCAGTGCAAGGATCTGCTCGATGGTGTGGTCGCGGCAGTAGTCGATCAGCGCCATCATCAGCGCGTAGTTGCTGATGCGGAAGTCGCGGAAGCGGCCCAGCCCGGTGCGCGAGTCCATCAGGTAGTTCAGCAGCACCCAGCCCTTGGGGTTGAGGATGTCTTCGCGGCTGTACTGCGCGGAGTCGGCCTTGTCCACGGCCTCCATCATCTCGTCGCTTATGCGGGGGAAGGTTGCCTTGCCGCCGTAATGGCGGTATACCACGCGAGCGGCAGAGGGCGCGGTCGCGTCGATGAGGTGGTTGGCGCGCTCGCCGGTGTTGCGCACCGTTTCGGAGGCGTGGTGGTCGAACGCCAGATGGGCGCCGGGCACGTAAGGCAGGTTGGTGGTGATGTCGCGCGAGGTGATGGCGATCTTGCCGTCCTGCATGTCCTTGGGGTGGACGAAGAGGATGTCGTCGATGAGGTCGAGTTCCTTGAGCAGCACGGCGCAGACGAGGCCGTCGAAGTCGCTGCGGGTGACCAGGCGGAATTTGTCGGACATGGGGTTCCTGCTCCTAGATGTGGGGTCTGGTTGAGCGCCATGATAGCAAGGCACCCTTGGTTATGGACGCTTTGGATCAGCGGGGTGCGGGGTGGGCTTCCAGCAGCCGCACCAGGGTGTGCAGCACGCGGTTGGCAGGCGTGGGCACGCCCAACGCCTGGCCCCGGCGCAGCACGTAGCCGTTGAGGTGGTCGATCTCGCTGGGTTTGCTGCGCATCAGGTCCTGCGCGGTGGACGAGTATTGCGAGGGCATGGTCTGCGCAATGCGTTCCACCGCTGCCCATGTGTCACCGGGTATTTGCACCCCATCGGCCTGAGCCACGGCCAGGCATTCGTTCACCACGTCATGCATCACGTCCTGCACGCCTTGACCCTGCACCAGTTGCCCGTAGGGCAGGCGGCTGATGGCCGACAGGGCGTTGTACGCGCAGTTGAGGATGAGCTTGGCCCACAGCGCGCCCACCACGTTGTCGGACACCTGGGCGGGTACGCCTGCCAGGGCCAGCGTGGCCAGGGCTGCGTCGCTGCCGCTGAACGGGCCGAAGACCAGCTCGCCACGCCCGTGATGCTTGACGTGTCCGGGCCCGGCCATCTCGGTGGCCACATAGACCACGGCGGCTATAACCGGACGGCCCAGCACCTGCGCCAGGCGGGGGGCGTTGTCCACGCCGTTCTGCAGGCTGAACACCAGCGTCTGTTCGCCCAGGTAGGGCAGCATGCTTTGCCCCGCGCTCTCGGTGTCGGTGGACTTCACGCAGAACAGCACCCAGTCGGCACCTTGCACGCCTTCTGGGCCGGTGCTGGTCTGCACAGCCACGTGCTCGCAGAAGGTCTGGGTGTCCAGCAAAAGGCCCTTGGCCTGCATGGCTTCAACATGGGCCGGCCGGCCCACGAGGGTCACTTCATGGCCAGCGCGTGCCAGCATGCCACCGTAGTAGCAGCCAACGGCGCCAGCGCCCATCACGGCAATTTTCATGGTTGGGGCTCCTGTGGGGCAAGGCCGCAGCCTCGCAGGATCAGTGTGGTCACGTGCCGGGTGGCACGCTCGAATTGGGCCTTGCCCTGGCGTTGCACGCCCAGCACGGCGCAGATCTGCGCGTCAAAGTCGGCATAGGTCTGCGTGGCTGACCAAATGGTGAAGAACAGGTGGGTGCTGTCCACGGGCGCCATGCGGCCATCGGCAATCCAGTGGTCGATGACGGCGGCCTTCTTGCGCACCAGTTGCCTCAGCTCCTTGCGCAGCAGGTCTTGCAGCACCGGGGCGCCGTGCAGCAGCTCGTTGGCGAACACCCTGGACGCATCGGGCCGTTCGCGCGACAGGCGCATCTTGGCTTCGATGTACTGGGTGAGGGCCTGGGCCGGGTCGGCCTCTGCGTGGATGCAGCCGGTGGGGGTGAGCCAGGCGGTGAGCGTGCTGGCGAGCACGGCGCGGTAGAGGTCGTGCTTGTTGCCGAAGTAATAGTGCAGGTTGGCCTTGGGCAGGCCGGATGCCTCGGCAATGGCGGCCATGGTGGCACCACCGAAGCCCGCGCGGGCAAACACTTTTTCGGCGGCGCGCAGGATGATGGATTCGTTGGCCTGCCGGATCTGGCCTTTGGCGTCGGCAGGCGGCAGCAAGGCCGAGAGCGTTGCTTTGGCTGGGGAGGATGTGGCTTGCTTGGGCATGGCTTTGGGTAACAGCGTGCCTTGCAAGTCTAGGGCAGGTTGTGGTGGGGTGTCGCCTTTTCTGTCCGTCGTTCGAGGTGCGTGGTGGCCAAGGCGTGTGCGCCCAGGGGCTGGCGCTTCAACGAGGTGGCCGGTGCGCAGCACCGGCTCCCCTGCGATGCTCG
>JAYSGB010000061.1:0-5403 GCA_041913045.1 Burkholderiaceae bacterium | reverse complement strand
GCGTGCTGTCCTTCAGCACCGGTCATGCGCAAGATGGGTTCACCGCGCGCATACGTTATATCTTCACTGCAACCGGAGTACCCGGCTGTTGGGCGAGCGATGGAAGTCCCATCTCAGGCGTCGCCGTCTGGCCAATCTCGATGCAGTCATGCCTGAATTGGAGAGGGTCGGTCGAGAGTTGCTCGCAGAAGGTAGGTCTGTGACACACCGTGAAGTTCGACGGCGCATCTCCCCAGAGGTTCTATCCACGGTTCCTCGGCTCTTTGATGTCCTGCGAGATGTGCGGACCAAGATTGAACTCCAATCGCCATCCAGCAATTGAATTTGAACAGGTCAATCCCCATATCTTCAAGGCATTGAGAATCAGAGGATTGACCTTAAAAACGTTATATCTCTTAGAGATTTGTGATTTTTTTAATACTGGTTTGAGCTTTCCTGTAAGGCTCATCCAGTGTGGAGGTATTCAAGTCTGAGGCGCACTTTGGTGAGGATGAGCCCAGCCATCCTGCGGGCGAAGCCCCGCAAGATGCCTTCAGACCCACCCCCTTGCACAAAACGGCACTCCGGAGCCGGCGTCACCCGTCAGCCATTCGCCTCAAGGCGCTAACTTCGCCACCTTGCCCGCTCTCTCAAGACTTTCCCACAGTCACGGGTATCCCCCAGCCGCTGCCGTTTTTGACCCCGACCAGCTGAGCGGCAACCGGTTACAAACCAACCGGTTGCAATATGTATAGCAACTCGTGAAGCATGCCCGAAGGGATTTGGAAAAATTTTATTTGGTCGAGCAAGAACCGCTCAGACTGAGTCGGCATCGGAAAAGAGTCGGACTCACAAGAAAAAAGCCCGCATACATGGTCTGCGGGCTTTCGTTTGCCTATCACAAAAGTGCGATAAAGCAAAATGTGTCCTAACGGGAAATAAAGCATAACCTGTCCAAGTGGACACTTTATGCTTTACGGCACAGCCTAAGCGCTTGATTTATATGAATTACTGGCGGAAGCGGTGAGATTCGAACTCACGAACGGTTGCCCGTTGCCGGTTTTCAAGACCGGTGCAATCGACCACTCTGCCACGCTTCCTCAGGTCCGTTTGAGGCGCGAATTGTACCCTCTCGGAGAACCAGCCAGGGCCGCCGCTTCAGGCCGTGAGCATGCCGCGCTTCTCGATGAAGCGGATCACTTCGTCCAGCCCGGCCTGGGTCTTGAGGTTGGTCATGACCCAGGGGCGGCGCTCGGCGTCGGGGCGCATGCGTGCGGTGTCGGCCTTCATTACGTCCAGGTTGGCGCCCACCAGCGGGGCCAGGTCGGTCTTGTTGATGACGAACAGGTCGCTCTTGGTGATGCCGGGGCCGCCCTTGCGGGGGATTTTTTCGCCTGCAGCCACGTCGATGACGTAGATGGTGAGGTCCGACAGCTCGGGGCTGAAGGTGGCGGCCAGGTTGTCGCCGCCGCTTTCCACGAAGACGATGTCGGCGTTGGGGAAGGCGCCCAGCATGCGGTCGATGGCTTCAAGGTTGATGGAGCAGTCTTCGCGGATGGCGGTGTGCGGGCAGCCGCCGGTTTCCACGCCCATGATGCGCTCGGCGGGCAGCGCGCCGCTGATGGTGAGCAGGCGCTGGTCTTCCTTGGTGTAGATGTCGTTGGTGATGGCGATAAGGTCGTACTTGTCGCGCATGGCTTTGCACAGCATTTCGAGCAGGGTCGTCTTGCCGGAGCCGACGGGGCCGCCGATGCCCACGCGCAGCGGGGGCAGGGTTTTGGTGCGGCCGGGAATGTGGTGCATGGCGGGTGCGTTCATGAGCGGAACAGGCGTGAGTACTGGGTTTCGTGGCGGGCCGACAGGATGGCCAGCATGGGGCTGAAGGCCTGACGGTCGGCGTCTGGGGTGTGGAGTGCCGTTTGCACGGCAGCGGGAATGTGGGCGCACAGCTTTGCCAGGATGCGCTGGCCCGCGCTCTGGCCCAGGGGCACGGCCTTGATGGCGGCTTGCGCCATGTTCTCGGCCCAGCCGAAGGCGCAGGCGAACAGGCCGTCGCGCACGGCGCTGTCTGGCGCGGTGTGGCACGCCAGCGCCAAGCCAAAGGCCACCGGGTAGGTGGGCGCGCGGAGGTCAGCGGGCAGGGCGGTCACGTCAAAGTCGGGCCGCTGCAGGGACTTGAGCCACTCCACCAGGGAGCGGCCCATCTGCTCGCTTTGCAGGCGCAGCTCGGCGGTTTCGCGGGTCTCGCGCACCCAGGCGTCCAGCGCCTGCAGGCGCGGCCAGTCTTGTTGCCGCCATGCGGGCACGGCCTGGGCCAGCACGGCCAGGTCGGCACGGGCCAGGCTCAGTTGCAACTGGTCGGCCAGCCAGCGGGCTGCGCTGGCTTCGTCCGTCACGCGGCCCGTGTCAATGGCGGCTTCCAGCCCTTCGGAATACGAAAACCCGCCTATGGGCAGGGCGGGCGATGCCAGCCACAACAGGGGCAGCAGGCTGCCCGTTGCAGACTCAGTGGGCATGGCCGTGATCATGGTCGTGGCCGTGCGCGTGGTCATGGCCGCCATGGCCGTGGTGGTGTCCTCCACTGGCGTAGGCGCCGGACTCGGGCTCGAACGGCTCGCGCGCCTCGGTCACGATCAGGTGCATCTGGCGCAGCATGTCTGCCAGCACGTGGTCGGGTTCAATCTTGAGGTGGTCGGGCTGCAGTTCGATGGGCACGTGCCGGTTGCCCAGGTGGTAGGCGGCGCGGATGAGGTCAAACGGCGTGCCGTGTTCGCTGCAGTGGGTGATGCGCAGCACCGCTTGCGGCGCGGCCTGCACCTTGAGCAGCGAGCCGTCGTGGGTGACGAGCACATCGCCGCCGCGCACCACTGTGCCGCGCGCCAGGAACACGCCCACACGTCGGCCTTGGGAGTCTTCAGCGTCGAAGCGGCTTTTCTGGCGCAGGTCCCAGTCGAGCGTGAGCGTGGCGGCGCGGTCCAGCACCGGTCGTGCCAGGCCCTGGCCTTGGGGTATGCAACGGGTGGCGTGGAGCATTTCAGCCTCCGCAGAGCCGCCCCAAGGAGGCTGAGGCCCCCTCGGGGGGCTGCGAACAGAGTGAGCGTGGGGGCATCATTCTCAGAAGAGGAAGTAACGTTGCGCCATGGGCAGCACGCGCGCGGGCTCGCACACCAGCAACTGGCCGTCGGCGCGCACGGCGTAGGTTTGAGCGTCAATCTCCATCTTGGGCACGTAGCTGTTGTGCACCATGCTGGCCTTGGTGACGTTGCGGCAGTTTTGCACCGCCACCGTGGTCTTTTGCAGACCGTAGCGTTGCGCCACCCCGGCGGCCTGCGCGGCTTGCGACACAAAGCTCAGACTGCCTTTGGCCAGCGCGCCACCCAGGGCGCCAAACTGCGGGCGGTAGTGCACGGGTTGCGGCGTGGGAATGGACGCGTTCGGGTCGCCCATGGCGGCCAGCGCAATGCTGCCGCCTTTGAGCACCAGCGCCGGTTTCACACCAAAGAACGCTGGCTTCCAGATCACCAGATCGGCCCACTTGCCCACTTCCAGCGAACCCACGATGTGCGAGATGCCGTGCGCAATGGCCGGGTTGATGGTGTACTTGGCCACGTAGCGCTTGACGCGGAAGTTGTCGCTGCGGCTGCTGTCTTCTGGCAGCGAGCCGCGCTGCGCCTTCATCTTGTCGGCCGTCTGCCAGGTGCGGATGATCACCTCGCCCACGCGCCCCATGGCCTGGCTGTCGCTGCTCATGATGCTGATGGCACCCAGGTCGTGCAGGATGTCTTCGGCGGCAATGGTTTCGCGGCGGATGCGGCTTTCGGCAAAGGCCAGGTCTTCGGGAATTCCTGCGTCCAGGTGGTGGCAGACCATCAGCATGTCCACGTGCTCGTCAAGCGTGTTGACGGTGTAGGGCATGGTGGGGTTGGTGGACGAAGGCAGGAAGTTGGCTTCGCCGACCACGCGGATGATGTCGGGCGCGTGGCCGCCGCCCGCGCCCTCGGTGTGGAAGGCACACAGCGTGCGGCCCTTGGTGGCAGCGATGGTGTCTTCCACGAAGCCCGATTCGTTGAGCGTGTCGGAGTGGATAGCGACCTGGGTGTCGGTCTCCTCGGCCACGTCCAGGCAGTTGCTGATGGCGCTGGGCGTGGTGCCCCAGTCTTCGTGCAGCTTCAGGCCGATCACGCCTGCGTCGATCTGCTCGCGCAGAGGCGCAGGCTGGCTGGCGTTGCCCTTGCCCAGGAAGCCAATGTTCATGGGCAGGCCGTCTGCCGCCTGCAGCATGCGTTCGATGTGCCAGGGGCCGGGCGTACAGGTGGTGGCAAAGGTGCCGGTGGCCGGGCCAGTGCCGCCACCGAGCATGGTGGTCACGCCCGAGGCCAGTGCCTCGTCCACCTGCTGCGGGCAGATGAAATGGATGTGGCTGTCGATGCCGCCAGCGGTGACGATGTGGCCTTCACAGCTGATGATCTCGGTGCCCGCGCCGATGACGATATCCACGCCGGGTTGTGTATCCGGGTTCCCCGCCTTGCCAATCGCCACGATACGCCCGTCCTTCAGGCCGATGTCGGCCTTGACGATGCCCCAGTGGTCGATGATGAGCGCGTTGGTCAGCACCGTGTCCACCGCGCCTTCGGCCCGCGTTCTTTGCGATTGGGCCATGCCGTCGCGGATGGTCTTGCCGCCGCCGAACTTGACCTCTTCGCCGTAACCGCCTGCGGCCAGGGTGTAGTCCTTTTCCACCTCGATGACCAGGCCGGTGTCGGCCAGGCGCAGGCGGTCGCCCACGGTGGGGCCGAACATGTCGGCGTAGGCGCTGCGGGAAATGCTTGCCATGTTCTTGTCTTTCCGGTCGGTTACAGCGCGCCTTGCGTCAGCCCGCGAAAGCCGTGGACGATGCGCGCACCCGCGTAGTCCACCAGTTCCACGGTGCGTTGCTGGCCGGGCTCGAAGCGCACGGCGGTGCCGCTGGCAATGTTCAGGCGCATGCCGCGTGCGGCGGCGCGGTCGAAGCTGAGCGCGGCGTTGGTTTCGTCGAAGTGGTAGTGCGAACCCACCTGAATGGGCCGGTCGCCCGTGTTCTTCACCACCACGGTGAGCGTGCGGCGGCCCGGGTTGAGGGGGAGTTCGCCCGCGTCGATGAGGTATTCGCCAGGGGTCATGGCCAGCCCTTTACTTGCGCGACAGCCAGATGGCGGCGCCAATGCCTACGGCCAGGGCGACAAAGCCCAGCGAGTCGGTGGCGTGCCAGTGCGGGCCGAACAGGCCGTGGCCTTCGTGGGCCTGGGCCTGCGCGGTCATGGCACAGGCTGCAAGTGCAGCGATCAGGCGGGTGGGCTTGGTGAACATGTGATTCATCCTTGGTACAAGGTTCAGACGATGGGCTGGTGCACGGTGACGAGCTTGGTGCCGTCGGGGAAGGTGGCT
>JAYSGB010000060.1:0-5574 GCA_041913045.1 Burkholderiaceae bacterium | reverse complement strand
CGAGGTCTTTCACGCCTCGTTAAACCGTGTTGCACCTCGTCCTTGAATCCGCCCAGATTTGCCAACGCCCTCGAGCTGGGCATTGTGGGGCTGGATGCGCAGGGCCGCGTGCGCATGTGGAACCGATGGATGGCCGAGCGGTCAGGGCGGTCGCGTGAAGAGGTGTTGGGGCTGGCGCTGAAGGATGTTTTCCCGGAAGCGGCCAACAGCCGACTCGAACACGCCATTGATCTGGCGACCAGGCAGCGTTTGCCAGCCCTCCTGTCACCGGCGCTCAGCCGTGTGCGACTGGCGCTGTATCACCGTCCTCAGGATCGCGCAATCGATCGCCGCATGGTTCACCTCATACACGTGGTGCCCTATGAAGACGACGAGGACAGCCAGGGGTGCTTGTTGCAGATCACGGACGTGACCATGAGCGCGCACCGCGAGCAGGTGTTGCGTAACAAGGAGCACCAACTGCGCAACGCCGCGCGCATCGCGCAGTTGGGAACGTGGGAGTGGGATCTGGAAGAGGGCTTGTCGGTATGGTCTGACGAGCTGTACCGCATTCTGGGTCTTTCACGTCAGACGCACCCGCCGGGTGATTGGGCTTTTCTCTCGCTTGTTCATCCGCAAGAACGTGATCAGATGGCTGAGGCTGTGGAGCAGGCGGCGCAGGGCGGCTCGGACGTGGAGTGCGATTGCACGCTGGTATTGGCAGATGGTTCGCACAAGCATGTGCACTTTCAGGCAGAAGTGTCGCGCGACACAGAAGGCCGTGCAGTGAGCCTGCTCTGCACCGTGCAGGACATTTCCGAGCGCAAGCGCATGGAGGCAGAACTGCGCGAGCTGGCTGCGACCGATGCACTGACGGGTTTGCCCAATCGCCGCCATTTCATGCTGCAGCTGGGCAGCGAACTGGCGCGTGTGCAGCGCCAGCCCAGCCTGAAGTCGGCCCTGCTGATGTTGGACCTGGACCACTTCAAGCTGGTCAATGACAACTACGGCCACGGTGTAGGTGATGCCGTGCTGCGGCATTTTGCCGAACTCGCGGGCAACGAGATGCGCAAGGTGGATACCTTGGGCAGGCTGGGTGGGGAGGAATTTGCCATTCTGCTGCCAGATACCGACCTGCCAGGCGCCCAGTTTGTGGCAGAACGTCTGCGGCAACGCGTCGAGTCATCGGCGTTCTTGTCGAAGGGGCAGCCAGTCGCACTGACCGTCAGTGTCGGCATAGGGTTGATCGATCCTGCGGATCACAGTGTCGAGGCGGTGCTGGCGCGTTGTGACCAAGCCCTGTACGTTGCAAAACGCAAGGGACGAAACCGGGTTGAGCTGAACGAGCGTCCGGCGGGCTGATTCGTCGCCGCGTCTTGCGGTATCGTCTAGGCGGGCTGCCAGTTTGGGCGGCACACCCGGAGATCTGGGCATGATGCGACACGACGAATCTGCCGGCCACTACCTTGTGGCCGCTGTGCCACGGGCAGGTGCCGTACAGACCACTGGTCAGGTACTGGCCGATCTGTTGTCACGGACTTACGACTGTGTGGACATTGTTTGCGTTGTCGATGACGCAGGGCGACTGATGGGGGTAGTGACCCTTTCAGACCTGCTTGCTCTGCCGCGCGATGCCGCCGTGACGCGGGCCATGAGCACGCGGTTTCCAAAGGTATACAGCGACACCGACCAGGAGCGGGTGGCTTCGTTGGCATTGGATCACGTGTTGAGCGCCGTGCCGGTCCTGGACGAGCACGAGCGGCTGCTGGGCGTGGTGCCGTCGTCTGCGCTGCTGCGCATTCTTCGGCGCGAGCACGTTGAAGATATTCATCGCTTTGCCGGTATCAGCCGCAAAGCCATGCAGGCGCGTGAGGCCATAGAGGCGCCGCCGTTGCGGCGCCTGCGGCACCGTCTGCCCTGGTTGTTATTGGGTTTGCTGGGCAGCAGCCTGGCCACGATTGTGGTTGCGAGGTTCGAGGCACTGCTTTCCTCTGCCCCGGCGATTGCCTTCTTCGTTCCTGGCCTGGTTTACCTGGCTGATGCCATCGGTACGCAGACCGAGGCGGTAGCCGTGCGTGGGTTGTCCTTGAGCCACTCTCGTCTGTCTGCGTTGGTGGGTGGCGAGGTTCGCACGGGAATCCTTATCGGTCTGGTGCTCGGCGGGCTGACTCTTCCAGGGGTCTGGTTTGCATTCGGTGATCTGCGGCTCGCCGTTGCCGTTGCCGGAGCGCTGGTGGTGGCGGGTGGCATTGCCACGACCATCGGGTTGGTGCTGCCTTGGCTTCTGGGCCGCATGGGCAGCGACCCCGCCTATGGTAGCGGGCCGCTGGCCACGATCATCCAGGACTTGTTGAGCCTGGTGGTTTACTTCGGCATCGTGAGTGCGGTGCTGGCCTGAACGGCCAAGCCGCGTCACATCCCCGCGTAGTTCGGCCCGCCGCCGCCTTCAGGCGTGACCCACACGATGTTCTGCGTCGGGTCCTTGATGTCGCAGGTCTTGCAGTGCACGCAGTTCTGCGCGTTGATCACCAACTGGTCCGCGCCGTCCTTGTTCACGAACTCGTAAACACCCGCAGGGCAGTAGCGGCTCTCGGGGCCGGCAAACTTCGCCAGGTTCACGTTCACCGGCACGCTGGCATCCTTCAGGGTGAGGTGCGCGGGCTGGTTCTCTTCGTGGTTGGTGTTGCTGATGAACACGCTGGAGAGACGGTCGAAGGTCAGCTTGCCGTCGGGTTTGGGGTAGCTGATCTGCGCGCATTCCGCCGCCGGGCGCAGGTAGGTGTGGTCAGCATTGGTGCGGCGGATGGTCCAGGGTGGGCGCTTCATGCCCAGCTTGGGCAGCAGCCAGTGTTCGATGCCGGTCATCAGCGCGCCCACGGTGTTGCCCTTCTTGAACCAGCTCTTGAAGTTGCGCGACTGGTCCAGCTCCTGGTGCAGCCAGCTCTGTTCAAAGGCGGCGGGGTAGGCACTGAGTTCGTCGCTGGCACGGCCAGCCTGCAATGCGTCAAAGGCCGCTTCGGCGCAGAGCATGCCGCTCTTGATGGCCGCGTGGCTGCCTTTGATGCGCGCTGCGTTCAGGTAGCCCGCGTCGCAGCCTACCAGGGCGCCACCCGGGAACACGGTCTTGGGCAGGCTCATCAGGCCGCCAGCGGCAATGGCACGTGCGCCGTAGCCAATGCGCTTGCCGCCTTCAATGTGGGCCTTGATGCTGGGGTGCGTCTTCCAGCGCTGCATCTCTTCAAACGGGCTGAGCCAGGGGTTGGTGTAGTCCAGGCCCACCACGAAGCCCAGCGTGACCTTGTTGCCTTCCAGGTGGTACAGGAAGCCGCCGCCATAGGTGTTGCCGTCCAGCGGCCAACCGGCGGTGTGCACCACCAGGCCGGGCTTGGCCTTGTCAGCGGGAATTTCCCACAGTTCCTTGATGCCGATGCCGTAGGTTTGCGGATCCTTGCCTTCGTCCAGCTTGAACTTGGCAATGAGCTGCTTGCCCAGGTGGCCACGCGCGCCTTCGGCGAACACGGTGTACTTGGCGTGCAGCTCCATGCCAAGCTGGAAGTTGTCGGTCGGTTCGCCTTCCTTGCCCAGGCCCAGGTTGCCGGTGGCCACACCCTTGACGGAGCCGTCGTCGTTGTAGAGCACCTCGGCGGCGGTGAAGCCAGGGAAGATTTCCACGCCCAGGGCTTCGGCCTGTTCGCCCAGCCACTTGGTCACGGCGCCGAGGCTGATCACGTAGCAACCGTCGTTGTGGAAGTTGTTGGGGATGAGCCAGTCGGGCGTGCGCGTGGCGCCGCCTTCCTTGAGGAAGAGCACGTCGTCACCGCTGACCGGCTGGTTGAGCGGTGCGCCCAGTTCCTTCCAGTTGGGGAACAGTTCGGTGATGGCCTTGGGGTCCATCACGGCGCCCGAGAGGATGTGCGCACCGGGCTCGGAGCCTTTTTCGAGCACGCAGACGTTGACTTCGGCACCTTTCTCAGCGGCGAGCTGCTTCAGCCGTATGGCAGTGGACAGACCGGCGGGGCCGCCGCCAACGACGACCACATCGTATTCCATGGCTTCGCGCGGGCCGAATTGTTCAAGCAGTTCCTGTGGAGTCATATGGGAGTCTCTGTGGCGTTGTTGGGGTAGCGCATTGGCGCTGGCCAGGCTCGCTAGACGCATGCCTGTCGTGCTGGCGACCGATTTTAGTGGTCTGGAGTGCACAATCTTTGTCGGCCCCCCGACATGGGGGGCGAAAACCAAAGGACTGCCATGGCTTACCAGATCGATTTGTCGGGCCGCGTGGCCCTGGTGACGGGTGCATCCAGCGGGTTGGGGGCGCAGTTTGCCCGTACGCTGGCGCGTGCAGGTGCCGCCGTTGTGTTGGCGAGCCGTCGCACCGAACGCCTGGACGACCTGCGCGTGAGCATTGAAGCCGAGGGTGGTGACACCCATGTGGTTGCACTGGATGTGACTGACATGGCGTCCATCCGTGCTGCCGTGGCGCATGCGGAGACGGAGGTCGGCCCGATCGACATACTCGTCAACAACTCGGGCGTGAGCACGACCCAGCGCCTGCAGGATGTGACCGAGGCCGACTACGACTTCATCATGGGCACCAATGTGCGCGGGGCATTTTTTGTGGCGCAAGAGGTGGCCAGGCGCATGCTGGCGCGTGCCAAGGGGGCGGCGCCGGGCACCTGGGTGGGCGGGCGCATCATCAACATTGCGTCCATGGCCGGGCTGAAGGTGTTGCCGCAGATCGGCGTGTACTGCATGAGCAAGGCTGCCGTTGTGCAGATGACCAAGGCCATGGCGGTGGAGTGGGGGCGGTTCGGCATCAACGTGAATGCGATCTGTCCTGGTTACATCGACACGGAGATCAACCACCACCACTGGGAAACCGAGGCGGGCCAGAAGCTGATTTCCATGCTGCCGCGCAAGCGCGTGGGACAGCCCGCCGACCTGGACGCTGTGTTGATGATGCTGGCGAGCAACGAGAGTCACTTCGTCAACGGTGCGGTGATTGCCGCCGATGACGGTTTTGCCGTTTGAGGAGGGCGCATGAAGCTGGAAGTGCCCGATCAGAAGAAGCTGATTCACACGATGACCGTGCCCATTCGCTGGGGTGACATGGATGCCATGGGCCATGTCAATAACACGCTGTATTTCCGTTACATGGAGATTGCGCGGTTGCAGTGGATGTTCGAGTCTGGTGTACCGGCCAACCCGCAGGGGGAGGGGCCAGTGATTGTGAATGCGTTTTGCAACTTTATCCGGCAGCTGGAGTTTCCGGGTGAGGTGCTGGTGCGCACTTATGCGGGGGAGGTGGGCCGAACGTCGTTCGACACTTACCACGAGATGCTGCGCACGGATGACCCTGACACTGTTTATGCCAACGGTGGCGCGACGGTGGTGTGGGTGGACTTTCCGAACCAGAAGTCTGCGCCTATGCCGCAGCGGTTGCGGGAGCTTATTGGCTGACGGTTTGGTGTGTTGTTTGCGTTGACCTCGCGGGGTGGGGCGGGGGGGGGGGGGGGGGGGGGGGGGGGGGGGCGGGGGGGGGGGGCGGGCGGCCGGGGGGGGGGGGGGGCGCCGGCGCGCGCGCGCGGGGGGGGG
>JAYSGB010000059.1:0-5687 GCA_041913045.1 Burkholderiaceae bacterium | reverse complement strand
TGTCTTCGCCCGCCTGGTTGGCACAGCCGTAGATCACATCGGTCACAGCAGCCCAATCGACGTTGGGGTTGCGGGCCATCAGTGCCCGCAGCGGTACGGCGCCAAGGTCGTCGGCCCGTACCGAAGACAAGGCACCACCGTAGCGGCCGAAGGGGGTGCGGATGGCGTCACAGATAAAAGCTTGATTCATGGCAGTCATGTCGTGTGTCTGTCAGGCCTGTACCGGCAGGCCAATGAGGTGTTCCAGCTCGGTGTGTTCAAGCCCTTCGACCTTGTCAATGAGCCTGAGGCCAGACGGTGTGCACTCCAGCGTCGCCAGATCGGCATAGATGCGCTTGACACAGCCGATACCGGTCAGCGGATAAGTACAGGACTGAACCACCTTGCTCTGCCCCTGTTTGGTCAGCAGGTCCATCATGACCCACGTCTCCTTGGCCCCCACGGCCAGGTCCATGGCGCCACCCACGGCGGGGATGGCACCGGCTTCGCCCGTGCTCCAGTTGGCCAGGTCACCGGTGGCCGACACCTGGAAAGCACCGAGCACGCTGATGTCCAGGTGGCCGCCGCGCATCATGGCAAAGCTGTCGGCGTGGTGAAAGTACGCGCCACCGGGCAGCAGGGTCACGGGCTGTTTGCCTGCGTTGATCAGGTCGTAGTCTTCATCGCCTGCGGCAGGCGCCGGGCCCATGCCCAGGATGCCGTTCTCGCTGTGCAGCACGACCTCCATGCCTTCGGGCAGGTAGTTGGCCACCAACGTGGGCTGGCCGATGCCGAGGTTCACATAGGCACCGTCGAATATGTCCTGCGCCACGCGCTGGGCCAGTTCCTGTTTGCTGCGTTTGGTGTAGTTGCTCATGGAAAAGACTCCTCTCAGGCTGCTCGCTTGAAGCCACCGGCCTGTGTGGCGACACGCTCGATCTTGACGATCCTGGACACGAAGATGCCCGGGGTGACGATGGCTTCGGGGTCGAGCTGGCCAAGCTCCAGGACCTCGTGCACGGTGGCAACGGTTCGCTTGGCGGCGGTGGCCATGACGGGGCCAAAGTTGCGCGCGGCCTTGCGGTAGGTCAGGTTGCCCCAGCGGTCACCCGTCTCGGCCTTGATGAGCGCCAAGTCTCCGTGAATAGGGTACTCCAGCACGTAGTCGCGGCCGTTGATGCGCCGGGTTTCCTTTGGCGTGCCGTCCGCGTTGAGCGCGAGTTCGGTGCCAAAGCCGGTTGGTGTGAAGAATGCACCCACACCTGCGCCTGCGGCGCGAAGACGTTCGGCCAGGTTGCCCTGGGGTACAAGCTCTAGTTCAATCTTTCCGCTGCGGTACAGCTCGTCAAACACCCAGGAGTCGGTCTGGCGTGGGAACGAGCAGATGATCTTGCGCACGCGCCCTGCCTTGAGCAGCGCCGCCAGCCCGCTGTCGCCATTGCCCGCGTTGTTGTTGACCACCGTGAGCTCGCGCGCGCCTTGCTCAATCAGGCCTTCGATGAGTTCGTTGGGGATGCCCGCCGTGCCAAAGCCGCCGATCAATACGGTTGAGCCATCGGCAACCCCAGTGAGCGCCTCGGCAATGGAAGGTGAGATTTTGTTGATCATGGGAGTCCATCTCTAGAAAAACAGGTGCACTTCCCCTTGGCGTTCGCGAACGAACACCCTGTAAGGGGGCGTGCCTAGGCCCTCGTGGGCCGAAGGCCGTCAGTCCGGCCGGATGCCTTCGTAAGCGCGTTGGAGCAGGTCGCGTATCTCGCCACGCTGTGCTGCTCCGAACGGGCGAGGGTTCCAGTACGGGTTGCTCACAGCAATCTCGGCTGCCCGGTCCAGGTCAGCCTCGTTCATGCCGATGTCCTTGAGTGCTACGGGAGCCCCGTTGGTGTGGGCCAGGTCAAAAAGGCCCGCTGCGGCACTGGCTCGGCCAGTTGCGCCCAAGGCGCGTTCGATGCGCCGCATTGCCTCGGGTGCGGCCGCTGCGTTGAATGCCATCGCCTGTGGCAGCACGACGGTGTGAACCTCCGCGTGCGGAAGGTTGAAGCTGCCTCCAAGGGTGTGACACAGCTTGTGGTGCAGCGCCATGCCCACGTTACCCAGCACCGAGCCGCAGAGCCAGGCGCCGTAAAGTGCATCGCCGCGTGCAGCCACGTCATCAGCGCGCTGGTGAATCACTGGGAGCGCCTGCGCAATGGCGCGGATACCTTCTTCGGCCATCAGATCCATCACCGGATTGCTGTCCTGGGCATACAGGCCTTCGGCTGCATGTGCAATAGCGTTCATGCCGCTGGTCACGCTCATGGCCACCGGTAGGGTCAGGGTCAGTTCAGGGTCGTAGATGACGGTGCGCGGCAGCACGCGTGGGTCTTTACCGGTCTTCTTGAGACCCGCCTCAGTGATGCCGTAGATCGGCGTCATTTCGCTGCCTGCGTAAGTAGTGGGAATGGCCAGAATGGGCAATCCTGAATCCAGGGCAATCGCCTTGCCAAGCCCAGTGGTGGAACCGCCACCAATTGCGATGGCACAGTCGGCACCAAGTCGGCGTGCCTCGTCCCGCGCTTCCCGGGCGGTTTCGATGGGGACATGCATCACCGCTCGCGGGAAGATTCCTGTAGCCCGGTTGCCCAGGCGATCGGCCACCATCTGAGCCTGCGCCGCCTGTTCCGGGGTGGACAGCACCAAGGCCCGCTTGGCACCCAACAGCTCGATCTCTCGCTCCAGGTGAGCCAGCGAACCTGGGCCGAACACCACACGCGAGGGTTGGCCGTTGTAAACAAAATCTTTCATGTCAATTCCTTTGCGCGCACATCGGATGGGACCACGGCGTAGTCCACTTGGTGGCGGGCGATGCGCATGTCGCCAATTTCTGCTTTTACCCTGAGATGTTCTGGATGGATGGCGTAGTCGTCGAGAGCGGATTGCGACTCGAACTCGCTGTAGAGAACTACATCGCAGGCGTAGTCCACGCCGCTGCTGTCCACGCCAATCTCCAAGTGCAGCAGTCCTGGGATGCGGCCCCGCAGGCTGAGGAAGCTCTGCGTCAGTCGTTCGACGTTGCGTTGTTTGGATAGGGGCGTGTCGCCTGCCAGCTTCCACATGACGATGTGCCTGATCACATTTCTTCCTTCATGTGGGAAATCCCGCCTTTTGGGGCCACAGGTTGACAAAGGCATGTACCGATGTGCTTGCAAAGATGCCCGCTTTCAGAAAAGGCTCTTGTGCCAACCAGTCTTGAGCTGTCTGTCGATCGGGGAAGTCAATCACCAGCAAACTGCCCAGCATGGTGCTGCCGTCATCTGTTACCAGCGGCCCTGCAAAGGCAATGTGTTCTTGCACTTTAGCCAAGTAGGTTTTGTGGACCGGGCGAATTTGCTGACGCAACTCGGCGGTCCCAGGCTTGTCCATCAGTGTGAAGGCATACAACATGGTGTCACCGGGTTCTCGTCGGGTTCAACACGAAGTCGTACTCCATTAGGTAGCTTCCATCCGTCTGCTGTACCCAGTCGCACACCAGCGACTGGCGAACGCCAAACACCGCATCGGAGTCGAGGTAGTCGCTGTGGTCGCGAAAGACATGAGTGATCAGCGTTTCGTAGCCGGGTGCTTTCACCATGAAGTGCAGATGCGCAGGGCGCCAGGGGTGGCGTCCCGTAGCTTCCAACATCTGACCCACAGGTCCGTCGTGGGGAATTGCGTACGGGACCGCCACGATGGAACGGAAGTGGTATTTGCCCTCTGCATCCGCTGTCACGATGCCGCGCGCCTGTGCATGACCAAGATCCGCGTGCTGTACGTCATACAGTCCGTCATCATCCGACTGCCAGACGTCCATGACGGCGCCGGGGATGGGCTGGCCGTCGATCCCTTTCACCGTGCCACGCACCGTGCAGGGCGTACCTTTGGCGCCGTTGGCAATGTCGTCACCCAGCTCGTAGTGGGGGGCGCCCTCCACATGGAAGGGGCCAAACACAGTGGCTTCGGTACAACCCGCAGGCTTGTCGTTGTTCATCGCGACGGTCAGCATTGACAAGCCGAGAACGTCTGACAGCAGTATGAACTCCTGGCGTTTGTCGTCTGTGATATGGCCACACCTTGTCAGGAAGTCAATGCCCTGGAACCATTCTTCCTCGGTCAGCTTCACGTCCCGGGCAAAGGCGTGCAGGTGCTGGACCAGGCTCGTCATGATTTCTTTGAGCCGAGCGTCAGGCGTTTTGGCGAAGCTGGCAATGACTGCCTGTGTGATGTTGTCTTGGTTGAGGTTGCGCATGGCTTGTTTGCAGTTGGCAGTGTTGAGTTGCGATGACCTGAACTCTATAATTTCAAAAAGATTTCTCAAATATCAAAATGGGAAATTACTTTTCCGAAAGATGGAAAAATGGATCGGTTCACAGAAATGGCGCTCTTTGTGGAGGTTGCCGATCGAGGCAGTCTCGGTGCGGCTGCAGAGGCCTTGGGACTGTCCAATCCAGCGGCCACTCGTTACTTGGCTTCGCTGGAAGAGCGCCTGCAGGTCCGTCTAGTCGAGCGCAACACGCGTCGGCTCTACCTGACCAGTGAGGGGCAGGATTTCTTGGAGCGGGCTCGTCACGTCCTAACTGAGTTGCGCGACGCAGAGGCGGCAATACATCAAACCACGCTGAACCCGTCGGGGGTGTTACGTGTGAGTGCTTCGCTGTCGTTCGCCATGCAACTCATCGCCCCGCGATTGCCGAAGTACCATCAGCGGTATTCACAAGTAAGAGTGCATGTTGAAACTGCGAACCGCTACTTGGACATCATTGACAACGGTATTGACGTAGCCATACGGACGCGTGAGTATGAGCCTGACAGCACCATAACCATTAGGCGTCTAGCTTCGACGCGCCGCATATTGGCGGCGTCTCCCGCTTATCTGGCCCAAAGGGGGCGTCCACAGTTCCCATCAGACCTGACTGACCACAATGTTCTTGTCTACTTGCACGCCAACCACCCCAACGAACTGAAGTTCAGTCGTGGAGGCGAAAGTCAGACGGTGAATGTCCAGGGGGTGTTGGAGTCCAACGACGGGCAGGTATTGCGTGCTGCTGCACTTAGTGGCTTGGGTATCCTCGTGCAACCTAGTTATATCGTCTATGAGGATATCGTCGCCGGACGCCTCGTACCCGTACTCGGTGACTGGGATCTGCCACGTTTGCAAATCAACATCGCATATCCCAGCCGAAAGCACCTGTCAGCGAAAGTCCGATCCTTCATTGACTTCATGGTGGATGAGTTCGCGACCCACGAGTACGAAAGAAAGTGGACTGGTCTTATGTGATTCGATGTATTCCCAGGGCAAGGGACAGAACCTGCTGGCCATCTTCATCGGAGGCCCCTCGCCAGGCGACGATCTGATCAGGGCGTATCAATACCAGTGGTGATTCGTATAGCTCCAGTAACTGCTGGGCGGGCAAACGGACCACCTTCAGGTCGATGCCCATAGACTGGGCCGCGTTCTTGAAGCCATCGGTTGCCGGGTCGGTTGCACCGAGGGCGAGCAATGTCCACTCGGTGTGGAATGTGTCGTACAGGGAACGGCCATCTTCCAGCCATGCATGGGGCGGGCGCCCCCCAGGACTGGCGGTGGGCACGTAGTCATTGGGTTCGTCGGGAGGTAGGTCCACACCGTCCTGCGCGATGATGGGCGAGTCGCCGTAGCGACCTCCAAAAGTCACGCCGGGGATGTTGAATTC
>JAYSGB010000058.1:1260-5746 GCA_041913045.1 Burkholderiaceae bacterium | reverse complement strand
CTGGGACGTGCACCTGGCCTACGGCCACACCGACGTGCTGCTCAACCGCCCCGCCCTTGCGCCCCAGGGCCAGGCGCGCAGCAATGCGCAGATCTTCCGCGACCTGGCCGCGCGCATGGGCTTTGCCGAGCCCTGCTTTGCCGAGAGCGACGAGCAGCTCTGCCGCCAGGCCTATGGCAGCGCCGTGGACTTCGACCTGCTGCTGGAACAGGGCTTTGCCTCCCTGCCCATGCCCGATGCGCCGTTTGCCGAAGGCGGCTTTCCCACGCCCTCAGGAAAGTGTGAATTCTTCAGCCAGCGCCTGGCCGACCAGGGGCTCGATCCGCTGCCCGGCCATGTGCCGAATCACGAGGCGGCGGGAGCATCGACGCTGTACCCGCTGGCCATGATCTCGCCGCCGGCGCGCAACTTTTTGAACTCCAGCTTCGTGAACCTGCAAAGCCTGCGCGACATCGAGGGCCGCCCGCTGCTGGAGATGCACCCCGAGGACGCCGCCGCGCGCGGCATTGCCGACGGCGCCCTGGTGCGCGTGTTCAACGAGCGCGGCAGCTACGAATGCCACGCCGCGCTCAACGGCCGCGCCCGCCCCGGCGTGGTCAACGGCCTGGGCGTGTGGTGGCGCAAGCTGGGCCACAACGGCACGAACGTCAACGAGGTCACCAGCCAGGCGCTGACGGACATGGGCGCGGGGCCGACGTTCTACGACTGCGCCGTGCAGGTCGAGGCGGCGGGCGGTTGACGGCTCTCGACTTCAAACCTCAAAAAGTCGCTCAGCCTTTTGTCTGCAGTGACCTGCTCATGGGAGACCAGCAGGTACTTCCAGGGTTTCCCTCCCGCGGACCGGGCATGGTCTGTCGCGTTCTTGCACTCTGCATCGGCAAAAGCTCTGGGTACGCCACATAAAAAAGCCGCATGTACTTGAGCGCGGACACAGAAAACCCGTCCCCGTAGTCCGCCATCAGCCGGGCAGACAAAGACGCCAGCAGCGCCTTGCCATACCACTGCAGCCGAGCTCAGCGCAGCGCTGGCGGCTGCGGCCCACCTGCTGGGCGTGCAATACCACAGCGTCAACGTCAACGCTGGCGTTCGGGTCGGGCCTTGGCATGTGCAGAACGTCAACGCCTACGTCAGCCGCCTGCGCAGCTGGATGCGGCGCTTCAAGGGCGTGGCCACCAAGTACCTGGCGTCTTACCTGGGCTGGTTTCGCATGCTGGATCGCGCGCCCGGATCTGCCCCGGAGCCCGCGTCAGTGCTGGTTTTGGCTATCAGGGCTTGAGCTGATCCGTACGTTTCGCGAAAAGAGCCTAACTTTTCTGCTCCTTTTGTCCAAACGGTAAGGTGTCCGTGAAAAAGGGGCAACTTCAAGTCCAAGCTTTGGAAACTCAGCGTAGTCCCCAAGAGACTCTCAGTCATGCAGATGTTCGGCCACAAACTGGCGGAAAATTCCCATGGCAGGCGCTTCAGTGCGGTCGGCCAGGGTAACGAACGCAAAGCGTGCGCCCTCATTCAACGCCGGAGTGATGGGCAACTCCACCAAGCTACCATTGGCGATGGCTTCACGCGCGGGGCTGATGAGGCCGAGGAACACCGCGTCACTGCCGTGTACCGCGTGTAGCAAACTGTTGATATCGTTGCAGCGCAGGGTCACCGCGACCTGGGGGTCAGCTGCGGGCCCATAGCGGGTGATCAGAAGACGTGCCAACTCCGGATTGAGTGAAGTCGACGCTAACGGATAGCGTTGGAGGTGTGCAAATGTAATGGGGGTGTTGAATTTGGTAAGGGGGTGACCCACGCGACAGATGAAACCACCGCGCATTTGGCCCAAATCTTCGATCAACAGGTCATCAGCAGGCGTGACGCTGCGTAGATCCACGACCAGGGCGTCGAATCCACGTTCGCGCAAGCGCCTGGTCTGCAACTCGGGGGGGCCTGATTCGAGGCTGACCTGCACTGCCGGATGCATGCAGGCCATATAACGCAGAAACGGCTGCATCAGCAGTGCAGTAGGCCCCGCGCCGAGCCCAATGCGAATGACCCCCAAGTAGCCATCTTGCAATAGCTGTGCGCTGCGCTTTAGCTCAACGGCATCCAGCACCATGCGGCGCGCCCGGCTTGCAACGGTCTGGCCGAACGGCGTCAACTCGTTGCGCTTGCCCATTCGGTCGATCAGACGTGCTCCGAAATCGTCTTCGAGGGTCTGGATGCTGCGACTTAGGGCGGACTGGGTGATGTGGCAACGTTCCGCGGCGCGGCTGAACGAACCGGTGTCCGCCACGGCCAGCAGGTACTCCAGATGGCGCAGGTTCATTTCCTTCGTCGCATGAGTTCTTTGAATGCATTCAGAATAAATTATGCATTAGACGCATTTGATCATGATTCATATGATTTCGCGCACTGTCTTCCAGGGCAGCAGCAATCATCCGGAGACGAATTCATGGGCATTCAAAATTCCAGTATGGGCGACGTTGCGTTGTCGCCCACATCCCAGGGCGCATCGAACATTTCAACTGCCGCGACGAGTAAGGTGCAGCCCCGCGTCGTGGCTGCAACAGTGGCTGGCAACGCGCTTGAGTTCTTCGATTTCACCACCTACGCGTTCTTCGCCGTTTATATCGGCCAGACCTTCTTTCCCGCTGACGAACCGCTGGTCACGGTGATGCTGTCGGTAGCGGTCTTTGGCGTTGGCTTCATCACGCGCCCTTTGGGCGGGCTGCTGATCGGCGCTTTTGCCGATCGTGCAGGACGCAAGCCGGCCATGCTGTTGACCATTGCGCTCATCACGGTCGGCACGATCGGCATGGCGCTCACCCCCTCGTACGCAAGCATCGGATTGGCGGCACCCATCATCGTCATTGCCTGTCGGCTGGTGCAGGGGCTGGCCCTGGGCGGCGAGGTCGGGCCGTCTACCACGTATCTGATCGAGATCGCACCCCAGGGCCGGCGCGGCCTGTATGGCAGCTGGCAGCTTGCCAGCCAGGGCATAGCCTCGCTGGCGGCTGGCATCGTCGGCATTGTGCTCACGCTGGCGCTAAGCAAGGAGCAGATGCTGGCGTGGGGTTGGCGTATCCCTTTCTTGCTCGGTCTGGCATTGATCCCCATTGCCGTCTTTCTGCGCCGCCACATGCCCGAGAGCCTCGAGCAGCCCACGCATCGCGGACCCATCAAGAGCCCGCTGGCCGATATCCGGCACCATCTGCGACCGATCATGCTGGCGCTCATGGTCATCCTGGGTGTGACGATCTCGACCTATGCGGCGATCTACATGACCACCTATGCCGTGACCACGCTCAAGCTCTCCGCGACGATCGCCATGTCGGCGACCATCGTATTCGGCGTGGCGACCTGGGCGGGTGCGCTGCTTGGGGGCTGGCTGTCAGATCTGTATGGGCGCAAACCCGTGATGCTCTGGGCTCGCGTGGCATTGTTCGTGCTGGTCTATCCGGCTTACATGCTGCTCATCGAGCACACCAGCGTTGCCACTCTGGCACTGGCGACTGCGCTGCTGGCATTGCTCACGGGCATTGGCGGCGCGCCAACGCTGGTGGCCATCCCGGAGCTGTTCCCCGGCCATGTACGCGCGCTCGGGCTGTCGATTGCCTATGCCTTTGGCGTGGCGCTGTTTGGTGGCACCGCGCAACTGGTGATCACCTGGCTCATCAAGGTGACCGACAACCCGGCGGCGCCAGCGCTCTACGTCCTTATCACCAGCTTGATCGCCATCGTAGGCATTCTGCTCATGCGCGAAACCGGCGGTGACAAGGAACTACAGAAATGATTACTAGGCGAATTTTGCCAGACTGTGAGTTCATAGCATGACTGTTCAAGACACCTTGCAGGCGGTACGCGCACACGAAGACGAATTCATTGCTTTGCGCCGTGATATCCATCAGCACCCCGAGCTGCCATTCGAAGAGCTGCGCACCAGTGATTTAGTGGCTGCGCGACTGCGGGACTGGGGTTACCACGTTGAGCGCGGCCTGGGCGGAACCGGTGTGGTCGGGCAACTCAAGCGTGGCGACGGCACGCGCACGCTGGGTCTGCGCGCGGACATGGACGCACTGCCGATCCAGGAAACCACGGGGCTGCAGTACGCAAGTCGCAACCAGGGCGTCATGCACGCCTGCGGCCACGACGGACATACGGCCATGCTGTTGACGGCAGCCAAGGTGCTGGCAGAGCAGGGTGATTTCTCAGGGACACTCAACCTGATCTTCCAGCCGGCGGAGGAATACGGCACCAGCGACTGTGGCGCCGTACGCATGATGAACGACGGCCTGTTCGACAAATACCCATGCGACGCTATCTTCAGCATGCACAACATGCCCGGCTGGCCACAGGGGCACTTGATCTTTCGCGAAGGCCCAATGATGGCCTCCTCTGACAAGGTCTACATTACGCTGGTAGGTCATGGTGGTCACGGCGCTGTGCCGCACAAGGCAGCAGATCCGGTAGTGGCAGCAGCCAGCCTGGTGATGGCGTTGCAGAC
>JAYSGB010000058.1:0-1160 GCA_041913045.1 Burkholderiaceae bacterium | reverse complement strand
GCAGGCCCCGCCACTCACCGGCAGCGAAGACTTCGCCTTCATGCTGGAGAAGCGCCCCGGCTGCTACCTGTTGATCGGAAACGGGGATGGCGACAAGCTGGGCGCCTGCATGGTGCACAACCCGGGTTACGACTTCAACGACGCCAACCTGGCCATTGGCGCTGCATACTGGGCGCTGCTGGCGCGGCGTTACTTGGTCTGAACGATGGGCCACGCCGCTTTGGAAACGCTCCAGGGCTTTCTGGTAGGGCTCGACGCGCGCATGAAGCGCGCACACAAGCGCGGCCGGGTGGCGCACTACATTCCGCAACTGGCCAGCGTTGATGTGCATCAGTTCGGGATCAGTGTGTGCCTGGCCAGCGGAGAGCGGCTGAGCGCGGGCGACGCTGCGACGCCGTTTTCGATCCAGAGCATCTCAAAGGTCTTCTCACTGGCGATCGCATTGGGCCGTCACGGCGACCGGCTCTGGAAGCGGGTGGGCAAGGAACCATCTAACTACACCTTCAACTCGGTCATCGAGCTTGAGCAGGAAGGCGGCAAACCGCGCAATCCTTTCGTCAATGCGGGCGCACTGGTCACCACCGACGCCATGCTCGATGCGCCTGACGCAGGCTGCGGACTCGACGAACTGATGGATTTCGTTCGCACGGCGGCTGGAGATGACCGGATCTCGATTGATGAACAGGTTGCCGCCTCGGAATACCGGACGGCCTACCGCAACTTCTCTCTGGCGTACTTTCTACGCTCGTGCGGCAATCTGCACATGGAATGCGAACGTCTGCTGCAGATTTACTGTCGCCAATGCGCGATCACGATGAACTGCGAGCAATTGGCCAGCGCCGGCCGGTTCCTGGCCGGCTTCGACTCCGCAGCCCACCTGCTGAACCCAGCTCAGGCACGCAGCATCAACGCCTTGATGTTGCTCGCGGGGCACTATGATGGTTCAGGCGACTTTGCCTATTCGGTCGGCTTCCCCGGCAAGAGTGGCGTCGGAGGCGGCATTCTGGCGGTCGTTCCGGGACATGCATCGATCGCGGTCTGGTCTCCTGGCCTGAATGCGTTTGGCAATTCACTGCTCGGCACGCGCGCGCTGCAGGAGTTATCGGAGTTCACCGGCTGGTCGGTGTTCTGATGTGTAGGCTTTATCGTTTGCCTCGACA
>JAYSGB010000057.1:0-5827 GCA_041913045.1 Burkholderiaceae bacterium | reverse complement strand
AAACCCCGATCCACAAGTACTCAACATACTCGGATCGGGGTTTTGCTTTTGGTGGGTCAAAGTCACTACCCGTGCTCAGCCAGATCCATGGGGCACACAAGTGTCGTGTAGGTGAAGGGCTCGGCGCTTAAAATCACCGCCATGCCCGTGGACAACAGCACCATAAACCTCACCAACCATTTCTTGATTGCCATGCCCGGGCTGAACGACGAACTGTTCGGCAAAAGCGTGGTGTACATGTGCGAGCACACAGCACGCGGTGCCCTCGGGCTCATCATCAACAAACCCAGCGGCATCGTTTTGGGCGACCTCTTCGAAAAAGTTGATCTCCCGTTGCGGCGGCCGGAACTGGCTGCCATGCCGGTGTTAAGAGGTGGGCCCTTGCAACCGGAGCGGGGCTTCGTTCTGCACGATGCCATGGGTGATGTTGAAACCGTGGGAACTGACGAAACCCCTCCTGCTGTTGCCAAGGCCATTCATGCAGCCTTGGCCGCGAACGAAGATGAGCGTGACGAGTCGACGGCAGATGAATCGCCGGCCAAACCTTCTGTTTATGCTTCGACACTGAAGATCAGCCATGGCTTGGAGATGACCACCTCTCGTGACGTGCTCGAAGCCATTTCTTCAGGTGCGGGACCACATACGGTGTTGGTGACCCTGGGTTATTCGTCTTGGGGCGAGGGTCAGCTTGAGTCTGAGATCACTGAGAATAGCTGGCTAACTGTTGCAGCAGATCCTGCCATCATCTTTGATACGCCCGTGGAGCAAAGGTACAACAAAGCGATGGCTTTGCTTGGCTTGGAGCCCTGGATGCTAGCGCCGGGATCGGGGCACGCATGAGTTCCACTTCCAAGGCAGTGCCCGAGTCCTTCCAGTCTTTTCTGGCGTTTGATTTTGGCTTGAAGCGCACGGGTATGGCGAGTGGAAATCGCCTGACTCGAACAGCCACGCCGCAAGCGACAATCCGCGCGGAGGGGGATAGCCGTTTTGCCGAGATCGCCAAGCGGATCAAGGAGTGGCAGCCAGACGCACTGGTGGTCGGCATTCCCACTCACCCTGATGGTGCGCCGCACGAAAATACCACGAGGGCGCTGAAATTTGCGCGGCAACTGCGCGGACGCTACGGACTGGACGTTTACGAAGTGGATGAGCGTTACAGCACGACCGAGGCGATATCGATGGGTGCCAAGGATGCGGATGCGGCATCTGCCTGCATCATTCTGGAACAGTTTTTGAGGAGTCTGCCTTGAGTCAATTGCAGTTGGATGCCGAGGCGTTGTACGCTGAACTGAAACGGGGTGTGAAAGGCCTGATGGCCAGCGAGGGAAAGCCGCTGCGGCTGGTTGGTGTCACATCGGGCGGGGCCTGGCTGGCAGCTCGTCTGCAGCGTGAACTGGATTTGCCCGGAGAGGCTGGGGTGATTTCCTCGGCCATGCACCGAGACGATTTTGCGCAACGGGGCCTGAGTGCCAAGTTGCAACAGACACGGCTGCCCTTCGATGTGAATGGTACGCATGTGCTGCTGATTGACGACGTTCTGTACACGGGCCGTACATTGCGTGCGGTTGTGAACGAATTGTTCGACTATGGCAGGCCCGCTAGTGTCAAGCTGGCGGTGCTGGTGGACCGCGGTGGACGCGAGCTGCCGATGGCTGCAGATTTCTCGGCAGTACGCCTGCCCTTGCCTGCCGACCAGTCCTTTGAGTTGGCCCAGGGGGCGAACGGGACCTTCAGTTTTGTGGTGGAAGACGTGAAAGACAAACAGCAACAGGCCTGACACCGATGAAAAACCCGCAACTCAACAAGAACGGAGAGCTGATTCACCTGCTCTCCACGGAAGGCCTGCCGCGCGCCATCCTGACCCAGATCCTTGACACGGCGGCGAACTTCGTGAGCGTCAACGACCGTGAGGTGAAGAAGGTGCCGCTGTTGCGAGGCAAGAGCGTGTTCAACCTGTTCTTCGAGAACAGCACCCGCACCCGCACCACTTTCGAGATCGCTGCCACGCGCCTGTCGGCGGACGTGATCAACCTCGATATCGCGCGCAGCTCCACTGCAAAGGGTGAGTCGCTGCTCGACACGATTGCCAACCTGAGTGCGATGGCTGCCGACATCTTCGTGGTGCGGCACAGCGAATCCGGCGCGCCGTACCTGATCGCCCAACACGTCGCGCCCCACGTTCACGTGGTGAACGCCGGGGACGGGCGGCACGCGCACCCCACTCAGGGCCTGCTGGATATGTACACCATCCGGCATTACAAGAAGGATTTCACCAACCTGTCGGTCGCCATCGTGGGCGACGTTTTGCACTCGCGCGTCGCGCGTTCGGACATCCATGCGTTGACCACTCTGGGGTGCCCGGACGTGAGGGTCGTGGGGCCCCGCACTTTGGTGCCGAGCGAGTTGTCGCAGATGGGGGTGAGGGTGTGCCACACGCTGGAGGAGGGGATCAAGGACTGTGACGTCGTGATCACGCTGCGTTTGCAGAACGAGCGCATGAGTGGTGCTTTGCTGCCGTCCAGCCAGGAGTATTTCAAGAGCTTTGGCGTTACCCCGGAGCGCATGCGCTGGGCCAAGCCGGATGCCATCGTGATGCACCCGGGGCCTGTGAACCGGGGTGTGGAGATCGATTCCAGCGTGGTGGATGGTCAGCAAAGTGTGGTGCTGCCGCAGGTGACCTTCGGCATAGCGGTGCGCATGGCGGTGATGGGGATTGTCGCGGGGAACGAAGCATGAAGATTCTGATTCGAGGCGGGCGCCTGATCGATCCGGCCAGCCAGACGGATACCGTGGCGGACATTGCGATTGCCGCTGGTCGGGTCATTGGTGTGGGCAAGGTGCCTGCGGACTTCACGCCGAACCGCACCATCGATGCTTCTGGATGCATCGTTGCGCCGGGCTTGGTCGATTTGTCGATGCGCTTGCGGGAGCCGGGCCAGGAGCACGCCGGCATGCTGGAAAGCGAGATGGCCGCCGCTGTTGCCGGTGGGGTGACCAGCCTGGTGTGCCCGCCGGACACCGACCCGGTGCTGGACGAGCCTGGCCTGGTGGAGATGTTGAAGTTCCGTGCCGAGAAGTTGCACCAGGCGCGTGTGTTCCCCCTGGGTGCGCTGACGCGCGGGCTCAAGGGCGAAGTGCTGACCGAGATGGTGGAACTCACTGAGTCTGGCTGCGTGGCGTTTGGTCAGGCAGAGGTGCCGATCGTCAATACACAGGTGTTGCAGCGTGCCTTGCAGTACGCGGCAACGTTTGGTTATGGCGTCTGGCTGCGCCCGCAGGACTTTTGGTTGGGCAAGGGAGTTGTGGCCAGCGGCCCGCTGGCCACACGGATGGGTTTGAGCGGCATTCCCGTGGCGGCGGAGGTGATTGCACTGCACACGGTTTTTGAGCTGCTGCGCGGCGTGTGCCGCTCGGGGGGCACCTCTGTGCGCCTGCACCTGTGCCGCATCAGCAGCGCTGCCGGGCTGGAACTGGTGCGCCAAGCCAAGACTGAAGGCCTGCCCGTGACTTGCGATGTGAGTGTTCACAACCTGCACCTGACGGACACCGATATTGGGTATTACGACAGCCGCTTGCGTCTGCAGCCGCCAGTGCGCCAGCAGAGGGATCGGGATGCGCTGCGCGTGGGTCTGGCCGACGGAACCATCGATGCACTGGTTTCCGACCACAACCCGGTGGACGCAGATGCCAAGACCCTGCCGTTTGCCGAGGCAGAGCCCGGGGCCACGGCCGTTGAGTTGCTGCTTGGCCTGGCGTGGAAGTGGGCAGAGCAGGATGGCGTGCCGTTGATGCGGACTCTGCAGGCGTTGACCCACGGTCCGGCCAAGGTGCTTGGGCACAGCCTGGGCACCTTGCAGGCCAGCGTGGGGCGGGTGGTCGAGGGGGGCGTGGCCGACCTCTGCGTGATCGACCCGGGTGCTCACTGGCGGGTGAACGGCGAGCAGTTGCGCAGCCAAGGAGCGCTCACGCCCTTTGAAGGCCACGAATTGCCTGTGGCGGTCAGGCAGACCCTGGTGGCCGGGCAGGTGGCATTCGATGCTGCCACCGAGCGGCGTGCCTGAGACCCTTCTGATGCGGTTTGCAGGGCTCGGCATGGCCGAGGAGGCTTGACCGTGCGCCGCTTGAATGCCGTTGTGCGTTTGCTGCGCCTGATTGGCCATCTTCTGGCGGGGCTGAAGACCTTGCGCCGTGATTTCGGTGGTCTGACGGATGAAGAGCGGCAAGAGCGTGTACAGCAGTGGTCTGCGCGTGCGCTGGAGCTGTTGGGCGTCAAGCTGGACGTGTGTGGCACTGTTCCGTCGCTGGGCCCGGTTCTGGTGGTGTCCAATCACGTGTCATGGTTGGATATCCTGGTGATCAACGCAGCCAGGCCCTGCCGTTTTGTCTCGAAGGCCGATGTGAAGTCGTGGCCGCTCTTGGGGCGGCTGGTAGAAGAGGCTGGGACGCTATTCATTGAGCGGGAAAAACGCAGGGACGCGGTGAGGGTGGTCCATCATCTGGCGGAAAGTCTGCGCGCCGGTGACGTGCTGGCAGTGTTTCCCGAAGGAACCACGGGTGATGGCCGTTCGGTGTTGCCGTTCCATGCCAATCTCTTGCAAGCGGCGCTTTCTGCGCACGCACCGGTATTGCCAGTGGCATTGCGCTATGTGCATGCCAAAGGTGGCGCCCTGCACGATGCCCCCGTATACGTCGGCGACACGACACTCGTTGCCTCAATCTGGCGAACGCTGTGTGCACGAGATCTGGTGGCCCGGCTGGATTTCGGTCTGCAGCAGCTCGCGCAAGGGCGTGATCGGCGTGCCTGGGCAGAGGCGCTGCGGGTGGATATCATGCAGCGCCTTCGCGGGTCCTGATCTGCGTTTGTACCTATAGCGGGGGTTGCCCAATCTTGGTGCCGAGAGCATGATGCGCAGGTGTATGCAGCAGAATGATGCCCCCATCTTTCATTGACTGAAGGAGTAGCGCATGTTCCGTTTCGATTCCATCACCATCGCCCGCCGGCTGGCACTGCTCATAGGTTGCGCACTTTTGGGTTTGCTGGTGCTGGTGGCGTTTTTCTTGGCGTCGGAGCGTTCGATGATCATGGCCGAGCGCCAGCTGGGGGTGCGGCAGACGGTGGAGACTGCGCATGGCATCGTGGTTCATTTCCATGCCTTGTCCGGCAAGGGACAAATGACTGAGGATGAGGCCAAGAAAAGGGCGATGGACGCTTTGAGGGGGCTGCGCTACAGTGGTTCGGAGTACTTCTGGATCAACGACATGCAGCCGCGTATGGTGATGCATCCTGTTCGTCCGGAACTGGAGGGCAAGGACCTGAGCCAGAACAAGGACCCTACTGGCAAGTTCCTGTTCGTGGAGTTTGTGAACACCGTAAAGGCCAGTGGCGCGGGCTACGTGAACTACATGTGGCCCAAGCCGGGCAGCGAGCAGCCTGTGCCCAAGGTGTCTTACGTTCAAGGTTTTGCGCCTTGGGGGTGGGTCATCGGCTCGGGTGTGTACGTGGACAACGTGGATGCCGTGATGTGGCAGCGTCTGATCCTTTCTGGTGTTGGTGCTTTGGTGCTTGCTGGGGTGTTGCTGGGTTTGAGCCTGCTGATTGCCCGCAGTATTCTGCGCCAGCTGGGTGGTGAGCCTGCCGATGCCAATGCCATCACCCACCGTATGGCGCAGGGGGATCTGTCGGTGGACATCTCGCTTCGGGCGGGGGACGACTCCAGCATCATGCACGGCATCAAGGCGATGCGTGACAACATGGGGCAGATCGTCTCCCGAGTGCGCAACGGCTCGGAGGCGGTTGCCACGGCTTCCGCCGAGATCGCCCAGGGCA
>JAYSGB010000056.1:0-9015 GCA_041913045.1 Burkholderiaceae bacterium | reverse complement strand
CCAAGGGCGCCGACCGTCACAGCATGAGCCCCCGCAGGGCCAGGCCTGCCGCAGCTGGCGAAGTGTCCCCCAAGAAACGCAACCCACCCCGCAAACCAAGGAACAATACGCCAAGACAAACAGGCGACAGCCAGCCCTTGGCGGGCCTTGCTTTACGCCTAGAATCGCTTTAAATCGAACGATCGTTCGTTTTTTGATTTTCGGACCCTGAAGAGGAGACTTCATGACCGCTCATTACCAAGCCCACGGCGACGTGGCCGTGATCACCCTGGACAACCCGCCGGTCAACGGTCTGGGGCTGTCTACCCGCCAAGGCATCGTTGCCGGGCTGGCCCAGGCCGAGGCCGACCCCGCCATCAAGGCAATCGTGCTCACCGGTGCGGGCAAGGCCTTCTCGGGCGGGGCGGACATCAAGGAATTTGGCACTCCCAAGGCCATTCAGGAACCCAACCTGCTCAGCGTCATCCTCGCCGTGGAAAACACCAACAAGCCGGTGGTGGCCGCCGTGCACAGCGTGGCCATGGGTGGTGGGGTGGAGCTGGCGCTAGGGGCCCACTACCGTGTTGTGGCACCCGGCTGCAACGTGGCGCTGCCCGAGGTGAAGCTGGGCCTGATTCCCGGCGCGGGTGCCACGCAGCGCCTGCCGCGCGTGCTGGGCGTGGAAGTGGCGCTCAACATGATCGTGAGCGGCGAACCTGTGAAGAGCGAATTGCTGGCGGGTGTGCCCGGCCAGAAACTGTTCGACAAGCTGGCCGCGTCGCGTGAGTCCCTGATGGACGAGGCCATGGCCCTGGCGCGCGAAGTTGCCGCCCGCCATGCTGCTGATGGTTCCGCCTCCCCGCTGGTGCGCAATCTGCCGTGCAAACATCCGCAGGGGGCGGCTTACTTCCAGTTCGCTCGCAACATGGTCAAAGGCATGGCCAAGAACCTCCCGGCGCCGGCCAAGTGCGTGGATGCGGTGGAACAGTCCACATTGCGCAAGTTCGACGAAGGCATGGCCTACGAGCGCGAGACCTTCATCAACCTGATGTGGACCCCCGAGTGCCGCGCCCTGCGGCACCTGTTCGTGGCCGAGCGCGCCGCCAACAAGATCCCCGACGTGCCCGACGACACCCCTGTGCGCTCCATCAACAGTGTGGCGGTGATTGGCGCGGGCACCATGGGCGGTGGCATCGCCATGAACTTCCTCAACGCGGGCATTCCGGTGAAGATGCTTGAGATGAAGCAGGAAGCCTTGGACCGTGGCGTGGGCGTGATGCGCAAGAACTACGAGGCGCAGGTGGCCAAGGGCAAGCTCAAGCAGGACAAGTACGAGCAACGCATGGCCCTGCTGTCCACCACGCTGGACTACGCCGACCTGAAGGACGCCGACCTGGTGATCGAAGCGGTGTTCGAGGACCTGGGCGTGAAGGAACAGGTGTTCACGAAGCTGGACGAGGTGATGAAGCCCGGCGCCATTCTGGCGAGCAACACCTCGACGCTGGACCTGAACAAAATTGCCGCCTTCACCCAGCGCCCGCAGGACGTGGTGGGCATGCACTTCTTCAGCCCCGCCAACGTGATGAAACTGTTGGAGGTGGTGCGCGGCGACGCCACCGCCAAGGACGTGCTGGCCACGGTGATGGCCGTGAGCAAGAAGATCAAGAAGACGGCAGTGGTTTCTGGCGTGTGCGACGGCTTCATTGGCAACCGCATGATCGAACAGTACGGCCGCCAGGGCGGCTTTCTGCTGGACGAGGGTTGCACGCCCGAGCAGGTTGACAAGGCCATTGAGAAGTTCGGTTTTGCCATGGGCCCGTTCCGTATGGGTGACCTGGCGGGCAACGACATTGGCTGGGCCATCCGCAAGCGCCGCTATGTGGAACGGCCCGACATGAAGTACAGCAAGACCGCCGACCTGTTGTGCGAAAAGGGGCGTTTTGGCCAGAAGACCGGCGCGGGCTGGTACGACTATGTGCCCGGCAAGCGCGACGCCATCCCCAACGCCGAGGTGGTGGCAATGATCGAGGAGCACCGCAAGGCATTGGGCATCACCCCGCGCAAGATTTCCGATGAGGAGATCGTGCAGCGTCTGGTGTTCAGCCTGGTCAACGAGGCGGCTCACATCCTGGAAGAGGGCATTGCCAACAAGGCGAGCGACATCGACGTGGTCTACATCTTTGGCTACGGCTTCCCGGTGCACCGGGGCGGCCCGCTGAATTACGCCAACGAGATCGGCCTGTTCAACGTGGTGCAGGCGATGAAGCGCTTTGCCCGCAATCCGCACGACGACGCCAAGTTCTGGGAGCCCGCACCACTGCTGGCCCGCCTGGCTGCCGAAGGCAAAACGTTCTAAGCCATACAGGAATCCATCATGACCAACGCCGTCATTGTTTCCACCGCTCGCACCCCTTTGGCCAAGAGCTGGAAGGGCGCTTTCAACATGACCCACGGTGCCACGCTGGGTGGCCATGCCGTGCAGCACGCCGTGCAGCGCGCGGGTATCGCCCCCGAGTTGATCGAAGACGTCATCATGGGCTGCGCCAACCCCGAGGGGGCCACGGGCGCCAACATCGCGCGTCAGATCGCATTGAAGGCGGGGCTGCCCATCAGCGTGTCGGGCATGACAGTCAACCGCTTCTGCTCGTCGGGCTTGCAGACCATTGCCCTGGCCGCGCAACGCATCATCAGCGGAGAAGGGCAGGTTTACGTAGCAGGCGGGGTGGAGAGCATTTCTTGTGTGCAACAAGAGATTAACACGCACATGCTGACCGACCCGGCGCTGATGAAGCAAAAGCCAGAGATCTACTGGAACATGCTGCAGACCGCCGAGCAGGTGGCCAAGCGCTACAACATTGGCCGCGAGGCCATGGACGAGTACGGCGCTGCCAGCCAACAGAAGGCCACCGCTGCGCTAGAGGCCGGCTTGTTCAATGCCGAAATCGCCCCCATCACCGTGACAGCCGGGGTGGCTGACAAAACCTTGGGCCTTATCACCAAGCAGGTGACTGTCAGCCAGGATGAGGGTATTCGCCCAGGCACCACGGTGGAGGCCATTCGTGGCTTGCGCTCTGCGCTGCCCGGCGGCCTGGTGAGTGCGGGCAACGCGAGCCAGTTCAGCGACGGTGCGGGCGCCTGTGTGGTGATGGACGAGAAGCTGGCGGAACAAAAAGGCCTGACGCCGCTGGGCCGTTTCCTGGGTTTTGCCGTGGCGGGTTGCGAGCCCGATGAAATGGGCATAGGCCCGGTGTTTGCGGTGCCCAAGGTGCTGTCGCGCCTGGGGCTGACGGTGAGCGACATAGACCTGTGGGAACTGAACGAGGCTTTTGCGGTGCAGGTGATCTACTGCCGAGACAAGCTGGGTATTCCCAACGAACGGTTGAACGTGAATGGCGGTGCCATTGCCGTGGGGCACCCCTATGGCGTTTCGGGCCAGCGCCTGACGGGCCATGCGCTGATCGAAGGCAAGCGCCGTGGTGTCAAGCGCGTGTGCGTGACCATGTGCATTGGCGGTGGCATGGGTGCTGCTGGCGTGTTCGAGGTCTTGTGACGCGAGATTGACCATGAGTCTGCGCCCCACCGTCGATTTTCTGCTGTACGACTGGCTGGGGGTGCAGACCCTTGGCGAGCGTGAGCGTTTTGCCGAGCACAGCCGCGAAACGTTTGATGCCGTGCTGGACACGTGCGAGCGCATCGCACGCGAGAAGTACGCGCCCTTCAACCGCCTGGTGGACACCCAGGAGCCGCACTTCGACGGAGAAAAGGTGATCCTGCCGCAGGCCACCAAAGACGCCTGGGACGCCTACGCGGCCTCGGGCATGCTGAGTGCCGCGCAGGATGCCGAGATTGGCGGCATGCAGCTGCCCTACACGGTGGAAGCTGCGGGCAACGCGTTCTTTGCCATGGCTTCGGTGAGCATTGGTGCGGGCATGTTGACGGTGGGCAACGCCAACCTGCTGATGGCGCATGGCGCGCCGCTGCAGCGCGAGGTGTTTGCGCTCAACGAATTTGCCGGGCGCTTCTCGGGCACCATGTGCCTGAGCGAGCCGCAGGCGGGGTCGTCCTTGAGCGATGTGGCCACGCGTGCCGTGCCTGATGGCGAGGGTGCCGAGGCCGAACCGCTGGGGCCGCGCTACCGGCTGCGCGGCAACAAGATGTGGATATCGGCGGGCGAACACGAGCTGACCGAAAACATCATCCACCTGGTACTGGCCAAGATTCCCGGGCCCGACGGCAAGCTGCCGCCCGGGGTGAAGGGGATTTCGCTGTTCATCGTGCCCAAGATGCTGGTGGACACGCAAGGCCAGTTGACGGGCGTGCGCAACGATGTGGCGCTGGCGGGCCTGAACCACAAGTGCGGCTGGCGGGGCACCACCAACACGCTGCTGAACTTTGGCGAGGGGCGCTTTCCGGTACGGGGGCCTGGCGTGGGCGCGGGCCTGGGCGGGCAGGGGGCCGGTGCCATTGGCTACCTGGTGGGCGAGGCAGGGCAGGGCCTGCGCTACATGTTCCACATGATGAACGAGGCGCGCATCGGTGTGGGCATGGCCGCAACCATGCTGGGCATGGCGGGTTACCACGCCAGCCTGGACTACGCGCGCAACCGCCCGCAGGGGCGGCTACTGGGCGCGGGCGGCAAGGACCCGACGCAGCCGCAGGTGCGCATCATTGAACACGCTGACGTGAAACGCATGCTGCTGGCCCAGAAGGCCTACTGCGAAGGTGCGCTGGCGCTGGAGTTGTACTGCGCGCGGTTGGTGGACGAGCATCACACAGGAGAGCCACAGGCCGCAGACGAGGCGCGGTTGCTGCTGGAGGTGCTTACCCCCATTGCCAAGAGCTGGCCCAGCGAATGGTGCCTGGAGGCCAACAGCCTGGCGATCCAGGTGCACGGCGGCTACGGCTACACGCGCGACTTTCCGGTGGAGCAGTACTGGCGCGACAACCGCCTGAACATGATCCACGAAGGTACCCACGGCATACAGGGCATGGACCTGCTGGGCCGCAAGGTGCTGATGGAAAACGGACGCGGCCTGCAGCTGTTGGCTGGCCGCATGCAGGCCACCATCGAACGTGCCGCACAGGTGCCCGAACTGGCCGCGCATGCCAGCGCACTGGCCCAGGCACTGCAACAAGTGGGTGCAGCCACCCAGGCGGCTTGGGCCACGGGCGACCCTCAAGCGGCGCTGGCCAACGCCGTGCCGTACATGCAGGCGTTCGGGCACACGGTGCTGGCGTGGATCTGGCTGGACGTAGCCTTGACGGCGCACCGTTCGCCCGACGACGCGGCGCGCACCGGGCGGCTGGCGGCCTGCCGCTTCTTCTTCCATTACGAACTGCCCAAGACGGGTGCCTGGTTGCAGGTGGTGTCAAGTCGCGACCAGACCTGCGCCGCGCTACCCGAAGAGGCGTTTTGAACACACACGGAGACAAGACATGACTCGCACCATCCAACAACTGTTCGACCTGAAGGGCAAGACGGCCCTGGTCACTGGTGGCTCGCGCGGGCTGGGGCTGCAGATGGCTCACGCGCTGGGTGAGGCTGGCGCCCGCGTGATGCTCAGCGCCCGCAAGGCGGATGAGCTGGAGGCGGCAGTGCAGGAGCTGCAGGACGCGGGCATCGACGCCCGCTGGATTGCCGCCGACTGCGCGCAGGAAGCGGACATCCATCGCCTGGGTGCCGAGACGCTGGAGCGCATGGGCGACGTGGACATCCTCGTCAACAACGCGGGCGCCGCCTGGGGCGCACCTGCCGAAGACCACCCGCTGGAGGCCTGGGACAAGGTGATGAACCTCAACGTGCGGGGCTACTTCATCTTGAGCCAGTACCTGGCCAAGCACAGCATGATCGGGCGCCAGCGCGGCAGCATCATCAACGTGGCGTCCATCGCGGGCCTGGGTGGCAACCCCAAGGGCATGAAGACCATCGCCTACAACACTTCCAAGGGCGCGGTCATCAACTTCACGCGGGCACTGGCGGCGGAGTGGGGCGCCTACGGCATCCGCGTCAATGCCATCTGCCCGGGCTTCTTCCCGAGCAAGATGACGCGGGGCACGCTGGAGGCCATGGGCGAGGAACGGCTGGCCGCTGGTGCGCCGCTCGGTCGCCTGGGTGACGACGAGGACCTCAAGGGCCTGACGCTGCTGTACGCTTCCGATGCAGGCAAGCACATCACCGGCCAGTGGTTGGCGGTGGATGGCGGCGTCAGCATCATCACCGGAGGTTGAATGGATTTTCAGGTACGCATTCCTTTTGTCGATCACCTTGGCTTCAGGCTCGAACGCTGGGAGGGTGGCGAGGCCGAGCTGCACTACGACCCCGCGCCCGAGCACCTGAATTCCTTCAACGTGGTGCACGGCGGCGCGAGCATGACCCTGCTGGACGTGGTGATGGCCCATGCCGCGCGCAGCGTGCAGCAGGACATGGGGGCGGTGACCATCGAGATGAAGACCAGCTTCATGCGCGCGGCACAAGGGGCGCTGGTGGCGCGCGGCAAGCTGCTGCACCGCACCGCCACCATGGCTTTCACCGAAGGCAGCATCTTTGACGCGGCAGGCAAGCTCTGCTGCCACGCCACGGGCACGTTCAAGTACGTGCCGCGTCTGCCGGTGGGCGCCCGGTCCACCCAGGCACTCAACACCATACGAACCGATTGACGCCCGCAATTGGCGGGTCCTTTTTTAGGAGCTATTCATGCCCAGCAACATCCAGGTTCTGCTCGACAACCGACCGCAAGGCGAGGCCACCGTCGGCAACTTCAAGATCGTCACCACCGAAACGCCCGCCCTGCAGGACGGGCAGGTGCTGGTGCGCCACCACTACCTGAGCCTGGACCCGTACATGCGCGGCCGCATGAACGACAGCCGCAGCTACGCGCAGCCCCAGCCGCTGGGCGAGGTGATGATCGGCGGCACGGTGGGCGAGGTGGTGGAAAGCCGCCACCCCAAGTTTGCCGCTGGTGACAAAGTGGTGGGCATGGGCGGCTGGCAGCAGTACAGCGTGGTGGACGCCAATCAGCCGGGCGCGCTGCGCAAGGTGGACACCACGCACGTGCCCATCAGCCACTACCTGGGTGCGGTGGGTATGCCGGGCGTAACGGCCTGGTACGGGCTGGTGAAGATCATCAACCCCAAGGCAGGCGAGACCATGGTGGTGAGTGCCGCCAGCGGTGCGGTGGGCAGCGCCTTTGGCGCGCTGGCCAAGGTGCGCGGCTGCCGCGTGGTGGGCATTGCGGGCGGGCCAGACAAGTGCGCCTATGTGAAGGATGAGCTGGGCTTTGACGACTGCATTGACTACCGCGAGCACAAGGACTACCTGTCGCTGGCAAAGGCGCTGAAGGTGGCGTGCCCCAACGGCATTGACGGCTACTTCGAGAACGTGGGCGGCATGGTGCTGGACGCCGTGCTGCTGCGCTGCAACGCCTTTGCCCGCGTGGCCATGTGCGGAATGATTGCTGGCTACGACGGGCAGCCGCTGCCCATGCTCAACCCGGCGCTCATCCTCGTCAACCGCATGAAGATCGAGGGCTTCATTGTGAGCGAACACATGGAAGTATGGCCCGAGGCCTTGACCGAGTTGGGCACGCTGGTGGGCAGCGGCAAGTTCCGCCCGCGCGAGACGGTGGCGCAAGGCATCGAGTCCGCGCCAGAGGCCTTCCTGGGGTTGCTCAAGGGCAAGAACTTCGGCAAGCAGCTGGTCAAGCTGGTCTGACGCGATATTTGCGTCCACATAAAAATAAGAGGAGACAAGATGCTTGACAGCTTGCAGGGCAAAACGGCGGTGATCACGGGTGCGGGCTCCGGCTTCGGGCTGGAGGTGGCGCGCATAGCAGCACGGGGTGGCATGAACCTGGTGCTGGTTGATGTGCAGCAGGACGCATTGGACGCCGCAAGGCTGGAGTTGGAGGCGGCGGGCGCGCAGGTGCTGGCCCAGCGTGTGGACGTGTCCAGCGCCGATGCGATGGAAGCCCTGGCCAATGACGTGCAGCAGCGTCTTGGCGCACCGCACTTCGTGTTCAACAACGCGGGCGTGGGTTCGGGCGGGCTGGTGTGGGAAAACACCCTGGCCGACTGGAACTGGGTGTTGGGGGTGAACCTGTGGGGCGTCATCCACGGCGTGCGGCTGTTCACACCGATGATGCTGGCCGCCGCTGAGGCCGACCCGGCCTACCGGGGGCACATTGTGAACACGGCGAGCATGGCCGGCCTGTTGACGCCCCCGAACATGGGCGTTTACAACGTGAGCAAGCACGCGGTGGTGGCCTTGACCGAGACGCTGTACCAGGATTTGCGGCTGGTGAGCGACCAGGTGAGTGCCAGCGTGTTGTGCCCGTACTTTGTGCCCACGGGCATTGCCCACAGCGAGCGCAACCGCCCGCAGGGCGTGGCCGATGAGAAGCTGACGCGCAGCCAGATGGTGGGACGGGCGACGTTGGGGAAGGCGGTGAGCAGCGGCAAGGTGACTTCGGCCGAGGTGGCTCAGCGGGTGTTTGACGCGATGGCGGAGGACCGGTTCTATATCTACAGCCACCCGGGTGCGCTGGGGAATGTGCAGACGCGGATGGAGGCGATTGTGGGGCAGCACAACCCGCCTGATCCGTTTGCGGAGCGGCCCGAGGTGGGGCGGGCATTGAGGGAAGCGCTGCGGACGGTGTGATGGCCTTGCGCCACTGGGGTTGGGTGGCCAGAGAGTGCTGGCGGCTCAAGGCGTGTGCGCCCAGAGGCTGGCGCTTCAACGAGGCGGCCAGTGCTGCGCACCGGCTTCCCTGCGATGCTCGATGCCGTGGCCACGCGGCGGAACTCACTGCGCGCTTGCAGCGCTCCGTTCAAACAGCCGCCGCAAGCTAGATGACGAAGCGCGCTAAAGCGCGCAGCCACGGCATCTGCGCTTCTCGGCACCTCGTCAGGCGCGCCAGCCCCTGGGCGCACACGCCTTGGCAGAAGCATTCTTGGCGCACCACCGTTGGCGCTCCACCATCTTGGTTGGCTGCGGCAGGCCTGGCCCTGTGGGGGCGATTTTCCGGGGTGGCTGTGTCT
>JAYSGB010000055.1:0-10871 GCA_041913045.1 Burkholderiaceae bacterium | reverse complement strand
ACGAGGTCTTTCACGCCTCGTTAAACCGTGTTGCACCTCGTCCTTGAATCCGCCAGGTATTTCGCCGGACTCGTCCCGCGTGTTCATGTCGAAACCACGCAAGGCCAGCTCGATCAGCTTGGACGCATCATCACGCCGAATGGCCTTGAAAAAGTCCTCGAACGAACCAGCCCAAACGGCGCTGGTCCAGCACAACAACGCCAAAAAAAAGACCCGGCGCAAGCCGGGTCCGAGAGAGATAGTACCCACGCGCATCATGGCGCGTAGGATAGCCGAAGCCGTGCCGTCAATCCTCGACGAAGGCTTCCTCGCGCTTCTTCTTGATCGAAGGCATCAGCACCACGATCAGCAGCAGCGCCGCCATCGCCAGCAGCACGGCCGACAGAGGACGCGTCACAAACACGCTCCAGTCACCGCGCGACAGCAGCAGCGCGCGGCGCAGGTTCTCTTCCATCATGGGGCCAAGGATCAGACCCAGCAGCAGCGGCGCAGGCTCGCAACCCAGCTTGATGAAGGCATAACCGATCACACCAAACAGACCCACCATCCAGATGTCCCAGGTGTTGTTGTTCGTGGAGTACACGCCAATCGCACAGAACAGCACGATGGCCGGGAACAACCAGCGGTAAGGCACCGTCAGCAGCTTGATCCAGATGCCGATGAGCGGCAGGTTCAGGATCACCAGAATGGCGTTGCCGATCCACATCGACGCGATCAGACCCCAGAACAGGTCCGGGTTGCTGGTCATCACCATCGGGCCGGGCTGGATGTTGTGGATGGTCATTGCACCCACCATCAGCGCCATCACCGCGTTGGGCGGGATGCCCAGCGTCAGCAGCGGGATGAAGGAAGTCTGCGACCCCGCGTTGTTGGCAGACTCGGGAGCCGCCACGCCACGGATGTTGCCTTGCCCGAAAGGCACCTCACCCGGCTTGAGCTTGGTCTTCTTTTCAATCGTGTAGGCAGCAAAGGAAGCCAGCAGCGCACCGCCGCCCGGCAGAATACCCAGCGCCGAGCCCAGGGTTGTGCCGCGCAACACGGCAGGCACCATGTTCTTGAAGTCCTGCTTCGAGGGGAACAGCCCCTTGATCTTGCTGGTAAAGACCTCGCGCTTTTCTTCCGAGTGCGACAGGTTCTGGATGATCTCGCCGTAGCCGAAGATACCCATGGCAATGGCGATGAAGCCAATGCCGTCGGTCAGCTCAGGAATCTCGAAGCTGAAGCGCGCCACACCGGAGTTGATGTCGGTACCAATCATGCCGATGAGCAAGCCCAGGATGATCATGGCAATCGCCTTGACCACGGAACCCGAAGCCAGCACCACAGCGCCGATGAGGCCGAGCACCATGAGCGAGAAGTATTCGGCGGGGCCGAACTTGAAGGCCACTTCGGTCAGCGGAACCGCAAAGGCGGCGAGCACCAGCGTACCCACGGTACCAGCAAAGAAGGAGCCGATACCAGCCGCAGCCAGCGCGGGGCCTGCCCTGCCCTTGCGGGCCATCTGGTAGCCGTCAAGCGCCGTCACCACTGATGACGCCTCGCCGGGCAGGTTCACCAGAATGGCCGTGGTGGAGCCTCCGTACTGCGCGCCGTAGTAGATGCCCGCGAGCATGATGAGCGCAGCCACGGGCGGCAGTGCGTAGGTGGCGGGCAGCAGCATGGCGATGGTGGCCACCGGGCCCAGGCCGGGCAGCACGCCAATCAGGGTGCCCAGCACGCAGCCAATGAGCGCGTAAAGCAGGTTCTGCGCCGTGAAGGCAACAGAGAAACCCAGGGACAGATGTTCAATCAGTTCGGTCATGGGTTGCTCCTCAACCAGCGATGAAGGAAGGCCAGACCTGGAACGGCAGGCTCAGCAGCTTGATGAAGATCACGTAGCTGCCTGCGGCCAGGATGACGGAGAGGATGAGCGACTCGACCAGGCGGAACTCATCGCCCGCCATGGAAGCCACCACCACCAGCACGATGACGGAGAGCATCAGCCCCATGGGCGGCAGGCCGATGGAGGCGATACCGCCCAGCATTGCGCCGAACAACAGGTTGGCGCCGATGACGAGCACCAGCGGCTTCCACGCCAGCTTGCCCACCTTCTCACCGGGTTTCTCGCTGTCACCCAGCGACTGGATGGTGACGATCACCCCCAGGATGGCCAGGATGATGCCAAGCAGAAAGGGGAAGTACCCCGGCCCCATGCGCGCGGCTTGACCGATGTCGTAGTTCGTCGCCCCAAAGGCAAACGCGCCACCCACCACCGTGAACATGAGTCCCGATAGAAAGTCTTTTTGACTTTTTATGACCACGGAATGTCTCCTGAAATTGAGTCACCCGCGATTCTGAGCCATTCAGACACGACTTCACTTGTGGATAGCACCTAGATGCCACCCAATATCTCAGCGCATGCCGCTGAAGAGTCTGAGGGCGTTTTCTGTGGTGGCGCGCGCCACCTCCTCCACCGACAAACCTTTCAACTCGGCAAGTTGTGCAGCAACAAAAGGCACAAGCGCCGGGGTGTTGGTCTTGCCTCGGTAAGGCACCGGGGCCAGGTAGGGGCTGTCGGTCTCGATCAGGCAGCGGTCCAGGGGCACGAACCGTGCCACGTCCCGCAGGTCCGCCGCATTGCGGAAGGTGAGGATGCCCGAGAAAGAAATGTAGAAGTCCAGATCCAGCGCAGCGCGCGCCACGTCTGCCGTCTCGGTGAAGCAGTGGAACACGCCGCGCGACACCGTTTGCCCTGCGGACGCATTGCCGGTGAACCCACCCTCCTCTCGCAGGATGGCCAAGGTGTCGTCAGACGCGCTGCGAGTGTGGATGACCAGCGGAAGGCCGGTGACGCGGCCCGCACGAATATGCACGCGAAACCGCTCACGTTGCCACTCCATGTCGGCCACGGTGCGTTCGCCCAGGCGGTAGTAGTCCAGCCCCGTTTCACCAATACCCACCACGCGCGGAAGCGCGGCGTGCTGAACCAGTTCATCGACGGTGGGTTCGTGCACGTCCTCGTTGTCGGGGTGCACGCCCACGGTCGCCCACAACTGGTGGTTCTGCGTGGCCAGCCCGTGCACTCGCGCAAACTCTTCCATGGTCGTGCAAATGCACAAGGCCTTGCTCACCTGGGCAGTTTGCATGGCGTCAAGAATGGCGGGCAGCTCAGAGGAAAGCTCTGGAAAGCTCAGGTGGCAATGGGAATCAACGAACATGGAAAAAGGGATTCAAACGGTCTGCGTCGGCCGGTCGGAGGCCAGGTGCGCCCCGAGGATTTCTTCAATGCGGGCCTTGAGCATCCGGGACTTTTCGTCAGACGGAAAGCGTATGCCTATGCCCTGCGTTCGCGAGCCCGTGGTGCCCGCCGGTGTGATCCAGGCGACCTTGCCTGCAATGGGGTAACGCTGAGGGTCGTCCGGCAGCGTGAGCAACACATACACATCCATGCCCAGGCGGTATTCCCTGGCGGACGGCACAAAGATGCCTCCGTCCGCGAACATCGGAATGTAGGCGGCGTAAAGCGCGCCCTTTTCCTTGATGGACAGCTGGATGACCGTGGGGCGCGCGGCCGCAGCGGCAGCGTCGTGGGTGCTCATGCCGGTTAGTGTAGCGCCAGCGCGTCCCGGGCGCGTGTGGCCCAGGCCTCTTGCATCAGCGCGGCGCTGAAGGGGTGCTCCAGGGTACGCGCGGCCTGCTGCAGCCAGCGCTGCCAGCTGGCCAGCGTGCGGGCCTCCGGTGCAGGCGGCAAATCTGCCGCTTCAAAGAAGCGCGGTACCCCGCCAGACCCCACCACCATCAGGTCGTGACAAACCTTCTGCAGCACGTCCATCTGCCGGGCCGGGGCCCAGCCCGCCATGGCCGAAAAGTCCCCCGTCGCAACGGCCTTGGGCAGGCGCGCCCAACTCGCGGCAGGCGCCCCAAGCTTTGCCCATTCCAGGGCCTCGTCGGGGCGGCCGCCGGCTGCACGCAGCCACACGGCCAAGTCTGCCGGCGTCGCCTTGGCGCCCGCTTCCAGGGCGGCCATCTGCAACCAAGGTAATGCCTGCTCGGCAACAGGCCACACCATGGCGTGCGTCAGGCAGCGGCTGCGTATGGTGGGCAACAAGGCGTGGGCGGCTTCAGTGGCCAGAATGAAGCGCACCGCTCCGGGCGGCTCTTCCAAAGTCTTGAGCAATGTGTTGGCCGACTCCACATTCAGCCGCTCTGCAGGGTAGATCAGCACCACCTTGGTGTCGCCGCGCGAGCGGGTGAACTGTGTGAAGGCCACGGCCTCGCGCGTGGCGTCCACACGGATGAACTTGCTCGCCTTCACTTCCTTCTTGTCGATCTTGTCCTGCGTCTTCTCGTCAAGCGGCCAGCCCAGCTCCATCGACAACGTCTCGGGCATCAGCACGAAGAGGTCCGGATGGGTGCGCACGTCAATGGCGTGGCAACTGGTGCACTGCCCGCAAGCCCCTTGTGCCGTTGGTTTTTCGCACAGCCAGGCACGTGCCAGCGCCAGTGCCAGCGAATACTGGCCCAAACCGGGCGGGCCAGAAAGCAAAAGCGCGTGCCCACGCTGCTGCCGTAGCTGCGCGAGTTGATCCTGCAGCCAAGGCGCCAACCCCGCTTCGCCGATCAGTGCTGCATCGGTCATGGCAAAAGACCCCGCTGTTGGCAAGCGTTTCGCACGTCCGACCACACCTGCTCAATGGATTGCTGCGCGTCCACGCGCGCAAAGCGGACCGGGTCGCGCGCCATGCGCTCACCGTATCCAGCCTCCACCCGCGCAAAGAAAGTCACTGGCAGCGCTTCGAACTTGTCCGGGCTGCGCACACCGGCCAGCCTTGTGGCGGCCACCTCCGGTGGCACGTCAAACCAAAGCGTCAGGTCGGGCTGCCGGATGCCCAGGCCGTCATCCCGCGTCTGCACCCAGCGCTCCAGTGTTTCCAGCACCGCCAGGTCAAAACCTCGTCCATGGCCCTGGTAAGCAAACGTGGCGTCGGTGAAGCGGTCGCACAACACCACATGCCCCTTCGTCAGTGCCGGTTCAATGACCTGACGCAAGTGGTCGCGCCGCGCGGCGAACATCAGCAGCGCCTCGCTCAACGGGTCCATGGCGTCGTGCAGCAAGAGCTCGCGCAGTTTCTCAGCCAGGGGCGTGCCACCGGGTTCGCGCGTCAGCGTCACCTCGCGTCCCTGGGCGCGAAGCGCGTCGGCCAGCGCCGTGATGTGCGTCGACTTGCCTGCGCCGTCGATACCTTCAAAGGTGATGAAGCTTCCGGATGGGGTCATGGGTTTGGCAGGGAATCAGCGTCCCAGTATGTAACGACGCACGGCATTGTTGTGTTCGTCGAGCGTGCTGCTGAAGTGGCTGGAGCCATCTCCACGGGACACGAAGTACATGGCCTGGGTGGGCGCGGGGCGCACAGCCGCCATCAGCGACTCCATGCCCGGCATGGCAATGGGCGTGGGCGGCAGACCGGCACGGGTGTAGGTGTTGTAAGGCGTGTCGGTATCCAGGTCGCGGCGACGCAGGCGGCCATCAAAGCCTTCGCCCAGGCCATAGATGACGCTGGGGTCGGTCTGCAGCCGCATGCCGATGCGCAGCCGGTTGGCAAAAACCCCGGCAATCTCCGCACGGTCGCTGGCCATGCCGGTTTCTTTTTCCACGATGCTGGCCAGAATCAGTGCATCGTCTGGCGAGCGCAACGGCACGCTGTCGGCCCGCTGCTTCCAGGCCTCAGCCAGGCGCTGCTCCATGGCTGTGGCGGCCTGGCGCAAAACGCTGGATGCGCTCGCGTGCTTCGGGTAGACATAGGTGTCGGGGAAGAACCTGCCTTCCGGGTGCGCCACCTTGAGTCCCACTGCCTGGGCAATACCTTTGGGGTCTGCTGGCAGGTCGTAGCGCAGGTGTTCGGCACCGCGCAAGGCTTGCAGCACCTGCCGGTAATTCCAACCCTCTACCAAGGTCACGCGGCGCACCGCCTGGTCGCCGCGCACCAGTTTGTCGAGCAAACTCCGTGGCGTTGTCTCAGGTGAAATTTCGTAGCTGCCAGCCTTGATCTCGTGTGCACTGCCAGATAGCCGGAACCAAAAGAACAACAAGATTTCAGGGGCCGTGACACCACTTTGAGCCAGTGCACGGGCAACGCCGCGTGCCGTGGTGCCCGGTTCAATGACGAGGTCGAGCACCGGCTGGCCCCGCAGATTCATGGGCAACGGACGGTGCAGCCACACCAGCGCGGCGGCGGCACCCGCCAGGGCCAGCAGCACGCTGCCCCAGAGCAGCCATTTCAACAATCGGAACACGGACTAGGCGCCTCTGTGAAAATACAAGCACCCGATGATAAGTGAGACCGTCCAACGTTCCTCCACATGAACAGCCCCGTCATTGCCACCGCACAACCGGCCAGCATCCCGGCCAACGTCCATCCCGAACAGCTGGAAGGCGTCACACGCCTGCAGCACCTGGGAGTCATCCGCGTCCAGGGTGAAGATGCGCCCAAATTCCTCCATGGCCAACTGACGCAGGATTTCGCCCTGCTGGGCCATGGCGAAGCACGGCTGGCCGCCTTCTGCAACGCCAAGGGGCGCATGCAAGCCAGCTTCATCGGCTTCAAGCTTTCTGCAGACGATGTTGTTCTCCTCTGTTCACGCGACCTTCTTCCCCAGACCTTGAAACGCTTGAGCATGTTTGTGCTGCGGGCCAAAGCCAAGCTGACGGACGCGACCGCCGACTTCGCTCTTTACGGAGTCAGCGGCGAGGCCGTGGCCAGAGCGGGCCTGGGCGCCAAGTGGTGGAGCAAGATGGACAGGGACGGCGCCCACTGGGTTCGGCTGCCCGAAGCGGCTGGTTTGCCCCGCGCGCTGGTTCTCGCCCCCGCGAATACGCCTGCGCCCGAAGGCGCCGCGTTGCCCGAAACACTGTGGCAATGGCTGGAAGTGCGCAGCGGTGTGGCCACCCTCACCCAACCGCTATTCGAGGCCTTTGTCCCCCAGATGCTCAACTACGAATCGGTAGGTGGTGTCAACTTCAAGAAGGGCTGTTACCCCGGCCAGGAGGTGGTGGCCCGCAGCCAGTTCCGCGGCACGCTCAAGCGCCGTGCGTATCTGGCGCACAGTGAAGTCGAGCCCGTCGTAGGCCAAGACGTTTTCCACGCCAGCGATGCCGAGCAGCCGTGTGGCACCGTGGCGCAGGTTGCCGCGAATCCAACGGGTGGTTTTGACGCGATCGTCTCCATGCAGATCAACGCCACCGACGGTCAAGCCCTGACGCTTGGCGCCGCTGGCGGCGCTGCACTGTACCTGCTGCCATTGCCCTACGAGTTGCTGGCAGACATCTGAGCAGACTGCTTCCACGGCCATGTGCCTGATCGCCTTTGCCCTGAACATGCGGGACGACTGCCCGCTGTTGCTGGCTTCCAACCGCGACGAGTTCTGGGAGCGCCCCACCCTGCCCTTGGCGGAATGGACGCTGCCCGGCGGGGCCACGGTTTACAGCGGGCGCGACATGCGGGCGGGCGGCACTTGGCTGGGTTTTTCACCCAGCGGGCGCGTGGCCATGCTCACCAATGTGCGCAACGGCGAACCCGATGAGGCACCGCGCAGCCGGGGCGAACTGGTGACGCGCTGGCTGGCGGGCCCGGCCGAAACGCCCGGCTGGCAAGCCCTGACAGGTGAACACCGGGCTGGCGACTATGGCGGCTTTAACCTGGTGCTGGGCGATCTGAGAGATGGAGACTGGTGGTGGCTGAGCAACCGGCCCGGCCACGCCGACTCAGAGGGCGACCCTTTGCCCGTCAACGGCGGGTGGCACGGGCTGCGGCTGCGCCCGGGTGTGTACGGCCTGTCCAACGCGGGCCTGGACACGCCCTGGCCAAAGACCCGCCAGCTGAAGATGGCCACGGCGCAGGCGCTGGATCTGCTGGACCACACGACCCCTGGCGCAACAGAAAGCTGGAGGCGCACCCTGCTCGACGCCCTGCTGGACCGGCGACTGGCCCCTGACCAGGAGCTGCCCCGCACCGGCGTTCCCCTGGAGCGGGAGAGGCAGCTTTCCAGCCCTTTCGTCCACATGCCCGACGCAGGCTACGGCACCCGCAGCAGCCTGATTGCACGCTGGCACGCACCTGCCAAGGGGGGCCAACTGGAGTTGGAAGAATGGACCCACGCGCCCGGGCAGGCTCCGGGCAGCGATGCAGGCAGCGCCGACAACGCCAACAGTTCCACCCATTGGCCCCTGACGGCCAGCACTTACAGGCGCGTTTCCATGTCCACGTGGGGAATCCCCACTTCCTCGTAAGTCTCGCCTACTGGCTGGTAGCCCAGGCGGCGGTAGAACCCTTCGGCAGTGCGCTGCGCGCTCAGGCGGATCGTGTGGTCGCCCCGCTCGCGGGCGGCGGCGGTCAGCGCGCTCACGATCTCACGGCCCACGCCGGTACCCCGCAGCACGCGGTGCACGGCCATGCGCCCGATCTTGCCTACCCCGGGCCCGCCCTGCAGCAGCCGCCCGGTGGCCACAGGCTGGCCCAGGTGGTTGTAGGCCACGGCGTGCAGACAGGTCAGGTCGGCCTCGTCCCACTCGTCCTCGCGGGCAATGCCCTGCTCTTCAATGAACACGGCGGTACGCACCTGCCGGGCATCGTCACCCAGCTCGCTCCAGGCGCCCGTGCGCACTTCGATCACCGGCTCGCCCGCCTCGTAGCCCTGCAGCAGCGCCCGCAGTGGCGCGGGGATGGGCTTTGACGTCTGCGTGGCCGGGTCCGCAAACACGTAGATCAACTCACCGCTGATCAGGTGCTCCTCACCCCGGAAGATAGCGCCGGTCATCGTCATGGACGAATTGCCAATGCGGCTGCACGTGAAGGCCACGTCCAATATGTCGTCCATGCGGGCCGAGGCGTTGAATTCCACCGACGCCTTCTTCACGTACAACTCGCCACCCAACTGGTGCATGGCCTCCTCGTAGGGCAAAGCCAGGGCGCGCCAGTACTCGGTGATGGCCACGTCAAAGTACATCAGGTAGTGCGCGTTGAAGACGATTTTCTGCATGTCGACTTCGGCCCAGCGCACGCGAAGCCGGTGAAAAAAGCGGAAATCCTGGCGTTTCATGGACAATCTAGGGTTGGCTTGAAAGTACGCATTATGTTGCCCCACCAGCTCGAACTCCTGTCACCCGCACGCGACGCCGACATTGGCATCGAAGCCGTCAACCACGGCGCCGACGCCATCTATATCGGCGGGCCGTCGTTTGGCGCGCGCGCCAGTGCCGACAACTCCGTGACCGAGATCGAGCGGCTGGTGCGCCACGCCCACCGCTTCCACAGCCGTGTGTTCGTCACGCTCAATACCATCCTGCGCGACGACGAGCTGGAACCCGCCCGCAAGCTGGTGCGCCAGCTCTACAACGCCGGTGTGGACGCGCTGATCATCCAGGACATGGGCTTGCTGGAGCTGGATCTGCCCCCCATCCAGCTGCACGCCAGCACGCAGACCGACATCCGCACCCCTGAGAAGGCCCGCTTTCTGCAAGACGCGGGCCTGAGCCAGATCGTGCTGGCCCGCGAACTGACGCTGCCACAGATCGCTGCCATCCACCAGGCTCTGGGGCCGGTGGATGCGCCCAACCGAGCCGTGCTCGAATTCTTCATCCATGGCGCCCTGTGCGTGGCCTACAGCGGGCAGTGCTACATCAGCCACGCCCACACGGGCCGCAGCGCCAACCGGGGCGACTGTTCACAGGCCTGCCGCCTGCCCTACGAGGTGAAAGACAGCCAGGGCCGCATCGTGGCACACGACAAGCACGTGCTCTCGATGAAGGACAACAACCAGAGCGACAACCTGCGCGCCCTGATCGACGCGGGCGTGCGCAGCTTCAAGATCGAAGGCCGCTACAAGGACATGGGCTACGTGAAGAACATCACCGCCCATTACCGCCAGTTGTTCGACGAAATCCTGGAAGAGCGCCCTGAACTTGCACGCGCCTCCAGCGGCCGCTGCACCTACACCTTCACGCCCGACCCGGACCAGAACTTCAACCGCGAGTTCACCGATTATTTCGTGCAGGGCCGCAAGGAAGACATTGGCGCCTTCGATACCCCCAAGAACCCCGGCCAGCCCATTGGCTGGGTAACCCGGGTTGCTGCCGACTGCGTGGAGCTGGAAACCGAAGACCCCACCACCGAGCTGCAAAACGGCGACGGCCTGTGCTACCACGACCTTCAAAAGGAACTGGTGGGCCTGCAGACCAACCGCGTGGAAAAACTCGGCCCCGGCAAGGACGGCGGCACCGCCTGGCGCGTTTTCCCGAAAGACCCGATGAGTGGGTTCAAGGACCTGAAGCGCGGCACCACCGTGAACCGCAACCGCAGCATGGACTGGGTGCGCACGCTGGAAAAGAAATCCGCCGACCGGCGCATGGGCGTGTGGATGGCACTGAGCGATTCCCCTGCCGGCCTGCAGCTCACGCTCACCGACGAAGACGGCCACGTGGGCACCGCCGAACTGTCGGGCACCTGGGAAAGGGCCAAAGACCCGGCACAGGCCGCAGACAAGCTGCGTGAGCAACTGGGTCGCCTGGGCGACACGCTCTTCCAGGCCAGCGACATTCAGGTGAACTTGTCACAGCCGTGGTTCGTGCCCGCTTCCCAACTCAACGCCTTGCGGCGCGACGCCGTGGCCGACCTGGAACGCGCCCGCGCCCAGGCACTGCACCGCCTGCCGCGCGCCGTGCCGGTGGAGCCGCCCGTGCCCTACCCCGAAGACACCCTCACCTACCTGGCCAACGTCTTCAACCAGAAGGCTCGCGACTTTTACAGCAAGCACGGCGTCAAGGTGATCGCCGCCGCCTACGAGGCGCACGAGGAAGAAGGCGAAGTCAGCCTGATGATCACCAAGCACTGCGTGCG
>JAYSGB010000054.1:0-10987 GCA_041913045.1 Burkholderiaceae bacterium | reverse complement strand
TGTGCCCAGGGGCTGGTGCGCCTGACGAGGTGCCGAGAAGCGCAGATGCCGTGGCCAGCGCGCGTGAGCGCGCTTCGTCATCTAGCTTGCGGCGGCTGTTTGAACGGAGCGCTGCAAGCGCGCAGTGAGTTCCGCCGCGTGGCCACGGCATCGAGCATCGCAGGGGAGCCGGTGCGGTGCACCGGCCACCTCGTTGAAGCGCCAGCCCCTGGGCGCACACGCCTTGGCCACCCACACACACGTCGAGAACTACACGCACCTGGACACAAATGCCAAGGCCAGTCACCCCTTGAGCAGCCGCTCAACCTCGTCGTCTTCGACCTGCGGAAAGTGCCGGTAGAACTGCCCCACGGCCTGAAAGAACTCCGGCGTGTGCAGGCACACCACCTCGTCGGCCAAAGACCGCACCTGCCGCAGCGATTCGGGTGCAGCCACCGGCACGGCGCACACCAGGCGCGCTGGCTTCTGGTGACGCGCCGCGTGCAGCGCCGCGATCATCGTGGCTCCCGTGGCCAGGCCATCGTCCACCACCACAACCACACGACCCGTCGGTGAAACGGGCGCCCGGATCGGTGTGTAGCGGGAACGGCGGCGGCGAATGGTGGCCAACTGCTCGCGTTTCTCGCTGTCCAGCCAGGCTTCGTCGGCGCCGAGCGACGCGGCGTGCGGTGCCACGTAAGTCCAGCCTGACTCGTCCACCGACCCCACCGCCAGTTCGGGCTGGCCCGGCGCACCCAGCTTGCGCACCAGCACCACGTCCAGTTCGCCGTCAAGCGCCTGGGCCAATATCTTGCCCATGGGCACGGCACCGCGTGGAATGGCCAACACCAAAGGATTCAGGCCACGCAGGTGGCCCAGCTTTGCCGCCAACTGGCGGGCGGCGTCTTCGCGGTCGCGGAACATGAGTCACCTCCTTCGCGCCCGCAGGCGCGCCGTCAGATCACACCGTCGAACATCATCACGTCCACCTCGTCACCCACCGCCACGTTGCCCTGGCCGTGGTGCAGCACGATGAGGCCGTTGGCCTCCACCATGGAGCGCAGCACGCCCGACCCTTGGTTGCCGGTGGTGCGCACCTGCAATTGGCCATCCGGCCCCGTGGAAACGATGCCGCGTTGGTATTCGGTGCGTCCGGGCTTCTTGCGCATGGGCTCCAGGCTGTGCGCGCGCAGCAGCGGCGTGTTGCTTTGCCTCGCGCCCATCATCTTCAGCAGGGCGGGGCGCACAAAGGCCAGGAAGGTCACCATCACCGCCACGGGGTTGCCCGGCAAGCCGAACAGCACCGCGTTGCGGCCGCCCTCGGCAATGCGGCCCACGGCCATCGGTCGGCCTGGCCGCATGGCAATGCGCCAGAAGGCCACGTCGCCCAGCTGCTTCATCATGGCCTTGGTGTGGTCGGCCTCGCCCATGCTCACGCCACCGCTGGTGATGATGGCGTCTGCTTGCGCTGCGGCTTGGCGGAAGGCAGCTTCCAGGCTGGCGGGGTCGTCCTTGATCACGCCCATGTCCAGCACGTCCACGCCCAGGCGTGTGAGCAGGCCGAAGACCGTGTAGCGGTTGCTGTCGTAAACGGCGCCTTCGCGCAACGGCTCGCCCAGGGTGAGGATTTCGTCACCCGTGGAGAAGTAGGCCACCTTCAAGCGGCGGAACACGCGCACGTTGGGCAAGCCCAGGCTGGCGATCAGACCGAGTGCGGCAGGGCCCAGGCGGTCACCACGGCGCAGCGCGGGCTGGCCCTGCATCAGGTCTTCACCCAGCAGGCGGCGGTTGTCGCCCGTGCTCACCACACCGGGCGGCACTTGCACCGTGTCACCGTCTACCTGCACGAACTCCACGGGCACCACGGTGTCCAGGCCCGCTGGCATCACGGCACCGGTCATGATCTTCACGCACTCGCCAGGGCCTACCTGCCCCTGCCACGCGGCGCCTGCGTAGGCGGTGCCCACCACCTTGAGCGTGGTGGTGCCGCTGGCGAGTTGTGCTCCCGCCAGCGCGAAGCCGTCCATGGCAGAGTTGTCGTGCGGCGGCACGCTGATGGGGGAGATCACGTCCTCGGCCAGCACGCGGTCCAGCGCGGCGAACACGCCTACGCTTTCAGTGGCAGCCACCGGCTCCACCAATTGGCAGAGGAAGTCGTTGACGGCGGACGCGCTCAGGGCCTTGGGGTCGTAGCCCTGCAGGGCGGCGGCGATCTGGTCCAGGGTTTTCATGCGTTCAATTTTCCAGGGCGCGCAGTTCGGCCAGGGTGTTGGTGTTGCAGAAGGCGCGCGGGTCGTCGCCAGGCTGGTCGAAGGGCACGATCACGGTGCGGTGCTGCGCCGTCCAGGCGTCGATCTTGCGTCCGCCGCCCTGCGTGAAGCGCACCAGGCTTTCCAGCAGGTTCACATGTATCAGGCAGAACACAGGTTGTGGGCGGGCGGCGTTGCCTTCCGGGGCTGACTCACCATCCAGGCCGGCGGCCATGGCGATCTCGGCGTCCTCGCGCTCCAGCGCTTGTGCCAGGCGCTCCAGCAGGTCCAGCGGGAAGAGGGGGGCATCGCACGGCACCGTGAGCAGGTAAGGCGATTCGCAACGCTCCAGACCGGTCATGAAACCGGCCAACGGGCCAGCGTAGCCTTCAAGCGAGTCGGGCCACACGGGAACGCCAAAAGCCTCGTAGGCGCCCAGGTGGCGGTTGGCATTGACCATGCAGCCGCCCAGCCGGTGGCCTTCCTGCATTTGCAGGCGCAGCAGCGCGTTCAGCGCAAGCGGCGTGCCGTTGAGTGTTTGAAGACCCTTGTCCACGCCGCCCATGCGGCTGCCTCGTCCACCGGCCAGCACCAGGCCGGTCACGCTATGGGGTTCCACGGTCATGGCTTCAGCCTCCGATGTAGCTCATTTCAATGCGGCGCTTGCCCGGCCCGTGTGCTTCGGGCGGCAGGCTGGCTCGAAGTTCAGAGTAGCGGTCTTGCCGCCCCTGCCAGATGGCGCCTATGGCTGATGTGAGGTCCGCATCGCTCGCCCCGCCACGCAGCAGTTCGCGCAGGTCGTGCCCTTCATGAGCGAACAGGCAGAGGTAAACCTTGCCCTCGGTGGACAGGCGCGCGCGGTTGCAGTCGTGGCAGAACGCCTGGGTGACGCTGCTGATGACACCGATTTCGCCCAAGGCGGGGTCGTACTTGCCATCGGGGCCGGCGTAGCCCCAGCGCTCGGCCGTTTCGCCCGGTGCGGTCGGGTCCAGCTCGACCAAGGGCAATTCGCTCTGGATGAGCTTGACCACTTCGGCGCTGGGCATCACTTCGTCCATGCACCAGCCATTGGTGGCGCCCACGTCCATGTACTCGATGAAGCGCAGCACGATGCCGGTGCCCCGGAAATGGCGGGCCATGGGCAGGATCTGGTCGTCGTTGGTGCCACGCTTGACGACCATGTTCACCTTGATCGGCCCCAGGCCCACGGACTGCGCCACGGCAATGCCTTCAAGCACGTCGGACACGGGGAAGTCGACGTCGTTCATGCGGCGGAAGACGCAGTCGTCCAGCCCGTCCAGGCTCACCGTCACGCGTTGCAGGCCCGCGGCCTTGAGCGACGCGGCCTTGCGTGCCAGGAGGCTGCCGTTGGTGGTAAGGGTGAGGTCCAGCGGCTGACCGTCTACGGTGCGAAGTGCGGCCAGTTGCTCGATGAGGATTTCCAGGTTCTTGCGCAACAGCGGTTCGCCGCCAGTAAGGCGCACCTTGTGCACCCCGTGGCCCACGAACAGTTTCGTGAGCCGGGTGATTTCTTCAAAGGTGAGCAGCGAGCTGTGGGGCAGGTATTGGTAGTCCTTGTCGAAGATTTCCTTGGGCATGCAGTAGCTGCAGCGGAAGTTGCAGCGGTCGGTCACGCTGATGCGCAGGTCGCGCAAAGGGCGGCCCAGGCCGTCGCTCAGCAGGCCGCTGGCGGCAATGGGTTGCGCAGGGACTCGCGCCGCCAGCGAGCGCAGGCGCTGGTCGACCAGGGGAATCACTCGTTCAGACATACGAAAAGATTACACCACGCTCCACGAGGGTGTGGTCGCGTCGGTGCCAAGGCCCGACACGGCCTGTGCACATTTGGCGAAGGTGTGGAAAAATCGCATTCTTATATACGGAAAAAGCGCAGGAGGGCCCCTTGAAAGCTTCCGACCGATTCGAGAACTCGCTCTGGACCCGCCGACAGTGGCTGGGTGCGGCGGGCGGCTGCGCCATGACCGGCTTGACTGTACCTGCCTGGGCTCAGCCCGTTTCCGCTGCGGCTGAGGAGGCCAAGGCTCCGCCTCTGCCGCCACTCGGGTCGGCGCTGGAGGTCCCGCGCATTGAACTGATCGGCAGTGGCGTGTTTGAGCCGGTGGCGGCCCAGGGCAAGCCGCTGTTGGTGTACTGGTGGGCGAGTACCTGCCCGTTCTGCGCCCAGCAAAGCCCGGTGATGGACCGTTTCTGGCGCGAACACCGGGAGCAGGGGCTGGCCATGGTGGCGCTCTCGATCGACCGCAAGCCCGAGGACGCTGCGGCCTATCTCAAGGCCAAGGGGTACACATTCCCGGCGGCCTGGGCCAGCCCGCAGTGGCGTCAGCGCTTTCCCAAGCCGCGGGGCTTGCCCATCACGCTGCTGCGCGGGCGCGACGGCAAGCTGGCCGTGGCCGAAAAAGGCCAGATGTTCCCCGAAGACGTCGAGGAACTGGCCCGCTATCTCTGAGTTTCAGACGCAGCGAGCGCCGTCCACTTCCAGGCACACGCCGCTGACGAAGGCTGCCTCGTCACTGGCCAGGAACAGCACTGCGTTGGCCACGTCCAGCGCGGTGGAAAAGCGCCCCAGCGGAATGGTGGAGCGGAAACGCGCCAGGCGTTCCTCCGTCAGCTCGCCCCCAGCGAACGACGTGCCCAGCCCCGTGAACGGGTTCATCACTGGGTTGATGCAGTTGACGCGGATGTTGTCGGGCCCCAGTTCTGCCGCCAGCGATTTGCTGGTGGTGATGACCGCGCCCTTGGAGCCGTTGTACCAGGTCAGGCCCGGCCGGGGCCGCACACCCGCCGTGGAGGCGATGTTGATGAACGACCCGCCACCGTTGGCACGCAGGTGCGGAACCGCGTGGATGGTCGACAGGTAGATGCTCTTGACGTTGACGGCGTAGCACTTGTCGAACTCGTCTTCCGAAACGTCCAGCGCGGGCTGGTTGCGGTGCGTCCAGCCTGCGTTGTTGACCATCACGTCGAGCTTGCCATTGCGCTGCACGGCAAAGTCAACAAGCGCTTTCATGTCGGCGGACGAGGTGACGTCTGCCGCGAAGAACGCGGCCTGGCCGCCCTGTGCGCGGATGTCAGCCGCGACCTTTTCACCCATGGCGGGGTTGATGTCGTTGACGATCACACTGGCGCCTTCGTCCGCCAAGCGGCGTGCGATGCCTTCGCCAATGCCGCCGCCCGAACCTGTGACGATGATGGATTTGCCTTGGAGTCGCATGTTGTCTTCCTGTGCTGTTTTAACCGTGCCGCAGGGCCACGGTCTTGAGGGTGGTGAAACCGTGCAGGGCCTCGAAGCCCTTTTCGCGGCCATAGCCGCTGGACTTGACGCCGCCGAAAGGCAGCTCCACCCCGCCGCCTGCGCCGTAGTTGTTGATGAACACCTGGCCCGCCTTGACGCGCTTGGCCATGCGCAGCTGGCGTGCGCCGTCGCGCGTCCAGACACCTGCCACCAGGCCGAAGTGGGTGGCGTTGGCTAGCTGCACCGCGTGGTCCTCGTCGTCGAAAGACATGGCGGCCAGCACGGGGCCGAACACCTCTTCCTGCGCCAGGCGGTGGTGCACGGGCACGTCGCGCAGCAAGGTGGGCGCGGCGTAGTAGCCGGTGGCCGGGGCCTCGTCCACCACGCGGCCTTGGGCCACCGTGGCAATGCCGTCTGCGCGCGCCTGGTCAAGGAAGGCTCGCACGCGGTCCTGCTGGCTCTGGCGGATCAGGGGCCCAAGGTCCAGGTCCATTTGAGGCGGGCCCGCGCGCAACTGCCCAAAGGCATGGCCCACGCGTTCCAGCAAGGGTTCGTACAGGCTGCGTTGCACCAGCAGGCGGGAGCCCGCGCTGCAGGTCTGCCCGCTGTTTTGCACGATGGCGTTGATGATGAAGGGCAAGGCGGCGTCAACGTCGGCATCGTCAAACACAACTTGCGGCCCCTTGCCGCCCAGCTCCAGCGTCACAGGGCAATGCCTTTCTGCGGCCACCTGCTGGATCAATGTGCCCACGCGCGGGCTGCCGGTGAAGCTGATGTGGTCGATACCGGGGTGGCGCGCCAGCGCGTCGCCCACCTCATGGCCGTAGCCGGTGACGATGTTGATGGCCCCCGGTGGAAAGCCTGCCTCTGCGGCCAGTTCTGCCACGCGCAGCAGCGACAGGCATGCGTCTTCCGAAGGCTTGACGACGCACACGTTGCCTGCAGCCAATGCACCACCCACACTGCGCCCGAAAATCTGCATGGGGTAGTTCCATGGGATCACATGGCCAGTGACGCCGTGTGGCTCGCGCCATGTGAGCACGGTGTAGCCGTCAAGGTAGGGAATGGTGTCGCCATGCAGCTTGTCGGCGGCGCCTGCGTAGAACTCGAAGTAGCGCACCAGGGCCAGGGCGTCGGCCTTGGCCTGTTTGGTGGGCTTGCCGCAGTCGCGCTGCTCAATGGCGGCCAGTTCGTCGGCATGCTCGGCCACCTTGACGCTGAGCTTCATCAGCAGTCGGCCCCGCTCGGCGGCACTCAGGCGCGACCAGGTGCCGTCCAGGCACTGCCTGGCTGCCTGAACGGCGGCATCCACATCGGCGGCATTGCTGCGTTCAATGCTGTCGTAGGGCTGGCCGTCGGCGGGGTCGATCACGGGCAGCGTCTGGCCCGAGGCCGACCGCACGGCCTGGTTGGCGATGTAGTTAAGGGGCATGGCCGGTGTCTCCTGTCTTTTACTGCGTCATGGGGCGTAAACCAGGTCCCGCAGGGCCAGCGACACCCAGGGCACGTAGGTGATGACCATCAGGCAGGCCAGAATCACCAGCACGAAGGGAATCAGGTCGCGAATCATGCGATCCAGCGATATGCGCGCCACCGTGCAGGCGGCGAACAGGTTCACACCAAAGGGCGGGGTGATCATGCCCAGTGCCAGGTTGACCACCATGATGAGCCCGAAGTGCACCGGGTCGATGCCGAAGTGCACGGCCACGGGCGCCAGGATGGGGGCCAGCACGATGATGGCGGCGCTGGTCTCGATGAACATGCCGATGAGGAACAGCGCGGCGTTCACGCCCAGCAGGAACCACGCGGGGGACTGCAACACTTCTTCCAGCCAGTGGCCAATGGCTTCTGGCACACCGGCGCGGGTGAGCAGGAAGGCGAACAGGCCCGCGTTGGCGATGATGAACATGATGACCGCGCTGGACAGCACCGACTTGCGCAGGATGACGTAGAGGTCCTTGATGCGGATTTCGCGGTAGATGAGCATGCCGACGATCAGGGCGTAGAACACGGCCACGGCAGAAGCCTCGGTGGGAGTGAATACACCGCCGTAGATGCCGCCCAGGATGATGACCGGCATCATCAGCGCCCAGCCCGCTTGCACCGTGGCGCGCCCGATGGACAGGCGCCCGTCGCCGTCGTTCTTGCCCCAGCCTTTGTATTTGCAGTACGCCCACACGAACAGCATCAGCGAGCCGCCGATCAGCAAACCCGGCCCAAAACCTGCAATGAACAGTTCGCCGATGGAGACCTCGGCGCTGACGCCATAAAGGATCATCGGGATCGACGGGGGAATGACCACACCCAGCTCGGCGCTGGTGGCTTGCAGCGACGCGGCGTAGGTCTTGGGATAGCCGTGCTTGATGAGCGCGGGAATGAGGATGGCCCCGATGGCGAAGGTGGTGGCCACCGAAGAGCCCGACACGGCCGCAAAGATCATGCAGGTGAGCACGCAGGTCATGGGCAGGCCGCCCTGCACACCGCCGACGATGCTCTTGGCAAAGTCCACCAGGCGGCGCGATATGCCGCCCGTTTCCATGATGTTGCCCGCCAGGATGAAGAAGGGTATGGCGGCCAGCGGGAACTTGTTGATCGAGGAATAGATTTCCTTGACCGAGATGAGCATGTTGACGCCCGAAATCTGGACGCCCAGGACCGCAGCCAGACCAATGGAGACGGCAACGGAGATGGTGAGCGCGAAGCACACCACCATGGTGATCAGCATGACGAGGCTCATTGCGCGGACTCCAGTTCGTGACGTTGCGGGTCAAGCAGGTTGCCCAGGATGCCCAGCGCACTGAAAAGGCCGCCCACCGGCATGGCGAGATAAGCCCAGAACATCGATACGTTTTCCAGGCCGATCATGCTTTGCACACTGCCGCGTTGGGCATAGTCCCAGCCCCACCAGACGATGACGCTGATGAGCAGCAAGGCTGCGATGCAGACCACATAGTCCAGCACACGTTTGAGCGGTTTGGGGCTCCAGCGGTAGAGCACGTCAACGCTGACCATGGCGCCCTGGCGGAAGGCAGCGGGAATGCCCAGGAACACCATCCAGATGAGGCTGACGCGGATGAGGACTTCGGTCCACTCGGCGGGCTCCTGGATGATGAAGCGGGTGAGGATCTGGTACAGCCCGAGGCTGGCGGCGACGGCCATCATGGCGCAGGCTCCGGCCATGGCCGTGCCCGTGGCCAGGCGCTCGAACTTTAAAAAGGCTTGTTTCATGCTTGTCCGCCTGTGAGGGGAGTAAAGCGGGGAGACGGGCGCCTGGTGCTCATGCCAGGCGCCGGTAAGTCAAGGCCAGCGGCACTGGCCCGTGGGTCACTTGTAGTCGCGGATGCGGTCGATGTTGGCCTTGCCGAACTGCTTCTCGAACTCGGCGTAGACCGGCTTGAGTTGGTCCATGAACCTGGTCTTGTCCACGTTTTCCACCACCTGCATGCCCTTGCTGCTAAGTTCCTTCACCCCACGCGCGTCGTCTGAGTCCACACGGTCACGGTTGGCCTTCACGGCCACCTTGGCGGCTTCCAGGAAGTGCTTCTTGTCGTCGGCGCTGAGCTTGTCGAAAGACGCCTTGTTCATCAGAAAGATGGCGGGCGAGTAAACGTGGCCAGTGAGCGAGAGGTGCTTTTGCACCTGCTCGAACTTGGAGGCCATGATCACCGACAGCGGGTTTTCCTGACCGTCAACGGTGCCCTGTTGCAATGCGGTGAACACCTCAGGGAAGGCCATGGGGGTGGTGACGATGCCCAGGCCCTTGTAGGCTGCAACGTGCACAGGGTTTTCCATCGTGCGCATCTTCAGGCCCTTGAGGTCGTCGGGCGCCACCACGGCACGCTTGCTGTTGGTCATGTGGCGCACGCCGTTCTCGGCCCAGGCCAGGGCTTTGAAGCCCTTGGAGTCGAACTTGGCAAGCATCTCCTGGCCGATGGGGCCGTCAAGCACGGCGCGAGCGTGCGCCTTGTCGCGGAACAGGAAGGGGATGTCCAGGATGCGCGCCTCGGGCACGAAGTTGGGCACCGGGCCGGTGGAGGAGAAGGTCAACTCCTGCGTGCCCAGCTGAACCGCCTCGATGGATTCGCGCTCACCGCCGAGCGAGCCAGAGTAGAACGTCTGGATCTTGTAGCGGCCATTGGTGCGTTTTTCCACCTCCTGCGCGAAGGTGTCGATGGCCACACCCTGGTGCGAGTCCTTTGCCACGGAGATGTTGATCTTCATGTTGGTCTGGGCGTGAGCCAGACCGGCGAATCCCAATGCCATGCCACAGGCCAGGCCGATGGCGGTGAGTCGACGGGTGATCTTCATGCGATGGTCTCCTTCAATAGTAGGGTCGCCGGAATGGCTGCCCAAAGTTGTCATACAAGTTGATTCTCAGGACTAAGCCGCTTTCACGGCATCGGGGTTTTCGCGCACATAGTCTCGGACTATGGTCTCGAAATCGGCGTCGGCAACCAGACCGAGGGCGTGCGCACGGGCGCTGTCCATGCGGGCGGGCCAACTGGTAATGATTCGGGCGATGGCGGGGTCTGGCCGCCAGTCGATCAGGCTGGCGGCGGCGGGGCCTGCCACCTTCTCCAGTGCAGCCGCCATCTGGGCGGGCGTGGTGGTGAGCGCGGGCAGGTTCAGCGCCGTGCGCGGGCCCCATTCCTGGTCGCCGGTCTGCAGTGCGCGGATGAGTCCTTCCACCGTGCGGGCCGGGGAAGACAGGGCCACCAATGTGTCGGGCGGCACGGGGCAGGTGGAGCGCTCGCCGGCCAGCGGCTCGCGGATCATGCCGCTGAGGAAGCTGGACGCTGCACCATTCGGGCGGCCGGGGCGCACGCTCACTGTCATCAGCCGCACGTTGCGCCCGCGCAGGAAGCCCTTGCGGGTGTAGTCGGCCACGAGCTGCTCCAGCACGAACTTCTGTATGCCGTAGCTGTTCTGCGGCGTGGGCAGGGTGGTGTCGGTCACCACCTCGGGCAGCGGCTGTTCTGCCGTGCTGCCGAACACCGCCAGCGAACTGGAAAACACCAGCAGCGGCTGCGTGCCCAGCGCACGGCAACGTTCCAGCAGCAGCATGCCAGCGCGCAGGTTGCTGCGCATGCCAAGATCAAAGTCGGCTTCGCACTCGCCGCTGACGGCCGATGCCAGATGCACCACGGCAGCCGCGTCCTGCGGCACCACCTGCTGTGTGCTGCCTTCCAGCAGATCGACCAGGTCGCCTTCCACGACTCGAACCCTGGGGTCAGCGCGCAGATCGGCAGGCGGCGCCACGCGGTCCACCAGTGTCAGTTGTTGGATGGTCTGTGCGGGGGCGCCCCCCAGGCTCAACGACCCGTGTTGCAGCAGGGTGCGCGCCAGGCGAACCCCCAGGAAACCCGCGCCGCCGGTGATGACGATGTTCATGTTCAGGCCTTTCGCGTGAGGTAGGGGCGCACCCAGCCCAGCCCGGCCGAGGTCTGGCCTGCAGGGCGGTATTCGCAGCCGATGTAGCCGTCGTAGCCCAGTGCGTCGAGCTGCTCGA
>JAYSGB010000053.1:0-11588 GCA_041913045.1 Burkholderiaceae bacterium | reverse complement strand
TGGTCAAGAACTACAAGATGCAGAAGGTCAAGGGCATGGACGAGCCCGTGCCCGAAGACATCCTGCGCGAAATCAACAAGTGCGTCTGGACCATCGGCTACACCGGCCAAAGCCCTGAGCGACTGAAAGCCCACATGCGCCACATGAACGCCTTCGACGTGAAGACGCTCAAGTGCAAGGGCAAGGTGGTGGACAAGGAAACTGGCTACGACATGTCCGGTGACTACTTCGGTCTGCCGTGGCCCTGCTACGGCACGCCCGAGATGAAGCACCCGGGCTCGCCCAACCTGTACGACACCTCCAAGCACGTGATGGACGGCGGCGGCAACTTCCGCGCCAACTTCGGTGTCGAGAAGGACGGCGTCAGCCTGCTGGCTGCCGATGGCTCGCACTCCCTGGGTGCCGAGATCACCACCGGCTACCCCGAGCTGACCGATGAACTGCTCAAGAAGCTGGGCTGGTGGGAAGAACTCACCGATGCCGAAAAGGCCAAGGCCGAGGGCAAGAACTGGAAGACCGATTCGAGCGGCGGCCTGATCCGCGTTTTCATGAAGCACGGCTGCCACCCGTTCGGCAACGCCAAGGCACGCGCCGTGGTGTGGAACTTCCCCGACCCCATCCCGCAGCACCGCGAGCCCATCTACGGCACCCGTCCGGACCTGGTGGCCAAGTACCCCAGCCACGACGACCAGAAGAACCGCTGGCGCCTGCCCATCCTCTACAAGACGCTGCAGCAGAAGAACGTGGACGACAAGCTCTACGAGAAATTCCCGCTGATCATGACGTCTGGCCGCTTGGTGGAATACGAGGGCGGCGGGGAGGAAACCCGCTCCAACCCCTGGCTGGCAGAACTGCAGCAGGAGATGTTCGTGGAGATCAACCCTGGTGCAGCCGCACAACGCGGCATCCGCAACGGCGAACGCGTTTGGGTGAGCACGCCCACCGGCGCACGCATCAACGTGCAGGCCCTGGTGACCGAGCGCGTGGGCCCCGACACCGTGTTCCTGCCCTTCCACTTCTCTGGCCGCTGGCAGGGTGTGGACATGAAAGCGCACTACCCGGAAGGCGCTGCGCCCATTGTGCGCGGCGAGGCGGTCAACACCGCCACCACCTACGGTTACGACATCGTGACCATGATGCAAGAAACCAAGACCACCATCTGCAACGTAGAAAAAGCGTAAGGAGACACAGACATGGCAAGAATGAAATTCATCTGTGACGCCGAGCGCTGCATCGAGTGCAACGGCTGCGTCACCGCCTGCAAGAATGAGCACGAGGTGCCCTGGGGCGTCAACCGCCGCCGCGTGGTCACCATCAACGACGGCGTGCCCGGCGAAAAATCCATCTCGGTGGCGTGCATGCACTGCTCCGACGCGCCCTGCATGGCCGTGTGCCCGGTGCAGTGCTTCTACCGCACCGACGAAGGCGTGGTGCTGCACGACAAGGACGTCTGCATCGGCTGCGGCTACTGCAGCTACGCCTGCCCGTTCGGTGCACCACAGTTCCCCTCGCAAGGCACGTTTGGCGTGCGCGGCAAGATGGACAAGTGCACCTTCTGCGCCGGCGGCCCCGAGGCCAACGGCAGCCAGGCCGAATTCGAGAAATACGGCCGCAACCGCCTGGCCGAGGGCAAGCTGCCCGCCTGTGCCGAGATGTGCTCCACCAAGGCCCTGCTGGCCGGTGATGGCGACGTGGTTGCCGATATCTTCCGTACCCGCGTGGTCCAGCGCGGCAAGGGTGCAGAGGTCTGGGGCTGGGGCACCGCCTACGGCAGCCAGTCTTCCGCGAAAGGAGTCTGACCATGATGCGCCAACGCACTTTCTTGGCTGTTTCGGCCGCTGCGGCTGCCTTGTTGCTCGGGGCCTGTGGCGAAAAGCCCCAGGGCATGGGCGGCATCAAGTCTGACAGCGCGCCCAGCAACGGCGTGGGCACCAGCCAGTACGCCGCGCCGGGCTGGAAGGCGGGCGACGCCAACGCCTGGCAGCAGCAACTGCGCGCCCGTGCCCAGTACGGGCAGAACGAATACAACCGTACCGCTGCAAAGCAGTGAGGAGAGACGCATGACAGGCTCTCTAACCTTAGACAGTGCAAGGCGCTGGCTGGCGGGTGGCTGCATGGCCGCCTGTCTGGCCCTGGCCGCGCCGCTGGCGTGGGCTCAGGCAGCTCCTGCGGACGCCGCTGCGCCAGCTGCAGCGCCCACGGCTGCAACCGGCATCCAGCATGGCAACATTCTGGACATCACCGACGCTGCCTCTAAGCCCGGCTACGCCGAGCAAAGCAATGCCGAGCGTGCCAAGGTGCAGCCGGGCAACAACGCACCTGTGTGGCGCCAGGTGGGGCAGGGCACCACGGGCGTGACCAACTTCCCGTACGCGGAATACGGCACGCTGGTCCAGCCCTTCGTCAAGTACCCAGGTTCTGGCTACACCAACGCGGGCGAGGCCTGGCGGCAGGTGCGCAACCAGATCATCCTGCCCTACGGCGGCTCGCTGATGCTGATCGTGCTGGTGGCCATAGCACTCTTCTATTTCAAGAAGGGCACCTTGCAGCTTCACGGCAAGGAAACGGGCCGTCTGATCGAGCGCTTCACCTATTTCGAGCGTGCAGCGCACTGGGTGAACGCCATCGCCTTTGTGGCACTGGCGGTGTCGGGCATCGTCATGGCGTTCGGCCAGTATTTCATCCTGCCGGTCATCGGCACCACGCTGTTCGGCTGGCTCACCTACGCGCTCAAGAACATCCACAACTTCACCGGGCCGCTGTTTGCCGTGTCGCTGGTCGTGGTCATCCTCACCTTCGTGAAGGACAACCTGCCGCGCAAGGAAGACCTCACCTGGCTGCTCAAGGGCGGCGGCCTGCTGGGTTCGCATGAAGTGCCTTCGCACCGCTTCAACGCGGGCGAAAAGGTGCTGTTCTGGGGTGGTGTGTTCCTGTTTGGTCTGGTGGTGGTGGGCTCTGGTCTGGTGCTGGACAAGGTCATCCCCGGTCTGGCCTACCTGCGCGCGGACATGCAGATCGCCCACATGATCCATGCCAGCGCTGCGGTCATCATGATGGTCATGTTCATGGGACACATCTACATGGGTACCATCGGCATGCAAGGCGCCTACAACGCCATGAAGACCGGCTACGTTGATGAAACCTGGGCCAAGGAGCACCACGAGCTCTGGCACGACGACATCAAGGCCGGCAAGATCCCTGCCCAGCGCAGCGCGCCCGCATCGTCTGGCGCCGCGGTGGTGCCGGGTGCCTCCGCCAAAGCCTGACCACACCATGCTGTTGACCGAACCCTGCCTCCAAGTGCTCGAAACAGGGCTGCCTCGTCAGCCCCTGCCGAGTCTCACGTGCGCCAGCGCCCCGCTGACGCGGGAGGTGGTGGTGGTCAACGAATACGGCGAGCGCCGCACCACATCCATCCCGGCCGAGCGTGACCTCACCGTCTACGTGGACAAGCGCGAGCTCGTCACGCTGATGACGCTGGGCGCCCACCCCGAATGGCTGGTGCTGGGCTACCTGCGCAACCAGCGGCTGATCGATTCTGTGCACGACATCGAGTCCATCACCGTCGATTGGGACGTGGGCGCGGCCTCGGTCAAGACCCGCCATGGTATCGACGCCATCGAGGAGCGCACCTCGCGCCGCGTGGTCACCACCGGTTGCGGGCAGGGCAGTGTGTTCGGCGGTTTGATGGACGACGTGGACCGCATCCGGCTGTCGCCCGAGGCAACGTTGCGCCAGTCCGAGCTGTACCAGGTGGTCAAGGCCATCCGCGAGCAAGAGTCGGTTTACAAGACATCTGGCTCGGTGCACGGCTGTGCGCTGTTCCGTGGTGCCGAAATGCTGCTGTTCGTGGAGGACGTGGGCCGCCACAACGCGGTGGACACGATCGCTGGCTGGATGTGGCTGCAGGACCCCGCCGCCATGGACGGCGCTGACAAGGTCTTCTACACCACGGGCCGCCTGACGAGCGAAATGGTCATCAAGGCCGCGCAGATGGGCGTGCCGGTGGTGGTATCGCGCAGCGGCACCACGCAGATGGGCCTGGAGGTGGCCGAGCGCGTTGGGCTGTGCGCCATCGGGCGTGCCACCAACCAGCGTTTCCTGTGCTTCACGCACCCCCAGCGGCTGGTGCACGACGTGGAACTGCAGCGGCCTTTGCACGCCGTCTGACGTCCCCGTTCCTTCAAACCATTTCCAGGTAGCGCGCCAGTTCCCAGTCCGTCACGGCCTGGCTGAAGCGTCGCCATTCCCATCGCCGCGTCTGCACGAAGTGGTTGACGAAGGCGTCGCCCAGCAGTTCGCGCGCCAGCGTTGAGCCGTCCATCGCGTCCGTGGCCTCGGCCAGGGTACGCGGCAGGCGCTCCCCGTCCTCGCCCCCAGGTGGTGTGGCGTCTCCCGGCTCAAGCTTGTGCTCAATCCCGTACAGGCCTGAGGCAATGGCCGCTGCCAGAATCAGGTAGGGGTTGGCATCAGCGCCCGGCGTGCGTGTTTCCAGCCGTTGCGAGCGGGCGCTGCCCGGCACCACGCGCAGCGAGGCGTTGCGGTTGTCCACCGCCCAGTTGGCGCGCACGGGGGCCAGCATGCCGTCCACCAGGCGCTTGTAGCTGTTGACGAAGGGCGCGTACACCGCAAACAGGTGGGGCAGGGCGTGCAGCTGCCCGGCAATGTAGTGCCGCATGGTGGCGCTGACGCCCTGCGGCGCGCTGGCGTCGTGGAACAGGTTGGCGCCGTCTTTCCAAACGCTCTGGTGCAGGTGCTGGCCGCAACCGCCGTAGGCGGGCGACCACTTCGCCATGAAGGTGCTCAGCAACCCGTGCGGGCGGCCAATCTCGCGCACGGCCTGCTTGAACAGCGCTGCACGGTCGGCCATCTGCAGGGCTTCGCCGTAGCGCAGCGCCACCTCGAAGTTGCCCGGCCCCGCCTCGGTGTGCAGCGCCTCAATGGGCACGTCAATCTCGGGCAGCCAGGTGAAAAGCTGGTCCACAAAGGCTTTCTGAGCGTCAATGCGGAACGGCGAATAGTTGTTGATGGCCTGCGTGGCAGTCTCCAGCTTGCGGTAGCCTTTTTCGCGCACGCTGCGTTCGGTCTCGGTCAGCACAAACCATTCGTACTCCACGCCCACCTGCACGTTCAGCCCCATGCCTGCCGCCTTGGCCAGCACGCGCTTGAGCACCTGGCGCGGGCAGATGGGCAGGGGCTGGCCATGCGCGTCCAGGTGTTCCCCCAGCAGCACCCAGCGGTGGTCGTCCCAGGGCAGGCGGCGGGCCGTGGCTGGGTCCAGCCGCAGGCCGATTTCACCCAGGCCCGTGTGCAGCCCGGCGAAATCCACGCCACTGCTGTACAGGTCGTCGGCCACGTCCCAGCCGAACACGGCGCTGGCAATGGTGCCGCCGTGTGCCAGCAGGTCTGCCATCTTCTCGCCAGACAGGCTCTTGCCCCGGCACACACCGTCAATGTCGGTGACGAAGAAGCGCGCGTGGGTGGACTGGCGCAACGCGCTGTGCAGGGTGGGCGGGTCAATGGGGTTCATGGTGCCATTGTGGCTGTGAAGCAGCTAGGCCCACGGTGCCACTGCCGTCCCCTGCGACGGTGCCTGTGGGATACTGCGGCCATCCATTACCCCCGTTTTATTACCGTTCAGCCATGAGCCGAGACGTCCACATCATCGATCACCCCCTGGTCCAGCACAAGCTCACCCTGATGCGCCAGAAGGACACCAGCACCAAGAGCTTCCGTCAGCTCGCGCAAGAGATCAGCACCCTGCTGGCCTACGAGATAACGCGCGACATGCCGATGCAGGAGATCGAGATCGAGACGCCGCTGGAGAAGATGAAATCCCGCGTCATCGACGGCAAGAAGATCGTGCTGGCCTCCATCCTGCGCGCGGGCAACGGCTTTCTCGACGGGATGCTGCAGGTGCTGCCCAGCGCGCGCGTGGGCCACATAGGCCTGTACCGCGACCCCGAGACACTGCACCCCGTGGAGTACTACTTCAAGATGCCGCAAGGCATGGAAGAGCGCGACGTGATCGTGCTCGACCCCATGCTGGCCACCGGCAACTCCGCCGTTGCCGCGGTGGACCGCCTCAAGCGCTGCAACCCGCGCTCGCTGCGCTTTGCCTGCCTGGTGGCCTGCCCGGAAGGCGTCAAGAACTTCCACGACCACCACCCCGACGTGCCCATCTACACCCCGGCGGTGGACCGTGGCCTCAACGAGCACGGCTACATCGTTCCCGGCCTCGGCGACGCAGGCGACCGTATCTTCGGCACCAAGTAAGGTTGCCGTCTTTGCGCTAACCTTGGGCGCATGACGGCCACTTCCGCAGCAACCTCTCCCTCGTTCTGGACCATCGGCTGGCGCGCCCTGTGGCGCGACTGGCGCGCGGGTGAACTGCGCGTGCTGGTGTTGGCCGTGGCGCTGGCGGTGGCCGCGCTCACGGCGGTGGGTTTCTTCGCCGACCGCCTGCAAAACGGCCTGGAGCGCGACGCCCGCCAGCTCATCGGCGGTGACGCCGTGCTGCGCAGCGACCAGCCGCCGCCGCCCGCTTTCGAGGCTCAAGCCAAGGCCTTGGGGCTGGCCACCACTGGCCACGTCAGCTTTCCCACCATGGGCCGGGCTGACGACGCTCAGGGCGGCACCGCGCGCCTGGTGGCGCTGAAGGCGGTGCAGGCCGGTTACCCCTTGCGCGGCCGCCTGAGCGTGGCCAGCGCACCCGATGCGCCAGATGCACCGACCGACGACATCCCACCGCCCGGCACCGCCTGGGTGGACGCGCCGCTGTTGTCCGCGCTGGACTTGAAGGTGGGCGATCCGTTGTGGCTGGGCGATCGCCAGTTCCGCATCGACCGTGTCATCGTCATCGAACCCGACCGGGGCGCTGGCTTCATGAGCTTTGCACCGCGCGTGATGATCAACGCGCAGGACCTGCCTGCCACCGGGTTGGTGCAGCCCGCCAGCCGCCTGAGCTACCGCCTGGCCGTGGCGGGTGACGAGCCCGCCGTCAAACGCTATATCCAGTGGGCCGAGGCCGAGCTCAAGCGGCCAGAGGTGCGCGGCGTGCGTCTGGAATCCCTGGAAGGCGGCCGCCCCGAGATGCAGCAGACCCTGGCGCGGGCCGAGAAATTCCTCAACCTGGTGGCGCTGCTGGCCGCCTTGCTGAGCGCCGTGGCGGTGGGCATTGCCGCCCGCGTCTATGCCGCACGCCACCTGGACGATTGCGCCATGCTGCGCGTGCTGGGTCTGTCGCAGGGCACCATGGCGCGCGCCTACACCTTCTCGTTCGTGGTGGTGGGTCTGCTGGCCGGGGTGCTGGGCGTGGCCTTGGGCTACGCGGTGCACCATGGCTTCGTCATCCTGCTGGCGGGCCTCGTCAAAACGGCCATGCCCGCGCCCAGTGTGTGGCCTGCGCTGTTCGGCCTGGGCGTGGGACTCACGCTCATGCTGGCTTTTGGCCTGCCGCCCGTTCTGCAGCTCGCGCGCGTGCCTGCCCTGCGCGTCATCCGCCGCGACATGGGCAACCTCAAGCCCGCCTCGCTGGCGGTGCTGGGGTTGGGCACTGCAGGCTTCGCCGCCTTGCTGCTGGCGGCGAGCCGTGACCTCACGCTGGGCCTCATCGCAGTGGGCGGTTTCGCGGGGGCGGCGGCTTTGTTTGCGCTGGTCAGCTACCTGGCCGTGCGCCTGCTGCGTGCCTGGGTCAACGAATCCACTGCCCCGCGTTGGCTGCGCCTGGCCACGCGCCAGCTCTCCGCACGCCCGGCCTACGCTGTGGTTCAGGTCAGTGCCTTGTCCATCGGCCTTCTGGCACTGGTGCTGCTTGTGCTGCTTCGAACAGACCTCATCAGCAGCTGGCAAAAAGCCACGCCGCCAGACGCGCCCAACCGGTTCGTCATCAACATCCAGCCCGAGCAGGCCGAGCCCTTCCAGGCTACCCTCAAGGCGCAGGGCGTGGCGCATTACGACTGGTACCCCATGATCCGGGGGCGGCTGGTGGCGATCAACGGCCGTGCCGTCGTGCCCGAGGACTTCCAGGGCGACCGTGCCCAGCGTCTGGTGGACCGCGAGTTCAACCTGTCCCATAGCGCACAGGCGCCTGCGTACAACCCCATCGTGGGCGGGCGCTGGACCAACAACGAGGCAGGTGCCATCAGCATTGAAGAAGGGCTGGCCGAGACCCTGGGCCTGCACCTGGGCGATCGCCTCACCTTCGATGTGGCGGGCATGCCCATCGAATCCACCATCACCAGCCTGCGCAAGGTGGACTGGGGCTCCATGCACGTCAACTTCTTCGCCATGTACCCGGTGGACCAGATGCCCGGCGTGCCCACCACCTTCATCAGTGCCTACCGCGCGCCCAGCACTCCTGGCTTTGACAACACCTTGGTGCGACAGTACCCCAACATCACCAACGTGGACATGAGCAGCACCATTGCCCAGGTGCAGCGCGTGCTGGACCAGGTCATCCGCGCGGTGGAATTCCTTTTTGCCTTCACACTGGCGGCAGGCTTGGTGGTGCTGTTCGCCGCGCTCACTGCCACGCGCAGCGAGCGTGAGCGCGAATTCGCCATCCTTCGTGCGGTGGGCGCGCAATCCAGCTTGTTGCGCCAAGTGCAGCGTGCCGAGTTGGCCGGGGTAGGGGTGCTGGCGGGTTTCCTTGCGTCGGTCGTGGCAGTGATCGTAGGCTGGGCGCTGGCGCGCTACGCCTTCGAATTCCAGTGGAACGCCGCCCCCTGGGTGCCCCTGGCGGGTGCCGTTGCAGGGGCGGTTCTGGCGTTGGCCGCAGGCTGGTGGGGCCTGCGCGGGGTGTTGCGCACACCCGTGGTACAAACCCTGCGCCAAACTGCTGAATGATGAACACCCCTGCTACCCCCTTTGAATGGATAGGCGGCGAGCCCGCCGTGCGTGCCCTGGTGGACCGCTTCTACGACCTGATGGACCTGGAGCCCGGTTACCGCGAATTGCGCGCCAGCCATGGCGCCGCGCTGGACGACGCCCGCCAGAAGCTGTTCTGGTTCCTGTGCGGCTGGCTGGGCGGCCCCCAGCACTACCAGGACCGTTTCGGCCACCCACGCCTGCGCATGCGCCACATGCCTTTCAAGATCGGCATTCAGGAGCGCGATCAGTGGCTGGCCTGCATGGACCAGGCCATGCGCGAAACCCAGGTGCCCGCCGACTTGCGCGAGCGGCTGAAGCAGAGCTTTTTCCAGACCGCCGACTGGATGCGCAACACCCCGGCCTGAATCTCTCTGGCCAGTCCGGCAGGGTGCCTTAGCCGCCTTGCCCGGGCAGGTGTCTGATGGAAGGCCGCAGCAACACCACCAGCGCCCCCGCGCCACCTTCGGCGGGCCGTGCCTGCACAAAGGCCATCACCTCGTTCTTTTGCACCAGCCAGCTGTGCACGCGGCCCTTGAGCACGGGCGTCTTGCCGGGCGAACCCAGACCCTTGCCATGCACCACGCGCACGCAACGCAGGCCTTTCTTGTGGGCTTCGCGCACAAAAGTGGCCAGGGCCGTGCGTGCCTCGTCGGTGCGCAGACCGTGCAAGTCGATCTCGGCCTGCAGGCTCCAGTCGCCCTGGCGCAGCTTGCGCACCACGTCCGGGCCCAGGCCGGGGCGGCGAAAGCTCAGGTGCTCGTCGGTGAGCAGCAAGGTCTCGGCGTCAAAGGCGTCGCTCAGGGCTTCCTGCATCACGGCCTGTTCGTCGCGTTGCCGTTGCTGCGGTATGGGCAGCGGCGCGGCCAGGGGCAGGGCATGCCTGCCATGGTGTGGCAAGCGCTTCACGGCACCCACCGCACGTTCGAACAACAGCTTGTCATGGTTCAGTCGGCGTTGCGCTTCCTGCCGCGCGGCCTCCTCGGCGGCGCGCCGGACAGTCTGCTCTGCCGCCAGGGCGGCCATCGCCTTTTTCAGCGTTTTCAGGTCGGACAAGCTGCGCACTTTCGTCATGTCCGGGATTGTCGCGCAGGCGGCCCCCTGCCGTGGCGGGTGGGGAAATGGCCGCTGCGGGCTACATCAGGCCCATTTCGGCCATCGACCGGGTAGCGCCCGCCGTCACCACAAAATGGTCCAGCACGCGCACGTCCACCAGCGCCAGCGCCGACTTCAGAGTCTGCGTCAGCGTCTGGTCTGCTCGGGACGGTTCCGCCACACCGCTGGGGTGGTTGTGGGCCAGCACCACGGCAGCGGCGTTGTGGTGCAGGGCACGCAACACCACCTCGCGCGGGTATACCGAGGTCTGCGCCAGCGTCCCCCTGAACATTTCTTCCAGCGCCAGCAGGCGGTGCTGGCTGTCCAGGAACAGTACGGCGAACACCTCGTGCGGCTTGTGTCCCATGTGCAACTGCAAGTAGTGCGCCACGGCGGCGGGCGAATCGAACAGCGGGCGCTCCTTCAGCTTCTGCGCCAGGGCACGGCGCGCCAGCTCCACCACGGCCATCAGTTCGGCGCGCTTGGCCGGGCCCAGACCCTTCACGGTTTTCAGGGCTTCGGCCCCGCTGTGCAGCAGGCCCGCCACACCGCCAAAACGGTCCACCAGCTCCTGGGCAAGCATCACCACGTTTTTGCCCTTCATGCCCGTGCGCAGCAGCAGGGCCAGCAGTTCGGCGTCGCTCAGGGCGGTGGGGCCGCGCTGCAGCAGTTTCTCTCTGGGGCGCGCGTCAGCGGGCAGCCCCTTGAGCGGCATGGCCGGGGTGTTCATGCGTGTTCCTCCCTTTTCCTACAATGGCGTTTTTGTATCACCGCGGTGTCTCACGCCATGCCCCAGGTCGAATCCGGCTCCTTTCTCACGTTGCACTACCGCCTCTCCGGGCCGGACGGTCGCGATTTCATCAACACCTTCGAGGCCCAGCCCGCCACACTCAGCATGGGCGGGGGCGAGCTGTCGCCCGCCATCGAGCAGCGCCTGATCGGCCTGGAGGAGGGTACGCACACCGTGATTGAGCTGGCCGCTGGCGAGGCTTTTGGCGAGCGCCAGCCCGACATGGTGCAGTGGGTGGCGCGCAAGCTGCTCAACCAACTGGGCGACCCGCACGAGCATTACGCGGCGGGCGACGTGGTGCAGTTCCCCACACCCGACGGGCTGGGCAGCTACGCCGGTGCCGTGCGGGAGGTGCGCGAGGACGGCGCTGTGCTGTTCGACTTCAACCACCCGCTGGCGGGCCAGCCGGTGCGGTTCGAGGTCCAGATCATCGGGGTGCTGTGATGAGCGCCTTGAACAGCGCCGTGCAGGAAGTCCTTCTGGCCGAGCCGCGCGGCTTTTGCGCCGGGGTGGACCGCGCCATCGAGATCGTTGAGCGCGCGCTGGAAAAGTTCGGTCGCCCCATCTATGTGCGGCACGAGATCGTGCACAACACCCATGTGGTCAACGACCTCAAGGCCCGCGGCGCCATCTTCATCGAAGAGCTTGACGAGGTGCCCGCAGGTGCCACGCTGGTGTTCAGCGCCCACGGTGTGAGCCAGGCCATCCAGCGCGAGGCCGAACGGCGCGGCTTCCGCATCTTCGACGCCACCTGTCCGCTGGTCAGCAAGGTCCACGTTGAAGTGGCCAAGCTGCACAAGGAAGGCTACGAATTCATCATGATCGGCCACAAGGG
>JAYSGB010000052.1:0-12075 GCA_041913045.1 Burkholderiaceae bacterium | reverse complement strand
ATGAACGACGAGATCCAGAGCGGCCGCGACGTGAGCAAGACCATCAACATCAAGACCGAGGCATTCAAGAGCCAGTGGGGCCCGCTGGGCATGGTGGTGGAAGGCAAGAACTACTGGTTCCGCGCCCCGGTCAAGCGCCACACCACGCAGTCGGAGTTCAACATCGACGACATCAAGGCCCTGCCTGCGGTGGACATCGTCTATGGCTACGGCAACATGAACACCACCGGCATTGAGGCCTATGGCAAGGCTGGCGTGAAGGCGCTGGTGCATGCAGGTACGGGCAACGGCTCGGTGGCCGCACAGGCGGTGGAATCGCTCAAGGCGCTGCGCGCTGCAGGCGTGCATGTCATCCGCTCGGCCCGCGTGCCCGATGGCTTCGTGCTGCGCAACGCCGAACAGCCCGACGACAAGTACGACTGGGTGGTAGCACACGACCTGCGCGCGCAGAAGGCCCGCATCCTGGCCATGGTGGCCCTGACCAAGACGCAGGACAGCAAGGAACTGCAACGGATTTTCTGGGAGTACTGATCCCAGACAGTGTTCTGTCCCGGCGCGATCCGCGCCGCTGGACGGTTGCCGAGGCCGGAGTCCCAACAGGGCTCCGGCTTTTGTTTATTCGCGCACCGTAAAATCGCGGATTACGCCTGGGCCGCGAGCCCATTCCAACATTTTTACATTCATCCGGCCCTGGTGCTGCCAGTGCCCGAGACCTCATGTTGACCTTCCAGCAAATCATTCTGAAGCTGCAGTCCTACTGGGACGCGCAGGGTTGCGCGCTGTTGCAGCCCTACGACATGGAAGTGGGTGCCGGAACCAGCCACACGGCCACCTTCCTGCGCGCCATCGGCCCCGAGCCTTGGAAGGCCGCCTACGTGCAGCCCAGCCGCCGCCCCAAGGACGGCCGCTACGGCGAGAACCCCAACCGCCTGCAGCACTACTACCAGTACCAGGTGGTGCTCAAGCCCGCGCCCAGCAACATCCTGGAGCTGTACCTGGGCAGCCTGGAGGCGCTGGGCTTCGACCTGAAGAAGAACGACATCCGCTTTGTGGAAGACGACTGGGAGAACCCCACGCTGGGCGCCTGGGGCCTGGGCTGGGAGGTGTGGCTCAACGGCATGGAGGTGACGCAGTTCACCTACTTCCAGCAGGTGGGCGGCATCGACTGCAAACCCATCACCGGTGAGATCACCTACGGCCTGGAGCGCCTGGCCATGTACCTGCAGGGCGTGGACAACGTCTACAACTTGGTGTGGACCGACACCGGGGCAGCGCCGGGCCGCTCCCAAGCTGCCCCAGCCCCCTCGGGGGGCAGCGAGTCAAACGCAGTGGGCGAGCGTGGGGGCAAGCTCCTCTACGGCGACGTATACCACCAGAACGAGGTGGAGCAGTCCACCTACAACTTCGAGCACAGCAACGCCGACTTCCTGTTCACCGCCTTCACCGCTCACGAAGGCAACGCCAAGCACCTGATGGAGCAGAAGCTGGCCCTGCCCGCCTACGAGCAGGTGCTCAAGGCGGCGCACACCTTCAACCTGCTGGACGCGCGTGGCGCCATCAGCGTGACGGAACGTGCCGCCTACATTGGCCGCATCCGCAACCTGGCGCGCAGTGTGGCGCAGGCGTATTACGAGAGCCGCGAACGCCTGGGCTTCCCCATGGCACCGCGCGAATGGGTCGAACAGATCGTGGCACAGACCGAAAAGAAAGCCGCCTGAGGAAAGCACGACATGACCACGAAAAACCTGCTGGTGGAACTCTTTGTTGAGGAACTGCCCCCCAAGGCCCTGAAGAAGCTGGGCGATGCGTTTGCCGGTGTGCTGTTTGATCAGCTCAAGGCCCAGGGCCTGGCGGGCGCGGACGCCGAGGTGAAGGCTTATGCCTCGCCGCGCCGCCTGGCCGCGCATGTGACGAACGTGTCGGCCAAGGCCGCGGACCAGGCCGTGCAGCAAAAGCTTATGCCCGTGTCGGTGGGCCTTGCGGCCGACGGCCAGGCCACGCCTGCGTTGCTCAAGAAGCTGGCGTCGCTGGGGGCTGATGTGACCGACCCGGCTACTGCCGTGGCGGCGCTGAAGCGCCAGGGCGAGGGAAAGGCCGAAGCTCTGTTCTACGACAGCCTGGTGACGGGCGCCACGCTGGACGTGGGCCTGCAGAAGGCGCTGGACGACGCCATCCGCCAACTGCCCATCCCCAAGGTGATGACCTACCAGTTGGAAACCGACTGCGAACTGCCCGGCTGGAGCAGTGTGCACTTCGTGCGCCCCGCGCACGGCCTGGTGGCGCTGCACGGCGACACCGTGGTGCCCGTCAAGGCACTGGGCCTGACGGCGGGCAACGCCACGCAGGGCCACCGCTTCGAGGCGGCCAAGGCGCCCGTGGTGCTGGCCCACGCCGACGCCTACGCGCAGACGCTGCGAGACGACGGCGCTGTGATCGCCAGTTTTGCCGAGCGCCGCGCCGAGATTGCTCGCCAACTGGCCGCCCGCGCAGCAGAGGTGGGCGGCGGCTGCCGCCCCATTGAGGACGACGCCCTGCTGGACGAGGTGACCGCACTGGTGGAACGCCCCAACGTGCTGGTGTGCCAGTTCGAGCCCGAGTTCCTGGAAGTGCCGCAGGAGTGCCTGATTCTGACGATGAAGGCCAACCAGAAGTACTTCCCGCTGCTGGACGCGCAAGGCAAGCTGACCAACAAGTTCCTGGTGGTGAGCAACATCAGCCCGGCTGACGCCAGCGCCGTGACCGGCGGCAACGAGCGCGTGGTGCGCCCGCGCCTGGCCGATGCGAAGTTCTTCTTCGACCAGGACCGCAAGCGCCCGCTGGAGTCGCGCGTGCTGGGGCTGGCCAAGGTGGTGTACCACAACAAGCTGGGTTCGCAGGGCGAGCGCGTGGAGCGCGTGAGCGCCATTGCGCGCGGGATTGCGCAGCAACTGGGCGGCGATGCGCTGGCGCGCCAGGCCGACCAGGCCGCGCTGCTGGCCAAGGCTGACCTGCTGACCGACATGGTGGGCGAGTTCCCAGAGCTGCAGGGCATCATGGGCGGCTACTACGCCCGCCACGATGGCCTGGGCAACGACATTGCCGAAGCGATTGAAGACCACTACAAGCCCCGCTTTGCGGGCGACGAGCTGCCGCGCAACGCCGTGGGCGTGTGCGTGGCGCTGGCCGACAAGCTGGAAACGCTGGTGGGCATGTTCGGCATCGGCAACCTGCCCAGCGGCGACAAGGACCCCTTCGCCCTGCGCCGCCATGCCCTGGGCGTGGTGCGCATGCTGATCGAGAAGGACCTGCCGCTGGACCTGAAAGCCCTGCTGGCCCTGGCCGTGCCCGTGTTTGGCGACAAGATCACCGATCCATCTGCCGCCTTGAGCGATTTCATCTACGACCGCCTGAGCGGCAGTCTGCGTGAGCAGGGCTACAGCGCCCAGGAAGTGGACGCCGTGCTGGCCCTGCGCCCGCAGCGCCTGGGCGAGGTGGCCCGCCGTCTGGCAGCCGTGCGCACCTTTGCTGCGCTGCCCGAGGCCCCGGCCCTGGCAGCGGCCAACAAGCGCGTGGGCAACATCCTGAAGAAGGCCGAAGGCGAGGTGCAGCCCGTGGTGAAGCCCGAGCTGCTGCGCGAGGCCGCCGAAGCCGCGCTGAATGCAGCCCTGGCGCAGGTGGCGCCCGTGGCCGATGCAGCCTGGGCGGCAGGGGACTACACTGCCAATTTGAAGGCGCTGGCCGCGCTGAAAGCGCCCGTGGATGCCTTCTTTGACCAGGTGATGGTCAACGCCGACGACCCGGCCCTCAAGGCCAACCGCCTGGGCTTGCTGGCCACGCTGCACCAGGCCATGAACCGCGTGGCCGACCTGTCGCGCCTGGCGGCCTGACCGCCACGCGCAAGGAGCGGGTGAAGGACATGAAACTCATTGTCATCGACCGGGACGGCACCCTCAATCAGGACCCGGAGGACTTCATCCGCACGCCCGACGACTGGGTGCCCCTGCCCGGCGCACTGGAGGCGGTGGCCCGCCTGAACCAGGGCGGCTGGCGGGTGGTGGTGGCGTCCAACCAGTCCGGCCTGGGCCGGGGCTTGTTCGACGTGGCCACGCTCAATGCCGTGCATGCCCGCATGCACAAGATGCTGGCTGCCGTGGGTGGCAGGGTGGAGGCGGTGTTCTTCTGCCCCCATGCGCCCGAGGACGATTGCGACTGCCGCAAGCCCGCGCCCGGGTTGTTCCTCCAGATTGCCACGCGCATGGGTACCCCGCTTGCCCAGATTCTGGCGGTGGGCGATTCGGTGCGCGACGCCCAGGCCGCCGTGGCGGCGGGATGCCAGCCGCACCTGGTGCTGACGGGGCAATCCGCACAGCACCGCGACGGCACCAAGCCTTCGGGCTTGCCCGAAGGGGTGGCCGTGCACCAAGACCTGTCGGCCTTTGCCGACGCCGTGCTCGCGCTAGATGCGCAGAAAGCTTTTTGATGTCAGCTATCCGTTCAATCCTGCACCTGCTGTTCATGGCGGTGACCGTGGTGCCCTGGGCCCTGGCGGTGATCATCGCCTCGCCGTTCATGAGCAGCACGAAGATTTACTGGATGTGCGCTGGCTGGTTGCGGCTGGTAGTGTGGGGTGGGCGCTGGATTCTGGGCATCCGCAACCACATCATTGGCTACGAAAACCTGCCCGTGGGCAGCAAGGCCCCTGCCGTGCTGCTGGTGAAGCACCAGTCCACCTGGGAAACCTTTGCCATGCCCGCGCTGATGCCGCACCCGCTGGCCTATGTGTTCAAAAAGGAACTGCTGTATGTGCCCTTCTTTGGCTGGGCGATGTCGCGTATGGACATGATCCACATTGACCGCAGCAAACGCGCGCAGGCTTTCAACAAGGTTGTGCAGCAGGGGCAGCGCCTGCTGGACAAGGGCACGTGGGTGATCATGTTCCCCGAGGGCACGCGCATCCCGCGCGGGCAGAAGGGACAGTACAAATCCGGCGGCACCCGGCTGGCGGTGCAAACTGGCGCGCCGGTCATACCTATTGCGGTGACGTCGGCCAAGTGCTGGCCGCGCCGCGCCCTCCTCAAGAAGCCGGGTGTGGTGGAGTTTTCCATTGGCAAGCCCATTCCTAGCCAGGGGCGCGACCCGGACGAGCTGATGCGCGAGGTAGAGGACTGGATCGAGGCGGAGATGCGCCGCCTGGACCCTGAGGCCTACAGCACCAGCGCAGCCAAGGCCTGAGCAGGCGATGCGGCAAGCCGCAGAGGAAACGCTGCAACTCGACCTGTTTGGCGGGCAGGCGGATGACGCACTGGTCTGGCGCCACCCCCGCGCCAACCGTCAGTGCCGCGTGGGTGAAGCGGTTGTGGCCTATGAATTCAAGCGTGGCCAGCGCCGCACGATCGGCCTGTCGGTAGGGCCGCTGGGCCTGAGCGTGCGTGCGCCGCGCTGGGCGCCTGTGGCCGAGGTGGAGGCCTTCATACAAACCAAGGGAGCTTGGGTGCTGGACAAGCTGCGCCAGGTGCAAGAGCTTGGGCGCAACGCGTTGCCCCCGCAGCGCTGGCACGACGGTGCCATGCTGGACTACCTGGGCCGCAGCCTGACGCTGGAGTTGGACCCGAGCCATGCCTTTGACGGTGCGGGCGCTTGTGTGCAGGGCGACCGCTTGCTGGTGGGCCTGGCGCGCGATGCCGACGAGCAGCGCTTGAAGGATGCCGTACACGCCTGGCTGATGCGCGAGGCACGCGAACTGTTCGTTCAGCGGCTGGACCACTTTGCTTCGCACATGGGTGTGCGCTACACGCAGCTCCGCCTGTCCAGCGCGGGCACGCGCTGGGGCAGTGCCTCGTCAGATGGTCGCATCCGGCTCAACTGGCGGCTCATTCACCTGGCGCCTGAACTGATCGACTATGTGGTGGTGCACGAGCTGAGCCACCTGCGCGAAATGAACCACAGCCCGGCTTTCTGGGCCGTGGTGGCCGCCGTGCTGCCCGACCATTCCGAGCGGCGGCAGGCGCTCAAGCGCATACGGCTCAGGCAGGCCTGACGACCAACGTTACTGGCCGCCTTAGCGTGGCATGCTCAGCAATCCGGCGGCCATGCCCAGACCGTGCACCACGGTGGCAGCGATAGTGAGCACGATGGCCGGCCGCAGTGTTTCGGGTCGGGTGCCGCGCTGCCAAATCAGGCCCGCTGCGCCAAGCGACAGCGGCAACGACAGCAGCCCCCAAAGTGCTTGCATAGGTGGAACCAGCAGCCAGGCGCTGAGCGCCAGCCAGCCGTGCGCCAGCAAGACCAGCAGCAGATAGAGCAGGGCAGACAACCGTGGCCCCAGGCGAACGGCCAGTGTGCGCTTGCCCACCTGAGCGTCTGACGCGGCATCGGGCAGGCCGTTGACCAGCAGGATGTTGGCCACCAGCATGGCGTAGCTTAAGGCGACGCTGGCGGGGATGGGGAAGAACTGTCCACGTTGCGCGTAGTCTGCGCCGATCACCATCAGCCACCACACGCCCGCCACTGTGAGTTCACCCAGGCCGCGCGTCATGAGCGCCAGGGGTGGGGCAGAATAGGCCCAGCCCAGCAGCAGGCCCGCCATGCCGATGAGCAGTAGCCCGCCCCCGCTTTTGACGGCCAGCCACAGCCCGCCCAGAGCGGTCAGGCCCAGGAGCATCCACGCCAACCGCCGGGCGTCTTCGAGCGACACAGCGCCTTGCTGAATGAGCCGCGAACCGCCAGTGAAGGGGCTCAGCGGTGCGGGGTTGGCCGCATCGGCGCCGTTGCGGGCGTCGTGGTAGTCGTTGAGCATGTTGGCGCCAGCGTGGGCCATGCAGGCCAGTAGGGATGTGATGCTTGCCTTGACGACGTCAAACCCGCACCCGCAGGCAGCCGCCGAGGCCATGCCCAGCAGCGTTGCCACAGCGGTGATGACGAGAAAGCCTGGGCGGCACAGCCGCCAGGCTGTGCCCAGGGTCAGCGTTGGGGCAGAGTTTTGCATCAGGCAAATATACCCCCTGGAGCACTTTAAAGATGCGCAGAACGGGGGCATCCGCTAAGATTCGGCCATGACGTTGACGTAAACGTCAATTTCTAACGACGCAACATGGCAACTGTCACCACCTACACCATCAGCGACCTGGCCAAGGAATTTGACCTGACCACCCGCGCTATACGCTTTTACGAGGACATGGGGCTGATCCAGCCCCGTCGCGAGGGGCCGGGCGGGCGCAACAGGGTCTACACGTCGCGCGACCGCACGCGCCTGAAACTGACGCTGCGCGCCAAGCGCCTGGGCCTGTCCCTGACCGAGGCCAAGGACATTATCGACATGTACGACAGCCCGCGCGACACCGGGCCGCAGTTGCGCAAGTTCCTGGTGGTGCTGGCCGAACACCGCCGCCAGATTGAGGAGCAGCTGGCCGACCTGCAGGCCAACCTGGACGAAGTGAAGGTCCACGAAAAAGAGGCACGCGCCCTGCTGGCCAAGCTGGACAAGAACGGCGTGCCCGCCTGAGCGGCGACGCCTTCGGGAAGCCCCTTAGTCCAAAAGGCATTGCTTCGTTGCATAATTGACGTTTACGTAAACGTCAATTGCTGTGCAAGACACAGACTTGCAGGAGACCCATGAGCCAAACCTCCACCCCCGTCGATGAAGCCGCGCTGCGTGAGCGTGTGCAGGCCAGCCTGGCCCGCCAGGGCATGATGCAGCATCTGGGGGTGCGCCTGCTGAGCGTGGCACCTGGGGAAGTGACGCTCGCCGTGCCGTATTCCGACCGTGTGACGCAGCAGCAGGGCGGCTTCCATGGCGGGGCCATGGGGGCGCTGGCTGACATTGCTGGCGGCTACGCGGCGCTTACCGTGGCGCCGCCCGAGATGGAAGTGACCACCGTGGAATACAAGATCAACTTCCTGGCGGCGTTCCAGAGCGGCGAACTGCATGCCACCGGCCGCGTGGTCCGTGCAGGCAAGCGGTTGATCGTCACCACCGCTGAAGTGACGCACGTGGCCGCCGACGGCAAGCGCAGTGACTGCGCGGTGATGCAGCAGACCCTGGTGCCCGTACCCAAAACGTACTGACAGTACCGACCAACCCGATCACACATTCCGCAACAGGAGACTTTTCCCATGAACGCACTGCCCAACCTGCCCGGCCTCGACTTCATGCTGGGTGACGACATCAACGCCTTGCGCGACGCCGTGCGCGACTTTGCCCAGGCCGAGATTGCGCCGCGTGCCGCCGAGATCGACCGCACCGACCAGTTCCCCATGGACCTGTGGCGCAAGATGGGTGACCTGGGCGTGCTGGGCATCACCGTGGGCGAGGAATACGGCGGCGCCAACATGGGCTACCTGGCGCACATGATCGCCATGGAAGAGATCAGCCGCGCCAGCGCCTCGGTCGGCCTGTCTTACGGCGCGCATTCCAACCTGTGCGTCAACCAGATCAAGCGCAATGGCAACGAAGCGCAGAAGCGCAAGTACCTGCCGGGGCTCATCAGCGGTGAACACGTGGGTGCGCTGGCCATGAGCGAGCCGGGTGCGGGCTCGGACGTGATCAGCATGAAGCTGAAGGCCGAGGACAAGGGCGGCTACTACGTGCTCAACGGCAACAAGATGTGGATCACCAACGGGCCCGACGCCGATACGCTGGTGGTCTATGCCAAGACCGAACCGGAAATGGGCGCGCGCGGTGTGACCGCCTTCATCATCGAAAAAGGCATGAAGGGCTTCAGCATTGCGCAGAAGCTGGACAAGCTGGGCATGCGCGGCAGCCACACGGGTGAACTGGTGTTCAACAACGTGGAAGTGCCCGAGGAGAACATTCTGGGTGGCCTGAACAACGGCGCCAAGGTGCTGATGAGCGGCCTGGATTACGAGCGCGCCGTGCTGGCGGCGGGGCCCATCGGCATCATGCAGGCGGTGATGGACAACGTCATTCCCTACATCCACGACCGCAAGCAGTTTGGCCAGAGCATTGGCGAGTTCCAACTCATCCAGGGCAAGGTGGCCGACATGTACACCGTGCTGCAGGCCGGCCGCGCCTTCTGCTACCAGATCGGCAAGAACCTGGACCAGTTGGGTGCGCAGCACGTGCGCCAGGTGCGAAAGGACTGTGCCAGCGTGATTCTGTGGTGCGCCGAGCAGGCCACGCGCATGGCGGGCGACGGCATCCAGATCTTCGGTGGCAACGGCTACATCAACGAATACCCGCTGGGCCGCCTGTGGCGCGACGCCAAGCTGTACGAGATTGGTGCGGGCACCAGCGAGATCCGCCGCATGCTGATCGGCCGCGAACTGTTTGCAGAAACCTGTTGATAGGGTTTCGCTGGTGTGTCAGTGGTGGCCCGCTTGGGCCACAATCGCGGCATGACTCATCCCCTTCAGAACCTCATTGAAGCCAACCGCCGCTGGGCCGCCCAGGTCGAGCAGGAGCGGCCGGGCTATTTCCAGCAGCTGGCGCAGCAGCAGAACCCGAAGTACCTGTGGATTGGGTGCTCGGACAGCCGGGTGCCTGCGAACCAGATCACGGGCCTGGAGCCGGGTGAGGTGTTCGTGCATCGCAACGTGGCCAACGTGGTGGTGCATTCGGACCTGAACGCGCTGTCGGTGATCCAGTTTGCCGTGGAATACCTGAAGGTGGAGCACATTCTGGTGGTGGGCCACTACGGGTGTGGCGGCGTGCTGGCCACGCTGCGTGGGGCGCGGGTGGGTCTGGCCGACAACTGGTTGCGCCACGTGCATGACGTGAAGGTGCGCCACCGCCGCCGCCTGGACCACCTGCCCGTGGCCGTGCAGGAGGACGTGCTGTGCGAGATGAACGTGATTGAGCAGGTGGGCAACGTGGCGCTGACCAATGTGCTGCAGGACGCCTGGGCGCGTGGGCAGCGGGTGTCGGTGCACGGCTGGTGTTACGGCTTGAAGGATGGCCTGGTGAAAGACTTGGGCGTGAGCATGAGCCGCCCCGAAGAAGTGATGCCGGTGTTCCGCAACGCGCTCAAGCGTTACCCGCGCGAGGCGCTCCCGGCGAGCTGACGCTGGCGCCATGCTGCCGCGCCGACTGGATTCGTCCGTTGCCGTGGACATCGCCCGTGCGATGATCGACGGCTTCAACCGGCACTACCGTCTGTTTCGCACGGAGTCGGCCCGGGCCAGGCACCGCTTCGAGACACAGGACTGGCACGCCCAGCAGCGTGCGCAGCGCGAGCGCATAGAGTTCTATGACCTGCGCGTGAAAGAGTGTGTGACGCGGCTGGAGAGGGAGTTCAAAGCCGCGCAGCAGCCCATGGAGGTGTGGCAGCAGGTGAAGTTGCTGTACATCGGCATGCTGGTGGACCACCGCCAGCCCGAACTGGCCGAGACCTTCTTCAATTCGGTCACCACCAAAATCCTGCATCGCAGCTATTTTCAGAACGACTTCATCTTCGTTCGCCCGGCGGTGAGTACCGAGTACATAGAGCCCGAGAACCCCGCTGCGCACCCCACCTACCGCTGTTATTACCCCACGCAGCACAACATTCTTGACGAGATACGCCGCATGGTGGCCGACTTTGGCCTGCGCGTACCGTTTGATGACTTTGAACGCGACACCTTGAGTGTGTGGCAGGCGCTGCAACCCTTGTTCGACCATGAGAAGCTGCGGTCGAATTTCCAGATTCAGGTGTTGAACAGCCTGTTCTACCGCAACAAGGGCGCCTACGTGGTGGGCAAGCTCATCAATGGCTTCCAGGAAGTGCCGTTTGCGCTGCCCATTCTGCACAACCGCAAGGGGCAGCTCATCATCGACACGCTGCTGCATGGCGAAGACGATCTGCTAATGATCTTCAGCTTCGCGCGGGCCTACTTTATGGTGGACATGGAGGTGCCCAGCGCCTACGTGCAGTTCCTGCGCAGCCTGATGCCGCGCAAGCCGCGTGCGGAGTTCTACAACGCGCTGGGCCTGGCCAAACAGGGCAAGACGCTCTTTTACCGCGACTTTCTCTACCACCTGCGCCACAGCACCGACGTGTTCCGCACTGCGCCCGGCATCAAGGGCATGGTGATGCTGGTGTTCGACCTGCCGAGCTTCCCTTTCGTGTTCAAGGTGATCAAGGATTTTTTTCCTGCGCCCAAGGACACCACGCGTGAACAGGTGCGCGGCAAGTACCTGCTGGTGAAGCAGCATGACCGCGTGGGCCGCATGGCGGACACGCTGGAGTTCTCGGGCGTGGGTTTTCCGCGTGAGCGCTTCAGCGACGAGCTGATTGCCGAAATCCAGAAGTTCGCGCCCAGCCAGATCGAGATCGGTGACCGCAATGGCGACGGCAACATCGAGGTGCTGATCAAGCATGTGTACATCGAGCGGCGCATGATTCCGCTCAACATCTATTTGCAGGAGGCGTTCGACGCCTTGCAGAAGAACCCTGGTGATGCCCGGGCGCGCGGGCAGATCGAGCATGCGGTGGTGGAGTACGGCAACGCGATCAAGGACCTGGTGGCGGCCAACATCTTCCCCGGAGACATGTTGTGGAAGAACTTTGGCATCACGCGCCACGGCAAGGTGGTGTTCTACGACTACGACGAGATCGAGTACATCACCAGTTGCAACTTCCGCCGCGTGCCGCCTGCGCGCAACGAGGAGGATGAGCTGAGCGGCGAGGTCTGGTACAGCGTGGGGCCGAACGATGTGTTCCCGGAGACGTTTGAGCCGTTTCTGTTGGGCAATCCGCTGGCGCGGGAGGTGTTCATGAAGCACCACGCCGATTTGCTGGACGCGGGGTTTTGGCAGGCGCACAAGGAGCGCATTCTGGCGGGGCATGTGCACGACGTTTTCCCGTACGAGCGAGAGCGGCGGTTTGCTGTGCGGGCTGGGGACGCTTGACGCTGGGGCGTGGGGGGGGCAAGGCGTGTGCGCCCAGGGGCTGGCGCTTCAACGAGGTGGCCGGTGCTGCGCACCGGCTTCCCTGCGATGCTCTATGCCGTGGCCACGCGGCAGAAACTCCCTACACGTTTCTAGCGAAACGCTCCGGTCGGACATCTGCCGCAAGTCAGTTAACGAAGCGCGCTAAAGCGCGCTGGCCACGGCATCTGCGCTTCTCGGCACCTCGCAAGGCGCGCCAGCCCCTGGGCGCA
>JAYSGB010000051.1:0-14243 GCA_041913045.1 Burkholderiaceae bacterium | reverse complement strand
GTCACATGGGATTGGACTCCAAGCTCACCTGCTACTCAAATCCGGGGGGACGTCGGCGGCACGCAGCCAATCTTGGGGGCTATCGATTCAATGGCTGCCCACAGCGAGGGGTAGTCGCCTCGGTGCTCCTGCACCATGCGCACGGCGCGCTCGCGGACTTCCGGAGAGAACTTGTTTGACTTTGTCATGGCTCCATCTTCTCAGACGTTGGAGCCTCCTCAATTCCGGGCGTGTTCGAATTTTTGTGTAAACGGGTCGGACTTCAGTTGACGGAGATGCGGTCTCCGAACTGAATGGTAGACCGGGTGAGCGGAGCCTTCCAATCCCGGATGGGCATGGTCCACTCCTGGCTGATGTCGCGCAGGGCCAGGTAGAACAGCTTGGTCAGCGCTTCGTCGCTGCGGAACAAGCCCCAGTTCTTGGTCAGCTTCCTCTGGCTCATGTTGACCGGATCAATGGCATTCGTGGTGTAGATGACCTTGCGGATTTCCGGCGGGTAATCGAAGAACGGAATCGGCCGGCTCCAGTTGCGCCGCCAGGACTGGCCAATAGGCAGGTATTCGTCACCCCAACGGTCCTCGAACTCACCGAGCATCAGCTCGGCCTCCTCGGCGGTGGCGGCGGTGTAGATGTGGCGCAGTTCGCCCGCAACTTCCTTGCGGCGCTTCCACGAGACGTAGTTCAGGCTGTGGCGCACCATGTGCACGATGCACAGTTGCACCACTGCCTTGGGGAATACCGCCTCAATCGCATCGGGGAAGCCCTTGAGCTCGTCAACGCAGGCGATGAAGATGTTCTGCCCGCCCCGATTGCGCAGCTCGGTGACCACCTGCAACCAGAGCTTGGCGCCGTGGGTCTGCGCTAGCCACAGGCCCAGCACCTCCTTGTCGCCCGTCATGGTGATGCCGATGGCCAGGTACACCGCCTTGACCCGCACCGCGCCCTCGCGCACCTTCACATGGATGCAGTCCAGATAGACGATGGGGTAAATCGGCTCCAGCGGCCGGGCCTGCCAGGCCTTGACCTCGTCAGCCACGGCGTCAGTCACCGAGGAAATCAAGCTGGGTGAGACCTCGGTGCCATACATCTCTTCGAGATGGGCCTGTATCTCGCGCACCGTCATGCCACGGGCGTACAGCGAGATGATTTTGTCGTCGAAGCCGGCCCAGCGGGTCTGGTGCTTGGGGATGAGCTGAGGCTCGAAGCTGCCATGGCGGTCGCGTGGCACTTCAATGGGCAATTCGCCGAACTCGCCCTTGAGGGTCTTCTTGCTCTTGCCGTTGCGGGTGTTGCCGCTGGCATTGGCGACGGCTTCGTTGCGTTCGTGGCCCAGGTGCTCGGTCAGTTCGGCGTCCAGGGCTCGCTCCACCAGCAGCTTGGTCAACTGCTTGAGCAGGCCGTTGTTACCAATGAGGTCTTCGGGTTTCTTGTAGTTGGCCAGCAGGCCGACAACAGTTCTTCGGGTACTTCGTTTTTCTTGAGGGTCATGGTGCTTATGGACAAGCCGGTTTGCGCCGGCGGTTGATTGTCCGTTCACACAAAATTCTGCACACCCTCGCGAATGACTACATCCGTCACTACAACCCCGAGCACATTAAGCTCGGATTGCAATGGCTCATTCAGGTGGAATACCGGCTGATAAATGCCGCCTGATTGACGGGATCACGACCATCCCACTTCTGGGGGGCAGTTCAAACCCGAGGCGGTTCAACCCAGTGTCCGGTGCATTACTTGACCAACCCTCAACCTAGCGTGTAGGACGTCTTGACTGTGGTAAAGAATTCGCGGGCGTACGAGCCCTGTTCGCGTGGGCCGTAGCTCGAACCCTTGCGGCCACCAAATGGCACGTGATAGTCGACACCGGCAGTCGGGAGGTTGACCATCACCATACCGGCGTGGCTGTTACGCTTGAAGTGGGTTGCATACTTCAACGAAGTTGTTGCGATTCCGGCCGACAATCCGAACGGGGTGTCGTTCGCGATTGCCAATGCCGCCTCATAGTCCTTGACTCGAATCACACTGGCCACTGGGCCAAAGATCTCCTCGCGGTTGATGCGCATGTCCGCCGTGGTATCGGTGAACAGTGCCGGGGCCATGAAATAGCCCTTGGCCGAGCTGCCGGCGTGGCAGCCCACGAGTCCGCCACCGCAGGCAAGAACAGCGCCTTCTCCTTTGCCGATCGCTACGTAGGCCAGGTCCTGCTCGAGTTGGTCGGCCGACACGACAGGACCAACGTCGGTCCCTGCGACCAGGGCATTGCCGACCTTGATTCGAGTCATACGTTCCTGTATCGCTGCGACAAAGGCCGGGTATATGCTGTCTGTTACGATTAATCGGCTGGCCGCGGTGCACCGCTGGCCAGTGGAATAGAAGGCGCTCTGCGTGCTCAGTTCCACAGCGTGCTGCAGGTCGGCATCGTCTAGTATCACTTGTGGGTTCTTGCCACCCATCTCCAGTTGAACCTTCTTTAGGTTCGCGGCGCAGGTTTGAGCAATGCGGCTGCCGACGGCGGCCGAGCCAGTGAAGCTGATGGCGTTAATACCTGGGTGACTTACCATCGCATCGCCGACCACCCTGCCAGAGCCCATTACCAAGTTGAAAACCCCTGGAGGCAAGCCTGCGCGGGAGATGATCTCGGCCAACGCCCAGGCGCAACCGGGTACCAATTCTGCGGGCTTGAGCACCACGCAGTTGCCAAAAGCCAGTGCTGGCGCCACTTTCCAGGCGGGGATCGCCATCGGGAAGTTCCAGGGTGTGATCAGACCAACCACTCCCACGGGTTCGCGCGTGATCTCCACACCGATGCCGGGTCGCACCGAAGGCACGGTCTCTCCTGCTAGGCGCAGACATTCGGCGGAAAAAAAGCGAAAAATCTGGCCGGCTCGAGTGACCTCGCCCACGCCTTCAACGCGTGTCTTGCCTTCCTCGCGCGCTAGAAGGGTACCCAGTTCGTCGCGCCTCGCCAGCAGCTCGGCCGCGATGCGCTCCAGCGCGTCAGAGCGGGCCTGTATGCCGGAAGTAGACCAAGCGGGGAAGGCTGCGCTGGCAGCCTGCACGGCTTCATCGACGTCGCGCGCACTGCCTTGTGCGTAGTGCCCGATGATGTCGTCGGTGTTCGACGGATTTTGGTTCGGGGCAGCGTTGTCTGCGGCAAGCCATTGCCCGTCGATGTAGTTCTGGTAGATTTTTGTGGTCATGTGGTTCTTAAGGGCGATATAGCCTGGGAATGGAGAAGGTTTCGGTGTCTCCCGCGCCACGCTCATTGACATAAGTCCGGTACTGCGCAACGGCTGTCTGTAGCAGCGGCAGTTCGAGCTTTCCGCCGGAACGCAGGCTGTCCACGTTCTCTAGGTCTTTGAGCATCTGAGATGCGCGGCCGGTCGGGGGAGCGTATTGCTCGGCGGCCATTCGCGGCCAGATGCGCTGCAGGCCGACGGAATCGGCCAGTCCCGTTTCCAGGCATGAAGGCACCAGTTCGATGGGGAGGCCGAGGCTACGAGCCAGCGTCAGCACCTCGGCTAGCATAACGGCGGTCGCGCCGACCAGCGCCTGGTTGAGCACCTTCATCTCCTGGCCACTACCGACCGTTCCGACGTGGGCGCGTCGGGTGGCCAAGGCGGCCAGCACGGGTTGCACTGCTGCCAAGTGTTCCGCCTCTGCGCCGCACATCATCGTCAGCTGACCGGCCAGCGCCGCGGCCGGGCCGCCGCTGACAGGAGCGTCGATCCAGCGCAAGTTTAGTACGGCGGCCTGCGCTGCGATCGCGCGGGTCTCGCCCGGATTGACGGTGGAAAAATCGACCACGGTGCGTGGCGCTCGTGGCGCCCCTATCAGACCTTGCGGGCCGAACACGACGTCTCGCACAGCGCCGCCGTCGATGACGCACAGACAGATCACATCGCACCTGCGGGCGACTTCCTGCGGCGAAGCGGCAACCATGGCTCCCACTTCGGCCAGGGCCGTGCAACGTTCCGGTTCCCGGTTCCAGACCAACAGCTGAAATCCTTGCTGTGCAAGCCGCAGTGCCATTGCCTGGCCGAGCAGGCCGAGGCCGATGAAGCCGATGGCGGCAGGTGATGAAGCTATTCTTGAAGTCATGGTGCGGTGATGCTGTAGATACGGACCGCGTTGTCGTGGAATAGCGCGCGCTTTTCGGTTGCGGCGAAGTCCTGAACGATGGCGGCGAAGCCGTCGTAGATCTGGTCGAAGCGGGCGCACAGACTGTCGACCGGGAAGTTGCTGGCAAACATGCAGCGATCGACGCCGAAGGCCTCGATTGCGGCCAGTACGATGGGGCGGTTGGCATCAATCGTCCACGGCTGGTCCTTGACGCCGAGGCCAGAGATCTTGAGTGCGACATTGGGGCACGTAGCCGCTTGCACCAGTGCGGCTCGCCAAGCCGCAAGCCCGGCGTCGCTGCGGTCGGCAGGCAGCCCTGTGTGGTTGATGACAAACTGCACGTGCGGGAAGTCGGTTGCCAGAACTGACGCTTCGTGCAAGTGCCACCAAGGCGTCTGCAGGTCAAAGCGCAGTCCCGTGCGTGCCAGCTCTGCGAAACCTCGGCGCCAGACAGCGTCTGTCATGCCGCCAGGCGTGCCGTCCTGTGGACAGGCATTTGAGCGCGGCTTGTGGCGGATGCCGCGCACGAAATCAAAGGCATGCAGGCGATCCAACTGCTGTGCGATGTCCGGCTGATCCAGCCAAGCCTGAGCCACAGCCACACTTGGGTAGCCGGTGGCCTGCCTTAAATCCGCGATCCAGGTCATTTCATCCACGGCGGCGCTGGCGCTCCACTCAGCCTCGACATAGACCGTACCGGCCACGGTGTAGCGCGATGCGTCTTGCAGGTAGTCTACTGGCCGGTATGTCCGCCGCAGGGCGGTGTAGTCGCCGTAACGGAAAGGGATGGGATCCACGTCACACAGCCAAGGGTGGTAGTTGACGCCCGGATCCCAGAAGTGCTGGTGGGCGTCGACGATAGGGATGCCGCGCATCAAGCTGTCCATAGAATCAGGCCGCGACCTGCACCCCATGCGCAGGCTCGAAGCGTTCAGTGGCCGAAAATAGGATGCGGCGGTCAATCGCGCCCAGGTCGGTCTCGCCGCAGAATGCCATCGTCAGGTCGAGTTCCTTCTGGATAATCTCCAGCGCCTTTGTAACGCCCGGGCCACCCATGGCGCCCAGCCCATACAGCATGGAGCGGCCGATATAGGTGCCCTTGGCGCCCAAGGCCATTGCCTTCAACACATCCTGGCCTGAGCGGATGCCACCGTCCATGTGCACTTCCATGCGGTGGCCGACGGCCTCGGCAATCAGTGGCAGCGCCACGATTGAGGACGGTGCGCCATCGAGTTGCCGACCGCCGTGGTTGGACACGATCAACGCGTCGGCGCCGGTGTCCGCTGCGATGCGGGCGTCCTCGATGTCCTGGATTCCCTTGAGCACCAGTTTGCCGTCCCAAAGGCCACGGATCCAGCGCACGTCGTCCCAGTTCAGCGTTGGGTCGAATTGGCGAGCACACCATTCCGACAATAGTGCGTTGTCGCCCACGCCATCAATGTGGCCGACAATGTTGCCCAGCGTGCGCCGTCGCGTCCGCAGCATGCTCAACCACCAGTATGGCTTACTTGCAATGTTCATCAGGTTCGGCAACGTCAGTTTCGGCGGGGCCGACAGACCATTCTTGATGTCCTTGTGGCGTTGACCACTGATCGGCAGGTCCAACGTCAGTACCAACGTCGAGACGTTGGCGTGTTTGGCCCGCGCGATCAGACGCTCGACGAACTTGCGATCGCGCATCACGTAGACTTGGAACCAGAACGGGTGGCCATCGGTGCCCTCGGCCACGTCTTCGATCGAACAGATACTCATGGTCGACAAAGTGAAAGGAATGCCGAAGTCACGTGCGGCTCGGGCCGCCAGAATCTCGCCGTCAGCATGTTGCATACCGGTCAGGCCCGTCGGGGCAATAGCCACCGGCATCGCAACTTCCTGACCCAGCATGGTGGCTCGGGTGCTGCGTCGCTCAAGGTTGACGGCAACGCGCTGGCGGAAATGGATACGAGCGAGATCCGCCTGGTTAGCGCGGTAGGTGCTTTCGGTCCAAGAGCCGGAATCTGCGTATTGATAGAACATACGCGGCACGCGCTTCTCGGCGAGAACACGCAGGTCCTCGATACTTGTAATGACGCTCATGACAGGTAATTCGCTTTTTCTGTCGACGGGCTGATTGCCGCCACTGAGATTAGTGTACGGAGGCTAGTCGCAGCGGGCAAACGAGTTTTATTCACGTTTGGGACGAGAAAATGTCGGTCTGGCCGGGACGGTACTGCGCTATGATCAAAGTGCATTCCTTCGGTAGGGTTGTCATCGAACCCGAATTTGCGACTTGGTGCGTTCTCATGCCAGGAAGGTCCTGCATGCGCAAGGGCTGCACGACGGCCTGATCCAGATGGTGCTAGGCTTAGGCAACCAGATTGGGGTGGTCTGATCCAGCACCCGTTGATCGCTGTAGGTGCATTTACTGGTTCAACTCTTGGCGGTGTTGCGTTGCAGGCTGCCGCTCGAGCAAGAACCAGCCCCATTCCATTTTGTGGGGAGTTGGGGGCCACCAATCGTGTGGTGGCCAATTCCCAAGCGCTGGAGTTGGGTGGCACCGCACTGGCGCAGACATTGGAAGCGTCTTTGATCTTGGGATGTGGGCAGTTCTGTACGAACCCGGTAGTTTGGGTTCTTCAGAAATGCCCGCAAAGCGAAATCTTTGTGAACTCGCTTGTATCCGCACTTAGAAACCAGCAAACCCACGCCATGTTGACCAAGGGCATGCGCCAAGCGCTTTATGTAGGCATACAAGCCCAGTTGAACGCAGGTGCGAGAGCCCTTTTGTGTTGATTTTCACGCAAATGTGACCCTGGGTCACTCCTTCGTGGAAATCAACAAACGCGCCGTCCAGTTGCGTTGAGCCCGTTGCTCAGAGAAGCGCTGATGAGGTATCCCTCCTTCCGCAGCTGTTGAACGGCGATGAATGATTCAACGGATTGCTTTCTCTGGGCATAATGTCTATTGAAGATTCGCCTTTTTGAGTGCGTGACTTGCCCCCCCCGCTGGCCGTACAAACCGAATTTTGAAAAGTCCGTCCGACCTAAGCTTTCGCGCTTTAGCAGGTACCCTTGCATCGTTTCTGTTCCGTCATTCCTTGATCGACCACATCCTGAACTGAACCAGAAACCCGATAAGCAGTATCGCCCATAAACACCCCCTTGGAACTCTACATCTAAGAGTCTATGGCTCGTCCACTTCCCCCGCTGAACCCCCTGCGAGCGTTCGAGGTCGCGGCTCGGCACTTAAGCTTCACCAAGGCGGCCGACGAGATGTTTGTCACGCCGTCAGCCGTCGGTCACCAGGTCAAGACCCTGGAGGAGCACCTGGGCATGGCGCTGTTCATTCGTGAGGCTAAGGCTCTGACTTTGACCGCTGCTGGCCGTGCTTACCTGCCATCGGTTCAGGAGGCATTCCGTGTGCTGACTGACGCTACCCGCCAACTGAGCGCTGAGCTGGCGCAAGTGCTGAGGGTTGACATACCACCTACCTTTGCCGCCAAGTGGCTGATCCCACGGCTGGACCGATTCATAAAGGCCCACCCCGAGATCGACATCCGGGTCTCGACCGACTCCAGCCCACCCGATTTCGCCCGCGACACCTACGACGTGGCAATCCGCTTTGGCAGCGGCTATTACCCCGGGCTGCATTCGGAAATGTGCCTAGCGGTTAATGTGTTCCCGGTCTGCAGCCCCCACTTGCTGCACGGTGAACACCCGCTACGCGAGCCGGCCGACCTGAAGCACCATACCTTGCTTCACGATGCCAGCACCTACAGCAACGGGAGCAATCCGCACTGGTCGGCCTGGCTCAAACACGCCGGAGCACTGAATGTAGACGCTTCGCGAGGCCTGTCCTTCACACCCAGCCACTTGGTCATCAATGCTGCGATTGACGGCCTTGGCGTCGCACTGGTGAAGGACAGTTGGGTAGAACAGGACCTGCTGGCCGGACGTCTTGTGCGGCCTTTCGAGGTGTCGTTGCCGGTCGGATCGGCGTATTACATGGTGTTCCCGATGCACCGCGCGGGGGATGTTCGCATTGCGACGTTCGTGGATTGGGTGCGTAGCGAAGGGATGGCTCCGGCGGGTTCGAAGTAGACCGGCCCGACGAAGACGGAGGGGTCAGCGCCCCACGAATGTCGGTTTTGTCTTCGCCAGAAAAGCGTCACGGCCAATCCGAAAGTCCTCGGTATCGAAGCAAAGGTGCGCCTCATCTAGCTGTGACGGTGTCAGTGGGATGTCCTGCAACAGCCGATTGATGAACTTCTTGTGCCAGCGAGCCACCAGCGGTGCTCCCAGGCTGATGCGCTTGGCGGCGGACGCCACCTCGGCAGCGACGTTCTCGTCAGCAACGAAGCGGTTGACAAGGCCCATCTGCTTGGCTTCTTCGGCCCCGAAGATCCGACCTTCCAGCAGTATCTCTAGCGTCCCGGCCTTGCCGGCCAGCGGAATCAGTCCGCGCAGTTCCTCGTACGAGACCACTAGGCCCAGACGATTGATGGGTACGCCGAAGCGGCTGGAAGCGCCGCAGATGCGCATGTCGCACATGGTCGCCATTTCCAAGCCGCCGCCGACGCAGGCACCGTGGATCTGGGCAATTACCGGGTGCGGGCAGTCGGCTATGGCAGCGAGCGCCATCTGTGTCACCTTGGAGTAGGCACGCGACTTCTCTGCGGTGTCTCTGGTTCGCTCGAACTCCTCAATGTCAGCGCCTGCAGAAAATGCCTTATCACCTGCGCCGCGCAGAACGACGCATCGCACGCTGTCGTCCGCCGACAGAGTGTGGAAGGCGTCGCCGAGGTCGTGCCACATGCCGAGATCAAGTGCGTTCATCTTGTCCGGCTTGTTCAGTATGACGGTAGCGATGTGGTCTTCGCGTTCGAGGAGGATCGAGGTGGACATGTCGAGAGGATGTTGCAAAAGGCGGCCAGTTTAAGAGCGCGAGCAAGCAGATGCCAAGAGAAAAAAACTCGCGTCGGCCCCTAAAAATTGTCGTTTGACCTGGCTCGCGCCGCGTTCCTAAACTGACCCGTCTCTTGCGAAATCCGGTGGCTAGCAAATGTGGCTACTGTCCTACACCAACTCCGATGACTAAACCTCTTCCGCTTTCTCACCTCAAGGTCTTAGACGTCAGCCAGGTCATGGCTGGTCCTTTCTGCTGCATGCTGCTGGGCGACATGGGTGCCGATGTTGTCAAAGTTGAACCACCGCACTTGGGCGACCAAACACGGCGATCGATGGGCTTCAAACTCAAGGGCGCCGACAGCGGCGGCTTCCTGGCCCTGAACCGCAACAAGCGCAGCATCGAAATCGATCTAAAGAGTGAAGCAGGCCTTGAGGCTTTCTACGAGCTGGTTCGCACGGCCGATGTGATGATCGAGAACAACCGCCCCGGCGTTGCTGCGCGCTTGAAGATCGATTACCCGGTTCTTCAGAAGATTAACCCCCGACTCGTATACGCCAGTATCTCCGGCTTCGGTCAGAGCGGTCCCTGGGCATCCCGACCGGGCTTCGACCTGATAGCCCAGGCCATGACGGGCATCATGAGCGTGACCGGCCACCCAGATGGCGCACCAGCCAAGAACAGCGTTCCGGTGGGCGACCTCGGTGCCGGTCTATTTGCCGCCTACGCAGTCCTGAGTGCTGTGCAGGGGCGGGAGCGCAGTGGTGAAGGCCAATACGTCGATGTCTCTCTCTTCGAAAGCGCTCTCTGCTTGTCGATCTGGGAAGTCGCCGAGTACTGGGGTACGGGCAAGGTGCCCACACCGATCGGCAGTGCCAATCGAATGAGCGCGCCCTACCAAGCGTTCCGCGCCGCCGACCGTCACTTCGTGTTGGGCGCTGCCAACCAGAAGCTGTGGACCGCCCTCTGCGATGTGCTGGGGCGCACCGACCTGTTGGACGACGCGCGCTTTGCCACCAACACCGATCGCTTAAAGAACCGTGAGGCTCTGGTCGCCACCATCGAGCCGACCCTAGCAGCTCGGCCAGCTGACCACTGGATCACCGCGCTGCTGGCGGCGGGTGTGCCTGCCGCGCCAATCTTGACCTATGACGAGGCACTTGTGAGCGAGCAGGCCGAAGCCCGCAATATGGTGCTGGAGATGGAGCACCCTGTCGAAGGCAACATCAGGCAGCTAGGCTTCCCGGTCAAGATGTGCGGAACGCCGCAGCAGTTGCGCTACCCGCCGCCACTGTTGGGCCAGCACACTGAGGAAATCATGCGCGATGCTGGCTGCGACGAGGCCGTGATTGAGCGGCTACGCGCCCGGGGCGCGTTCGGTTAATGCCTCCGCTGTGGGCAAGTCTGCATTCCAGATTTTTTCTATCCCTAAATTCAAATTTTTCTCGCTTGTTTCGCCGCAGACCTGGTTGCTGGAGTGCCCAGCACTCCCTCATACATCGGGTCCTTTCATCATCACCACAAACCAAAGAGACAACTCATGATCAACCGTCGAACGCCCATCCTCGCCGCTATCGCAGTCACACTGTCTATGGCGGCCAGCATGCCCGTCACTGCCTACGCCCAGGCCAGCGGCTACCCGCAACGGCCAGTGGAAATCGTCGTGCCATATGCGGCCGGTGGCGGCGCTGACGCAATGGCTCGCGCCTTCTCAGCGGCCTCCGTCAAGCACTTCCCACAAAACTTCATAGTGGTGAATAAGCCGGGCGCAGCCGGCGTAATCGGGTGGACCGACGTTATCAACTCCAAGCCTGACGGCTACAAAGTGGCGCTGACCACCGTAGAGGTGACTTTCCTGAACCACCTGGGCCTGGCGAAGTTCGGCTGGGACGAAATGATTCCAATCGCCAAGCTAAACGGCGACCCAGCCGTGCTTGTGGTACGGGGCGATTCGCCGTACTCGACGCTGGAGCAGTTCCTGGCGGCTTCGAAGAAGGCCGATTCAAACATGCGCATCGGCAATGCCGGCAAGGGATCCATGTGGCATTTGTCGGCGGTAGCGCTAGCAGACAAGGCTGGGGCTTCGTTGAACCATATTCCGTTCGCTGGCGGCAATCCCGCCATCCAGTCGCTTCTGGGTGGTCACATCGAAGCTGTGATCGCAAGCGCGCCGGAAGTTGCGGCCAACGTGCAGGCCGGCAAGCTGCGCGCGCTGGGCGTGATGTCGGCGAAGCGCGTCAAGGGTTTCGAACAAGTTCCAACAATGAAGGAACTCAACTACGACTTGGTACTGGGCACCTGGCGCGGCTTGGCCGTGCCTAAAGGCACGCCGCCGGAAGTGGTCAACGTACTCAAAGAGACTGTCGCCAAGACCATGAAGGAAGCCTCTTTGCGCGAAGTAATGGAAAAGCAAAACTTCAGCACCGACACCTACGAAGACCAGGCTACCTTTCAGGCAAGCATGGCGCGCGAGAGCGCATACATCAAGAACATTGCATCCAAAGTCGACCTGAATAAGTGATGAACATGAAACGCCGTACCTTCCTTTCTGCTGGCGCCATGGCGCTGTCCGCCCCAATCTCCTACGCCCAGTCTGGGCCGACCCAGCCGGTCAGGATCATCGTCGGATTCGCGGCCGGGGGCGGCACCGATGCCGTGGCCCGCCTGCTGGCCCAGAAGCTGGCCTCCATGTGGAACACCACAGTGGTTGTGGACAATAAGCCCGGCGCGGCGGGCGTGATTGCAGCCGAGTACGTGGCGAAGCAACCGGCCGACGGCACCACCCTGCTGATGGCAAACTTTAGCAGCCACGCGGTGGCGCCGGCGCTGTATCCCAAGCTGGGCTACAACGTGGCTACTGACTTCACGCCGCTGACCCTGGTCGGCGTCACCCCCAACGTGCTGGTCTGCCGCCAGGGTGCGGGCACCAAGACGCTGCGGGACGTGATTGCGCTGTGCAAGGCCAAGCCAGGCCAGATCAGTTTCGGCTCCGCTGGGCCGGGCAGCGCCCAGCATCTGGCGCTGGAAATGTTCAAGCTGCGCGCAGGTATAGATGCGCTGCACGTGCCTTACAAGGGATCAGGTCCAATGCTGAACGATCTGTTGGGCGGTCAGATCGACTTCAGCTTCGAAACCATGTCATCGGCGATCCAGCTGGTCCGCCAGGGCAAGCTGGTGGCAATCGCGCAGACTAGCGAGAAGCGTTCCAAACAGTTCGCCGACGTGCCGACCGTCGCCGAGCTCGGCTTTCCCGGCTTCCAGGCCGCGACCTGGTACGGGATGGTTGGTCCGGCCAGGCTACCGGCCGCGATGGCCGCGCGGATGAGCGAGGACATCAACAAGGTGCTAGCGATGCCGGATGTCGCCGAGAAGTTGGAGGGCTACAGCGCCGAAGGTGGAGGTGGCTCTATGCAGCGCTTCGCCAACTTCATGGCGGATGAGCAGGTCCGCTGGGGCAAGGTGATAAACGACGCGAAGGTCAAAATCTGATGGCCGCTCGAGCACGCAAACTCACACTTGAAGAGACTCTGCCGCAGAGCAGAGAGCAGGGACTGCTCGTCGGTCGCGTATGGCTGCCGGGCGAACGCGGTGGACCCACAGTAGTTCTGGTTCGTGGCGGGCGACTCGTCGATGTCAGCGCAACAGCGCCGACCATGTCGGCGCTGCTGGAAGTTGGCGACTTACCTGCAACCCTGCGTACTGTGCAGGGTCCGGACCTCGGCCCGATCGAAGAGTGGCTGCAGTCGACTGCCGACCACGGCCCCGACCCGACCCGCCGCCACTTGCTGGCTCCGAACGACCTGCAGGTTGTCAAGGCCGCCGGCGTAACTTTCGTCGAGAGCATGGTGGAGCGGGTCATTGAGGAGCAGGCACGTGGTGACGCTGCCAAGGCCGATGCCGTGCGCAAACAGGTAGTAGCCGTGGTCGGCGACAACCTTTCAGCGATAAAGCCCGGTTCGCTCAAGGCAGCCGCACTAAAGGAGGTGCTAATCGCACGCCAGATGTGGTCGCAGTACCTGGAGGTCGGAATTGGCCCCGACGCAGAGGTGTTCACCAAGGCGGCGCCGCTGTCTTCAGTTGGCACCGGCGTCAGCGTCGGCCTGCACCCCGACTCGACTTGGAACAACCCGGAACCCGAGGTGGTGCTGGCGGTGACGTCCAGCGCCCGAGTAGTAGGCGTGGCCCTGGGCAACGACGTCAACCTGCGTGACTTCGAAGGCCGCAGCGCGCTTCTTCTCGGCAAGGCCAAGGACAACAACGGCGCTTGCGCCATCGGACCGTTCATCCGTGTGTTCGACGACAGCTTCGGAATCGACGATGTGCGCCAAGCAGAAATCGCGCTGGAAGTGCAGGGTCCCGACGGGTTTGTGCTGAACGGCAGCAGCTCAATGACCAAGATCAGCCGCGACCCCCTGGAGTTGGTCCGCCATGCAATGGGCAAGTACCACCAATACCCGGACGGGATGATGCTTTTCTGCGGCACCATGTTCGCGCCGACCCAGGACCGCGATGCCCCCGGCGCCGGCTTCACCCACCATCGCGGCGACCGAGTGCGCATCAGCAGCGCTCGACTTGGAGGGCTGGTGAACTGGGTTGACTACTGCGATGCGATCCCACCCTGGGAGTTAGGCATCCAGGCGCTGTTTAAAAGCCTGTCGGCGCGGGGGCTGGGCTGATGGTCTCGTTGCCGACTAAGGCTGACCAGCGCCCAGTCCCGCACCCGCGGCGTATTCTCGACGCGCACCACCACTTCTGGGACCGCGGCAACGGCCACTATCCGTGGCTGAGTGAGGCACACGACTTCTTCCTTGGCGACTACGCATTGCTACGCCAGGGCAACCGTATGCCGGCCGACTACGTCGCGGCGGCGAGGCCCTACCAAATCGTCGGCACCGTCCACATCGAGGCCGAACGCGAACGAAGCGAGCGACATGTAAGAAATGAATGCGCAGCATCTTCACCAGCTCAAACGGCGTGCGCCCGGTCTTGGCCCGAGGTGCTTGAGGGGCAGTCAGCGACAGCTACGCGGTCCACTGCACCACCAAGTTCATCTCGTCGAGAATCACCGATTTATGCGTGCGCCGCGTGCTCGGGGTTCAGGACAAGTTCTTGTTGGTTCATGATGCCATTGTTCCTGTCGTGCCTTGCGCACACCATTCGGGCTTGACCGGGGTTTTGAACACCATCCTTAATCTTACTGTGTCATAAAAAGTAAGGCATGATATGTCCATCTTTTCCCT
>JAYSGB010000050.1:0-16913 GCA_041913045.1 Burkholderiaceae bacterium | reverse complement strand
CAACCCAATTCCTCAATTCAATAAATCGGTGTTGCACTTGGGACTTGACTCCGCCCATTCATACCTTATCGGCTGAAATCGCGCGTGTCGAATGAGGGTTTCTCACTAGCATATGCAAGGAACGGATTTCGCCGACTGACGCTAACATGCCCGCCATGATTCTGCGTCACCTGACATCCTTCACCTTCCTGCTGCCCTTGCTGGTGGCTGGCTGCGCCGTCTCGCCGCTCCAGCGCGCAGAGGGGGACGTCAAAGGCTCTCCATGGGCACAAGCCAGCGCCCTGACGGGTGAGGGTCAATGGCAACACCAGATCTTCAAGGGCCGCCAGAACACCGCGTACGCGCCAACCACTCACGAAGGCCGGCCCGCCCTGCACGCCCGCAGCGACTCCGGCAGCAGCGCCATGCGCTACCGCATGCGCCTGCCAGCCGAAGCCATAGGAACCCTGCGCTTTTCCTGGTTTGTGCGGCAGCTGAACCCTGCCTTCGATCTGACGGACAGGGAGTCGGAAGACGCGGTGGCCAGGGTCATTCTCACTTTCGACGGCGACCGGCAAACCCTGTCGGCGAAAGACCACATGCTCTCGGAACTGGCTCAATTGATCACGGGCGAGCCACTGCCCTACGCCACCCTCATGTACGTATGGGATCACGAACACCCGGTGGGCACGGTGCTGGAACACCCCAGCACGCGGCGCATCCGCATGCTGGTGGTGAAGTCCGGCCCCGGCCGGCTGGGGCAATGGGCCGACCAGGAACGCGACGTCCTGGCCGACTTCCAGCATGCGTTTGGTGAAACGCCCAAGGCACTCACCGGCATAGGCCTGATGACCGATGGCAACAACACCCGCCAACTGGCCGAGGCCTGGTATGGCCCGGTGAGGCTGGACCGGCAGGTGGTTCAGCGCTGATCACGCACCCAATGCTTCACACAAGGCCAGCGTGGGGGCGCTCTGGTTCATCGTGTAGAAATGCAGCCCCGGCACACCGGCCTGGCGCAGGCGTTCACACAAGTCTGCAACCACGTCGCGCCCGAAAGCCTGGATGCTGGCCGTGTCGTCGCCGTAGCCCTGCAGGCGCAGCCGGATCCAGCGCGGCACCTCGGCCCCGCAGGCGTCCGAGAAGCGCAGCAGTTGTGAGGCATTGGTGATGGGCATGATGCCGGGCACGATCGGCACCTCGACCCCCAGCCTGCGCACGTCGTCCACGAAACGGAAGTAGGCATCGGCGTTGAAGAAGTACTGGGTGATGGCGGAATCCGCACCGGCCTTGACCTTGGTGGCAAAGGCATGCAGGTCCGCCTCGGGCGAGCGGGCCTGCGGGTGAAATTCGGGGTAGGCTGCCACCTCGATATGGAAGGCGCTACCCGTTTCGGCACGGATGAAGGCCACCAGATCGCTGGCGTAATGGAACTCGCCACCCAGGCCGTAGCCGCTAGGCAAGTCACCCCGCAATGCCACCAAGCGCTTGACGCCCATGGCCTGGAGCGTGGCCAGTTGCTCGCGCACGCTGGCGCGCGTGGCGCCGATGCAGGAGAAATGCGAGGCGGCATCCACCCCTTCGGCCAGGATTTCACCCACGGTGGTGAAGGTGCCTTCCTGGGTGGAGCCACCCGCGCCATAGGTCACCGAGCAGAACGCAGGCTGGCGGGCGTACAAGGCTTGGCGCGCGGTGCGCAGCTTGGCTGCGCCCTCGGGCGTCTTGGGCGGGAAGAATTCAAAACTGATGGGAAAAGTCGTATCCATGTACTGCCCCCAGGGGGATTCAGGCCGCCTTGGCAGCCCAGACAAAAAACTCGCGGTTGCCGTCGCCTCCGGCAATCGATGAATCGAACCAGCCGCGCACCGTCAGGCCCAAGGCTTCGCAGCAACCACGAATGCGCTGCTCCACCTGAGAGTAAAGCGAGGCATCGCGCACGACGCCTCCCTTGCCTATCTGGCCGGGCTGCAATTCGAACTGAGGTTTGACCAGCATGAGCAGCTGCCCACCCGGCGCCAGCAGAGGCGTCACAGCGGGCAGCACCAGCGTCAGCGAGATGAACGAGAGGTCGCCCACCACAAGGTCAAACCCATTTTCCAGTTGCTGCGGCGGCACACCGGCCTCCTGCAGTCGTTCACGGCTCAGCTCGCGGGCGTTGATTTTTTCCAACGCCTGCACGTGCGGGTTTTGCAGCAGGCTCGCATGCAACTGGCGCTGGCCTACATCCACGCCCAGCACCCAGGCTGCACCCTTTTGCAACAGACAGTCGGTGAAACCGCCAGTGCTCTGCCCTACGTCCAGGCAGCGCATGCCAGCCGGGACCAGACCGCTGTCGCGCAGCGCCCCTTCCAGCTTGAGCCCACCGCGTGACACGTAGCGCGACTCTGCAGTGTCCTGCAGACGCAACTCAGCCACCGTTGGCAACTCGTCACCGTTCTTGCCCACAGCCCGCCATTCGCCGCCGTGGCGCCAAAGCACCCCGGCGGCAATCAGGCGCTGCGCCTGCGAACGGCTGGCCGCCAGGCCGCGCTCCACGAGCAACTGGTCGGCGCGCACCGCTGGATCAGTAGCGGTAGGTGTCGGGCTTGTAAGGGCCCTGCTTGGGCACGCCGATGTAGGCAGCCTGCTCGTCAGACAGCTCGGTCAGCATGGCGCCAACTTTCTTCAGGTGCAGGCGTGCGACCTTCTCGTCGAGATGCTTGGGCAGCACGTAGACCTTGCCCACGTCATAGCCTTCGGGGTGGGTAAACAGCTCGATCTGGGCGATGGTCTGGTTGGCGAAGCTGGACGACATCACGAAGCTGGGGTGGCCCGTGCCGCAACCCAGGTTCACCAGGCGCCCCTTGGCCAGCAGGATGATGCGCTTGCCGTCCGGGAAGATCACGTGGTCGACCTGGGGCTTGATCTCTTCCCACTTGCAGTGCTCTTCGAGCTTGGCGACCTGGATCTCGTTGTCGAAGTGACCGATGTTGCAGACGATGGCCTGATCTTTCATGGCCTTCATGTGCTCGAAGGTGATCACGTCGCGGTTACCCGTGGTAGTCACGAAGATGTCGGCCTTGTCGGCGGCGTACTCCATGGTCACGACTTTGTAGCCTTCCATGGCAGCCTGCAGGGCGTTGATGGGGTCGATCTCGGTAACCCACACCTGAGCGCTCAACGCACGCAGGGCCTGTGCAGAACCCTTGCCCACGTCACCATAGCCGCACACCACGGCAACCTTGCCAGCGATCATCACGTCAGTGGCGCGCTTGATGCCGTCCACCAGCGACTCGCGGCAGCCGTACAGGTTGTCGAACTTGCTCTTGGTGACCGAGTCGTTCACGTTGATGGCACGGAACATCAGGGTGCCCTTGACGGACATTTCCTTCAGGCGGTGCACGCCCGTGGTGGTCTCTTCGGTCACGCCGATGATCTGCGCGCTCTTGCGGCTGTACCAGGTGGGGTCTTGCGCCAGCTTGCCCTTGATGGCTGCGAACAGAATGCGCTCTTCCTCGCTGCTCGGGTTGGCCAGCACGCTCTGGTCCTTCTCGGCTTGCTTGCCCAGGTGCATGAGCAGCGTGGCGTCACCGCCGTCGTCCAGAATCATGTTGGGGCCTTCGCCCTCGGTGCCTGCGGCGCCGAAGTCGAAGATGCGGTGGGTGTAGTCCCAGTAGTCAACCAGGGTTTCACCCTTGATGGCGAACACTGGGGTACCAGCGGCAGCGATGGCTGCGGCGGCGTGGTCCTGCGTGGAGAAGATGTTGCAAGATGCCCAGCGCACTTGAGCGCCCAGCGCCTGCAGGGTCTCGATCAGCACGGCCGTCTGGATGGTCATGTGCAGCGAGCCGGTGATGCGCGCGCCCTTGAGGGGTTGCTTGGCCGCGAATTCTTCGCGGATGGCCATCAGGCCAGGCATCTCGGTCTCGGCGATCTTGATTTCCTTGCGGCCCCAATCGGCCAGACCGATGTCGGCGATGGCGCAATCAGCGTTGATGGGGTTTTTCAGCGGTGCGTTCATGGTGTGCTCCAAAACTCATGTTTCGAGAAAGCCACTGGACGCCAAGGGAGGATGTAGGCTCACCTCACGTCAAGTGGGTGAGCGTCGTTGCGGAAGACGGCTCGCACGCGGTTGTGGGCCGGTTTCCGAGCCTCGCGCCCACGCCTACCGGTAAGGCTGGGGGACGCTGCAACGCTCCTCGGAAAACTCCCGACATTATACGAACCATCGACCATGTTGGGCAAGCCTGTCAGAACCCTGCAGTGCGCCCTTCCTATAATGCGCGGGACATTTGCAACCCAACACTCAGCAGCACTTTGAGCCCCGCGCCCACCCCGACCACACAGCCCCTGTCCCTCGTTGCAGACGAGATGCGGACGGTGGACGCCGTCATCCAGCAGCGCCTGAGCAGCGAGGTTCCCCTCGTCGGGCAGGTTGCTCAGTACATCATCAGCGCAGGTGGCAAGCGGGTTCGCCCCGCCCTGCTGCTGCTGATGTGCGGAGCCTTGGAGTGCGCAGATGAACGCCGCCACAGCCTGGCGGCCGTGGTGGAATTCATTCATACCGCCACCTTGCTGCACGACGACGTGGTGGACGAGTCCACCCTGCGCCGGGGCCGCGACACGGCCAACGAGGTGTTCGGCAACGCGGCCAGCGTGCTGGTGGGCGACTTCCTTTATTCCCGCGCCTTCCAGATGATGGTGGACGCTGGGAACATGCGCATCTTGCAGGTGCTGGCCGACGCCACCAACGTCATCGCCGAAGGCGAGGTGCTGCAGCTGATGAACATGCACGACGCCTCGCTGGACGAGGCGGGCTACCTGCGCGTCATCCGCGCCAAGACGGCCAAGCTGTTCGAGGCCAGCGCCCGGCTGGCCGCCATTCTGGCCGGTGCCGACGAGGCCCTGGAAGCCCGCTGTGCTGACTATGGGCAGGCCCTGGGCGCTGCCTTCCAGGTGGTGGACGATGTACTGGACTACGAGGGCGACGCACAGGAGCTAGGCAAGAACCTGGGTGACGACCTGCGCGAAGGCAAGGTCACCCTGCCCATCATCTGCACGCTGCAGAATTGCGAGCCCGCAGAGGCGGAGTTGATCCGTGGCGCGATCGAAAACGGCAACACCGAGCACCTGGACGACATTCTGCGCATCGTGCGGCAGCGCGGCGGCCTGGAAGCAGCACGCAAGGCAGCTGCAGCCGAAGCCCTGCGCGCGGTGGACGCTGCACGTGCGCTGCCACCAAATAAGTACAGTGAATCCTTGGTACAATTAGCGGCTGCACTGTTGGAGCGTCGCTCCTGAGTTGCCCAGCGGGGTGTAGCTTAGCCTGGTAGAGCGCTACGTTCGGGACGTAGAGGCCGGAGGTTCGAATCCTCTCACCCCGACCAGGATTTTTCATACAAATCAAAGACTTAGACAAGTCTACGATCTGTGCCGAGAAGCGGCAAGTGGTTAATCAGTGGTTCAAACGAACCACCGCTCGCCTAGTCGAGCGAATCATGGCCCATCGATTTGCCTATACGAGGTTCCAAGCAACATGGAACTTTCCTATGGCTCATCTCGAAAATCGCTCGCGCACGCAGGTCACGGTCAGGAACCGCGACGACCTGACAAAGTTCTTCCCGCACAACAAACTTGCCGCCGCCCAGCGCTACATGAGCGAGCTGCGCGCGGCAGGCTTCAAGCCCACTGCCACCGTGCTCGATGAGGCCTATCTGGTGCGCTACACCCACAACGGCAAGCGCCGTAGCTTCACGGCAAAAAGCGAGAGCGAGGCCATCGCTACGCTTCAGCGCATCGAGTCCGAACAGCACCACGGCTTGTTTGTCGATTACACGCAAGGTCATCGCACCACCATGGCTGACTTGCTAGTGCGCTACCTGAAAGAAGAAGCACCACGACAGAAGAGCTTCTTGGTTACCGCCTACCAAATCAACATGTGGCTGGAGGACGCAGGCCTTCCACGCCAAAACATCGCGGAAATCCACGCAGCTCACCCGGCCCCACATTCCCGCCAACTTCAGATTCCGAAAGCCACTGGCCGCCGCATGTCTCAACCTTCGGACGCGGCGCAGTTCATTACCCGGTCTTTCGCCAGCTTAGAACCCGCTGACTTTCAAGATTACATCGACGAACGTCTGCAAATCGTCTCTCCCGCCACGGTCGACCGGGAACTCGATGTGTTTCGCGCCGTTTGCCAGGCTGCCATGACCAAGTGGCGCATCCACCTCCACATGAGCCCGATGGCCGGACTGGAGCGGCCCAAGTATTTCAATGAACGCGATCGTCGCTTGCGTAGCGACGAGGAAGCACGCCTCATGTCCGCCGCCCAGGCCGAAGACATGCGCTGGTCATCCCGACAACTGGCTGACGAACTCTATGCCCACAAGCGCTCTCAAACCAAGTACCAACGCCTGAGGTCGTTAAAGGAGTCCAAGACGCTGATTGAGCAAACGGACCGACTCACGCCGATGCTCTCCACCTTTATTCAGTTTCAGTTGATGACAGGGGCTCGACGCGCCGAAACGCTGAAACTGCAGTGGAATCAAGTTAACCTGGAGCAACAAACCGCGTTCCTGCCGGAAACCAAAAATGGCCGCGCCCGTACGCTGCCACTGCGCACCGACCTGGTCAATCTGCTGCGTCAACTGCCGCGCTCAGACAACAATGTGTTTCCTATCACCATGGATTACTTGCGTAAGGCTTGGAACCGTATCTGTGAGGCTGCGGGTATTGCCACGGATGGCGATGACCGTCTTCGTATCCATGACCTGCGTCACGAGGCCATCTCTCGCGTCGCCGAGGCATCTTGCAACACCCCTGGGGGGTTCAGCCTGCTCGACTTGCAGGCCTTTAGCGGTCATCGCGACCCTCGGATGTTGATGCGGTATGCACACCTGACGCCAACGGGCCTCGCCAAGCGCCTGGATGCGGCCTTCGCGAATGAGGGGCACGTGACTACCCATCGGGGTCGCCGTCGGCTTACCGAGCATGCGGAACTCACCATGTCGGAACTCGTAACTACACCGTTGCAAGCGGAGGCTCCCCCGCCCAGGCCAGCCCAGGTCGCTTCGAATGTCGTGAGCTTTCAAGCCTTTCGCGCTCGTCTCGCCTGATTTCATTCGTCTTCGAAACGGAGCGCCCCCATAGATCGTCAGATTGGGGGCCCCGGTGTGAAACGAGCCTGTGTGAAAACCCCCTCACAGGCCGAAGTTGAACTCGGCAGAATTCGCAGACATATCAAACACGGTGGTCACAATATGTTGCGCCCACCGGCGCTGCGTTTCTTCGCCGAACCGTCGGTGTAGGTGACGCCGGCCATCGAAGTGGGCGCCACTCCTTCGGATCACCGGTAAGCAGCGGGAGCTGCCGTTCTAGTTTTCTGCTTGTGGGGCCGCTTTGTGAGGCGGATTCAGCCGTTCGCGGGCCAGTCAAAACGGCGTCGTGGAGTAGATGGGGCCCTGAGATTCAAGGTCTGACCCTCGCGCCCCTTCAGCCAGCTGTACCACCACGTTGGTGATGCTGGGCGACTGCAGTTGCACACCCGTCGAGATTGGTTCAGGCTCAAGCGGTGCCTGGGCTTCGAAGAAAAGCCTCAGCTTGTTGGGGCAGCCGTTGTGCAGAACGGTGTGCATCGAAGGAGGGACTAGAACGGAAGCATTGCTAAGCCGATGAGCAAGGTGTTGATTTCCACGAAGAAGTGACCCGGCAGAGCTAGGGTCACATTTGCGTGGAAATCAACACCCAGACAGGGTATATCCGCGCCGTGCGCCGCTTCACGGCCTACCTGGGTCGGCCTCCGGACACAGCCACCGTCGAGGACCTGCGCAACTTCCAGCTCCACCTGGTAGATCAGGGCACAACGCCCGCCACACTCAACGCCACCATTTCCGGGCTGAAGTTCTTCTGTGATGTCACCTTGAGTCGCCCCGAGCTCATGGCCAAGATGCAGCCGGTACACATTCCCAGAACGCTGCCCGTGATCCTCAGCCGCGAAGAGGTAGCCCGCCTGATCGCGGCGGCGGCCAACCTCAAGCACCAGACTGCACTGTCACTGGCCTATGGCACAGGCTTGCGGGTCAGCGAAGTCGTCGCACTCAAGGTGGGTGACATCGACAGCGAGCGCATGACGCTTCGTGTCGAGCAGGGCAAGGGCAGCAAGGATCGGTACGCCATGCTCTCTCCCGTCCTGCTTGAACGCCTGCGGGTCTGGTGGCGCGTGGCCCGTGCTCAAGGCAAGATGCTCGACGGGGGCTGGCTCTTTCCCGGGCTCAACCCAGTCGAGCCGCTGACAGCGCGTCAACTCAACCGCGCCGTGCACATGGCAGCCGACGCGGCCCATATCGACAAGCGCGTGACCATGCACACGCTGCGCCACAGCTTTGCCACCCATCTGCTGGAACAGAAGGTGGATATCCGGGTGATTCAGGTTCTGCTGGGCCACAAGAAGCTGGAGACCACGGCCATGTACGCCCAGGTGGCCACCGACATCCTGCGTGAGGTGGTCAGCCCGCTGGATCAGTTGAACTCGGCGTAGGCCCACCATGGCCACCGCTGCCCTGGAGGTGGCGGACATCTTCCGCGCCCATGGGCCCGAATGGCGACACGCCCAGCGCAACCATCTGAGTCTGGGTCAACTCAAGGTCATGACCGCCATCGAGCAGTGCCGCAGCGCGGCACTGGGTGGGCATGTGCTGCGCTGTTCGGACTGCCAGCGCCTGCAGGTGGCTTACAACTCCTGCCGCAACCGGCATTGCCCCAAGTGCCAGGCGGCAGCCCAACGTTGGCTGCAGGCGCGCCAGACCGATCTGCTGCCGGTGGACTACTTCCATGTGGTCTTCACATTGCCCGCCCCCATCAGCGATATCGCGTACTACAACAAGGCCGTCATCTACGGCCTGCTGTTCGAGGTGGCGGCCGAAACCCTGCGCACCATCGCCGCCGACCCAAAGCACCTGGGGGCGCAAGTCGGCGTCACGCTGGTGTTGCACACCTGGGGATCGGCACTGACCCACCACCCCCATGTGCATGGCATCGTGCCCGGTGGAGGACTGTCACTGGACGGGCAACGCTGGGTGGCGTGCCGCCGCGGCTTCTTCTTGCCTGTTCGAGTGCTCTCCCGGTTGTTCCGGCGGCGCTTCCTGGAGGAGCTGGCTGCTGCCCACCGCAAGGGCAAGTTGCAGTTCTTCTCCGACCATGCTGGACTTGCTGATCCAGCGGCATTCCAGCGCTGGTTGGCACCGTTGCGGCAGTGTGAATGGGTGGTCTATGCCAAGAAGCCGTTCGCTGGTCCAAGTGCTGTGTTGGCATACCTGTCTCGGTACACCCACCGGGTGGCCATCTCCAACTCGCGGCTGCTCGCACTCGACGAGCGTGGCGTGACGTTTCGCTGGAAGGACTACCGCGACAAGGGCAGCACGCGTCACAAGACGATGACGTTGAGTGCGCAGGAATTCATGCGTCGCTTCTTGCTGCATGTGCTGCCGCCGGGGTTTCACCGCATTCGGCACTATGGGATGCTGGCCAACACCCATCGGCGCGACTGCATTGAGCTGGCACGCCAGTGCTTAAACGTGGTGCCCGCATCTCCGGCCTCGGGCACCAGTGACTCAGTGCAGCTGGTACGCCCTACCTTTGTCTGTGTTCATTGCGGGGCGGCGATGCACATCATCGAGACGTTTGTACGCGGCCAGTCAGTTCAACTGCCGCCACAACGAGCGCCGCCATGAGATCCCTCGCACTACACCTTGTGAGCTTGCTTGAAACGGAGCCATCTGGGCCCCGTGGGATCTCCCGTGCGCCATGTGGAAGCTGGCCTACTCACATGGTCCTGAGCCCCTGGCCTAGCCGCTGCAAGGGCACAAACGCGATACAGAACGAGCAAGCACGGATGCCTCAGCACGACGAGATGGCTTCCGTGGCGCTGGGAATCACCGTCAAATCCCCATAGGAGCAAGCGGGTCTGCCCAGATGGGTACACCCCGCGGTTTCCTCCCCCGAGGCTTGCACGACACCCACCCTTCGTGAATGCGTTGCCCCCGTGGTACACCTGCGCGGGTGGGTGTCCTGCAACCCTTAACTAAAAGAGCCCCTGCGTCATGCCCACCTGCGCGGCCGTCGTTACCTCATACGCCTGCAGCACTCCGGCACCTGGAACGTTGAGCAACCCAGACGCCAGGCGAAGATCAGCGGTCAACCAAGCCCCGAACTGCGCGGGCTCCAGCACCACGACGCTGCGCTTCTCATCACCCGGCCGGTGAAACCGCCCCATCACCGGGTGCCCATCCGCGTTAACCGTCAGCATCGAGAACGATGTCACGATCTCACCGGTGCCTGGATCGGTCCAGCGATCCCAGATGCTGGCCACGCCCATTGGCTCTCCATCCGAACGCAGGATACGCCAGCGCACTGCCCTGCCCGTCTCCCAGCTGGGCTCGAAGAAGTCGTCCAGCAAGGCAATCGCGAACTGCCGTTTGCGCCAGGGCGTGCGGTAGCTGGGCTTCTCTGCCACCGTCTCGGTGCGCGCGTTGTAGGTACGCCGACCAATGTTGGCGTCCTTGGCCCAGTGAGGGATGAGACCGAAGCGCCCGAGCGTGCACTTCACATTGCGCTGGTCATCCAGCACTGCAATGGGTGCTGCGTACCCAGGAAACGCTTCAGCCGGGTACGACTGCTCAGGCAAATCCACGCCCAGGTTCTGCGTGACCCAGTGTTTGTTTCTGGTCGGTGTGTAGTTGGTACACATGCGCCCATTGTGCTGGAGCAGCAACCGATACGTTTCCCTGAGGTGCCTGCCGTTTGAGCAGCGGACCTGGAACCGTTGCCGGACAAGCACTTAGGTTGCTTCCCCTAGGCTTATCCACAGGCTTGCCCCCGTTGCCTGGGGATGTCTGGTTGGCTTCTGCGTGAGCGCCGGTCAGGACCCCGCACCAACAAGCATGAGGAACACCACGAAGAACGCGATGGCCGCCAAGGTCCGGCCGACACCGACTGGGCGGTGCACAACCTCGTAGCCGCCGTCTGCATCCCAGGTCGTTACCCCGCCGCGCTTGAGCTTGCGGTTGGCGATGATCAAGGTGACCAGGCTCACCAACGGCAGGCCCATGCCCATGCGCTGCTACAACCCGAGCGACGATGAACTGGTTCGTCCAGTTCGCCGTGCCGCATCTGCAAGAAGCGCGCTTTGCACTTGTGCAAGTACCACCCGGAGTGAGAGTCTTCGTCGCGAGGTAGAGAGACCTGCATGCAATGGCCACGCGAGTGGCCGTTAGCCTTTGCGTCGCCGTCTGGGTTTGTGGGTACCTGTTAGCGGAACTTAGCCGGTTTCAACAAAAACGTTTCCACCCCCTTGATCTCAGGGGTGAGGGCCAATACGGCACTATCGATCCCGATGTCTGGCGGCCTCCCCTGACCTCAAAGGCTTCGAGGTCAGCCATTTCACATACTGCGGCGCCCGCATGCTTTCAACCGGCCTTGCGTCGAGGCTGCGTTCAGCTTTCCAACCCAATGGCATGTCGGTTACCAACCCGAGTTTGAAGAACAAGCTTGCTTCGGCCGGAGAATTACTTCTAAGGCACAGGAGGTGCAAAGAGCCCCATGCTTCGGTGTCGAATCAAACAGGCACCTTGGAGCCGCTGGATATGAGCGGGCTGTACGTGACTGGTGTCGAAAGAAATCAGCGGTCGGAAGGGGGGACGCCCCCCTTCCGTTCAAGGCCTCGTCAATGCAGCTTTTCGCTGCTGATGATGGCGCCCGTAGCATGGCCAACGAATGGGACATAGCCCACCGTGCCCATCACATCATTGACCAGCGTCTTGTTGAGCAAGGCCGAGGCAGCCTCGACCTTGAAATGCGACGCATAGAAATCCGAGAACCACGCCATGTCTCTGAGCTTTTCCGCTCCACGGGGCAAGATAAAGGGCCGTGTGTAAATCGTCGCCACACCTTGCACGCCGTCTGCAACACCCACCTTGATGACGCCAGCATCGCTCCAAGCATCCAGCACCTGCCAGATGCTTTTGTCTGACGGGTCGGCCAGGTAGTACAGCACATCCGGACCGAGCTTGAGCTTGACCGTGATGGCATGCGTGTTCTTAAGTTGGTGAATCTCGCACGCCAGGTCAACCGGGCCCGGTCTTGGCTGGCTGCCATCAAACTTGCACCGACCAAAGATGCCGAACAACACGGGGACATCGGCACCAGCTGACCCAGCCTCCTCGTGAACGCTCTGCGCAAAATCTCCCTGGTTCACGATGATGGCTTTCGCAACATCCGCGATGGTGATAGCTGGGCCAATGCTGTTGAGGCCACTGTTTTGTTGAAACATAAGTAAATTACTCCAAAGTGTTACTCGGAGGACCATCCCCCGATTGATCAGTTTTTGCTTTCTGTAAAAAGCAAGGAGTTGCTACACAACACCCAGTCACTCAGGCTCAAGGCCCCACCAGCGGTTAAGCCTCTTGGCACGGTACGAGGCCCCCCCCTACACACTCAAGTTGATCGGCTAGCCCTCAACAGTCACAACACGCTAAAACCTCTTTTGTGTGTTGCAATGACTAGACTATATTGTCATTCCTCGGATTTGTCAACATATATGTGTCTTCTAAACAACTTTATTATGTCGCAAAGTTTCTCGAGTTTCTAACCTAGCTTCCTTCAGCCTTCTCGTACAACGTGTTCCTTTCTGGGCCCAGGGGCCTAGACTGAGGCGCCAGGGCCAGCAGAAACTTTCTCACTGCACAGGCGAGCAGGCGAGGCTCGTCCGCCTATGCGCCATGTCGATCTGCCGTAGGGTTGGACATGCGCCGGCTCGCTGTTTACAGCATCCCCTTGGGCGCATACAGTGCTTTGTAAAATTGACTGAATTTTTGAGTCACAGCACCATGCCACCTCTGTCCAACGTTGAAATACTCAGCCTGCTGGTGCGCAATCACCCTCACCGCTCACTGAAGGCCATCGCCGAGGACGCGGGTATCGACAGCGGAAACCTGCACGCAGGTCTTTCTGGTAGGCGCAAACTCTCGACTGAGGCCATTCTTTGTGTGGCTGCGGCACTGGGTTTGAAGCTGGTTCGTCATCCAGATGGCTCGCAAGCACTTCAGCTCATACCTGGCACGGTGTTGCACGTGGTGCAAGACGCGTATGACGTCAGCCCTGTTGCGAAGTTCGTTGAACAGCTCAGTCTGAGCAACCCGACATGGGACGTACTCTCAAGGGCCTGGGGATTTGCACCACCGGAGAAATCTGCCGCTCCGGAGAAACCAACGGATGAGGAGGTTCCTGGCGTCTACATGCTGGCCATCGGGCGCATACAGGACTCGCACATCATTGTTCACCTGCAATGGCCGACGCTTAGACAGGCCCTGGATGATGATCAAGCCCACGAAAAGATAATGGGGACGTTGGGGGGAAAATGGCCCAGAGACAGACACGGGTTCGACAACCCTGTCCAAAAGACGGATTGGATCAGGGTGGCCTCTGGGGTGGAGAGCTCTGATGCGCTAGACAAGCGACTCAAGCTCAGCAAGTCCGAGCAACCCGATCTGCTCGAATGGATTTCTGTGCTTCAGTCGATTATTGGCTCGGGGATGTCGCCGAGTGCGGCGCTCAACTTGGTGAAGGCCGGGAGCAATGAGCGATGACTTGGGGTGGACCCAGGGCTTGTTTCTTGCCGGTGTTTGGTTGGTCCAGACGCCCCGACCAAGGAATTCAAGATTCAGCGCTGTGAAGGTCTGAGAGGTTTGCGGTGTCTACCAAGCTGGAAGTGAACTACTTCAGGTCCGCAACGGTCAATCCATAGCGATCCAGCGTTTGCAAAATTTCCTGGATCATGGCCGCACGCTCACCCTCGACGTCACGTTCGGCGTCTGCAAAAAAAGCTCCCGCCCTAGACAACAGATCCTGAAATCTCGATTCGCTGAGCGGCTCCTTTTTGAACGTCGGTGTCGGATGCGATGGCCTGTGTCCATCCCGACGGCACAGGGGCACTAAAAAAAACGGTCCGCAGTCCATCGGAAAGTCGCGAGGCGGATGGAACACCAAGATTCATATGGTTGCCGCGGATGCTCGAACGGCCGTGACGTTTTGCCTCTCGCCTGGGCAGGCACACGACGCACCCGAAGGCCGGCGCCTGCTCAGCAGTCTTGGGCCCACCAGCAGGCCAGTGCATTTGTTGATGGACCGCGCCTACGGAGGCAACGAGACACGGCAGCTGGCACTGGATCTGGGTTTCATTCCGGTGGTGCCACCAATGAAGACGCGGATCGAACCGTGGGAGTACGACCGCGAGATGTACAAGCGCCGCAATGAGGTGGAGCGGTTGTTCCGTCGACTCAAAGGCTATCGACGTATCTTCTCGCGGTTCGAGAAACTCGACCTCATGTTCCTGGGCTTCATCAGCTTCGTGCTCGTCGCTGATGGACTGAGGATGTGTTAACAGGCCCTAGCTCCTTCTTCGCAGCTTCATCGCCAAATGAAGCTGCGCGCTCGTACCACCTGCGTGACGCTTGCATGTCCTGGGGTACAAATCGTCCTTCCTTGTAAATGCCGCCCAGGTGGAACATGGCGCGCGCGTAATCGCGGTCTGCAGCGCGCGTCAACAGCTCCACACCTTTTGCTGGATCCTTCGGTACACCAGCCCAGCCGTTGAGGTGAAAGAAGGCGATGTTGCTGAGGGCCAGGTTGTCGTTCCGCGCAGCGGCGCGCTCATACAGTTCTCGGGCCTTGGTGAGGTCCTGGGTCAACCCGCCTCTGCCCAGCTGGTGCATCAGCCCTGTGCCTGCAATGCCACGCGGATCATCCAAGTCCATCGACTTGCGATACATCTGGACCGCCATCGCGTCGTCTTTAACGACACCCCACCCGTTGAGATGGAGCACCGCCAGCCCATTGAAACCTGCGCTCTCGCCCTTCTCGGCCACACGGCGATACAGCTCTGCGGCTTTGCCGTAGTCGCGAGACAAACCACCGCGTCCGGTCAGGTACATGTCGGCCAGTTTCCACATGCCCAACGCCCCTCCACCAGCAACGGCCCTCTGGTACCACTTAACGGCTTCGGCATCGTCACGAGGCACCGATTTGCCGGACGCGTACAGTCCACCGATGTTCGTCATGCTGAAGGTGTTGCCGATGGCTGCGGCACGCCGGTACCACGCCAAGGCTTGGTCCAGGTCCCGCTGCAACCCTCCGATGCCAGCTGCATAGGCCAAGCCCAGGTTGTTCATTCCGCAGCTGTCACCCCCCTCCGCGGCCCGCTTGTACAACACGACGGCATGCGCAGGATCAGCCGCAACACCCCACCCTCGCTCGTACAAGGTTGCCAGGCCAGACAGGGCATCGAGGTTACCGAGATCGGCGCCTTTTTCGTACCACTGCTTCGCCAGCGCGAAGTCGCGCGTGAGACCCTGCCGTCCGTCGCGGTAGAAGTTGCCGAGTTGGGCCATGGCACCCGCGTTGCCGCGCTGCGCAAGGTCCATCTGACGGCGTGCTTCGGGGTTGCCGGCTAGCGCACCGGCACCGGCAACGGCACCTGGTACAGGGTCTTTGGCGTGCGTCTGCAGCCTTGCGATGCGAACAGTGGCAAGCTCAGCAAACATGCCTTGGGGATAGCGCTGCAAGTAAAGCTTGAGTTCATCGACATTGCTGCTGTCTTGCACGCTGTTCCAGAAGGCCAGCTCGATGGCGTTGTTTTCGGCCACAGGCACTGCCTGGGTACGGCCAGTCTCGGCAGGGACGAAGTAAAACTGCCCGCGCGACTCATCGATCAGCGCTGGCCGCTGCTTGTGGGCAATGGTCGCCGCATTTTTTTCAACCGAATCGCGCACTTGCAGCAAAAGATCACGCACCTGCATCCCCGGCACCGACATCAGCCGGATGAACTCACGGGCAAACAGACCGTTGGGGCTTTTGTCCCCAGGGCCCAGCGAGTCGAGTGCCGTTTGCCCGCGCCCCGCCGACATGATCACGGCCATGCCCTCGGGCGGCTCTATGGGGTTGAGTCCGCGCTCGCTGCCTATTGAGCGAACGCCACGCGTCATGAATGGGTTGTTCCGACAAGCATCAACAATGACGAGTGCGTAGCGCGCCCGGGACAGATCAGCGAGCAAACTCTCCAGCGGGAGTGCATCGCGCACGAGCTGACGCGCGCTGTCGGCGCGTACATCCACGGGCAGGAGGTATGGCGAAGCGTCGATTTGAACGCCGTGACCCGCGTAGTAAAAGACGGCCTCATCGTCTTTTCCCACCTGGGCCACAAATGCATCGATCGCCTTGTGCAACCCGTCGCGGTTCACGTCGGTTGCACGCGCAACGGTGAAGCCCACCTTCTGAAGCTCGCGTGCCATGGCCTCGGCGTCGTTGCGCGCGTTTTTCAAGGCGTCGATTTGCTGGTAAGCGTCATTGCCCACAACCAGCGCGATGCGGCGCGCATGAGACGGTAGGCAAATCGCAAACATCAGCACCGTGATCAGCGCGAGGCTGCGAAGGTTCGGCACAGTGCACTCCAGATGTGAAGGATCTGATTTCTATCCTACCGCCGAACGGCGATCACTGGCACGGCACGTTGTGGCCATTCTCACGCTGCTTGTGCGGTGGTCACCATGGCAAAGTCGCCCACCGATTTGGATTGAGTTGGTGCCCGCTCAGGCCATACCGAGCAACTGCCTCTGTTCATCCCAGTCCATCGGCAGTGGCACCATCCGGCTGAGCTTGGTGGCGGTCAGCTCCATGGGGTAATCGCCCTGCTCCAGGGCTTGCACGATGTCCGGCGCCAGCAGGGCTAACTGCAGGATGCGGCCCACGTACTTGACGGAGATCTGATCGGCCTGAGAGATTTGGGCCAGGGACAGCCCGCGCAGGGTGAGTTTCTCGTACCAGTCCCTCGCCTTGGCCAGCATGGTCAACACCCGAACGCCTACACGAACCTCAACGGCCGGCTTCCCGCGCAACTGACCCGCAGT
>JAYSGB010000049.1:0-18048 GCA_041913045.1 Burkholderiaceae bacterium | reverse complement strand
CCACTTCCGTCACCCAGTCGCTTTCCACGGAGCTGGCGGTGCGCAGCCAGCGCTGGGTTTCAGCAGCGTCCAGCGTCACCAGGTTGTTGCCCGCCTTGGCAGCAATATCACGTCCGATCTTGTCACCTTCATCCATGGCGCGGCCAAACATGGCTGCGGTCTCGATGCCGGAGTTGTTGTCGATCACCTTCTTCAGGTCAGGCGGCAGCTTGTCGTAAGTGGCCTTGTTCATGCTGAATGCAAAGGCCATGTTGTACAAGCCCTTGTCACCCGCAAAGCTGGTGTGGTTCTTGACCAGCTCGGTCACCTTCAGGGACGGGCCCACTTCCCAGGGAATGGTGGTGCCGTCGATGACCCCCTTAGAGAGCGCTTCCGTCACAGCGGGAACCGGCATACCCACCGGGGTTGCACCGAGCTTGACCAGCATGTTGTTGACGATGCGAGTGCCGCCGCGGATTTTCATGCCGCGCAGCGTTTCCAGGCCAGTGACAGCCTGCTTGGTGTGGAACAGGCCAGGGCCGTGGGTGTGAATGGCCAGCAGCTTGACGTCCTTGAATTCGTCAGCGGCGAACTTGTCCACGTACTCCCACGCGGCGCGGGAAGTCATTTCGCCTGCGTTGGCGCCAGAGGGGGCGATGAACGGGATTTCAAAGACTTCCGTCTTCACGAAACGGCCGGGGGTGTAGCCGAGAACAGTCCAGGTGATGTCTGCAACGCCATCCTTGGCCTGGTCGTACAGCTGTGCGGGGGAACCACCCATCTGCATGGCATGGAACATTTGCACCTTGATTTTGCCGCCGGACTCTTTCTCGACCTTTTGCGCCCAAGGAATGATGGCCTTGGCCGGAATGGTGGCCTGCGGAGGCAGGAACTGGTGCAGACGCAGAGTCACCTGCTGAGCCATGGCACTGCCAGCGACCAGCGTGGCACACACCAGACCAATAGCGTGGAACTTGAGCTGTTTCATGGGGAAGTCTCCTTGGGAATGACAAAAAACCGTTGCTTACCTGGCACCACCCCCACAGCCTGCTCCGTTCTTCGAGAGCTAGACCTTGGCGCCATGTAGTTATTCAATATAACTATATCGGATAACAAAATCCGACGGGATCAGGGTTTTCCCTGAAAGGGTCACAAGACCCACCCGTCAGAGTGAAACGCCGCCGGACTGTACCCCATACCCGTACGGAGGAGCCATCAAAGGCAGCGCCTAGCTGTTATGCCGATCTGATATGACGAGAGGCAGATCGCCAGCAACCTTCAGGGCACGCTGGCGAACCCCAACGTCAGGGTTTGGCGGGCAACACCGTGCCCCAACATTCGCCAAAACCAATGCGAGCCGCGCCAACTTTCTCGCACCAACCACGCAGCACCACGGAATCTCCGTCCTGCAGGAACGTGCGCGTGTCGCCATCGGGCAGTTGCACAGGTTGTTTGCCACCAAGCGTGAGCTCGATCAGCGCGCCCGCCTGGTCCAGCGTGGGGCCGGAAAGCGTGCCGGTGCCTAGCAGGTCGCCAGGCTGCAGGTTGCAGCCGTTGATGGTGTGGTGCGTGACCATTTGCGCCACCGTCCAGTAGGCGTGGCGGTAGCTGGTGCGACTGATCTGCACGTCGCCCTGCCCGGCTTCACGCATGCGGCCGGTCTGCAGGCCCACCTGCAGCTGGATGTCAAAGGCGCCGCCGCTGCGGTTGGCCGGGGAGTCCAGATATGGCAAGGGCTGCGGGTCGCCTTCGGGCCGGGTGAAGGGCACGCGGTACGGCGCCAGCGCCTCCAGCGTGACCACCCATGGCGAAATGGTGCTGGCAAAGTTCTTGGACAGGAACGGGCCCAGCGGCTGGTATTCCCAGCCCTGAATGTCGCGCGCCGACCAGTCGTTGAGCAGGCAGATGCCGAACACGTGGCTTTCGGCCTCGTTAATGCTCACCGGGTCGCCCAGCGCGTTGCCGGTGCCGATGAAGACACCCAGCTCCAGTTCGATGTCCATGCGCTTGCTGGGCGCCAGCACGGGAGCTTCGGCGTCGGGCGCCTTGATCTGACCTTTGGGCCGCGCGAAGGCCTGGCCGGACACGGCGATGCTGCTGGCACGGCCGTGGTAGCCAATGGGCACCCACTTGTAGTTCGGCAGCAGCGGGTTGTCCGGGCGGAACTGCTTGCCAATGTTGGTGGCGTGATGGACCGAGGTGTAGAAGTCGGTGTAGTCACCGATGCGGGCGGGCACATCGTATTCAGCAGCGGCCTGCGGCACCAGGCAGGGCTGCAGCGCGCTCTGGGCGGCACTGCCTTCACGCAGCGCGACAGACAGCGCCTGCCGCAGCGCGGACCAGGCCTGCGGGCCCAGGGCCATCAGTGCGTTGAGCTTGTCTCGTGCACCCGCCTGTGCGGCTTCGGCGGCCAAACCTTGCAGCACACCGGCACGGGCCACGGCTGCCAGGTCCAGGATCTGGTCGCCAATGGCCACGCCACAGCGCCAGGCTTCACCTGCGCCCTTGCGGCGGAACACCGCGAACGGCAGGTTCTGGATGGGAAAGTCGCACCCCGGCTTGTTGGCCGAAGCCACCCAGCTGCGCAGAGACGGATCGTGGGTTTCGTTGAGCATTGTCATCCTTTGCAGAGCATCAGCCTCCGCAGAGCCGCCTCAAGGAGGCTGAAGCCCCCTCGGGGGGCAGCGAACAAAGTGAGCGTGGGGGTCGGCTCATCCTAGGCCGCCGTAACCAGGGTGTTGTCGCGTGCCAGGGCAATGGCTTCGTTCAGCACGTCGCGGTCGCCGATATGGTTGCACAGGATCAGCACCAGTTTGGCCAGCATCATGTCAGCCTGCTCGTCGCTCAGGTCGCGCTGGGCGTTGATGAGGTCGGCGTAGAAAACGTCCTGATCGGGGATGTTGGGTTCACGGTTGAGTGCCATGGTCTGTCTCACTCTTGTTTATTGCAGCTTGAGGGCGCGGCGCATGGCGGCCTGCACCTGCCCTGCGTCGAACTGGCGCCAACGGGCGGCCACGTGCTGGTCGGGGCGGATCAGGTACACCGTACCGGGCTGGCCATCGTAGCGGGCCTTGAACAGGCCTTTGGTGTCGATGATGTCCTTGCCCACTTCCAGCACCTGGGCGGTGAAGTTGCCCACCGTCACGGGTTGCGCGGGGCCAAAGCTCAGCAGCACAAAGCCCTTGCCCAATTGCTCCAGTAACCAGGCGCTCTTGCCGTCGCGCTCGATGGGCGCGTCAGCACAGTTGGTGCCCGGCAGCATCTTGCCAGCGAACACGGCGCCGTCGGGCGTGTTGAGCGACGACCGCAGGTACGGCGTGGGCGTGGACAGGCGGCCACTGTTGACCAGCGGACGGGCGAAGGGCTCGGTGCGGGCCAGTTCCAGCACGGCGTTGCGCAGGCGCAGCGACGCGCGGCTCTTGGGCGTGATGAAGTCGGTCGCGCGGGTGGAGTGGCCGATGTTGTCATCCGCCGCGTAGGCGCGCTCTTCGTGGTAGGTATCGATCAGGGCCACCGGTGCGGCGCCGTCGAGCACGGCCTTGAGCTTCCAGCTCAGGTTGTCACAATCTTGCACGCCAGTGTTGGCACCACGCGCGCCGAAGGGCGACACCTGGTGTGCGGCATCACCCGTGAAGATGACGCGGCCGTGGCGGAACTGGTCGATGCGGCGGCAGGCAAACTGGTACACCGACACCCACTCCAGTTCGAACTCCACGTCCTTGCCCAGCATGGCCTGGATGCGCGGGATCACGTTCTCCGGCTTCTTTTCTTCCACGGGGTCGGCGTCCCAGCCCAGCTGGAAGTCGATGCGCCAGACGTCGTCGGCCTCTTTGTGCAGCAGCACGCTCTGGTTGCGGTGGAACGGCGGGTCGAACCAGAACCAACGCTCGGTCGGGAAGCCCGCCTTCATCACCACGTCGGCAATCAAGAAGCGGTCCTGAAAGAACTGGCCGGTGAAGTCGGCACCGATCATGCGGCGCGTGTCGCTGTTGGCGCCGTCGGCGGCAATGATCCACTGCGCTTCCATCTTGAAGATGCCGTCCGGCGTTTCGACGGTGAGCGTAGCAAAGTCGTCAGCCTGCTCGATGGCCAGCACCTTGTGCTTCCAACGCAGGTCCACCAGCGGGGATTCGTCGCAGGCCTTGACCATGCGCTCTTCCAGGTGGTACTGCTGGTAGTTGATCATGGCCGGCATCTTGTGGTCGGCCTCGGGCAGCAGGTCGAAGGTGTAGGCCAGGTCGTCGCGGAAGAACACCTTGCCCAGTTTCCATTGCACGCCTTTGGCGGCGAACTCTTCGCCCAGGCCCAGGCGGTCCCAGATCTCCAGCGGGCGTTTGGCGTAGCAAACGGCGCGTGAGCCCACGCTGACGGTGTTGTTGTCGTCAAGAATGACCGTGGGCACGCCACGGTAGGCCAGGTCGAGTGCCTGCGTCAGGCCAATGGGGCCCGCGCCAATGATGACCACCGGGTGGCGCTTGAGCGCGCCGCTGCGCTGCTCTTCGCTCTGACGGTAGGCGTATTCGGGGTAGGTGTAGGTCTTGAGCATGGTGTGTCCCAACGACGTCCGCTTATTCTTGAATCAGTCCAGTGCCTTGAACTCGTGCTCGTGCATCCAGGCGGCGTGCTTGGGTGCGCGCTTGGTCTGCGCCCATTCGTTGAGCATGTCCCACTTCACTTCGTCGAGTTTCTTGTACATCTCGGGCGTACCCACGTCTGCAGCCAGTTCCAGGCGGTGGCCGTTGGGGTCGAAGAAGTAGATGCTCTTGAAGATGGTGTGGTCGGTCGGGCCCACCACGTCAATGCCGTCAGCCTGCAGCTTGGCCTTGGTGGCTTCCAGCGTGGCCATGCTGTCCACCTTGAAGGCGATGTGCTGCACCCAGTTGGGGGTGTTGGTGTCGCGGCCCATCTCGGGGGCGTTGGGAAGTTCGAAGAAGGCCAGCACGTTGCCCTGCCCTGCGTCCAGGAACACGTGCATGTAAGGGTCCGGCGCCTTGGTGGAAGGCACTTGGTCTTCGGCAATGGCCAGCACGAAGTCCATGTTCAGGTGTTTGACATACCACTCAACGGTTTCTTTGGCGTCTTTGCAGCGGTAGGCAACGTGGTGAATGCGGTCGAGTTTCATGGTCTTGTCTCCTGTTGATCAACCTTCAAGGGCCAGCCACATCTGGCGGTCGCGCTCGGCGGTCCAGATGCGGGGGTCGGGGAACTGCGTGGCCTCGTCGTAGGCGCGGGTCACGTCGAACGGCATGCAGTGGTTGAAGATCACCCACTCGCCATACTTGGGCTGCAGCTTGGCAAACGTCTCTTCATAGACCTTGCGCAGGTCGTGCCCGGCGTCGGCACCGGCTTTCACGCTGGCCCACACGTCGCTGATGAAGGAACGCGTGACTTCCAACCCCTTTTGCACCTGCGCTTCGCCGCGCAGCGCCGGGCCACGCCCGGGCACCAGGGCCAGCGGGTTGAGCTTGGCGATGTTGTCCAGCGTGTTGGGCCAATCCTGGAAGTAGGCGTCACCCGCGTAGGGGGTGGCGTCGAATTCGACCAGGTCGCCCGACAGCAGGGTCTTCTCGCCGGGCAGCCACACCACGGTGTCACCCTTGGTGTGGCCACGGCCCAGTTGCAGCAGCTGCACTTCCAGCTTGCCCAGCCACAGGGTCATCTTGCCGGTGAAGGTCATGGTCGGCCAGGTCAGGCCTTCGGGCACGGTCTCCAGATTGCGGAACAGGCGTGGGAAGCGGCCGATCTCGCTGGCCTTGTCCTGCTCGCCGCGCTCGACGATGAGGTCGTAGGTGTCCTGGCTGGCCAGGATCTGCTGCGGCTGGTAGGCGCTGGCGCCCAGCACGCGCACGGCGTGGTAGTGGGTGAGCACCACGTACTTGATGGGCTTGTCGGTGACTTCGCGGATGCGGCGGATCACGTCGGCGGCCATGGCGGGCGTGGCCTGGGTGTCGGCCACCAGCACGGCGTCGTCGCCAATGATGATGCCGGTGTTCGGGTCGCCTTCGGCCGTGTAGGCCCAGGCGTGTTCAGAGATCTGTTCGAAGGTGACCTTCTTTTCTTCAAGGTCGGCGGCAGAGGCGAACGTCTTGGTGCTCATGGGGTGAAACTCCTGAAAATTCGTTCATAGCAAATACGTTTGCTATAGATCAATAGCCGCGATGTTAGCGACAAAGTTCGATATTGACAAACACATTCGTTTAGGTGAAAACCCTAAGCGTGTGCCGCAGCCCGCTGGCACAGAGGGACAATCTACGCATGAACACAAGCAAGCACAACCCGCCGGGCGAGGCGGCGGAAGAACAGGAAGAGCGCACGTCGCGCGGCATACAGAGCGTGGAAGTGGGAGGCCAGTTGCTGAAAGCCCTGGCACACACAGGGCGCCGCATGGCCCTGAAGGATCTGGCCCGCGAGGCCGACATGACACCCGCCAAGGCCCACCCCTATCTGGTGAGCTTTGGCAAGCTGGGCCTGATCGAGCAAGACGCCGTGAGCGGCCACTACGGGTTAGGCCCGCTGGCCATGCAACTGGGCTTGATCAGCCTGCAGCAGGTGGACCCTGTGCGCCTGGCCATTGCCGAGCTGCCGGGGCTGGCGCAGCGCGTGGGCTGCACGGTGTCTGCTGCCGTCTGGGGGGCTCAGGGGCCGGTCATCATCCGTGTGGAAGAAGGCCCCACGCCCGTGCACGTGGCCATGCGGCACGGCATACCAGCGTCTCTGCGGCACACGGGCACGGGCAAGATTTTTGCGGCCTACCGCGCCCGTTCCGAGGTGGCTGCCGCACTGGAGCGTGAGGGCTTGGCGGGCGAACTGGACGAACCAGCCTTCGCCGCCGAACTGGAGGAAATCCGCCAGTCAGGCATTACCCAGGTACGCGATGAACTGCTGCCCGGCATCAGCGCCATGGCGGTGCCGGTGTTTGACGGCTTTGGCCGGCTGGTGCTGGCGATTGCCGCCATCGGCCCCAGCAAGATGCTGGACCTGCGCACCAGCGGGCCACAGGCCAAGGCCCTGCGCGACGTGGCGGCAGGCCTGTCGCAACGGCTAGGAGCCGCTGCGCCATAAGGAAGAAGCGGCCGCCTTGGCTGCCTCGACCGCCTGCAGACGCAGTTATGCGCGTCCGGTCACTTCTGTGCGAGAACGTCCGCCAACTGACGTTGAGCACTCGCAGGCGTCATCTTCGGATCGTTGAAGTAGTCGGCAACAACATCGATCCAACCCTTGGACATTTGCGAGGGCATCGTCATCGATTGAGCAGAAACCTGCCCGCCCTTGCGCGAAATCAGGTCGAGACCGATTTTCCCGCACGAATCGAGATGGTTGCGCTGAATGTCGGTCCGCACAGGAATTGAACCCTTGATGCGATTGAAGGCGAGCTGATTGTCCGTATTCATGACCTGACGCGCAAAGAGAAGCTGGGACCGGCGATCCTGATCGTTGTTCGTGACCGGAAAGGCGAAAGCATCCACCACCACGAAATAGACAGATTCAGTCCCTGGTGCCAAGGTGCAACGGAAATCCTTGTCTGCGGCCAGCCCCGCCTCGGTCATCTCACCTTTTGCCCAGTCTCCCATGAACTGCATGCCCGCCTTCCCCCGGCCGACAGACAGTGTTGCATCCGCCCAAGTTTTACCGGTTCTGACCGGCTCTGCAAAAGCACTGATCTGCCGCAATATTCCGAGCGCCTTCAACATCTCTGGCCTAAGGGCTGCCTTTGGGTCACCGCCGCTCATCAGGCGTGTGTAAGCAGCGTGGCCGTAAACGGAATAGAGAATGTCATTGAAGATGAGAGAAATCTCCCAAGTGCCCGATCCGAGTGCGACGGCGGTGTAACCGGCGGCTTTGATCTTGGCAGCGCTGTCAAGAAGGCTGTCCCAACTGGTTGGCACAGGCAATTTCAGTTTGTCAAATATTTTCTTGTTGGTCCAAAGCCAGTTTTCGGCGTGAATATTGGTCGGCGCAAAATAGATGCGCCCCTTGTAGCTGATCTGATCAACCACATTTTGGGGCAGAAAGTCTCGCCAGCGATCAGCGGCAGCAACCTCTTCAACGTCTTGCACAACCCCCATGGCAGCCAGCTCCTTGCTGCCCTCGTTGGCAGTCCACTGCATCACCGAGGAGGGATAGCCATTGGCAATTCTGTCTGTAACCAGCTTCAACTCTGCATCTTTATTCTTGACTGGCAGATCATTCCATTTGCCACCAAGCCCCTTCCACGCTCGGCGATAGACATTGAGCGCCTTATCTTCGCTCTGCGAAATCCAGTAATGAATCACCTCCACCGTCGGCTGAAACGCCCCCTTCCGGGCAGCAGCGCTCGGTGAAGACTCGGCATGCGCACCTGGAAAAAATGAAGCCGCCAACACGAGCGTGGCACAACGTAAGGATAAATGTTTTCTGCCTGCTTTCAAGGTCAACTCCAATTACCAGAAAATTTTGCTCAGGAATCCATCATGGACTCAAATAAAGGTTTAGCCTCGAACGGCATAGTCTCTTTTTTCATGGAGGCAAATACATCACTCGGGAAGCCACCTGACTCCAGCCGACCAGTGGCCATTTCGAACGGCTCGGGCTTTCCGAAGAAATAGCCTTGTACAACAGCACAACCGACCTGCCGCAAGAACCGGATTTGCTCTTGCGTTTCCACACCTTCAGCCACACAATTCTTGCCCAGATCTCCAACTAGGCTCACCATCGCTTTGATGATTTGCTCCGACTTCGAGTCGATACCTATGGTTGACACGAAGCTGCGATCGATCTTGACATCATCGAACTGGAAATCCCTGAGATTTGTCAACGACGCGAAACCTGTACCAAAGTCGTCCAGAGCGATTGACACCCCCCGTTGGGCCAGCTTGACAACAGTTGCCAGAATCTGCTCACGGTATTTGTTCACAAAGACGTCTTCGGTGATTTCTATGGCTAGATCACTCCAGTCAAGCGAATAACGTCTCACTGCATTGGACAACATGTCGTATGCAGCTTCGGAAATCAGGACCGCCTCGGGCATATTGATCGCAACACTGCTATACGACAGCCCCGCATCCCGCCAAACGCGAATGTCATGAGCCACCTTGTTGATGACGACCTCGGTCATTGCCGTTATGGATGACGCCGTATCAAGAAGATGGAGGAAGCGCCCCGGCGCCAGAATACCCAGATCGGGATGACGCCAACGCACCAGCGCCTCGAAGCCCACGTGCCGACCATTTACGGTATCGACCTTGGATTGGTAGTAAACAAGAAACTCGTCGTTCTCCACCGCATTGAAAAGAGCGGAACGGAGCTTGCTTTCAGCAAGACGATGAGCCATCATCGATTCGGTGAATATGGTGAGGTGGTTGCGTTTTTTCTTGGCCGCATACAGCGCCAGATCGGCACAACGAATGATGTCTGCCGCATTGCTCCCATGGTCGGGGAATATGGCGCCACCAATGCCACCTGATATATTGAGCGCATGCCCATCAATGAGGTACGGCTGGAACAGGTTTTTGCGTATTCTCTCCGCAAGCACCTCCGCTTCCGCTTCTGTTGAAAGATTAGGTGCCAGAACTGCGAATTCATCGCCACTCAATCGCGCGGCCATGGCGTCGGCATCCACTGCGGATGCAATTCTCTTCGCCACCTCGATCAACAAACCATTGCCGGTTGGATGGCCAAAGGTGTCATTGACTTCCTTGAAATAATCCAGATCAATCAGAAGGATGACAAATGAACCGCCGTTTGAACCATCTTCACGCAGTGCACGAGAGGCAACCAGCTGATCGAGAAACTTGATGAACGACATGCGATTCGGGAGATTGGTCAGACCATCTCTATGGGCGAGATCCGACAATCGCTGTTCGAAAACCTTCTTTTTCTCATATTCCATACGCAGTTTCTTGAGCAATGGATTGAGCACAAACAAACCCACAGCAAGCAGTGCAACCACAAGCGAAAAGATCAGCAAGGCGCTGATCTGTTTTGCTGTAACTATGCTCGCCTCGCTCTTGGTGAAGGATTGCTGGATTTTCTCCTGGAAACCCCGCATGATGAAACCATCAGATGCCGCAGCAAAATCAATCGCTCCCCAATAGGAGTAACGGCGGCGGCGACTGTTATTGTCGATCTTGCCAAGCATTTCCGCCCGCTCAAGAAAGCTTCGCAAAAGTAAATCATGTTCACTTGGCGAAGTATCGTCACCCAGGCGTTCATGATGGAGTTGCAACTGCGCACTGATATCTCTGACTTCTGATATCTTCTGATTCATGTCATCGATCAAGCGATCCAGCACATTGACCGGAACTGCCGCATCTGCAGATGCACGCATCAAGGCACGTGCGGTGTTTGTCAGTTGTTGGAATTTTATGAATTGACTGCTGACGAGAAAGCTGATGCTTTGCTGTGCTGAATGACGATCAAGAACCACCTGCATGATGGCATAGATCGACAGTGCGATCATCATCACCGCAGCCAGCGTCCCCATATAGAATCGGGAAACCGATTTTATATGTTGATCAAGCGGAACCCGATCAATTTGACTGGAATGGCTAAGATTCATTTTTCACGAGAACCGTTAATATTAAGCCTGCCAAACAATAAGCATTACTATCCAAATTGGCATTTACAGCGTTGATCACCATGAAGTGGATCAGACTATGCCAGAGGTAGTTGAGAACTGCCATCAGGATATGATGATTCTTTGTAAGGATTTCCTTACATATCGAATTACCGCTTTGGCATCTAGCGGATGTGGAGCGAATCTATTTGTACCCGTGCTGCCTAAAGCGTCTGTGCCCCGGTTTCGTGCAACTCTGGACCAACGTTTCACGCCGCCTGTGTGTGCGCCGCAGCGGGAGCGAGTACGCCCCTTGGAGTCGCGGCCGATTTGATGAAAAATGCAAACATCACATTCGAACAACGGGGAATCACATGGCCATGCCGGAGGGGAACAGGAGAGGCGGGTATTCGTCCGTCACTGCCGGCATAGACGGCGCGGCAGTTTCCATTCCAACCACGCTCGGGGCAACGGTCATCGTCTACGGGAGCATAGGGCCGCAGTTCCTAGGGCCGGGCGTGCTGGCGGGTTGCCTGGCCATCGTGCTGATGCACACGTTGACCGCCGGATCGCGACGCCCGCTGGTGTTTGCGGCGCGCTTCTTCGAAGCTGCGACGCTGGCTGCCATGGTTCAGCAGGTGGGCGCTCTGGCGCCATCCCTTGGCCTTCCCGCCACAGCGGAAACTCGGCTGGCTATCGCGATATCGATGGTGACGCTGGCTGGCGTTGTGGTTGGACTGCTTTGGCTGGCGCGCGCTGAAAGGTTCGCCCGCTTCATTCCCGCGCCGGTCTACCTGGGCTTCAGCAACAGCATTTCCGTGGCATTGTTGATCAGCCAGACCAAGGCCCTCCACGAACAGTCCAGCGGCTTCACTTACTGGCCCGCCGTGCTCATTGCTACAGCTGTGTTCTTTTCGGCGGTGGCCCTGCGGCGCTTCTGGCCACGCTGGCCTGCGGCGGCCGGGGCGTTGACGGCAAGCGGCTTGCTTGCAGCAGCGCTGACCACGCAGGGCGCCCACATACCCATGCTTATGCAAGGTGCCACATGGACGCTGCCGATTGCCCAGGCCCAGATGGCAAACCTCTGGGCGCCTGGTGTGCAGTCCGGTAGTCTGCTTCTGCTGCTGATGCAAAACGGCCTGACGCTGGGCGTTCTGCTCTTTTTGAATACGATGGTAACAGGCCAGATGCTCGCGCAGAAAGATGACCGCCAGCGGTTGCGCATCAAGGACAAGCTGCTGCAGTCCTGCGCAATGACGGTTTCCGGCCTGGCAGGGGCGCCGCCCATGTCCGGCTCGCCCAACGTGGCGCTGGCGGTCACGCGCAGTTCGCGGCTGAACGCCGCCGTGCTCTTGACCATGGCGGGCGCCACCGCCCTGCTCTACGCCAGTCAGGCGCTGGCTTGGGTGCCGCTGTCGGCGCTGGTGGGCACCTTCCTGTTTGACGCCTGGCTCATGTGGGACCGCCCTTCGGCCCGCAACCTGCTCCAGTGGCTGCGGCACCGCAAGGTGTCGGCCCACGCCATGGAGGACCTGGTTGTGATCCTTTGCGTGATGGCGGCTTCGCTGCTCATCAACATGGTGGCGGCGCTCTTCGTGGGGCTGGTGCTGGGCTTGCTGCTGCACGCTCACCGCAACACCCGCAAACCGGTGCAGCGGGTGCTCACTGGCAGGCAGCTCAGTTCCAACTGCGCACGCTCGCGCGGCGAGCTGGAACTGCTTGCCCGCCACGCCGACGGTATCCACGTTTTTGAGCTGGACAGCAACCAGTTCTTTGTTTCGGCAGAACAGCTCAACACCAGCGTGCGTGCGCAACTGGCGGGCAGTGAGGTGGCCATACTGGACTGGTCGGGCGTGCGCAGCATAGACACCAGCCTTGCACAGATGGTGCAGCGGCTGGAAGCCCACGCGCGGTCCAACGGCGTCAAGGTGGTGCACGCGGGCACCCAGCTGCAAGACGAGACCGTGCACGAGATATTGGCCCAGCACCTGGGCACCACCCAGTGGGCGCCCGACCTTGACCGTGCCCTGGAGTGGGCCGAGAACCACCTGATTCACACTTACGGCGAGGAACTGCCCAAGGACGAAGAGTCGGCCCTGGAAGCGGCCAGCCTGCTGCGGCAACTCTCGCAACCTGAGCAAACGGTGGTGCTGCAACACATGGAATACGCCGACTTCGCCCCGGGCGAGCCTCTGGTGCGAAAAGGTGACCCGAGCGACTGCATTCTGCTCATCCTGCAAGGCACAGGCAGCGTGATCATGCCGGTGGACGGCCAGCAACCCGTGCGGCTGGCCGGGGTGCGCAGCGGCACGCTGGTGGGTGAGGTGGGTTTCCTCGACGGCGCCAGCCGCTCAGCCACCGTGGTGGCCGAAACACCCGTGCGCGCGGCCGTGCTCAAGCGCGAGGCGTTCGACCGCCTGGCGCACAATCACCCCCGTATCGTGCAACGGCTGCTCACCAACATGTCGCTGGACCTGGCCTCGCGCCTGCGCAAGGTCAGCGTGCAGGCGGCGGCGCGCAACCACAACGGGTTGCCAGCGCCTGCCACGGGCAGCCCCCGAAGTTCCTGACACCACTATTCATGACAACACTCCCCGACCAGGCCACGCCCCCCATCCTCACCATCAAGGACTGCGTCGCCACCCTGTGGATCAACCGCCCGGAAAAACGCAACCGCCTGCAACCGGAAGACCTGCGCGAAATCATCGCCCACTGCCAGCGCATTGATGCAGACCCTTCTGTGCGCGTGGTGGTGCTCACCGCCAACACGGCGGGGCAGCCGCGCCCGGTGTTTTGTGCGGGTTACGACGTGGGTGGCTTCGAGGGTGAAGGCCAGGACACGCAACTGTTCGAGCAAACCGTGGAAGCCCTGGCCGCCCTGCGCCCGGTGCTGATCGGCGCGCTCAACGGCAGCGTCTACGGCGGCGCCACCGACATGGCACTCGCCTGCGACCTGCGCGTGGGCCTGAGCGGCAGCGAATTCCGCATGCCCGCAGCCGCGCTGGGCCTGCATTACTACCCCAGCGGGCTGCGCCGCTACGTGGCCAACTTTGGCATCAACGCCGCGCGCCGTGCGTTCTTAACCGCGCGCCCCATGCCCGTGGAAGAACTGCTGGACCTGGGCGTGCTGATGGAAGTGGCAGACACCGAACATTTCCTGCCCACGGTGGCGGCCCTGGTGGCCGACGTTTCGCGGCTGGCACCGCTGGCGGCACAGGCCACCAAGCGCTCGCTCAGCGAGATTGCCAACGGCCTGTACAACGCCGAACAGCTTTACCAGCGCCAGGCCATGACCCTGCAAAGCCAGGACTTTGCCGAGGGCCGCCAAGCCTTTGCCGAGCGCCGCCCGCCGATATTCCAAGGGCGCTGACTTGCGCCGGCCCGATAAGGGTTAAATTCGCAGGGTATGAAACGTTCAACGGTATTCGCCGCGCTGGCTTTGAGCCTGATCGGCTTTCTGCAGGGGGCGCAGGCACAAGCCAGCAAACAAGTGCCGCAAGACACATTGGCCCAGCGCCTGGCGGCCTGCACTTTCTGCCACGGTGAGCAGGGCCGCGCAGGCCCAGACGGCTACTACCCCAGGCTGGCGGGCAAACCCTCCACCTACCTGTACCACCAGCTGCTCAACTTCCAGCAGGGCCGCCGCCAGTACCGGCCCATGACGGCATTGCTGCAGCACCAGGATGGCGCCTACCTGCGCGACATGGCCGAGCACTTTGCCGCGCAGAAAGTGCCCTACCCGGCGCCCATGCCCGCCACACTGGCCCCTGCCCAAGCAGAGCGTGCCCGCCAACTGGTGCTACACGGTGACGCCCAGCGCCAGATACCTGCCTGTGTGGCCTGCCACGGCGCGGCCCTGATGGGCACCCTGCCCGCCACACCAGGGCTGCTGGGGCTTCCGCGCGACTACCTCAACGCCCAGTTGGGTGCCTGGCGCAATGGCCTGCGCCGCGCCCACGCGCCGGACTGCATGGGCGACATCGCCCGTCGCCTGGCGCCAGAGGACATTGCCACCCTGAGCGCGTGGTTGTCTTCACAACCCGCGCCCACATTGGCCCAGCTGCCGCCCACCGAGATGCCCACCCCCATGCAGTGCGGCAGCGCACATTGAGCCTGCGTTGCGCACACCCGCACAAAATTCACCGAAACATGCCTGCACCTGATTCTTCCCCCAACACCAGACGCCTGCGCTGGCTTGGGTGGCTGTTGCCCCTGGCCCTGGCCGTGGTGGCCGCCTGGGTCTTCTGGCCCGCACAACCCATTGCCGTGTCTGCACAAGCCACTGGCCAGGCACCAGCCGACGCCACACTCATCGAACGCGGCCGCTACCTGGCCACGCTCGGCAACTGCCAGGGCTGCCACAGCCTGCCCGGCCAGCCGCCGTACGCCGGGGGCACACCCGTGCCCACCCCCTTCGGCACCGTGTATGGCCCCAACCTCACGCCCAGCGCGCAAGGGCTGGGCGGCTGGGCAGCCAACGACTTCTGGCGCGCGCTGCACTTTGGGCAAGCGCCCGACGGGCGCTGGCTCAGCCCCGCCTTCCCCTACACCAACACCACCCACGTGAGCCGGGAAGACAGCGACGCACTGTTCGCCTTCCTGCAAAGCCTGCCACCAGACGACACCCCCAGCCGCCCCAGCGAGCTGCGCTGGCCCTACAACACGCAGGCCGCCCTGAAGGTATGGCGGGCGCTGTACTTCAAGCCTGCCGAACCACAAGCCAGCGCCCAGGGGCAAACGGACGAAATCACCCGCGGCCGCTACCTGGTGCAGGGTCTGGGCCATTGCAGCGCCTGCCACGCCCCACGCGATGGCTGGGGTGGCGCGCGCGACGCGTTGGCCCTAACGGGCGGCTCCCTGGCTTCTGGCTGGTACGCACCTTCTCTGCACGACGTGGCTGAGGCCGGCGTGCAAGACTGGAAGCTCGAAGACGTGGTGCGCTTGCTGGGCCAAGGCCGCAGTGGCGACCACGTGGCGTCTGGCCCCATGGCCGAAGTGGTGGCACTGAGCATGCGCCACTGGAAGGCCGAAGACCTGCAGGCCGTGGCCGCTTATTTGACGAAGCTTCCCGCCAATGCGGGCGTAAAGCAAACCCGCACCGAGACCGCGGCCACCAATGCCACCCTGGGCGGGCGCCTCTACGAAAAACACTGTGCAAGCTGCCACGGTGAACAGGGCCAGGGGTTCCAGTTGGCCAACGGGCAGATGGCATACCCCGCGCTGGCGGGCAACCGCACCGTGAACATGGCCTCGGCCGCCAACCTGGCACAGATCGTCATGGACGGCGGCTTCGGCCTGGCCACCCCAGACCTGCCGCAACCCTTCGGCATGCCGCCCTTCCTGCTGGAACTGGACGACACCGCCCTGGCGGCGCTGCTCACCCACCTGCGGACCAACTGGGGCAACCAGGCGCCACCGGTGACCGAACTGGACATCCACCGCCTCAGGGGTGATCATGGACGCTGAACTCTGGGTCATCTGCCTGTGTGCGCAGTGGTGCCACATCTGCCGCGACCTGACCCCCGGGTTTACCGAGTTGCGCAATACCCACCCCGGCGTGCGCTGGCACTGGGTTGACATTGAAGACGACGAACACCTGCTGGGCGACCTGGACGTGGACACCTTCCCAACCTACCTGATCGCAGCCGATGACGGCGTGCGGCTCTTTGCACCCGGCCCCAACCAGGCCGATGCGCTGACGCATTTCGTGCGACCCTACGCCAGTGGGCAAGTGGCTGCGCGGGCGCACGACCCTGCCGTCTGGCAGGCCTTCCAGGCCATCAAGGCACAAGCCAACCGCCCATGAATACCGCCCGCCACACCGCCTCCATTCCCCTGCCCGGCCACCGCGCACCTGCCAGTGGCTTTGAAGCCCCGTTCGAGATGCTGGCCGCGTGCCATGAACGCGTGGAACGCATGCTGGGCCTGTTGCAGCGTCTGCGTGAGCACCTGCGCACCCATGGCCGCGACGCCGACGCCAGCGCTGCCGCGCGCGACGTGATGCGCTACTTCGACCAGGCGGCCCCGCTGCACCACCAGGACGAAGAGCTGCACGTGTTCCCCCTGTCACTGGCCAGCGGTGACGCCCGCGTGAAGGAAACCACCGAAAAGCTGATGCGCGACCACCGCCAGATGGAGACCTTGTGGCCCAAACTGCGCATGCTGCTGCTGGCCGTGACTGACACTGCACAGCCCTGGCAGCCCTGGGGGCAAGACGCCGACGCACTGCTCGACAGCTTTGCACGCCTGTACCAGCAGCACCTGCGCGATGAGGACGGAATCGTCTACCCCGATGCGAGTTCGCGCATGGCCGCCGATGCCCTGCTTGCCATGAGCGAGGACATGATGGAGCGTCGAGGCGTCAAACCGTTGAAGCGGGACTGACGGAAGGCATGCCACCGCCCTTGCGTGCGGTTTTGTCTTCGTACATTGCCGCATCGGCAGCGGCAATGGCCTGGTTCAAAGAATCATGAGACAGGCGCAACGCCGACCCGACCGAGGCTGAAACACGCGCCTCGGCCAGCGCACCCCGCAAGCGGTCCTTGAGCTTGACACTTTCGCGCGAAGACGCCCCTGGCACCAGAATGGCAAACTCGTCTCCGCCAATACGTGCCACCACGTCCAGGTCGCGGAACTGCTGCTGAATGACGCGCGCCGCGCGTCGCAACAATTCATCGCCAGCTTCGTGCCCAAGCGTATCGTTGACCAACTTGAGGTCGTCGAGATCGATGACCATCACCAGCGCGTTCTGCACCATGCGCCGCGTGGCGGCCTCCTGGTCTTGTACGGCCAACTCCCAGCCGCGCCGGTTGCAAAGGCCCGTGAGGGGGTCGGTCTCCGCCTCGTAACGGTGCCTTTCGGCCCGGCGGCTCGCCTCTTCGGCTCGGGCGTGAACCATCAACAGCGTGCTGAGGGATCGCGCCAGGGTGCTTACCAGCAAACGCTGCTGCTCGCTGAGCGGTGGCTGGGGCAGCGGGTCGAGCGCGCAAAGGGTGCCAGCCAGTTCGCCACGCTCCTTGTAAAGCGGCAGGCCAATGTAGGCGCCTATGGGCAGCGGCACCTCACCATTGATAGGTGCCTGGCGGTACAGATCCACTTCCTGCGCGGCTTCGGCAAACATGGGCGCTTCGCCTCGGGCCATGCGTGAACAGTAGGTGCCGCTCCAGCTGAATATCTTGCCTGGGCGAGCGCCATAGCCTTCGTCCAGGCTTTTGACCACAGTCCAGTCATCGTCGTCCAGACGCGTGACCATCCAGAGCCGAAAAGGAACGAAGCTGCGCAGACAGGCCAGAACGACTTCCAGGGCCTCGTCTGCGCTACCAAAAGGTTGCAGTTGCGACAGGTTCACAAGTTGGGCCGGGGCCTGGTGGGACATGGCTTGAAATGGGTTGACCGTGCCGATGATTGAAAAATCCGATCGACACCTATTGTCAGCTATTTCATCCCATCCATCACTCTTCGCTACGGTCGCGAAGTCATACAAGGGCGGATTCAAGGACGAGGTGCAACAAAGATGAACCCGGTGAAGGGTGGCT
>JAYSGB010000048.1:0-21101 GCA_041913045.1 Burkholderiaceae bacterium | reverse complement strand
CACCCCGGAAAATCGCCCCCACAGGGCCAGGCCTGCCGCAGCCAACCAAGATGGTTGCGCGCCACCGTTGGTGTGCCAACAGTACTTTGGCGAAGACGGGCCAGCCCAGGCTCTGGCGCGCCGTTGCTAGGTGCCGAGAAGCGCAGGTGCCGTGGCCTGTGCGCGCAGCGCGCTTCGTCCTCATATTGGCGGCGGTTGTTCGAGCGGAGCGCTGCAAGCGCGCAGCGAGTTCCGCCGCGTGGCCGCGGCATCGAGCATCGCAGGGAAGCTCCTGCTTTGCAGGGGCCGCCTCGCGTCAAGCGCCGGGGCCTGGGCTGGCCCGTCTTGGCTTACCAAACAATCATCACAACACGCCAGTGTCTTGTATCCAACATGATGCGCAAAGGAGCAAACTGACATGACCCAATACATCTTCGAACCCGCCCCCACTCCCAGCGTTGCCGTGCGTGGCCGCAACGAACGCTATGCCGTCAGCCGCATCTTCTGCGTGGGTCGCAACTACGCCGCTCACGCCCGCGAGATGGGCTTCGACCCTGACCGCGAGCCGCCGTTCTACTTCAACAAAACGCCTTGCGATCTGGTTGCTTCGGGCGCCACGGTGCCGTACCCGCCCGGCACACAGAACTACCACTACGAGATGGAACTCGTCATCGCCATCGGCAAGCCTGTGTTCCGCGTCAGCCCCGAGCAGGCGCTCGACGCCGTGTGGGCCTACGGTTGCGGGCTTGACATGACCCGGCGCGACCTGCAGATCAAATCCCGCGAAATGGGCCGCCCCTGGGACTTTGGCAAGGACTTTGAAAACGCCGCTGTCATGAGCGAACTGGTGCCCGCCAGCGACGTGGGCCACCTCAACGCCGGGCGCATCTATCTGGAAGTCAACGGCACGACCCGCCAGGACGCCAACCTCAAGGACCTCATCTGGAGCGTGCCCGAGATCGTTTCCAACCTCTCGCACTACTACCACCTGCAGCCCGGCGATCTCATCTACACCGGAACACCCGAAGGTGTGGGCGCTGTGCAGCCCGGTGACAAGCTCACGGGCGGCATCGACGGGCTGGGCAGCATCGCGCTGACCATTGGCCAGCCGGAGTGAGTCAACAGCCCGGGGGCATCGAGCCCCCACGCTTCGCTGCCCCCCGAGATGGCGTTCGTCGCCTAGGGGCAGACCGCGGGCGTTTCAGCGCGCGAAGCGCCTGCGCGTGAGCGCCAGCGCCACCCAGAAGCCCACCACCGTGTAAGCCACCAGCACGCTGGCGTGCAGTAGCACGTTGTCGGGCCACTGGTCCAGGAACAGCGGGCGCACCAGTTGCACAGCGTGCGTCAGCGGCAGCACGTTGGCCAGCCATAGCACTATCTCGGGCAACTGCTCACGCGGGAAGAACACGCCGCTCAGGAACATCATCGGCGTCAGGAACAGCGTGAAGTAGTAGGTGAAGAAGTCGTAGCCCTGGGCCAGCGCGTTGAAGATCAGCGCAATGCAGCTGAAGGTCACACCCACGGCCAGCAGCACGGGCCAGGCCACCAGCAGCTTGGGGCTGTGGCTGATACCCAGCGCCAACATCACGCCCAGGATGGCCGTGACCGTGAACAGCGACTTGAAGGCCGCCCACAGCATCTCGGCCAGCAGCACGTCGTCCAGCGTCACTGGCGCGTTCATGATGCCGTCCCACGTCTTCTGCACGTGCATGCGCGAGAAAGCCGAATACAGCGCCTCGAAGGTGGCGGCGTTCATGGCGCTCATGCAGATGCTGCCGCTGGCCAGGAACAGGATGTAGGGCACCGTGGTGTCCCCCATCTGGACTTGCCCCACCAGCGCGCCCATGCCGTAGCCAAAGGCCACCAGCCAGATCAGCGGTTCGGCAATGTTGCCCACGAGGCTGGGGATGGCCAGCTTGCGCCACACCAGCAGGTTGCGCAGAAACACTGGCCAAAAGCGCGTGGACAGGGCAGGGGCACGCCAGTGGCTTTGCGGTGCGGGGCTCGTGTTCGCCATCGCGGGCGAGGTCAAGGTCGGTTCGGTCATGGTGTCGGTCTCGTCAGCCTTCTTCACGGATCTGGCGGCCCGTGAGCTTCAGGAACAGGTCCTCCAGGTTGGCTGGGCGGTGCAGCGTGCGCAGGTGCGTCTGCTCGTTCAACCGGGCCAGCAAGGGTTTGGCGTCCTGGGTGTAGAAGAACACCGTTTCGCCGCTCACCTCCACGCGTGCGGCCAGGGCGGCCAGCGGGGAACGGGCCAGCGCGTGGGCCTCCTCGCCGCCGCTGCCATACACCTCCACCACGTCGGGTTCCAGGTGCTGCGCGATCAGTTCGCGCGGGCGGCCCTCGGCAATCTTCTTGCCATGGTCGATCACGATCAGTCGGTGGCAAAGCCGCTCGGCCTCGTCCATGAAGTGCGTGGTCAGCAGAATGCTTTTTCCCTTCTGCAGCAGTTGCTGCAGGCGTTCCCACATCAGGTGCCGCGCTTGCGGGTCCAGTCCGGTGGTGGGCTCGTCCAGCAACAGCAGTTGCGGGTCGTTCACCAGGGCACGCGCCAGCGACAGGCGCCGCTTCATTCCGCCAGACAGTTCACCCGGCCGCGCCTTGGCCTTGTGGCTCAGCGCCGCAAACTCCAGCAGGCCGGGGATGCGCTCGTTCAGCTCGCGCTTGCCCAGGCCAAAGTAGCGCCCGAACACCAGCAGGTTTTCCGCGCAGGTGAAGTCGGGGTCCAGCGTGTCGAACTGGCTCACCACCCCCAGTTGCGCCTTGATGGTTTGCGCCTCCTGCGGCATGGGCAGGTCCAGCGCCGTGATGTTGCCGGCGTCTGGCGTGGTCAGGCCCAGGCACATGCGGATGGTGGTGGTCTTGCCCGCGCCGTTGGGGCCGATCAGGCCCAGGCATTCGCCCCGGGCGATGTGGAAGGACAGATCGTCCACCACGGTGTTGCTGCCGTAGCGCTTGGTGAGGTGGCTGGCTTGGAACAAAGGTGTCATGCCCATCATTGTGCGGGGAAACGCCTGCAGTTGCCCGCCAGTGCCATCCTTGGGCCGATAGGGGCCCCAGTAAAATCCACGCTTTGCCTTCAAGGAAGAACCGTGTCCGACCGCCTGGCCGTGCTGCCGCAGTACCTGCTCCCCAAACGGGCCCTCACCGCCATGGCCGGGGCCTTGGCGCGTCGGCCGCTGGGTGGGTTCACGCAGTCCAACATCCGCCGTTTCGTGGCGCGCTATGGTGTGGACATGAGCGAGGCCGCCGAGCCCGACATCACCCGCTACGCCACGTTCAACGACTTCTTCACCCGCGCGCTCAAGCCGGGCGCCCGCCCGCTGGCCGATGCCGATTTCCTCTGCCCGGTGGACGGCACCATCAGCCAGTTCGGCACTATCGAGCACGACCAGATCTTCCAGGCCAAGGGCCACCGCTATAGCACTACCGCGCTGGTGGGGGGCGATGCGCAACTGGCCGCGCAGTTCCAGGACGGCGTCTTCGCCACCCTTTACCTCAGCCCGCGCGACTACCACCGCATCCACATGCCCTGCGCGGGTCGCCTCAAGCGCATGATCCACGTGCCTGGCGAACTGTTCTCGGTCAATCCCACCACAGCGCGTGGCGTGCCGGGCCTGTTCGCCCGCAACGAGCGTGTAGTCTGCGTGTTCGAAAGCCGCCTGGGCGAGCGCCGTTTCGACTTCGTTCTGGTGCTCGTGGGCGCCACCATCGTTGGCAGCATGGCGACCGTCTGGCACGGCGTGGTCAACCCGCCGCGCCCCGGCAAGGTTCGTGAATGGCGCTATGGCGACATGGCCATCGACCTTCGTGCGGGCGAGGAGATGGGCCGCTTCCTGCTGGGCTCCACCGTCGTCATGCTTTTCCCCAAAGACCTTCTGCAGTTCAACCCCGACTGGGCGCCGGCCCGTGCCATCCGCATGGGCGAAGCCATGGGCCTGGCTGCCTGAACCTGTTTTTCAACTTCCATCGGCGAACACCATGACCACTCTCGGCACCCCCCTGTCACCTTCCGCCACCAAAGTGATGCTGCTCGGCTCCGGTGAGCTGGGCAAGGAGGTCTTGATCGCCCTGCAGCGCCTGGGGGTGGAAACCATTGCCGTGGACCGCTACGACAACGCGCCCGGCCAGCAGGTGGCGCACCATGCGCGCACCATCACCATGAGCGACCCGGCCCAGCTCAAGGCCCTGATCGAAGCCGAAAAGCCCGACCTGGTGGTGCCCGAGATCGAAGCCATCGCCACGCCCATGCTGCAGGAGCTGGAGGCCGCCGGGGTCGTGAAGGTCGTGCCTACGGCCCGTGCTGCGCGCCTGACCATGGACCGCGAGGGCATCCGCCGCCTGGCCGCCGAAACGCTGGGGCTGCCCACCAGCCCTTACAAGTTCTGCGACTCGCTTGAAGAGCTGCAGGCCGCCATCGACGCGGGCATCGGCTACCCCTGCATCGTCAAGCCGGTGATGAGCAGTTCCGGCAAGGGCCAGAGCAGAATAGACGGCCCGGCCGATGTGAAGAAGGCCTGGGACTACGCCATGGCGGGCGGGCGCGTCAGCCATGGCCGCGTCATCGTCGAAGGCTTCATCGACTTCGACTACGAAATCACCCAGCTCACCGTGCGGGCGCGCGGCGCCAGCGGCCAGATCGAAACCCATTTCTGCGACCCGATCGGCCACGTGCAGGTCAGCGGTGACTACGTGGAAAGCTGGCAGCCCATGCCCATGCATCCGGCAGCGCTGGAAAAGTCCCGCCAGATCGCCAAGGCCGTGACGGACAATCTGGGCCAGGGCCTGAGCGGTGAGCCCGCAGGCCTGGGGCTGTACGGTGTGGAACTGTTCGTCAAGGGCGATCAGGTGTGGTTCAGCGAAGTCAGCCCGCGCCCGCACGACACCGGCCTGGTCACGCTGGCTACGCAGTGGCAGAGCGAATTCGAGTTGCACGCCCGCGCCATCCTGGGCCTGCCGGTGGACGCTTCGCTGCGCAACCCCGGTGCCAGCGCCGTCATCTATGGTGGTGTCGACGCGCAAGGCATCGTGTTCGATGGCGTGGATGAAGCGCTGGCTGTGCCCGGCGCCGACCTGCGCCTGTTCGGCAAGCCCGAGAGCTTCACCAAGCGCCGCATGGGCGTGGCGCTGGCGCGCGCCGCAGACACCGACGCAGCCCGTGCCAACGCCAAGCTGGCTGCGTCCAAGGTCAAGCCGCGCGTGGTTTGATTGGCCCGGGGGCTTGCCGCTCTCGTGACTGCAAGCGCTGCGGGCCTCTGGCACACTGGCCGTGCAGGAGACAAACCATGAGCGAACGCCCAGGCCCGGCCACGCTGGCCGCTACCCCTCTCATCGACAGCGGCCACCCGGCCGTGCAGGCCTTCACACACCAGTACGCGCAAGGATCAAATGATCGCGACCTCGCAGTGTCGCTGTACTTGGCCGTGCGCGACGGCTTTCGCTACGACCCCTACCGCATCGACCTGTCACCCGAGCACATGTGCGCCAGCAGCGTCATCACCAAGGGTTACGGCTGGTGCGTGCCCAAGGCGGCCCTGCTGGCGGCGGTGTGCCGAGCGGCGGGCATCCCCGCGCGCGTAGGTTATGCGGACGTGCGCAATCACCTCAGCACCGAACGCCTGCGCCAGACCTTGCAGACCGATCTTTTCGTCTGGCACGGCTACACCGACATCTGGCTCGACGGCCAGTGGGTCAAGGCCACGCCCGCGTTCAACATCGAGTTGTGTGAGCGTTTCGGCCTGCTGCCGCTGGAGTTCGATGGCCACAACGACTCCATCTACCACCCCTTCGACAAAGCGGGCAATCGCCACATGGAATACGTGGCGCAGCGTGGCGCGTTCGATGAGGTGCCGCTGGCGCACATCACCGCCGACTTTGCGGCCCATTACCCCTTGTGGCGTGATGCGTCAGCCCTGCGGGATGCCAGCTTCCCGCAGGACGTGGAGCGCGAGACCCGCTGAGCGGGCGCGCCTTACTGGAACGCCACCTCGGCGAAGCTGCGCAGCTTGCGGCTGTGCAGCTGGTCGGCACCGCCCTGGCGCAGCCGTTCAACGGCGCGAATGCCGATGCGCAGGTGCTGATCCACGCGCTCCCGGTAAAAGGCGTTGGCCATGCCGGGCAGCTTGATCTCTCCGTGCAGCGGCTTGTCGCTCACGCAAAGCAGGGTGCCGTAGGGCACGCGGAAGCGGAAGCCATTCGCCGCAATGGTGGCGCTTTCCATGTCCAGTGCCACCGCGCGCGACTGCGAAAACCGCCGCTGCGGCGTGTTGTCGGGCAGCAACTCCCAGTTGCGGTTGTCGGTGCTGGCCACGGTGCCGGTGCGCATCACGCGCTTCAGTTCGCCGGGCTTGAGCTGTGTTACATCGGCCACGGCCCCTTCCAGCGCCAGTTGAATCTCGGCCAGCGCAGGAATCGGCACCCACAGCGGCAGTTCTTCGTCCAGCACATGGTCCTCGCGCACATAGGCGTGGGCCAGCACGTAGTCGCCCAGTTGCTGGCTGTTGCGCAGTCCCGCGCAGTGGCCCAGCATCAGCCAGGCGTGCGGGCGCAGCACCGCAATGTGGTCGGTAATCGTCTTGGCGTTGCTGGGCCCCACGCCGATGTTGACCATGGTGATGCCGGTGCGGTCGGCCCGCAGCAGGTGGTAGGCCGGCATTTGCGGCAGGCGCGGTGGCTCGACGCCGGGCTCTCCGTTCCACAGCGGTTGCATCTGATGCAACGCGCTGGCGCTCAAGCCCTGGCGCAGTGTCACCACGTTGCCAGGCTCCACAAAGGCGATGTACTCGCTGTCGGCACGGGCCATTTCGGCGTGCCCCAGCTTGATGAACTCGTCTATGTAGAACTGGTAGTTGGTGAACAGCACGAAGTTCTGGAACCAGGCCGGTGCCGTGCCGCTGTAGTGGCGAAGGCGTTGCAGCGAATAGTCCACGCGCGGAGCGGTGAACAGCGCCAGTGGCTGCGGCTCGTGAGGGCCCGGCTGGTGCGTGCCGTTGGCAATGCCGTCGTCCATCACCGTCAGGTCGGGAAGGTCGAACACGTCGCGCAACAGGGCGCGGTGGGCGGCGGTCAGCTCGCCTTCGACGTGGTCGTGCTCAGCGTAGGCGAAATGCACGGGAATGGGTTGGTTGCTCACGCCCACTTCCAGTTCACCACCATGGTTGTCCAGCAGCAGGCGGAACTGCTCCAGGTAGTAGTCGGCGTACAGGTCGGGGCGGGTCAGCGTGGTCTCGAAACGGCCAGGCCCAGCCACAAAACCATAGCTCAGCCGGGCGTTGCCAGCAGTGGCGGGCAGGCGCGTGGCGCTGTGGGTATGCAGGCGCACGAAGGGGTAGCAGGCCCGTACCCGGTCCACCGGCTCCCCCGCCGCGGGCAGCGGTGACTGTACAAAGCGCTGCATGGCCTGACGCAGGTGGTCTACCGCTCGTTGGTAGAGCGACTGGACGTGGGCCAATGCGGCAGCGGGTTCGTGAAAGCGCTGGGGCGGGGTAAATTCGGGGCTGTCGTGCATGCGTCTATTGTGGGTCAACTCGCGTGTAACGGCAGCAAAACGAAGGAGACACGAGCGTATGTGGGCTTCCTACGACAGCACCCTGCCCAACGGCATGGCCGTGGCCGACGCGGCAGCCACCCTGGCGGTGGCTTTGGGCTGCGGGTTGCTGGTCGGCATAGAGCGTGAACGGCGCAAGGGCACAGGGGCCACGCGGGCACTGGCAGGAGTACGCACGTTCGCACTGGTGTGCGTGCTGGGCGCCGGGGGCATGCTGTCGGGCGAATCGGGTCTGGTGGCCGTGGGGGCCTTGCTGGTCGCTGCGCTGTGTGTCGTTTCGCATGCGCGCGATCGCTCCCGTGACCCAGGGGTCACCACAGAAGTCGCGCTGTTCCTCACCTACCTCATCGGCGTGCTGAGTGTCTGGACCCTGCCGCTGGCAGCGGCCATGGCCGTCACGCTCACGGCGCTCCTCGCCGCGCGCGAGCGGCTGCACCACTTCGCCAGTCGCTGGCTGCAACCCGGTGAGGTGCGCGATGGCATCATCCTGGGCGCTCTGGTGCTCATCGCTCTGCCTTTGATGCCCGACCAGCCCCTTTGGGGCGACGTGCTCAACCCGCACCTGACCACACAACTGCTGGCGCTGCTGTTGGCTATTCAGTCGCTGGCCCACCTCAGCAGGCGCTTGTTGGAGGCCCGACAGGCGGTGATGCTTTCTTCTGTGGCATCGGGCTTTGTGTCTTCCACGGCCACCATCGCCAGCATGGGCATGGCCGTGCGCGAAGGGCGGGGCGGTGCCCGGCTCATGGCCGGCGCAGGCTTGCTGTCATGTGTGGCCACGTTTCTCCAGGTGCTGGTGGTGGCCCTGGCCATTCAACCTGCCTGGTTGAAAGTGCTGTGGTGGCCCGCGTTGGCAGGCACGCTGGTGGCCTTGCTGTGGGGCGGCTGGCTGGTGCGCGGCGCGCCGCCTGATGGCGTGACGGCCACAGCGCACCCAGCGGGTGAGAGCCGTATGTTCAGCCTGCGCGGGGCCTTGCTGGTGGCGGCTTTGCTGACCAGCGTGCAGGCACTGGTCTACGGCTTGCGTTTGTGGCTAGGGCAAGCGGGCGCCCTGGGCGCCACCGTGCTCGCGTCAGTGGTGGATCTGCATTCTTCCGTGGCGGCTGTGCTGGCCTTGGCAACGCCCGGCGAACAAGGTATTGGATTCACTGCGCTCATGCTGGCCATAGGCGTGCACGGGGTCAGCAAGGCGGCCACAGCAGGGTTTGCCGGTGGCGTGCGTTACCTGGGTTGGCTGGCGCCGGGCCTCTTCTTGCACACGGCGGTTTGCGTTGCGGGTCTGGCCTGGCAGCAGTAGCCTCAGTCCACGCCAAGCAACCGCGCAGGCTCGCGCATGGTCACAAACTCTTCCGCAGCTGTGGGGTGGATGCCGATGGTGCTGTCGAACACCGCCTTGGTGGCACCTGCCTTCATGGCCACGGCAAAGCCTTGAACGATCTCGCCCGCCTCTGCGCCCACCATGTGCAGGCCCACGACGCGGTCGGTGGCGCAGTCCACCAGCAGCTTCATCAGCGTGCGTTCCTGGCTGCCGCTTAGCGTGTGTTTCAGCGCGCGGAATTCCGAGCGGTACACCGCAACCTGGCCGTACTGCTCGCGGGCTTGCGCCTCCGTCAACCCCACCGTGCCGATGTTGGGGTGGGTGAACACTGCGGTGGGGATCAGCTCGTAGCTCATGTCGCGCGCGGGCTTTCCGGGCGCTGCGCCAAACAGGTGGTCCACCAGCTTCATGGCCTCGCCCAGTGCCACAGGCGTCAACTGCACGCGCGCCGTCACGTCGCCCAGGGCGTGGATGCTTGGCACGTTGGTGCGGTAGTGCTCGTCCACCAAGATGGCGCCTTGCGAGCCCTGCGCCACGCCCACGGCCTCCAGCCCCAACCCTTGCACGTTGGGCACACGCCCCGTGGCATACAGCGCGGCATCCACCACCAAGCGGTTGCCGTCTTCCAGCAGCACGTGCAGGCCGTCGTCCTCGCGGTGGATGCTCACCACCCCCGCGTTCAAGCGCAGATCCACGCCGTGCTTGATCATCTCGCCCGCCACAAAGTGGCGGATCTCGTCGTCAAAACCGCGCAGCACCTGCTCGCCCCTGTAAAGCTGCGTAACCCTTGCACCCAGGCCGTTGAAAATCGACGCAAATTCGCAGGCGATGTAGCCGCCGCCCACTACCAGCAGGCGCTGCGGGAAGGGCTCCAGGTCAAACACCTCGTTCGACGTGATGACGTGCTCGCGCCCTTGAAAATGCGGCACGTGTGGCGTGCCACCCGTGGCCACCAGAATGTGCGCTGCCGTCAGTGTCTGGTGCCCTGGCGAGCCATCGGCGTTGAGCGTGGCCAGCCGCACGGTGTGTGCGTCCAGCAGTTGCGCGAAGCCGTTCAGCACAGTCACGCCCGAGCCGCGCAGCAGGTTGGCATACACGCCGTTGAGGCGGCTGATCTCCTGGGACCGCCGGGCTTTCAGCGTGGCCCAGTCCAGCTTCGGGGCATCGCCGTGCCAGCCGAAACCATGGGATTCCTCAAAAGCTTCGGCGTAATGTGCGGCGTAGCTGTACAGCTTTTTGGGGATGCAGCCCACGTTGACGCAAGTGCCGCCCAGTCCATCGGTGCCCTGGGCTTCGGCCAGGGCCACGCGCACGCCCTTTTGCGCCGCCATGCGCGCAGCACGTACGCCACCGCTGCCGCCGCCAATCACGAAAAAGTCGAAATCGAAATGGTTCATCTTGTTTGCAGATGCTCAGCGGGGTATGTGAATATGTTGAAACCGGATTGTCCCGCAATCCCCGAGAAAGTGTGGAGTGCCCAGGGAGGGCCGTGGCATCTCCATGGTTTTTGAAGCACGGATGTATCCATTCGTGACAGCCATGCAGCGCGCCATTGCAGCCGTTTACATGTTTCGCACCGCCAGCGTGCCACGCTGCTAGCATCCGGGTACCAAGTCACCACAAGGAGGATGTCTTGAACATCACATCAAACCGTTGGGCCGTTTTGCTCCTCGCACTCAGCGTCACCACACTGGCCGCCGCCCCGTCCTGGGCCGGAAAGCCCGAGTGGGTGGAAGAGGGTGGCCAAGGCAAGGGTCACGGCAAGAACAAGGACCATGACAAGGGCGGGCGTGACAAGGAGCGCGGTCCTGCACTCCAGGCCCCGCAAGGCGGCGCAGCCATCCAGGTGGGTGGTTCGTCTCTGAGCATCAACATCCAGTTCGGCGATTCACAGCGCCGCGCCGTGCGCGACTACTACGCCCCCCGCGTGGCTGCAGGCAACTGCCCGCCCGGGCTGGCCAAGAAGAACAACGGCTGCCTGCCTCCCGGCCAGGCCAAGCAATGGAAGCGGGGCGCGCCGTTGCCAGGCGGCGTGGTGATGTACCCCATTCCCCGCGACCTGGAAATCCCGCTGGGTGTACCGCCTGCTGGCTACAAGTATGTGCGCGTGGCCGCCGACATCCTGCTCATCGCCGTTGGCACGAGCATGGTGGTGGACGCCATCGAGGACCTTGCCGGTCTGTAACGTCCGGCAGGTCTTGCCGCCCGGGTGGCGTGCCTCATGCCGCCTGGGGCAGCAATCTGCGCAGGTAGCGCCCGGTGTGGCTCTGCGGGTGTGCTGCCACCGTCTCTGGCGTGCCGCAAACCACTACCGTGCCGCCCCCCGAGCCACCCTCGGGCCCCATGTCCACAATCCAGTCGGCGGTCTTGATCACGTCCAGGTTGTGTTCAATCACCACGATGGTGTTGCCAGCATCGCGCAGCTGGTGCAGCACCTTGAGCAGCAGCTCAATGTCGCCAAAGTGCAGGCCCGTGGTGGGCTCGTCCAGAATGTAGAGCGTGCGGCCAGTGTCGCGCTTGCTCAGTTCCTGCGCCAGTTTCACGCGTTGCGCCTCGCCGCCTGACAGCGTGGTGGCGCTTTGCCCCAGGCGGATGTAGCTCAACCCCACATCCAGCAGGGTCTGCAGCTTGCGCTGGAGGGTGGGTACGGCGTTGAAGAAGGTATGCGCCTGCTCCACCGTCAGCTCCAGTATCTGCGCAATGTTCTTGCCCTTGTACTGCACCTCCAGCGTTTCCCGGTTGTAGCGCTGGCCCAGGCACACGTCGCAGGGTACATACACGTCCGGCAGAAAGTGCATCTCCACCTTCACCACACCGTCGCCCTGGCAGGCCTCGCAGCGGCCACCCGCCACGTTGAAGCTGAAGCGCCCAGGGCCGTAGCCGCGCTCACGCGCCGTCGGCACCTCTGCCATCAGTTCGCGTATGCCGGTGAACAAGCCGGTGTACGTGGCCGGGTTGCTGCGTGGCGTGCGCCCGATCGGGCTCTGGTCCACGTTGATCACCTTGTCGAAGTGCTCCAGCCCTTCAATGGCTTCGTGTGCCTCTGGCTCGTCGTGCGAGCGGTAAAGGTGGCGCGAAACCGCGCGGTAAAGCGTGTCGTTCACCAGTGTCGATTTGCCTGAGCCGCTCACTCCCGTCACGCAGGTGAACAGGCCCACGGGGAAGTCCACGGTAACGTGCTTCAGGCTGTGGCCGCTGGCGCCCACCACGCGCAGTGTCTGCAAGCCGCTCAGGCTGGGTGCGGCTAAAGCGGCTTTCTTCGCTGGCCAAGCGCTGGCCTTGTGGCCTTTTTTGACAGGTGGCGGTGCAACCGGTTCGGCCGCTTTCTCGGGCAGCCACGGCGTGCGCTGTCTCGGCACTTCAATAGAGCGCTTTCCGCTCAGGTACTGCCCGGTCAACGAATCCGCATGGGCCATCACCTCGGCGCAGGTGCCCTGTGCCATCACCCGTCCGCCGTGCACGCCTGCGCCCGGGCCCATGTCGATCACATGGTCCGCTGCGCGGATCATGTCTTCGTCGTGTTCCACCACCAGCACGCTGTTGCCCAGGTCGCGCAGGTGTTTCAGCGTGTCAATCAGCCGGTCGTTGTCGCGTTGGTGCAGGCCAATGCTGGGCTCGTCCAGAACGTACATCACGCCGGTCAGGCCAGAGCCGATCTGCGAAGCCAGGCGGATGCGCTGCGCTTCGCCGCCGCTGAGCGTTTCGGCGCTGCGGTCCAGGCTCAGGTAGTTCAGGCCCACATCGTTGAGGAACTTCAGCCGCGCCGCAATTTCCCGCACCACCTTGTCGGCGATCTCTGCCTTGGCACCGCTGAGCTTGAGCTGGGTGAAATAGGCTTGTGCCTCGGCCAGCGTCGCGTGGCTGATGTCGTAGATGGCGCGCCGTTGCTCGCCACTGCCCACGAACACATGCCGAGCTTCCTTGCGCAGGCGTGTACCGGCGCAGACCGGGCAGGGCTGGGTGGCGCGGTAGCGGGCCAGTTCCTCGCGCACCGTGGCGCTGTCGGTCTCGCGGTAGCGGCGTTCAAAGTTGCGCACGATCCCCTCAAAGGGGTGGCGCTTGCTGATCTTCTTGCCCGCCGTGGCGCCGGAGTCCATCACGTAGCTGAACGCGATCTCATCCTCGCCGGAGCCGTAGAGCAGTGCGTGCTGCACATGGGAGGGCAAGCCTTCCCAGGGGGATTCGGGGTCGAAGCCGTAATGCGCCGCCAGGCTTTCCACCATGGCGTAGTAGTAGCCGTTGCGGCGGTCCCAGCCCTTGATGGCACCGCCCGCCAGACTCAGCGACGGGAAGGCCACCACGCGTGAGGGGTCGAACACCTCGGTCTGCCCCAGGCCATCGCAGGCCGGGCAGGCGCCCACGGGGGAGTTGAAGGAAAACAGGCGCGGCTCCAACTCGCTGATGGCGTAGCTGCACAGCGGGCAGGCAAAACGCGCGCTGAACAGATGTTCCTCGCCGCTGTCCATCTCCAGCGCAAGCGCCTTGCCATCGGCCAGCCGCAGCGCGGCCTCGAAGCTTTCGGCCAGGCGCTGTTGCGCATCGGCGCGCACCTTCAGCCGGTCCACCACCACGTCAATGTCGTGCTTCTCGTTCTTGTTGAGCGCGGGCAGGCGCTCAGCGTCTATCACTTCGCCGTTCAGGCGAAAGCGCACGTAGCCCTGCGCTTGCAGCTCGGCCAGCGTCTCGGCAAACTCGCCCTTGCGCTCGCGTGCAATCGGGGCAAGCACCATCAGGCGTGTGTCTTCCGGCAGGGCCAGCACGTGGTCCACCATCTGGCTCACGGTCTGTGCCTGCAGCGGCAGGTCGTGTTCAGGGCAGTGGGGCGTGCCCGCGCGGGCGTACAGAAGGCGCAGGTAGTCGTGGATCTCGGTGACCGTGCCCACCGTGGAGCGCGGGTTGTGGCTGGTGGCCTTCTGCTCGATAGAGATCGCCGGACTCAGGCCTTCAATCAGGTCCACATCAGGCTTGTCCATCAACTGCAGGAACTGCCGGGCGTAGGCGGACAGGCTCTCCACGTAGCGGCGCTGGCCCTCGGCGTACAGCGTGTCGAAAGCCAGGCTGGATTTGCCCGAACCCGACAGGCCGGTGATCACCACCAGCGCGTGCTTCGGGATGTCCAGGTCGACGTTCTTGAGGTTGTGCGTGCGTGCGCCGCGTACGCTCAGCATCGGGCGGCGCCAGGCCTCGCCCAGGTAGGCGCCAGCGGAGTCTTGTTTCGGTTCTTTCACGGGGTCGGGTGCATCAAAGGCAACCTGCCATGATAGCCCGGCCCAAGGCGGCGAGTCCAATCTGGGCGGTCGCCCTTGAGATGCCGCGCAGGTTTGCTACACTTGTTCGCATGTTCATCCAAAGCGGCACTTCCACAGCTCGCCTGGCCTCGCAATGCGGCCGGGAGGCTTGGCCCTGGCGTAAGCCAAAGACTGCGCGCTGACCTTTCGCGGGTTCTCCCGCTGCGCGGCCCACACTTTGCCGCGCCTCGCGCTCCCCGCTCATTGGGGGGCAAGCATTGGATGAAACGCCCCGCGCCTTGCGGGGAGCGAGCTTCAGGAGGCTCCACTTGATCACCGAAACCGAATTTCTCGACCTGGCGGGCCAGGGCTACAACCGCATCCCTCTCGTGGCGGAAGCCTTTGCCGATCTCGAAACCCCGCTATCCCTCTACCTCAAGCTGGCCCATGTGCAGGACGGCGGGCGCAACAGCTTCCTGCTGGAATCTGTGGTGGGCGGGGAGCGCTTCGGGCGCTACAGCTTCATCGGGCTGCCTGCACGCGTGTCGCTGCGGGCGTCCGGCTTTGGCGCCCAGGCGCGTACCGACGTGGTGCGTGACGACCAGATCGTCGAGACCGTCCCAGGCAACCCGCTCGAGTTCATCGAGGCCTACCAGCGCCGCTTCAAGGTCGCCTTGCGCCCCGGTATGCCGCGCTTCTGTGGCGGCCTGGCGGGGTACTTTGGCTATGACACGGTGCGCCACATTGAAAAGAAGCTGGAAAACAGCTGCCCGCCGGACACCATCGGCATGCCCGACATCCAGTTGCTCCACTGCGAGGAGCTGGCCGTCATCGACAACCTCAGCGGCAAGCTGCACCTGATGGTGTATGCCGATCCGTCCGAGCCCGACGCCTACGAGCGTGCGCAGGCGCGTCTGGCCGAGCTGAAGGCTCGTCTGCTCGTGCCGGTTCAGGTGCCCGAGGTTCACGCCATGCCGCACCAGCCTGAGCAGCGTGACTATGCCAAGGCCGATTTCCTGCAAGCCGTGGAGCGCGCCAAAGGCCTGATCCAGGCGGGTGATTTCATGCAGATCGTCATGGGTCAGCGCATCAGCAAGCCCTATGCACAAAGCCCGGTGAGCCTGTACCGCGCCCTGCGCACGCTCAACCCCAGCCCCTACATGTACTACTACCACCTGGACGACGCCCACGTGGTCGGCTCCTCGCCCGAAATCCTGGTGCGGCAGGAGCACACCGCGGAAGGCACCAAGGTGACCATCCGTCCGCTGGCAGGCACCCGGCCGCGCGGCGCCACGCCCGAGAAAGACCTTGCAGCCGAGAAAGACCTGCTGGCCGACCCGAAAGAGCGTGCCGAGCACGTGATGCTGATCGACCTGGCTCGCAACGACATCGGGCGAATCGCCGAAACCGGCAGCGTCAAGGTGACCGAGGCGTTTGCCGTTGAGCGTTACAGCCACGTCATGCACATCGTCAGCAATGTCGAAGGCATCCTCAAGCCCGGTCTCACCAGCATGGACGTGCTGCGCGCAGCCTTCCCGGCGGGCACGCTCAGTGGCGCGCCCAAGGTCCACGCCATGGAGTTGATCGACCAGTTGGAGCCCGTCAAGCGCGGCGTCTACGGCGGCGCCTGTGGCTACCTCAGCTACGCGGGCGACATGGACGTGGCCATCGCCATCCGCACCGGCGTCGTCAAGGACGGCCTGCTGCACGTGCAGGCCGCCGCTGGCGTGGTGGCCGACTCCGTGCCCGAACTGGAGTGGAGGGAAACCGAACACAAGGCGCGCGCCGTGCTGCGCGCCAGCGAACTGGTCGAGGAGGGCCTGGAATGAAACGCCTGAAGCTCTTGATGGTGGACAACTACGACTCGTTCACCTACAACATCGTGCAGTACTTTGGTGAACTGGGCGCCCAGGTCGAAGTGTTCCGCAACGACGAAATCACCCTGGAAGGCATTGCCCAGCACGCGCCCGACCGGCTGGTCATCTCCCCGGGCCCTTGCTCGCCAGCCGAAGCGGGCATCTCCGTGGCCGCCATCAAACACTTCGCGGGCAAGCTGCCCATTCTGGGGGTGTGTCTGGGGCACCAGAGCATCGGCGCCGCCTTTGGCGGGAACATCGTGCGTGCGCAGGAGCTGATGCATGGCAAGACCAGCGTCATCACCACCACGCAAGAAGGCGTCTTTGCCGACCTGCCGCGCCAGTTCACGGTCAACCGATACCACTCGCTGGCCATCGAGCGTGCCACCTGCCCAGCGGAACTCAAAATCACCGCCTGGACGGATGACGGCGAGATCATGGGCGTGCGCCACCGCGAACTGCCCATACAAGGCGTGCAGTTCCACCCCGAGTCCATCCTCACCGAGCACGGCCACGCCATGCTGCGCAACTTCCTGGAGCAGGCATGAGTGCATCCCAGCCTATTGTTGATCTGCGCAGCGACACGGTGACCCGCCCCACGGCGGCCATGCGCGAAGCCATGATGGCGGCGCCCTTGGGCGACGACGTGTTTGGCGACGACCCCACGGTCAACCTGTTGCAGGAACACATTGCAGCTCTTACCGGTAAGGAAGCGGCGCTCTTCATGCCCTCGGGCACGCAAAGCAACCTCTGCGGCATCCTGGCGCATTGCGGCCGGGGCGACGAATACATCGTTGGCCAGCTTGCCCACACCTACCGTTACGAAGGTGGTGGCGCAGCGGTGTTCGGCAGCGTGCAGCCGCAGCCCTTGCTGCAGGACGCTTCGGGCCGTATGAACCTGGCCGATATCGAAGCCGCCATCAAGCCCGACGACCCACACTTCGCCCGCACGCGTCTGCTCTGCCTGGAAAACACCTGGAACGGCCACCCCATGCCAGACGACTACCTCCGGCAGGCGACCCAGTTGGCCAGGAGCAAGGGCTTGGCCACGCACCTGGATGGCGCCCGCGTGTTCAACGCCGCCGTGGCCACCGCTGCGCCGGGGCAAACGCCCTTGCAGCGCGTGCGCGAGATTGCCGACCATTTCGATAGCCTCTCCGTCTGTTTCAGCAAGGGGCTGGGGGCGCCCGTCGGCTCAGCCCTGTGTGGCTCGCGCGAGCTGATCGACCGGGCGCGCCGCCTTCGCAAGATGGCCGGTGGCGGGCTGCGCCAGGCGGGCTTGCTCGCGGCTGCGGCGCAGCACGCGCTGGACCACCATGTAGACCGGCTGGCGCAGGACCATGCCAACGCGCAACGTCTGGCGGCCGGGCTGGCAGGCATTCCAGGCCTGAGGGTGCGCTCCGCCCAGACCAACATCGTGTTCCTGGACGTGGCCGATGGGCGCGGCCCAGCTTTGCTGGATCACCTCAAGGCCCATGGCGTGCTCGCCACCGGGCTCATTGGTCTGCGCTTCGTCACCCACCTCGATGTGGACGAGGCAGGCATTGACCGTGCGCTGGACTGCATACGCCGCTTCTTTGCATCCCCGGATGCCGCCGGTTCGGCCACGCAACAGGTGCCAGGCACAGCCGTTTACTGACTCGCCCCGCAGGAGACACCATGCCCGACACGCCACAACTCCTGATGTTCATCGCCGCCGGTTGGCTGCTCAACCTCACTCCCGGGCCCGACGTGCTCTACATCGTTACCCATGCGCTCAAGCACGGTGTGCGTGCGGGCGTTGTTGCAGCAATGGGTATCGTCAGCGGCTGCTTTGTTCATGTGGTGGCTGCGGCTCTTGGCGTGAGTGCACTGTTGGCCACGTCCGCAACGGCGTTTACCGTGCTCAAGTGGCTGGGGGCTGCGTACCTCGTGTGGATGGGTGTCAAGCTGCTGCTCGCAAAAGGCGGCGGGGCGTCCGTCATTCCTGCCGCCCATCAAACGGCGGGGGTGCCGGTCGATCTGCGTCGTGTCTTCGGGCGCGGCTTTCTCACCAACGTGCTCAATCCCAAGGTGGCCCTGTTTTTCCTGGCCTTTGTTCCCCAGTTCATCGCCCCCGATGCCTCTGACAAGGTGCTAGCCTTCCTGCTGCTCGGGCTGCTGTTCAACCTCAACTCGCTGCCCATCAACATAGGTTACGCCTGGCTCGCCGGCTGGGCGGCACAGCGTGTCGCCACGGTGCAGCGTGCCATGCATTGGATGGACCGAGCCGCAGGTTTCATGTTCGTTGGCTTTGGCCTCAAGCTGGCCATGACCGACAATCCCGCCCAGTGACCAGACCCCCGTCTTCGGAGATCACACATGCCTCACACCCACAAGATCACTCCCCAGGAAGCCCTGCAGCGCACCATCGAGCACCGCGAAATCTTCCACGACGAGATGCTGCACCTCATGCGCCTGATCATGGGCGGCGAGATGTCCCCCGTGATGATGGCGGCGCTCATCACCGGCTTGCGCGTCAAGAAGGAAACGATCGGCGAAATCACGGCCGCCGCCCAGGTGATGCGCGAGTTCTCCACCAAGGTGGAAGTGTCTGACCGCACGCACATGGTGGACATCGTGGGCACGGGCGGCGACGGCTCGCACACCTTCAATATCTCAACCTGCTCCATGTTCGTGGCCGCGGCGGCAGGTGCCAAGGTCAGCAAACACGGCGGGCGCAGCGTGTCCAGCAAGTCCGGCAGTGCGGACGTGCTCGAGAACCTTGGCGTCAACATCAACCTCAAGCCCGAGGCCATCGCCGAATGCATCCGCCGTGTCGGCATCGGCTTCATGTTTGCGCCCAACCACCACCCTGCCATGAAGAATGTGGCACCGGTGCGCAAAGAGCTGGGCATCAAGACCATCTTCAACATCCTCGGTCCCCTCACCAACCCGGCAGGCGCGCCCAACATCCTCATGGGGGTGTTCCACGCCGACCTGGTCGGCATCCAGGTGCGTGCGCTGCAGCGCCTGGGCGCGGAGCATGCGCTGGTCGTCTACGGCAAGGACGGCATGGATGAAGTCAGCCTCGGGGCGGGCACCCTGGTGGGAGAGCTGAAAAACGGGCAGGTCGAAGAGTACGAGATCCACCCTGAAGATTTCGGTTTCACCATGGCCAGCAACCGCAGCCTCAAGGTCGAAACACCCGAGCAATCCCGCACCATGCTGCTGGGTGTGCTCGACGACGAGCCGGGCGCCGCCCGTGACATCGTGTTGCTCAACGCTGGTGTGGCGCTCTATGCCGCCAACGTGGCCGAAAGCATGGAAGCGGGCATCGCCCTGGCGCGCCAGGCACTGTCCAGCGGTGCTGCCAAGGCCAAGCTCGACCAACTTGTCAGCGTGGCCCACGAACTGTCGGCCTGAACGCGCAATGTGGCAAGACCCTGGCACCTGGATCGCGCTCGGCGTGTCCGCCGTGTTCGTCGTGGCTGGGCTGGTCATGCACCGCGTCTTCGTGCGCATACTCAAGAACGGCGCGCCACCCGCGCCGCAGGAAAAACACCAAGATGAGTGACATCCTCAACAAGATCGTGGCCACCAAGCGTGAGGAAATCGCGCAGGCCCTCAAAAGCCGGTCGCTTGCCGACGTGCGCTACGACGCCGAAACCCGCGTTCTCACCCGCGATTTCGCAGGCGCCTTGCGCCGCCGCATCGACGCTGGGCAGCCCGCCGTCATCGCCGAGGTGAAGAAGGCCAGCCCGTCCAAGGGCGTGCTGCGCGAAAACTTCATTCCGGCCGACATTGCGCAGAGCTACGCCGAGCATGGCGCTGCCTGCCTTTCTGTGCTGACCGACCGCCAGTACTTCCAGGGCAGCCCTGACTACCTCAAGCAGGCCCGCGCTTCGTGCGACCTGCCGGTGCTGCGCAAGGACTTCATGGTGGACCCATACCAGGTCTATGAAGCCCGCGCCATGGGCGCGGACTGCATCCTGCTTATTGCCGCCTGTCTGGACGACGCCCAGATGGCCGACCTGGAGGCTATCGCGCTCGGCTTGAACATGGCTGTGCTGGTGGAAGTTCATGACCGCGTTGAGTTGCAGCGCGCCCTCCGGCTGAAGACCCCGCTGGTCGGCATCAACAACCGCAACCTGCGCACCTTCGAGGTCACGCTCGACACCACGCTGGGCATGCTGCCAGATGTGCCCGCCGATCGTCTGCTCATCACCGAAAGCGGCATCCTCAATCGCGCCGACGTGCAGCGCATGCGCGACGCCGGGGTGAACGCCTTCCTCGTGGGCGAGGCCTTCATGCGGGCGCCAGAACCCGGCGAAGCCCTGGCTGAACTGTTCTTCTGACGCTGTGACGCTGTGACGCAGTCCGCATTTGATTGGGGCGAGTCTCCCAGCGCCGCTGCATGCGCCGAACAGTCGCGCCTGACCTGCGCCGACCCGGCGGCCTGGTCTTCAGACGATAGCTGGAGGCCCATCCTTCAACAGTATTGGCGTTCGTCGCAAGGCCAGGCATTGCTCGGGGCATTGGCGGATCGGCTGCGTGCTGGCGCCACCATTTACCCGCCCGAACCGTTTCGCGCGTTGGAGCTCACTCCGCTGGCCAATGTGCGCGCTGTCATACTGGGGCAGGACCCTTATCACGGGGCGGGTCAGGCTGAGGGGTTGGCCTTCTCGGTGCGTGACGGTGTGCGGATTCCCCCCTCGCTGCGCAACATCTACAACGAGGTTGCGCGCGAGTTCGGCGGTACGCCGCCGCCCTCCGGGAGTTTGAAAGCATGGGCGGCCCAAGGCGTGCTGCTGCTCAACACCTGCCTCACCGTGGAAGAGGGGGCGCCTGCAAGCCATGCCCGCATGGGCTGGGAGGCACTCACCGACGCCATCATTGCCGCATGCAGTGCCGATGATCAGCCAAAGGTTTTCTTCCTGTGGGGGGCACACGCACAAGCGAAAGCGGCTTTGGTGGATGGGTCGCGCCACCTGGTGTTGCAGGCGAACCACCCGTCGCCGCTTTCCGCTCGCCGCCCCCCGGTGCCATTCATCGGTTGCGGCCATTTTGCGCAGGCAAACGGCTGGCTCGCACAAAAAAATCAAGAGCCCATCAACTGGAGTGTGAATTTTCAAAAAACCGTGGCATAATTGATGGCTCGCCGGAGGGGTGCCCGAGTGGCTAAAGGGGGCAGACTGTAAATCTGTTGGCTTACG
>JAYSGB010000047.1:0-23599 GCA_041913045.1 Burkholderiaceae bacterium | reverse complement strand
GCGTGCTGTCCTTCAGCACCGGTCATGCGCAAGATGGGTTCACCGCGCGCATACGATGAAGGCGCGCACCTTGCGGGTACCGTGCCGGCCTTCGCGGTGCACAACGTGGATTGGCACTGCAGGGCGCTCGAAGGCTTCGAGCAACAGAGCAAGAGACCCTTCTTTCACTCCCCGCGCAACCTGATAGAGCGGCAGGCACGTAATGCCGAAACCTGCGACTGCGCACTCGGCCGCAGCCTCATTCATCGAGGTCGTAAATCGCGGCTGCAGCCGTATCGTTGCAGACTTGCTGCCGTCTCGGAACCTCCACTCGGGCGTTGGCGATACTCCCGTGGCGGCTATGACGACATGCTGCGACAGGTCTTCGGGGCGTTTCGGCGTTCCACGTTGTCGCAGATAAGTTGGCGACGCACAGAGGACCTCGCGTACTTGGCCAACTTTGATGGCTTGCAAAGACGAGTCTGGTAACTCGCCAATGCGTATCGCGACATCGACTCCCTCATCCACCAAGTTGACCATCCGGTCCACGAACCAGCAGTTGATTTCCACCTCAGGAAATCGAGTCAGGTAGTCGCGTGCAATCGGGGAGACATACATGCACCCAAAGTTCACCGATGACGTAACGGTGAGTTGGCCTCGCGGCAATGCGTGTGCACCAGCGGCCGCGCTGTCAGCCTCCTCAATGTCCACAAGGATTGTCCGGCAGCTTTCTGCGTACCTCATTCCCGCCTCAGTGACCCTGACGTAGCGGGTCGTACGCGTCAGCAGTCTTACACCCAGACGTTCCTCGAGCTCGCAGACGGCGCGCGTGACGACCGAGGGCGACACATTGAGTCGGCGTGCGGCAGACGCAAAACCACCAGTCTCTACGACCGCGAGGAATGTCGCCATGGCCTGTATTCGATCCATCGATGAACCTCCAACGAACTTCGTGTCGCGCAATGGCGCCAGAACCCGGATGCTTTTACTGAAATTTCGAGAAAAGTGAATTGCAGTCCGAAGTGATTCTAAAGATGGCGGCGACAAAAGATCATTCGCGTCACGGACACGGAATCGCCTGTTCGGACATCAACAAAGGATCTTTCATGAAGCTCTACCACCACCCCCTATCCGGCCACTCGCACCGCGCACGCCTTTTCCTCAGCCTTGTCGGCGTGAAGCATGAGTTGGTCGAGGTGGACCTCGCGACCGGCGCACACAAGAAACCGGAGTTTCTCGCACTGAATCCACTCGGGCAGGTCCCGGTGCTCGACGACGATGGCACGGTGGTGGCGGACTCTAACGCGATCCTTGTTTACGTCGCTAAGAAGCTCAACCTGCACGAATGGCTGCCACAGGACCCCGCTGAGTTGGCCACGATGCAAAAGTGGCTCAGCGTGGCAGCTGGGCAGATCGCCTATGGCCCAGCGGCAGCCCGACTCATCAATGTGTTCGGCGCCGACTTCAGGCCCGATGAAGTTATTGGACGCGCGCACGCGATCCTGGCGGTCATCGAGGCGCAACTCGCGGGCCATAGCTTCATTGCCGACTCGAAGCCCACCGTGGCGGACGTGGCGTTGTACAGCTACATCGCTCGCGCGCCCGAAGGCAACGTCGACTTGCAGGCCTATCCGAATGTGCGCGCATGGCTCGCGCGGATTGAGGCACTGCCCGGCTTCGTCGGGTTCGGCAAGACGCCGGTAGGCCTGGCTGCCTGACGCACTCACAGCCCTGGGCGACCGAGGACGACCAACAACACTTGTACGCGAGAGTTCTATGAAAGCCCCAATCAACGCCCCTGTCGATTCACCCTGGCATGCCGGCGAACTCGCCATACAGGACAGCGTCGGCGCGGTACGGGCCATGGACCAGCCGGGGCGCCTGTACGTTCGGAACTTCTTGCTCGACCAGCACCGCGCTTTCTATCCGCTGCTGCACTTCATCGTGCTCGGCGCGGTCGATCCGCAGGGTGATGCGTGGGCGACAGTGCGCGCTGGCGAGCCCGGGTTCCTTCAGTCGCCCGACCGCGTGACGCTGGTCGTGCGTGCCCCGCGCGATGCGGCAGACCCCGCCGAAGGCGGCATGAAGGATGGCGACGCGGTGGGCGTGCTCGGTATCGACCTGATGACACGCCGGTGCAACCGCATGAACGGCAATCTGCGCCACTCCGACGAAGGCATGTTGGAGATCGGGGTGGTGCAGAGCTTTGGGAACTGCCCGCGTTACATCCAGAACCGGGAATTTTCGTTTGCACGTGACCCGGCCTTGCCTTCGAGCGAGCCGGCGGTCCACCTCAACGCGCTCGACGCGTGGGCGCATGAGCTGATCGAACGGGCAGACACCTTCTACGTCGCTTCGTACGTGGACGGCCAAGACGGCGTGCGGCAGGTTGACGTGTCGCACCGAGGCGGTAAGCCGGGATTCGTGCGCATCAGCAGTGACGGCGTGCTGACCATTCCTGACTTCTCGGGCAACCAGTTCTTCATGACGTTGGGAAATCTCCTCCTAAACCCGAAGGCGGGCCTGCTGTTCATCGACTCGGATACTGGCGACGTGCTGCAGATGACGGGCGAAGCAAAGGTGATTCTCGACGCTCCAGATGTCGCGGCCTTCGAAGGCGCCGAGCGCTTGTGGACCTTCACTCCCCGCCGCGTGATCTACCGTCCCCAAGGCCTGCCGTTGCGGTGGCGCATGACGGCAGACGGCTGGTCGCCCAACCTGCGCATGACTGGCAGTTGGGAAGACGCGGACCGGCGCATTGCGGCGAAGGCGCTGGCCCAGCAATGGCGGCCTTTCCGGGTGACCCGCGTGGAGCAAGAAAGCAGTTCCGTGCGCTCGCTATACCTGTCGCCCAACGACGGCGTCGCGACGGTTCTTCCGCTGCCGGGCCAGCACCTGCCGATTCGCATGACGCTGCCAGATACAGCTGAAGCGCTCTTGCGCACTTACACGTTGTCGCTGGCGCCCTCGGACGGCGAGTACCGCATCAGCGTGAAGAACGACGGTAAGGCCTCGCGGCACCTGCACAGCCTTCACGTGGGCGACCTGCTGGAGGCGCGGGCACCGGCTGGCAGCTTCACGGTGGATGCTGCGCAACGGCGGCCGTTGGTACTGCTTGCTGCGGGCATCGGTATCACTCCAATCCTGGCAATGCTGCGGCATCTCGTGCACGAGGGCGAGCGCACGCGGGTCTTGCGGCCTACTTGGCTGTTCCAGTCGGCGCGCACGCTCGAAGAGCGTCCGTTCGACACTGAGCTCGCCTCACTGGTGGAAGCCGGCAAGGGGGAGATTCGGTGGGTGCGCACGCTCAGTCAGCCTGGCGCTGCGGTGCTCGGCCGAGACTACGACAAGGAGGGCCGTATTGACATCGAATTGCTGAAGGCCACGCTGCCGTTCGGTGACTATGACTTCTACCTCTGCGGCCCGTCCGGGTTCATGCAGGCCACCTATGACGGGCTGCGCGATCTCAACGTTGCCGACGACCGCATTCATGCTGAGACCTTTGGTCCTTCCTCGCTCAAACGTTCGAGCAATGCAGGCATCCGTGCGGTTGAGGCGGCCGTATTGGCACCTGCGGCCACGGAATCGGTGCGAGTGCTCTTCACTGAGTCGGGCAGGGAAGGGCGCTGGAGCCCCGAGGGCGGCTCGCTCCTCGACGTGGCGGAGGCGCGGGGGCTCACACCGCCATTCGGCTGTCGAGGCGGAAGCTGCGGCACCTGCAGAACGCGTGTACTCAAGGGCGCGGTGACCTATGCAATACAACCTTCGTTCCAGGTAGAAGCAGACGAAGCACTAATCTGCTGCGCGTTGCCAGCGCAGGGCATGCAAGCGTCGAATGAGGCTCTGCAGCTAGAAATTTAGCCACCCGACCTGGCGCTTCCTTACAGGCTATTTCCAACAGCGATCGAAAGGACTCGCTATGACCTCACAAGCTGCTATCCAACCCGTCATGCCGTCTCCGCGGCGGTCGCGTCGGCCCTGGGTCTCAAACCATTCATCCTTGTCGCACACGCCTACGGTGGCGTTGCGGCGTTTGACCACCTGCGTCAATTCCTCACGTCCAGCACTGTGCGCATCCGGATGGCTTTGTTAACCAGATCGCGTATCTGACGACGTTTGCCGCTGGAGATCAGTAAGACCCCGTGGGCGCTAGCGCTCCGACAAGACGCTGCGTCTTTGTTTATCTAGGAGAAATTCATGACACGCAATGCAGTTCCTTTCACTTCTTCACGACGTGAGATGCTGGCGGCCTCCGCCGTGTTGTTCGCCAGCGGCATCGGTGGCCTCGGACAGGTACATGCACAGGGCGCGACCAATGCGCCCCTGCCCCGCCGTCCGGAAGACGTGACCCCGTACATTTCAAGCGCCATCACCGCGGGTGACCTCGACGGCGCCATGAAAGTCTACGTTGCAGACGCGGTTTTCGTGTCCAAGCCCGGCACCAGCGTGCGAGGCCACAAGGCCATTCGTGCATCCTTGTCCGAGTTCATGCAGCTGAAGCTGCCTATAAAGGCGACTGACAAACAGATCCTGGTCAGCGGAGACGTTGCGCTCCTGATCTCCGACTGGATCATCGAAGGAAACGGGCCTGACGGCAGGCCCGTGAAGATGTCGGGAACGTCCTCCGATGTTGTCCGCCGGCAAGCGGATGGGATTTGGCGGTTCATGATCGACAACCCGTTCGGTACGTTTTGAACCTGCACCCGCAGCAAGTTCAGGCAGGCCTGATCGGCCTGCGGTGGATGGCGTTAGCTATCGCGGGAGAGCCTTACAAGACGGCACGGGCGTTCGGACAAATCGTGCTCGCTCACCATGCGCCGGATCGCCTCGCGCCTGACCTGTGGGGATGGCGCTTTACCCCCAAAACGCTCTTGAGCGAATGCATGTCCAGGTGCGCCTCGACCAGCAGCCGCTTGAGCTTGGCGTTCTCGGCTTCGAACTCGCGCAGGTGCTGGGCTTCAGAGACCTGCATGCCGCCGAACTTGGCGTGCCACTTGTAAGACGTCTCTTCGCTGAAACCGCCGTTGCGGCGCAGCTCCTTGATCGGCATGCCGGCCTCGGCCCGCTTGAGGAAGCCGATGATTTGTTCTTCGGTCAATCAGCTCTTCGTCATGTCCGTCATTCTCATGGTGGGTGACGGACTTCACTAGCTTCAGATTAGTACGTCTACAGGGGGCAGGGCAGTCAAGGCGAAGGTCTCTCCGGGTCGCGAAGAGTCGGTCGCCTTGGCGGGAAGGAGTCGCTCGGCACCTCGTGTGGCCCATCGCTGCTGAGCGGCCGCTGCTGAAGGTGCAGCGGTCAGTGGCCTCGCGGGAGGACCAATGGCAGGTTCTGGCGACAGCTGACGTTGGTCTGCAAAACATGGCCGGCCGCTGTCAGCCTACTAGCGACATCCGTGTCTTGACCTGCAAGTCTGCAGCGTTAGCGGTCGGTGGACATGACTGGGCGTACATACGCTAAGCGGCTTGAATCAGTCGGACAGATTGGAGCAACCCACATGCACAGCGGTGAGGGGAAAGATTGGGAATCTACACGGTGCGAGCGAAGCACTTACCGACTACCTAGACCTACTGCTGCCCTGGCACCGCAGCAGACCCGGCCAGAATCCCGCCATCCACATGAAACTCTGAGCCGGTTACGTAAGCAGACTCGTCTGAAGCCAGGAATACCGCCAGACTTGCTACCTCTTGCGGCGTCCCGAACCGGCGCAATGGCGTGTCTGCCACCATGGCCTGCATGGTGGCCTCCCGCTCTGGGCCAGAGCCCAGAATCGGTTCCCACATGGGTGTGAGGATGGCCGCTGGGTGGATGCTGTTGCACCGCACAGACAGTTTTTGTTCTGCACAGTACAAGGCCACCGATTTGGTGTGGTTGCGCACCGCTGCCTTGCTCGATGCGTAAGCGGCCGCAGCGGGAATCCCTACGATGCCCGACCGTGAAGAGATGTTGACGATGGAGCCGTACGCCCCCCGGGGCAACTGCCGCATGGCTCGCAAAGCGTGCTTGCAGCCCAGAAACACACCGTCCAGGTTGGTGGCGTGAACACGCCGCCACTCCACCAAAGACGTGTGCTCCGGGTCGTGCGACGCACCGTCTTCCAAGCCTGTAATGCCCGCGTTGTTCACCAGCACATGCAGCGCACCGTGCTCTGCCAAAACGCGCGCCATGGCTGTTTCCCAATGGCTTTCTTCGCGTACATCCAGCACCAACGCCGGCATGCCCAGCCGCTGCGCTGTCCGCTGAAGCAAGGCTTCATGGATGTCCGTCAGGATCACCTGGGCACCCTCACCCACCATGGCTTCGGCAATGGCTTCACCAATGCCTTGTGCTGCGCCGGTAACGAGCGCGACCTTGTGATTCAGTCGTTTCATAGGCGAACCTCTTCTGTCTATTCGGCTGGTTTTTCAGAGTCCTCTTCAAGGTGCCGTCTGACACCCTCCATCAAAACGGGCCAACCTGCTTCCAGTGCTTTGACTGCGCTCCTGGGGCCAGCCAAGGCCACACCATGCAGGTAGTCCACCAACACATCCCGCACGGTATTGGTTGCTGATGCGTGCCGGGAGTTTCCCAGAGCCTCATCGAACAAAACCCCAAATGCTGTAGCCAGAGGTGCACCACCCCGCACTACCAAGTGTCGGGTAAGTGGTAGCGCGGTGGCGGCGCAGTGCAGGTAGGTGTCGGCCAGCAGCCTAAGCCGCTGTTCGGCGGTGGGCAGTTTAGTCAGGCGCGGGCGCAGCGCCAACAGCGGTGCAAACGCCTGTTCCACCATGGCATTCCTCAATGCCTGCTTGCTGCCGAAGTAGTGGTACAGCGCCATGGCATTGACCTGCAGCGCGGAGGCTATGGCACGCATGCTTACGTCGGCAGCGCCTGCTGCCATCAGTTGTGTGGCCTTGGACAGGATGAGCTCGCGGTTCAGCAGAGATGCATCCTGCCTGGGCCGCCCGCGCGGCTTGGGATTGGTCTGATCTTTCATCGCATTAAATTCTACAATGTATATTTAAATGGAGTCATCCTCATGCCTCATGCACACAAAGTAGTAGTCTTTCTCGGCATCAGCCTCGATGGCTTCATCGCAGGCCCTGGAGGCGATCTATCCTGGCTGTCCGAGTGCGCCAAGGAGTCGTCAGCCGAGACCGGTTATGACGCACTCATGACCCAGACCGATGCCTTGGTGCTGGGCCGCAACACCTACGACTCGGTGCTCCAGTTCAACGAATGGCCTTTTGGTAGCAAGCCGGTGTACGTGCTGACGCACCGGCCGCTTGCACCTGTCCACGGTGAGTGCGCTCTACAGGGAAGTATTGAAGAAGCGCTGCGAACCGTGCAGGCCTCGGGCGCCAAATCCATCTACCTCGATGGCGGCGAAGTAGTCCGACAGGCCCTCCAGCTGAATCTGGTGAACGAGTTGGTTCTATCTTGGGTGCCCGTGGTGTTGGGCAGCGGCATTCGGCTGTTCGCAGAAGGGCTTCCCCCGTCGCGCTGGCGCCTGATGCAAAGTCGCCCGTTCCAGAGCGGTATGGTGCAAGCATCGTACCGGAACGCCCACTGAGGAAGGCAACCGCAACGCAACGTCCACGGGCTGCCGTAACTTGGACGGATTGGATGCGACCTGCAAACCGTGGAGGTCTGCTTCTGTGCTGAAAGCCACCTGCCTACCAGCCGGTAGGCATGGACTGCTCCCAGCCTGCACTGGCCACTCACGACGCTACCATGCAGAGCGGCTTCTGGCCGATTCCAGCCCCTCACCGAAACATCGCCTGATGTTCCCTGCAGTACTGCAGCCTGCCAAACCACCGTTCGTTGCCCAAGCGGAGTTTCCCTCCCGCGCAAATCTGCCTGTTGACGATGTGAGGACAACTTACCAGCTCGCCTGAACCCAGTTCTCCACTTCCAGCGCAGGCAACCGCAAAAACTCCGACACATCGTTCGTCACCAGAACCAGGCCTTCGCCGTGAGTGTGAGCAGCAACGTGCAGGTCATTCACACCGATGGACAGGCACAATCCCCCCAATGAACGACACCTCACCTCCCGCCGAACAACCGCGCAACCCCCTCCACGGTGTGACCCTGGAGGCCATGGTCAAGGCGTTGGAGGCGCATTACGGCTGGGCGGATCTGGCGCGCAAGATTCCCATTCGCTGCTTCACGCACGACCCCAGCGTCAACTCCAGCCTGAAGTTCCTTCGCAAAACGCCATGGGCGCGCGAAAAGGTGGAAGGCCTCTACCTGTTCATGTTGCGGGAAATCCGGCGCCAGCAGCGCTGAAAACTACCGCTGCAACCGTCCGCCAGGAAACACGTCCAGCAGCGTCTCAATGTCAGCAGGCTTGCTCAGCAAGAAGCCCTGAACCAGGTGGCATCCGGCGTGCCGCAGAATGTCCAGCTGGGCGCTGGTTTCTATGCCTTCGGCAATCACATCCAGCTTCATGTGGCGCCCAAGATCCAGAATCGTCTGGGCAATGGCGCGGTCGCGGGGCTGGTCGGGCAGATCGCGCACGAACGAGCGGTCGATCTTCATGGAATGGATGGGCAGGTTCTTCAGCATGGCCAGCGACGAATGCCCCATGCCAAAGTCGTCCAGGCTGATCTCCACGCCAATGGCACGCAACTGGTGCATCACGGCAATCACCTGTTCGGGCTGCTTCATCAGCATGCCTTCGGTCAGCTCCAGCACCACGTGCGAAGGCGGTATGCCCAGCTTCTGAAGCAAGCGGCTCAGCCTGTTGGGCAATTCCCGGCTGGTGAACTCCGACGCCGCCATGTTGACGTGCAGCTTCAGTCCATCAAACCCCGCACGGTGCAGGCGCACCAGGTCTTCACAGGCTTGCGCAGCCGCCCAGCGGCCCATCTCAACAATCAGGTGGCTCTGCTCGGCAATGGGAATGAACCAGTCGGGCGGCACCAGGGTGCCGTCGGGCTGGCGCCAGCGCACCAGCGCTTCCACGGCGTGCATGCACCCGCTGCGGGTGTCGAAGATGGGCTGGTAGACCAGGTGCAGGGCACGGTCCTGCAACGCTTGGGCCAGCTCGGTTTCGGTCTTCAGGCGCCGCGCCAGCGATTCGCTCTGGAGCGCCAGCGAACTGGAGTCGCTGGTGGAAAACACGTCGCAGCCGCTGCGCCCGTTCTGCTTGACGCGGTACATGGCCGCATCGGCGCTGCGCAGCAGTTCGGGGCCGGTCTGGCCGTTTTCGGGGAAGCGGCTCACGCCAATGCTGGCAGACACCGTCAACGCCACCCCTTCGTAATGGACAGGCTGGCTGGCCGCCTCCAGAACCAGCGCCACCAGCCGCGCCCACTCGGCGTCGTCGCGGTGCCGCAGCAGCACGGCAAATTCGTCGCCGCCCAGGCGGCCCACGCAGCTGCCCTCGGGCGCCAAGGCCTTCAGCCTGCGCGCAAACTCTTGCAATACCTCGTTGCCAGCATCGTGGCCGAACGCGTCGTTGATGGGTTTGAACCGGTCCAGGTCGATGAACATCAAGCCAAAGGCATGGCCTGTGCGCGCCGACACTTCGCACTGCCGGTTGAGCTGGCGGTAGAAGCTGCTGCGGTTGGCCAGCTCGGTCAACTCGTCGATGTGCGCCAGGCGGTGGATGACCGCTTCGTTTTCCAGCCGCTGGGCTGTCTGTGCAATCAAGGCGCCGATGGTGGCCGATAACTTGGGCAACTGGGCGTCGGGCTGGCGCGACAAGGTGCTGTAGAACTCCAGCACGCCGGGGCGGTGTTGGTCGCCGTTGTCCGTCACGTAGGTCACGGGGAACACATAGCCCGACCACAACCCGCAGTCGTGTGCGCTGCTGCGCCGCAGGAAGGTGGGGTGGTCTGGCACGTCTTCCACCCATTCGGCCTGCCCGGTGGCCCAGACGCGCCCCACCAGGCCTTGACCAGGCCCCATCGACAGCGCCGAACTTGCACTGCTGAACGCGCCCACGTCGTGGTCTGGCTGGTGCCAGAAATGCTTGCACACCAGGCGTGGGCCTTCAGCGTGCGCCGGGTCCATGGCCCAGTAAGCGCCCCACTCCCAACCCAGGCTGCGGCAAACCAGCTGGATCACGTTGACCATGGCATGGTCCAGCACTGGCGAGCCCACCAGGTACTCGGTCAGCTCGTACCCAAGCCGCTCCCGCACCGCTGCGTGTTTGCGCTCGGTCACGTCCAGAAGCACACCGGCCACCACACCGGTAGCCGAAGCCGGCAGCAGGCTGGCACGCAGCCAGCGCATGCCGGACTGGCCGTCAATCACCCGGAATTCGAGCAACGCGGGCTCTGGGGGCAACTTCCCTGCCAGCACCTCCATCAGCCTCAGGGAATCGTCGGGGGCCACACAGGCGCAGGCTTCCTCCCGGCGCAAAGAAACCGCACCAGAGAACCCCAGAAGCGCACCGGCATTGCCCGTCAGGCTCACCAATCCGGTGCGCCAGTCGTAGTGCCAAAGCCCGAAATCCGCCGCGTCTTCTAGCGCTGCTGCAACGGCTTCGTCATGAGTCGCCTTCACAAAAGAGGCTGTTGGCGCAAAGTTGTCCGCATCCTGGTCTTGATGCCGGGTGGTGAAACAGGACATGCCATTTCCCTGATGAAATCAAGGGAAAACCCTAAGCAACTTGCATGCCCGGGCAACAGCTGACTGCTCACAGCAGGGAGGCTTCGTACCCTGCCTGTTCCAGCACGGCCACAATGTCCAGCGGCGTCATCAGCATGGTGTGGCTTACCCACACCGTCTGCCTGACGAGGCTGACTTCGGCCATGTCCACGCAGGGCAGGTCTTGCAGTTCGAACAAGACGACGTCAACGTCATCTTGCGACAGCAAGGCGGGTACGCGCAAGAGGGTTTCGGGCATGGCAACCTCCTTCACGGGAAGGGCCCGAGAGCTCACTTGTACATTGTGCGCCTGCAGCAGCGCGTCGCCAAGCCCCCCGGCGGTAGTGCCGTTACAGGCTCATCCAGCCCCACACCACCGCCAGCGAAGCCAGGGTAATGGGCAGGCCGATGACGGCATGGCGCTTCCAGTCGATGACGATGCCTTGCTTGGCCGCCAGGTCGGCCACGATGAGGTTGGCAATCGACCCCACCAGCAGCAGGTTGCCAGCAAAGGTGCTGACCAATGCCAGCATGGCTCCGGCATCCGCCCCCTGCGGCCCCAGGTGAGGCAGCAGCAGCATGACGGCAGGCACGTTGGAGACCAGATTGGACAGCGCAGCACCCAGCACCAGAATGGCGCCGGGGTCGGCCACGGCCACGCCTTGCGCGCCCAACCAGGCCACGGCCTGCGCTGCCAAGCCAGTGGCCTCGAAAGCGTGGTTGACCACGAACAGGCCCATGAACAGCAGCAGCAGCGGCCAATCGACAAAGCCCATCACGTGGGAGGAATGCAGCCGACGGCTCAAGAGCAGAATGCCCGCCCCCACCAGTGCAGCCACGTCGCGCGGCCAGTTGGTGAACAGGAAGATGAGCAGCAAGGCCGTGGCCACCAGCAAACCCTTGGTGGTCTGCCAGGGGTCGAAAGGGGGCTCATCTTCCTGCGTCAAGCTCGCCCCCTCGACACCAGTCCGCACGGTCGCGCCCTTGCGCACCCCCTGCCCATACACCAGCCAGCCCCACAGCAACGCCAGACTCACAAGCACAGGCGGCAGCGCCTGGCGCAGGTAGTCGCCAAAGTGCAGTTGCAAGACGGATCCGATGAGCATGTTCTGCGGGTTGCCGATGAGCGTGGCCGCCGAGCCGATGTTGGCCGCGCAAGCCAACCCCACCAGAAAGGGCAGCGGGTCCAACCCGCGCCGCAGGCACAGGCGGGCCACCACGGGCGTCATGGCCAGGCAGATGATGTCGTTGGAGAACACCGCCGACAGCGCCCCCGCCACGAAGATGATCGCGGCCAGCAGGCCTGCGGGAGACAGCGGCAATGCGCCCACGCGGCGGGTGACCTCGGTGTAAAAGCCGCCCAGGCGCATCTGCGCCGACACCACCATGAAGGCGAACAGCAGCACGATGGTCGGCAGGTCCACGGCGCGCGCGGCGTCTTCCACCGTCAAGCCGGTGAGCGCGATGACGGCGATGGCGCCCAGCAGGGCCACGCCCGAGCGGTCCAGCTTGAGGCGGGGCAGTCCACCCAGGAACATGCCCAGGTAGACCAGCAAAAAGACAAACACCACGCCCCAGTCGGCCGGTGCGCGCCCCAACAAGTCGGGCAAGGCAGGCGCGGTGGCGGGCAAAGGTTCGGTCATGACGTGGAGTCCGGCAAACACGGAGGGTGCGGCATCTTAGCAACGCCCTGGCGGGCTGTTGCGCCAACTGCCCCTACAATGGCCCAATGCAAAGGCACATTCACCAGATGATGATTACCACCTCCACCCTGCGTGGGTTGAGGTGTTGAGCCAGCTGTTTGTCTGACGCATACACCCAAAGGCCCCGCCGGTGAAGGACGGGGCCTTTTGTTTTACTCCGTACCGCCACTGGCCCATACGGAGAAAACCATGTCGCACCCCGTTACCCTGCCCGCCGAACCCACACCATTGCGTGTGGGACTGCTGGGTTTTGGCACCGTAGGCTCGGGCACCTGCCAGGTGCTCGCCCGCAACGCTCACCTCATCCGCGCGCGGGCTGGCCGCCCCATCGAACTGCGGATGATTGCCACGCGGACGCCCGAGCGCGCACGTCAGGGCGCGGCCAGCAAGATTGCCCTGGTGCCCAACGCCCACGATCTGGTGAACCACCCTGAAGTGGACGTGGTGGTTGAGGCCATTGGCGGGTGCGGCGTGGCACGCGACCTGGTGTTGCAAGCCATTGCCCAAGGCAAGCATGTGGTCACGGCCAACAAGGCCTTGCTGGCCGAGCATGGAGACGAAGTGTTTGCCGCAGCCGCCCGGCACAACGTGACGGTGGCCTTTGAAGGAGCGGTGGCGGTGAGCATCCCCATCGTCAAGGCACTGAGGGAAGGCCTGGCCGCCAACGACGTGCAATGGCTGGCGGGCATCGTCAACGGCACGAGCAACTTCATCCTCACGCAAATGCGGGAGCACGGCACGACTTTCCAGGCTGCATTGGCAGAAGCCCAGCGCCTGGGCTACGCCGAAGCCGACCCGAGCTTTGACGTTGACGGCATTGACGCTGCACACAAGCTGGCTCTGCTGGCCAGCCTGGCCTTTGGTATGCCGCTGCGTTACCAGCAGGTCCAGCCCAAGGGCATTGCCAGCCTGGAAGCCGCCGACTTTGAAGGCGCCGCCGCGCTGGGCTACACCATCAAGCTGCTGGCCACCGCGAAGAAGACGGAACAAGGCGTGGCGCTAGGTGTGCAACCCACCCTGATTCCCAAAGACAGCCTGATGGGCAAGGTGGATGGTTCGATGAACGGGGTGATGGTCAAGAGCGATGCCGCCGGCCTGACCATGTACTACGGTGCGGGTGCAGGTTCGGAACAAACGGCGTCTGCCGTGGTGGCCGACCTGGTGGACATTGCCAGAGACGCGAACAATGCCCAGGCCAGCCGGGTGCCGCACCTGGGCTTTCACGAGCAGCCCCTGGCTGCGCCGCGCATCGTCGCGCCGGAAGACCGAATGGGATGCTTCGGTGTGCGCTTTGCGCTTGCACCGGGGCTACAGGGCACGGATGACGACGCGGCACAGGTGGCACAGGCCTTGGCGCACCACGGCGTGCGCGTGGCGCGCAGTCACCAATGGACGCCCCTGGCACAGCCAGAACGCAGACAGCTGTTCCTGCTGACGGAAACCACCGCGCTGGGCGCCCTGCTGGCGGCCGCCCAAAAGGCCAAAGCCCTGCCGCTGGTTGGCGGCAGGGCTTCGGTGTTGCCCATTGAAGAGCTTGGTTGACGCCAGAGGCGGGGCGCTTTACTGCGCCTGCTGGATACCGGCCAGCACCCAGCCGCCGCTGCCTGCGCGCGGCTTCTCCAGGTGCCAGATTTCGTTGAACGGCTCCAGCGGCCCTTGGGCGCCTTCGCGCACTTCACCGGTGAAGCGCACGCTCACCACGTAGCGGGCAGCCTCTTCGGCCACTTCGATCACGTCGGCATCCACCCGCACCACTTCGGTGGCTTGGGCTGCGGCGCCACGGTCCGCGATGTCCATCTTCAGCTCGGCAAACATCTCGGGCGTGGTGAACTGGCGGATATCTTCAAGGTTGGCTGCGTCGTTGGCGGCCTGCAGACGGATGAACTGCACCTTGGCGTTGCGCACAAAGCCCGCCACGTCGAAGTCGGCCGGAATGGCGGGCTGAGCCAGCCCGCTGCCAATCATGGAACCACCACCCGAGGCTGCACCAACGGGGGTGCGCGGCATCAGCACGTCATGCGCCGGGGTGCGTTGCGTGTTGTTGCCTGCCCCTGCGTAGGCCATGCGTGGCGCGGACTGTGCCGCACGTTTGCGCATGATGAAGCCAATGACAGCCAGCGCCGCCATCACGGCCAGGCCGATCAGAAGCATGGTGGCCATTTCTTCACCAAAGCCCAGGTAGGAAGCCAGCGCCGCCAAGCCCAGACCGGCGGCAATGCCAGCCACAGGCCCCATCCAGGAACGGCCCGGGGCCGCCGCCGCCGTGCCTGCTGCGGCGCCAGTGGGCGCAGCGGTGGCCGTGTTGTCGGGCGCCTTTTGGGCGGGCGCAGTGCGCTGCATGCCAACGGACTTGCCGCCGCCCAGACGCTTGGCGTCAGCGTCCATGCTGACCAGAGAAAGGCCCAGCGCGAACGCCAGGGCCAGGGTAGAGAAGAGTTTCATTTCGTGTGTCTCCGCAAAGAGGTTGAAAAGCCTTGGGACTTTGCAGGGTACGCGCTTTCACACACAGAAAAAAGATGAATTTAATTGACTGAATTTCTTATTTTTACGAAATTAATGAAGGCATACGTCCAAGCAGACACAGTGCCTTCATCTGGCTGCCGTATCATCCCCGCACCATGTGGTCCCGCCGTTTCTGCCTGTCTGCCTCCGCCGCGCTGCTCGCGCTTCCTTCCCTCTCCCGCCTTGCCCTCGCTGCCGCGCCGCCCAGGCGCATCGGGCGGATCATGGTCATCGGCGGAGCCGAGGACAAGCTGCAGGACAAGGTGATCCTGCGGCGCTTCGTGGAGCTTAGTGGTGGCACGGAGGCGCGCATCCGGGTCATTTCGGCCGCCAGCGGCGACCCGGAAGGGGCCTGGCAGACCTACGACCGGGTGTTTGGCGAACTGGGCGTGGCCGACCGCGCGCCCATCTACATCCCCAACCGCGAAGCGGCCGACAGCACCGAGGTGAGTGACCAGATCCTGGGCGCAGACGGTATCTTCCTGTCGGGCGGCGACCAGCGTCGCCTGATGGACAAGCTGTGGGAGACGCAGGCCTTTCGCGCCCTGCATGTGGCCTTCCACCTGCGGGGCAGTTGCATTGGCGGCACCAGCGCGGGCGCGGCGGCCCTGTCGCGCAACATGCTGGTGCAGGGCGAGGCCACCCGCCTGCCCGAAAAGGAAGCCGCTGAACTCGACATCGGCCTGGGATTTGTGGCCAACGCGATTGTTGACCAGCACTTTTCGGAGCGCGGCCGCCTGGGCCGCCTGTTGTCGGCGTTGGCACAGCGGCCCGACATGCTGGGCATAGGCGTGGACGAGGACACCGCCCTGGTGATTGAGCGTGGGCAAGGGGTGGAGGTGATAGGCCAGGGCGCCGTGACCGTGGTGGATGGGCGGCGCATGCAGTCCAACCACCAGGAAATTGACAGCCGCCAGCGCCTGGAGCTGCTGGGCGTGCGCGTGCATCTGCTGCCAGCCGGGCACCGCTATGGCAACCTGCCAGGGGAGCCACGCCCGCGCCCCATGCCCCCGTCGCTGGACGAAGCCGTGGACCTGCTGGTGGCGCCCGGCCCCATCCGTGGCTGAGCGGCTGAACGGCTGGGCCACAGCCGTTTAAGAAACTTTTACGGAACATGTAAGGCATTCTTAGGAACGGCCAAGGGGGCGAATTTCTAGACTTCTTCGCATGGCGTTCGGCATGGTGCCGGGGGCCAGACACCAAACCTTGCGAAAGAAGGACACCATGAATTTCGACTCCCAGGAAATGGCCAAACTGGCCGACGCCCAGGCCCCCCGCCTCGACATGTACGGCCCCATCCACAAGGCCATTCGCGCGTTGATGTGCGACACACTGCTGGCCGTGGGCCGCGCCGACCCGCAAGACGCCGTTGAACTGAACGAGACCCTGGCCCGCGTGGACGTGCTGCTGACGTTCTGCGTGCACCACGTGCAGCACGAGAACAACTATGTGCACACTGCCATCGAAGCCCGCTTTGCAGGCTGCAGCGCGGGCGTGGCTGAGGAGCACCTGCACCACCTGGAGCACATTGGTACCCTGCGCCGCGCCAACGACGCCGTGCGGCAGGCGCCTGCCGAGCAAAAGCCGGGCATGCTGCAAGCGCTCTACCAGCAGCTGGCGCTGTTCGTGGCAGACAACTTCCAGCACATGCAAGTGGAGGAAACCGTGCACAACGACGCCCTTTGGGCCCACTACACCGACGCGGAACTGCACGCCGTGCACGAAGCACTGGTGGGATCCATCCCACCGGAGGAAATGATGTTCATCCTGCGCTGGATGGTGCCGTACCTGAACCCCGGCGAGCGCGCGGGCATGCTGGCCGACATGCAGGCCAACGCACCGGCTCCCGCCTTCGCAGCCGCACTGGACGTGGTACGCCCGCACCTGAGCAACAAGGAGTGGGGCAAACTGTCCAGCGCACTGGGACTGCAGGCCGTGCCTGGCCTGGCGAGCTGAACGGCTGCCTGCCCGTCAGGCCGCCACGTCGGTGAGTTCCAGCGGGCGCAGCACCTGCAGCCGCAGGCGCCCGCGCCCGCATTTCTCCAGGCGAAGGTCGGGACTGTATTCGCGCAAGCGCCGCTGCAGCAGCACCAACCGTGCCTCCAGATTGTCGCTCACGTCCGGCAGGCCGATGGTGGGGTCCAGCCTCAGCTCCCGGTTGGAGAACTCCGTTCGTCCCCGGTTGCGGTATTCGCGCAGCATGCACCACAAAATGGCCCCGGCCACACCCTTGATGAGGTAGTCATCGCCGATGAAGATGCTGTTGTTGGCCTGGTAGCGGCGTACGCGTAGCGGCGGGCCGTCCACAGCCAAAGGCGGCGCAGCCTCGGCCACATCGGCAACGGCCTCGACCGATGGGGCGCTGTCGCGCAGGTGGTCGATGGCGGCGCCCAGATGCCCTGCGATCACCACCAGCGCGTCCTCATCCTCGAAGTTGAAGCGCAGGTCTTGCGGGCTTTCCACGAACAGCACGCCCAACAGGCGGGCGCCGCTGACGATGGGCACCGCCAGCTGGCTGTGCGGCTCGTGCAGGCCGGGGTAGGGAATTTCGGTGGCTGACAAGTCCCCGCCCGGCTGCACGCTCTTGCGCAAAGCGCGGCTGTACAGGTAGGCGCTGTTCATGTGCGAAATGCGCACCGGCGTGCGCTCGCGTGCAGCAACGCCTATGACGCCGTCACCCAGCGCGATTTCAGACCCCACGCCAGAGCGGTCGTAGCCCAGGCTGGCCACGGTGTAGAGGCGTTGCGTCAGCGGGTCGAGCATCAGCACCATGGCGTGGTCAATGCCGAGCAGGGCCTGAAGGGCGTCCACACAGGCATCCAGCAGCGATTCGAGCGAGGTGCACGCCGACAGCCGCTGCGCGGTCTGGCGCAGCGAGCCCAGCAGGCTGCAGCGCGCCGGGGCATCGGGCAACTGGGGCTGGCCCAGGCATTCGATCTCCAGCACCTCGTAGATGTCGGAGCCGAGCAGGCGGAAAACCCCGTCCATGCCCGCGTGCGAGGCGATGCCCGCCAGCTGCGCCTTCATGCTTTCAAAAACAGGGCCCGACGATTCGGTACGCAGGTAACGCAAGTGCAGGCGAAAGAACTGCGCGGTGACCGGGTGCAGCAGCAGCACGGTGGCGCGCGGGTTGGCCAGGATGTTCTGCCGCGTCTTGTTGAAGAACTGGAAGGACAGCGCCACATGCCCTTCGTCCATGTAGAACACCTGCGATATGTAGGCGACGTTGGGCGTGCCATCAATGGCTGCTGTGGCCATCATCGACGGGATGGCACCTTCCAGGCAGGCCCGCAGGGCCGAAAGGGGCAGGCAGGCGGCGCTCATGACGCAGAAGTGCAAGGGCGCAATGCCTGACCCGCCTGGGGGCCAGGGGTCTGGTCGAACGCCACGTCGGCCAGCAGATGGATGCCAGCAAGGTCGGCAGGGTCGTGGCTGAGCATGGCCTGCACGAAACGCGGCTCGAACCCCACCAGGCCCACCTGCATTTCCATGGCCGTCAGGTAACGCGCCATCTCTGCCGCAGCGCCCTCGTCCACATGCACGACCCGCGCACGCGCGGACTTGATCTGCACCGTGAGGTGGCTGGAAGGTTCGCTGAACACCACGGTGACACGGCCCGTGTCGGCCACGTCCTGCAGCAATTGGCGCGACTGGCTGTGGGTGAGGTAGACCGTGATCTCGGCCCCGCCGCTGGCGAGCCGGTAGCCCACTGCGCGCATAACGCTGGGCACCAGCGCACGGCTGCAAGAGCCGACAATGGCCGATACCCCCCGTTCCATCATGGCCAGGTGTTCCGGGCGAAGCTGCAATGGGGAGGGCGTGTCCACCAAACGATTGTATTCAGCAAAGCTCACAGTGGGTGTGTGCCAGAATTCCCGGATGAATACCCCCACCGTCCCCCCTTGCCCGCAATGTGGCCTGGAAAACACCTACCCCGACGGCGAAACGCTGATCTGCCCGGATTGCGGCTTCGAATGGTCGGCCGAAGACGCCACCGACGACACTGGTGACGGCGACACCAGCGTGCGCGATGCCAACGGCAACCTGCTGGCCGACGGCGACAGCGTGATCCTGGTGAAGGACCTGAAGGTCAAGGGCGGCGGCACGCTGAAGAAGGGCACCAAGGTCAAGGGCATACGCCTGGTGGACGGTGCCGACGGGCACAACATCGACTGCAAGACCGACATGGGCAGCCTGCTGCTGAAGTCGGAGTTCGTGAAGAAGGCCTGACCCCGCACCATGGGCCCGATAGCCGTCATCGACTTCGAGACCACGGGCATGTCGCCCGAGACGGGCGGGCGCGCCACGGAGGTGGCCATCGTGCTGCTGGAAGACGGCCAGGTGGTGGACCGCTACCAGAGCCTGATGAACGCCGGGGTGTGGATTCCGCCGTTCATCACCCAGCTCACGGGCATTACCAACGCCATGGTGCGCGAAGCGCCACCGGCCACCGAGGTGATGCGCGAAGCCGCGCGCTTTGTGGGTGACGCACCCATGGTGGCGCACAACGCCTCGTTCGACCGGAAGTTCTGGCAGGGTGAACTGGCCCGGCTGGAGCTGGCCGCGCCGCAGCCCTTTGCCTGCACGGTGCTGCTGTCGCGCAGGCTGTATCCGCAGGCGCCCAACCACAAGCTGGGCACGTTGGTGGACTTTCACGGACTGCCCCGAACGGGCCAGGCGCACCGGGCATTGGCCGACGCTGAAATGGCCGCGGCCTTGCTGGGCCGCATCCAGCAGGACTTGCGTGAACAGCATGGCGTGCCGCAACCGGATCACGCCCTGCTGGTAGGCCTGCAGAACTGCAACCGCGCCGCCGTGCCCAAATGGCTGCGGCAGCGCGCTGTGCAGGGCTGATCAGGGCATGGCGGGCGAAGGCAAGCCCAGGTGGTAGCCCTGCGCGAAGTCGATACCGATCTGCCGCAAGGCCTGCCACAACTCTTCTGACTCCACGAACTCCGCCACCACGCGGATACCGATGTCCTGACACAGGTGCGTGAGGTTGCGCACCAGCGAGTGGTCGATCTTGGAGTTGAGGATGTTGCGCACAAAGGCGCCGTCGATCTTCACGAAGTCGAACGACAGCTCGCGCAGGTAGTGGAAGGAGTTGTAGCCGCTGCCAAAGTCATCGAGCGCGAACAGGAAACCTTTCTCTCGCAGGGTGGAGAGGAAGGTGCGTGTGTGCGTCATGTCGCCAATGGCGTCACGCTCCAGGATCTCGAAGACGATGGTGCTGGGCGGGATGTCCAGCCGCGCGCACATCTGCTCGGCATAGCCGATGACGCCGCGCCCCTGCAGCTCCTGCACCGACAGGTTGATGAACAGCTTGACAGGGGGCTTGCCCTCACCAATGCGGCGGTGCAAGGCATGCAGCGCATGGCCGATGACGGCGCGGTCGAGTTCACGCGCCAAGCCGTATTTTTCGATGGTCTCGATGAACGCACCAGCCGATACGGTCTGCCCGTCCGGCTCCTTGAGACGGGCCAAGGTCTCGTAGGCGAAGAGGTCGCCGTTGCGGTCGAAGATGGGCTGGAAGTAGGGCAGCACCCGGTCTTCCTTGAGCGCCAGGCGCAGCTTTTCCACCAAGTCGCGGGTGAGGCGGTTGTTGCGCAACTGCGTGCCCACGGACTCCATCGTGCCGATGCTGTCCTTGCCCTGCTTCTTGGCGCGGTACAGGCCCATGTCCACGCCCGCCATCAGGTCGGATACGGTGTCGGCGTCGCGCGGGTAGGTGACCACGCCCACCGAGGTGGTGACGTGGAAGCGCTTGCCGTCTGGCGAGATGTAGTGCTGCTCCTTCAGGCGGCGGCGCAGTTTTTCGGCGGCCACCTGTGCGCCTTCGCGCCCGGTTTCGGTGAGCATGAGGATGAACTCGTCGCCCCCCAGTCGGGCCGACAGATCGCCCTTGCGGGTTTCGGCCTGCAGACTTTCGGCGATGCGGCGCAGCACCATGTCGCCACAGGGGTGCCCCCAGGTGTCGTTGACGTCCTTGAAGTCGTCCAGATCGAGCATGAGCAGCGAGAACTCATGCCCGTGCCGCTTGGAGCGGCCCACTTCGTACTCCAGCATCTCGTTGAAGTAGCGGCGGTTGTGCAGGCCGGTGAGCGGGTCGTGGCTGGAGTAGTACTCCAGCTCCGACAGCGTGCGCCCCAGCGCTTTGCTGGAGCCCACCACCATCACCATCACCGCCAGGATGGAGCGGATGACCGCGATCTCTTGCGGGCCGGGGCGGCGTGTGCTGGCGTAGGCCACGCCCAGCAGACCAGCCAGGTTGACGTTCTCGATCTCGGGCACCGAAACCATGATCATCTCGACATCGTCGACGGTGCTCTGGTTTTCCAGGCTTTCGATCTCGAATTCTTCGATGTCGAGCGGCGCGTCTTCGGGCAGCTTGAGCTCGCGCAGCATGTCGCGCGCCAGCCGGTTGCGCGCCAGGCGCTTGTTCTCTTCGGTGGGATGCCCAACGTAGTAGAGGTTGAGCGACAGCCCATGCGCCTCGCCAAAGGCGATGAAGAAGAACTGGAAGGGGAAAACCTGCTGGAAGCTGTTGAGGATCTCCTGCACGAAGGTCTTCCACTGGGTGACCTTTTCGTGAGACAGGATGATCTGTTCCAGCACCGTGCTCTGGCGCTCCAGCAGTTCCTTCTGCACCAGCGTGCCCGCCAGCTTCTGGGCCGTGTCGTCAAACCGAAGCAGGATGCTGCGCAGATCGGTGCGGTTGGCCGCGCCACGCGTCTGGCGCGTTTGCACCAGCAGGGGCAAGGCGGCTTCCAGGTTGCGGCAGCGGCCAATGGCGTTGCTCAAACCGCTCAGCAGTTCGCGCCTTGTGGCTTCGGGCATGTCCAGTTGACGCAGACCATCCATGGTGCGCGTCAGGCTGTCCATCAGCTCGTCATGGACTTCAGCCACCATCTGCGAAATGGCCTTGCTGAAGCGCTGGTTGCGCATCTGGTTTTCCAGCAAGGCGGCAAAACGCTGCACCACGAACAGGCGCATGTCCGCAATGTTCTGCGGCAATGCCGGCACTCCAGCAGCGTTCATGCTCAACGCTCCTGGGTGATTTCAGGCAGCAAGTCCATGCCGCACTGCAATTCGCGGAACCAGTTCAGAAAGGCAGGCACAGCCGCCCCCCGGTACACCGGTCCGTGCTGGGGCGCGAGCATCTGGATGTCGAGCTTGGAGACGCGATCCACCCAGGCCCTGGCGGCGCGGTTGCCGCACATGTAACGGCGGTGGAACCCGATGATGTTGGGCAGGTGAGCCTCGAAGTCGTCCACGTAGGGCTCATCGTTGTCGGACGGCATCATGGCCGCGCCGATGTCGCCGGTGAACAGCACCTTCGACACCGGGTCGTACACGTTGATCTGGCCTTCGGAGTGCAGGAAGTGCGCGGGCACCAGTTCCAGGTCGAAGCCTGGGGAAATGGTCAGGCGCATGCCGCGGTCGGGCACGGGCTCGAAGCGGTGCATCTCTTCAATGCCGTAGTGCGGCACGAAGCGTGTCCAGATATGGGAGATGTACACCGGTGCGCTGGTCATCTCAAGCCAGGTGGCGATGCCCCCGACGATGTCCGGGTCCTGGTGCGACAGGACGATGGCCTTGATGCGGTCTGGCGGCAGGTAGCGCAGCAGCTCGGTGAGCACGCGCGGCATCACGCCAAAGCCGCCCGGGTCGAGCAACACGCCTTCGTCGCCGTGTTGTACCAGGTACTGGTTGGAGCGGACGCCGTCTTCCTCGCCAGGCTCGCTCTCGTTGAGCAGCACGAAGCGATGTTCGTCGGTGTCGTACAGTTCGATGTTGTGCATTCGGGAGGTCTGAGGTAGGGGCAAAAACCCTGCTTCGATTCTGGTTATCGGCGGGCAGTATAGCCACACGTGACCTATGCCAACCCAAAGACCGCGCAGAACAACTGTGCTTTCCCGCACATACGCTAACTGGAAGCCGCCCTCACCATCCGCCCGACCATGAACCACGTTCCCGCCACCCGCGCCCCCTACACCCACGACACCACCCGCATTGACGACCTGCGAATCAGCGCGGTGCGCCCGCTGATCACCCCCGCGCTGCTGCAGGAGTGGCTTCCCGTGACCGACACTGCTCAGGCGCTGGTGGAGCAAAGCCGCGCGGCCATTTCACGCGTGCTGCATGGGCAGGACGACCGGCTGGTGGTGGTGGTGGGGCCCTGCTCCATTCATGACCACGACCAAGCCATGGAATACGCGCGCCTTCTCAAGTTCCAGGCCGACGCGCTGGCCAACGAGCTGCTGGTGGTGATGCGCGTGTACTTCGAGAAGCCGCGCACCACCGTGGGCTGGAAGGGCTACATCAACGACCCGCATCTGGACGGCAGTTTCGCCATCAACGAAGGGCTGGAGCGCGCGCGCCAGCTGCTGCTGGACGTGCTGGGTGTGGGGCTGCCCGTGGGCACCGAGTTCCTGGACCTGCTGTCGCCGCAGTTCATCAGCGACCTGGTGAGCTGGGCCGCCATTGGCGCACGCACCACCGAGAGCCAGAGCCACCGCCAGCTCGCCAGCGGCCTGAGCTGCCCGGTGGGCTTCAAGAACGGCACCGACGGCGGCGTGAAGGTGGCCACCGACGCCATCGTGGCGGCCAGCGCCCCGCACGCCTTCATGGGCATGACCAAAATGGGCCAGGCGGCCATCTTCGAGACGCGCGGCAACGACGACTGCCACGTCATTTTGCGTGGCGGCAAGCAGCCCAACTATTCGGCGGTCGACGTGCAGGCCACCTGCGCGGCGCTGCGCGCGTCCAACCTGCGCGAGCAGGTGATGATCGACGTGTCGCACGCCAACAGCAGCAAGCAGCACCAGCGCCAGATC
>JAYSGB010000046.1:0-23849 GCA_041913045.1 Burkholderiaceae bacterium | reverse complement strand
CGATCGACATCAACGGCCCTTTGCCGCCTCGGCGCCGCTATTGCGACACAACCCGTTGGCAATCCCGCGCTCTTCCCGCAAATTCGCTGGAAAGCATCTGACTTCGCTCCTATTGCCTTGGTGATGCGTGCTCCTCACGTGGTAGCCGTCAGTGCGACTCTTCCTGTGAACACGCTGAAGGAGTTCATTGCCCACGGCCAGAAGGGCCCCCGAGGGTTGTTCTACGCATCTTCTGGCAACGGTTCGATTCAACACATCGCCGGAGAGATGTTCAGCAAGCAGGCAAAGGTTCCCATGACCCATGTTCCTTACAAAGGTGCGGGTCCGGTTATCACTGACCTTATCAGCGGCCAGGTCGATGTGTTCATTACGACACCACCGTCTGTCATCGGGCACGTGCAAGCTGGCAAGTTAAAGGCCTTGGCCTATGCCGGTCCCAAGCGCCATCCATCACTTGCTAACGTGCCTACTGCTGCAGAAGCTGGCCTTCCAGGCTATGAGGTTGAAAGCTGGTTCGCCGTGTTCGCCCCGGCCAAGACTCCTCCCGCTATCACCGCCAAGCTGGCTGCGACCATCAAGGCCATCGTCGAGAGTGACACCTACAAAAAGAAGATTGAAGACCAAGGTGCCTTTGCCGCGTACATGGGGCCTGCAGAGCTGGGCAAGTTCGTCGACCAGGAGACGACGGCATGGGCCAAGGTGGTTCGTGAAGGCAACATCAAGGCTGAGTGAGAGGGAAGACAATGAAAATCGCCCCACATTTTTTGGTGATGAGCCTGGCAACTGGGTTGCTGGTTGCATGCGCAAGCTCTGGCGACAAAGCTGACACTGACCTCGCGACCGCACGGACCGAGTCGGGGCTTGTTCGCGGCCACGGTACGGACGTAAAGAAGTTCTATGGCATTCCATACGCGGCGGCCCCTGTTGGCGACCTGCGATGGAAGCCGCCGCAACCTGCTAAACAGTGGGCAGGGGTGCGCGACAGCAAGGACTTCGGAGACTTCTGCATTCAGCCAGAGGAGTACCCCGAGCAGCGCGGCAAAATGAGCGAGGACTGCCTGAATCTGAATGTCTGGACACCGGCAAAACAAAAGGACGACCGACTGGCAGTCATTGTGTGGATTCATGGTGGTGGCTTCGCTTACGGCTCAGGCTCGCACCCCTCTTACGATGGTGAATCCCTCGCACGCCGTGGCGTGGTCGTCGTGACGTTGAACTATCGCCTCGGTCTCCTGGGCTTCATGGCGCACCCCAAACTGACTGCGGAGTCGCCCCAACGGGCCTCGGGCAACTACGGCCTGATGGACCAGAGCGCAGCGCTCAAGTGGGTGCAGCGCAACATCGCCGCTTTTGGCGGTGACCCGGACAAGGTGACTGTGATGGGCCAATCAGCTGGCGCGCACGCCATCAGCACTCTCATGACTTCGGACATGGCCCAGGGCACTTTTCATAAGGCCATCATGCAAAGCGTGGGCGTGATGCGTCCAACGCTGTCGCTGAAGGAAGCGGAGCAGTATGGCCTGCGATTTGGTAACGACCTGGACACACTTCGCAAGCTTCCGGCACCGGACTTTGTTGAACTGCTCAAGAAGCAACCCTCTGTTCGCGCCCTTGCGACCGGAAGGCCCATAAGCATCATCAACGATGGCTACGTCGTAAAGACTCCCGACTACCAAGCTTACGCAACCGGGAAGTTCGCCAAAGTCCCCATTCTCGTTGGAAACAACGAGAACGAGGGCGGTGGAGCAACTCGCAACTGGCCCATCAAAACGGTGGCTGACTTTCAGGGCTTTGTCCAGCAGTCCTTTAAAGGCAAGGACCAGGCGGCCTGGGCGGCCTATGCGGTGCCGAGCGACGACAAGGTTACACAAGCCTTGGCAGACCTTTACGCCGACACCGAATACCTATTTGGCACGAGGGAGCTTCTAGCGCGCTACCAGGAGCATGGACTCAAGAGTTACCGCTATGTATTCACACGCCACCGAAACGACGCTGCAGCGACTGCCATACATGGAGATGAGCTGCAGTTTGTGTTCGATAACCTGCAGTCCCCACACCGTGGCAAGAAGCGCCCGTTCAATTCCGTCGACGCAGCCGTTGCAAAGTCGATGACAGATGCGTGGGCGCAATTCGCGAAGACGGGCGACCCGAACACACATGGAGTGAACGCTTGGAAGCCCTATGACACGCGCGACCAGTTCTATATGGACTTCGGGAGCAAGCCAGTCCTGCGCGCAGGTTGCACGGGCAAGGGTCTCGACTTCCTGCGTGACAACTTCAGCACGGCGCGGCGGTGAAACTCCAGCGGTGAGGCATCCCCAACGCTGCCTAGCCACCTAGGCAGGGCCGTCGCCAACCCACACCGCTGGCCATAACCCTTGCTCAACCAGCGCGCGCATTTCTGCGGTTACCAGCGAAATCATTGCTGTTGCAGCTGGCGTCATGGGGCGGGTCATCGAAGTCGCACATGCCACCTGGCGGGAGATATGGGGTCTAGTTATGGTGGTCACCGCCAAGTGGCCATCACGCACCTCATCAACAACGGCACCCGGGGACAGGATGGTGCTCGCCATCCCCTCCTGCACTGCCTTCTTTATGTTCGGCAGAGAGTCAATTTCTGCAATCACTACCGGGTCAACACCATGTTCTGCGCACACTCTGTCAATGATTCGGCGCAGCCCGTGCTCTCGAGCGGGCAGGACAAGCGGGCGAGAACCCAGAGACTGAAGCGATACCTCTTTGGTAGATGGTGCTTCATCTGGAGTGGTCACCAGAGCAAGTCGCTCTTCAAGAAGCAACCGGTACTCGAAAGTCGATTCGTTTCCGGAAACAAACAGTACAGACAGGTCCAGGCGACCCGCGCGCAACCACTCTCCCAGAAAGCCGCTGTGGCTCTCGATAATTTTGAGCCTCAATTTCGGATATTTCGCCTTCGTCGCTCGCAGGATGGGCAGCGTGGCCACCAGCGCCACAGTCGTAGGCAACCCTATGGCCATCTCTCCTGTGATGTCCAGGGCGGAATGCTGGACTGCACTGCGTGCCCGCTCGATGTCGGCAAGAACGACACGCGCATGTTCGAGCATGGTGCGGCCTGCGTCGGTCAAGGTCATACCTCGATTTGTCCTAACGAACAGCTGCACCCCCAGTTCGCTCTCGAGAGAAGAAATGCTTTGACTCAGCGCTGGCTGTGCCACGTGCAAGGTCTTAGAGGCGGCGAGTACCCCGCCCGCTTCACAAACCCCAATCAGATACCTAAGTTGGCGCAGCTCCATGTGTATTGATTTTTTCGATATTCAGTAGACATCGAATGTATTTTACAGATACCAGTGAAAGCCCGAGACTTGTCTCAGGAGCTACTGATGAACCAACAAAACCACTCTGTTGCTGGAGATAGCACGCAACCCCTGGCGGCCGTAAAAGTCGTCGACCTCTCGCGGCTGGTCTCAGGAAACATGCTGACTCATGTACTTGCAGACCTCGGTGCCACTGTTATCAAGGTGGAGCCGCCACGCAAGGGAGACGAGCTGCGGGCATGGCAGCGCGATGGCATGAGCACCTACTGGCTTGCGTACAGCCGCAACAAGGACAGCGTCGAGTTGAACCTGCGCACTGAGGACGGCATGGCGAAACTGGCGGGTCTTCTATCCGATGCCGACATCCTGGTCGAGAACTTTCGTCCTGGCACCCTAGAACGCATGGGCCTCGGCAAGGAGCGGCTCAACGCCTTGAATCCCAAGCTGGTGGTGGTACGCATTTCCGGGTGGGGTCAAACCGGGCAGTTTGCGAGCAAAGGGGGTTTTGGCTCCTTGATTGAAGCGATGAGTGGCTTCGCTGCCATGAACGGTTTTGCTGACTTGCCCCCAGTCCTGCCTCCGTTCGCCATGGCTGACTCAGTTGCCGGCATCTACGGTGCCGCGCTAGCCCTGGCGGTACTGCACGGGCAGCGAGGCAATGCGAGCCCATCGGTCCAAGAGGTTGACCTGTCGTTGTTCGAACCTCTTTTTTCCATCCTCGGCCCGCAGGCTGCCGAATTTCAGCTCACTGGACGGCCAACCCCGCGCTCGGGTAGTCGCTCGCCCACGCATGCACCTCGCAATGTCTATAAGACCAGTGATGGGAAGTGGGTGGCCCTCTCTGCGGGCATGGAAGGCACCTTGGCACGTTTGTTCGAAGGCATCGGCTATTCAGAAGGCCTTCAGGACCCACGCTTCTCTTCTCATGAGGCTCGATTGAAAAACATCGATGCGCTGGACGCGCTAATCCAAGGGCACATCACCAAGCTCACGCTGGCAGAGGCGCTGGAGTTTTTCGCAGTGCGGGACATCACCGCAGGACCCGTCTGCGATATAGCCGACCTTTTGGAGCACCCCTACATCGCAGAAAGCAAGCTACTGGTAGACCAGGTCGCACCCGATGGACGCACGGTTTCAGTTCACGCCGCACCTTATCGAATTAACGGAGAGCGTCCTGCCATCCGGCGAAGTGCTCCAACGCTTGGCCAGGACAACAGCGCATGGTTCGGCAAGTCGCAACAAGCTTCCAACGCGCCGTCCCCCATCGCCGCACAACCCAATTGAGTCTATGAAAACCGTCCGCTCATTCCTCTTCGTCCCCGCAGCCAATGAAAAGCTGCTGGATAGTTCCATCAACAAGACAAGCGACGCAGTCATTCTCGACCTCGAAGATGGAACACATCCCTCGAATCGTGCTGCTGCAAGAAAGCTCCTGCCCGAGTCCATCTCAAAGCTAAAGGCGGCCAACAAGCTGGCGGCCGTCCGCGTGAATGGAGATTGGCTTACGACAGTCATCGACCTTCAGGCGGCAGTGGTCCACGGTCTAGACATCCTGGTTGTCCCGAAGGTGGAGCACGCTCGAGATGTGCAAATCATTGCCCAAATGGTGACCGCTCTGGAGTCTGCCCAGTCGATGCAGGCAGGTCACGTACGTTTCCTGCTCCAAATCGAAAGTGCGGCGGCCCTACCGCGGCTGTACGACATCGCCACAGCTTCATCTCGCGTGATGGGGATGATGCTGGGCAGCGAGGACTACTCCCTCGACTGCGGAGGCTTGCCCACTGCAGATGCGCTCCTGTATCCCAGCATGGCTGTTCTGACCGCTGCCCGAGCTGCACGAATTCAGCCCATCGGCTTTGTCGCCTCCATCGCCGAGTTGGGCTCGCCCGAGGAATTCAAGGTGGTCGTGCAGCGGGCGCGAGCCCTGGGTTTCCGCGGCGCCGTAGTGGTCCACCCAAAGTTCGTTGATGTTGTGAACGAGTGCTACACGGCCTCGCCACAGGAAATCGAACAAGCACGCCGCGTGGTCGATGTCTTCGATGAAGCATTCGCCCGCGGAGAAGGTGCCATCAAGTTAGATGGCGCCATGGTGGATAAGCCCGTCTATTTGCGTGCAAAAGAGCTGCTTGCACAGCTTTGAAGAACGCGTCCTTTCATCAGCCAAAGTATGAGACAAACATGCCCACATCACGTCGCGAGTTCAGCGTCCTGGCAGCCGCCAGCCTGTTCGGCCTAAAGGCTATCGCGGAAACTTATCCGTCCAAGCCCATCACCATCGTCGTGCCTCAGGCGCCCGGCGGCACCAATGACACAGTCGGCCGCATCCTCGCTCAAAAACTTGGCGAGCTGAGCAATCAGCGTGTCATCGTAGACAACCGCCCTGGCGCCGGCGGGAACATCGGTACCGACTTCGCGGCACGCGCCCCCAAGGATGGGTACACCCTGCTGCTAACCATCAGCAGTACGCAGGCAATCAACCCGGCGCTCTTCAAGAACGTCCCGTTTGACCCAGTCAAGGACTTCGAGCCTATCGCCCCTGTTGGCGTGGTCCCCAATGTTCTGGTGGTGAATTCCTCGTTTCCAGCAAAGAACCTGACCGAGTTCCTCAAGGTCGCGAAGGCGAGCAAGGAAGAGATTCAATACGCCTCGGCCGGGAATGGGTCACTGAACCATCTGCTGGGAGCCATGCTCTCGACCAGCACGGGGGTCCCGCTTCAGCACGTTCCATACAAAGGCGTAGCGCCAGCGTTGACCGATGTGATGGGAGGTCAGATACCTGTTGCTTTCGCGAGCTTGCCGTCGTGCATCGAATTCATCAAGAGCGGCAAGCTGCGCGCACTCGGCGTGAGTTCGGCCAGGCGCTCGCCCACGCTGCCCGACGTGCCGTCCATCGGCGAAGTGGTTCCAGGGTATGCAGGTGACCTCTGGGTTGGCCTGTTTGCGGTGAAAGGAACGCCAAGCGCAGTGGTCGCCATGTTGGCAGAACAAGTTGCAGCTGCCATCGCATCAACGGATGTATTGGAACGGTTCAAGGTCGCAGGTGTAGAGCCTTTGACCGGAGGCCCCAAGCGTCTTGAGAAGCTCCTGCAGGATGACATCGCCAAGTGGGCGCCTATCGTGAAGGCATCAGGGGCCGCTGTTGATTAACGCTTCCATCCTCATCGCTTGACTCTTATCAGCTGCTCCAAATTTGGGCCAGCTGCTTTCTGCATTTCTCGTTGGCGGGACATCCTGAAACTGGCCCGCCCTCATCCTCAGGAACGATATGAAGATTGTTTTTCTCGACCGCTCGACCTTGTCCCCGGAAACCACGCTCCGCCGTCCTGCATTCCAGCACGAACTCGTCAGCTATGACAACACACAGCCCAGCGAGGTGGCCCAACGCATCGCGGAAGCCGACATCGTCATCACCAATAAGGTGAAGCTCAATGCAGCTGCTCTGCAGCAGGCCTCCAAATTGAAACTGGTGGCGGTCGCCGCCACTGGCACCGACAACATTGACGTCAACACCTGTGTCGAGCGGGGCATCACGGTAAGCAATATCCGCAACTATGCGGGGAACACAGTACCCGAGCACACATTTGCGCTGATGTTTGCGCTGCGCCGGAGCATCTGCGCATACCGCGAGTCGGTGAAAGCTGGGAGATGGCAGACGTCAGGCCAATTCTGCTACTTCGACTACGCCATCCGCGATTTGTCAGGTTCCACTCTGGGCATCATCGGCGATGGGGTGTTAGGCAATGCGGTCGCGACCATTGGGCGAGCTCTTGGCATGAACGTGCTGTTCTCAGGGTTCAAAGGTCTTACCGGGCAAGGGAGCCTCTACACCCCTTTCGACGAGATGCTGGCGCGCTCCGACATCATCACGCTCCACTGTCCTTTGAATGCCCAAACACGCAACATGCTTGGGGCGGAAGAGTTCGCGAAAATGGTGCGGAAGCCGCTCATCATCAACACGGCTCGAGGAGGACTGGTCGATGAAGCAGCGCTGGCTGCGGCGCTGCGGCACGGGCAAATTTCTGGAGCCGGATTCGATGTCGTGTCGACGGAGCCACCGTCAGCTGACCATCCCTTCATGGCACTGCTGGAGCTGCCGAACTTCATCCTCACGCCGCACGTTGCCTGGGCGTCTCAGGAGGCTATCCAGGGACTTGCTGACCAACTCATCGACAACGTCGAAGCATTCGTGCGTGGTGAGCCTGTCAACGTTGTCGGGCCAGCGGCATGACAACAGCGGTCGAACCACGCGCTCTGCTGGAGCACCTCTACTGGGTGGCCGTCCGGCGGGCTTTGCCTTCAGAAACGATGAAGGCCTATATTCCCCCCGTACCCAAAGGCCGAACACTGGTGTTGGGCGCGGGTAAGGCTGCTGGCGCCATGGCATGTGCTTTTGAAGCAGCCTGGCCTGCTCATGCGCCAGTGACTGGCCTAGTCGTCACAAGGTACGGGCACACACCAGCTAGACCCCCAGGCCTACCGCAGCGCATTGAAATCATTGAAGCAGCCCATCCAGTTCCAGACCAAGCAAGCTTGGATGCCGCCCTGCGCATACAGGCACTTACTCAGGGGCTGACCGCGGACGACTTGGTCGTGTGCCTGATTTCTGGCGGCGGCTCGGCTCTGCTCACGCTACCAGTGCCAGGACTTGACCTGGCCGGCAAGCAGCGCATAAATGAGGAACTGCTGAGGTGCGGAGCCGATATCCGCGAGATGAACTGCGTACGTAAGCACCTGTCTCGCATCAAGGGAGGTCAGCTTGCTGCCGCTTGCTGGCCCGCACCGGTGGTCACCATTGCCATCAGCGACGTGCCCGGTGACGACGTGTCGGTAATCGCCAGCGGTCCTACCGTGGAGGATTCAAGCTCCTGCCGCGACGCACTTGACATCCTGTCGAAATACGCCATCCAGGTACCCAAGGCCGTTCACGCGGCGCTTGAAGCGGGGACCTTGGAAACACCGAAGCCCGGTGACCAGCGCTTCGTTCGCAATAGCGTACGCTTGCTTGCCACCCCAAACCAGTCTCTCCAAGCTGTTGCAGATGAAGCGATGGCACTTGGCATTGAGGCTCGCATCCTTTCGGACGCTATCGAGGGGGAGTCTCGCGATGTTGGGAAAGTACACGCCGCACTGGCGCGCTACATGCTGAGAAACGCCTCAACACAAACCAAGCCATTGCTGCTGCTCTCTGGTGGTGAAACGACTGTAACGGTTAAGCCTCAAGCTGCTGGGGTTCTCCGAGGTCGTGGCGGTCGAGCGGGGGAATTCTGCATGGGGTTGGCCCATGCCCTTCAGGGCGAGCCTCGCATCTGGGCTCTCGCGGCAGATACCGATGGAATCGACGGTGTCGAGGACAACGCAGGTGCTTTTGTATCGCCAGACACCCTGATTCGCGGCGCGAAGGCGGGCGTGAAGCTGGCAGAACACCTAGACCGCAATGACGCATATGGCTACTTCTCGGCCCTTGGCGACCTCTTCGTATCGGGGCCTACACACACAAATGTCAATGACTTTCGTGCCATTTTGATTCTCTAGGCACGAGGTTCTGCAAACCGTGAAGTGTTTGCCTTTCCGTTAAGCCATGCCATCCATATGGCCGACTGCGCTTATCGCTATCGGCGGCAACCCTAACGCTGGAAGTCGGTGTCTCTAACTCAACTTTTTACCTGTAAGAGAGTCGATTCCGCGCGTGTTATTCAATTAACTGAGACCAGTTTATGAACGCTGAAGAAGACCTTATTGACGACATCCGGTTGCTGGGGCGCATTCTTGGTGAGGTCATCCTTGAACAAGAAGGTCAGCACACTTTTGACACCATTGAGCACATTCGAACGCTCTCCGTCGCGTTTAGACGCGAAGCAGACCAATCCTCTGACCGCGCGCTCAAGAGCCTGCTGCAGGGCCTATCCACACCTGCCACAGTCTGCGTTATCCGTGCATTTACCTACTTCAGCCACCTGGCAAACTTGGCTGAGGACCGCCATCAAATCCGTCGACGGACAGAGGCTGAGCGCAACGGCGACCCGATTGAAGGGAGCCTTGAGGTAACGCTTTCTCGGATTCGCGAGAGGGGCATCGGTGCGGACGAGGTGGTCGCCACCCTCGAGACTGGCTACCTTTCGCCGGTGCTGACCGCGCATCCGACTGAAGTACAGCGCAGCAGCATTTTGGAGGCTGAGCGCGGAATCGCTACATTGCTAGCGACCAGGGACGACATGCGCGTGCGGCAGCGAATGCTAAACGGCCGGACTGACTTCTTGTTGGTCCGCGCAATGATGGAAAACGAGCTACAAATTCGAACCCGCGTTACCCAGCTGTGGCAGACCCGCTTGTTGAGGTTCTCTACACTGACAGTTGCGGATGAAATTGAAAACGCCCTGTCGTACTACAACGCAACCTTCTTGCACGAAATCCCTCGTGTTTACTCGCAGTTGGAGAATGCGCTCGGTCGCAATGACATCGCCCCATTCTTGAGAATGGGGCAGTGGATAGGTGGTGACCGAGACGGCAATCCGAATGTCACTGCAGACACGCTCAGGTACGCGTTGGTTCGTCAATGTGAACTCGCGCTGCGCCACTACTTGACAGAAGTCCATTGTCTTGGAGTGGAGCTCTCGCAGTCCTCGGCGTTGGTCGAAGTATCACCACAAATGCAAGCGCTCGCAGACGCTTCGCCGGACCTAAATGAGCACCGGCGCGATGAGCCCTACCGTCGTGCACTGGCCGGCATTTACTCTCGGCTCGCGGCGACCCTGTTTGAACTGACCGGAGGAATCGCCGCTCGCCACGCGGTTACTCCCCAGAATCCATACGGAAGTGCACAGGAGTTCCTGGCTGACTTGCGCGTCATTGAAGCCTCACTGCGTGCCAAGCATGGCATGTCAATGATTGACCAACGTCTGAGACCTCTTATTCGTGCTGTTGAGGTGTTTGGCTTCCACCTTGCAACGGTCGACTTGCGACAGAGCTCGGACAAGCATGAGGCTGTAGTGGCAGACCTCCTAAAGGTGGCTCGCATCGAACCCAACTACTTGGAGTTGTCAGAGGCGGCAAAACAGGCGCTCTTGATGAAGCTGCTGCAGGACGCCCGGCCGCTGTGTATTCCTGACGCACAATACGAAGCGCTCACAGTAGGTGAGCTGGCCATCTTTACTCAAGTTCGAGTTTCACATGGCCTCTATGGCCGGTCCTCCATTAGACACTACATCATCAGCCACACGGAGTCGGTTAGTGACCTACTGGAAGTTCTGGTGTTGCAAAAAGAGGCCGGCCTTATGCGTGGGACTCTGCAAGAGGATGCGATTTGCGACCTGATTGTGGTTCCTCTGTTCGAGACCATCGAAGACTTGCGTAATGCAGCACCAATTGTCCGTGACTTCTATTCGTTGCCAGGCATCGACGCTCTTGTTCGCCGTTCAGGCGCAGAACAGGACGTGATGCTTGGCTACAGCGATAGCAACAAAGACGGGGGGCTCTTCACCAGTAGCTGGGAGCTCTACCGCGCTGGCATGGATTTGGCGTACTTGTTTGATGAGCTGAACGAGGGAAAGCGTCCCTCCATTCGACTTCGGATGTTTCATGGGCGGGGGGGCACCGTCGGGCGCGGTGGTGGTCCGAGCTATCAAGCCATCCTGGCCCAACCTCCAGGCACTGTTCGGGGGCAACTGCGCCTGACTGAGCAAGGTGAAGTCATCGGCTCGAAGTACGCCAACCGGGAAATCGGGCGCAGAAACCTAGAAACACTTGTGGCTGCGACCTTGGAAGCCACGCTCCTAGCCCCCTCTAAGACGCCTCCTGCCGCGTTCATGGATGCAGCCGGCGAACTGTCGCAGCTGAGCATGGAGGCATACAGAAAATTGGTCTATGAGACCCCTGACTTCATCGACTATTTTTTCGGTGCCACGCCCATCCTGGAAATCGCGGAGCTCAATCTGGGCTCTAGGCCGGCATCTCGTGCTTCAAAGCGCAGCATCGAACAACTGCGTGCAGTTCCATGGAGCTTCAGCTGGGGGCAATGTCGCCTTGCATTGAACGGTTGGTATGGATTCGGTAGTGCAGTTAGTGACTTTCTGGAGAGCTCAAATGACCTAGTGGTCCGTAAGGAGCGGGAGGAACTGTTGCAGCGGATGTATGCGCAGTGGCCGTTCTTCCGGACACTGCTGTCCAACATGGACATGGTGCTCGCGAAGTGCGACCTCGCATTGGGCGCGCGCTACGCCGAGTTGGTCAACGACGAAAAGCTACGGCATAGAGTGTTCGGAGCCATCGAGGCCGAATGGCACAAGACGTTGGATGCTTTAGCCCTCATCACGGGTGCTCGGCGGCGTGTAGAAGACAACGCGGAGATGCAACTTTCGCTTCAATACAGGTTTCCCTACATCGACCCGCTACACCACCTGCACGTTGAACTCACACGGAGATTTCGGGCCGGCGACGTAGAAGAGCCAGTGCGTCGGGGAATGCATATCTCCATCAACGGAATCGCGGCAGGCCTCCGTAACACGGGCTAGTCAGCCAGTGAAGGTGGTAGAGCGTGGTACATCATGAAATTGATAAATTTCCTTAGGAGCCATTGAGTGGCTCGCCCAGTCCCCACCATGAACACGCAGCCTACAATTCTCGCAGGAACGTTCGACAGAAAAGTCATTCGCTTGCAAAGTCGCGGTAAGGTCCAGGGTGTTTACTACCGCGCATCGAAGGTTGACGCAGCGCGTCACTTGGAGGTGACAGGGTGGGTTCGCAACCGAAGTGATGGCTCCGTTGAGGCCATGGCTTGTGGAACTCAGGCTCAACTAGAGCAGCTTACCGAGTGGGCTCGGCGGGGACCAACAGCGGCCATGGTGGCCGAGGTAGTCATTGGCCCTGGTGAGGGAGAGTTCGCTGACTTTTTACAGTGGCCGACGGCATAGTCACGAGTAAACCGTACCCAGCCTGACCCGCTTTGGGGTAGGGGTCTGCCCCCTTTGCACTCATGAAGTGTCGGTCCGCTTGACGTCCGCGAGGGTGGTCAATTGACTTCTGGCTGTCTTTGCGCATGCAAGAATCTGTTCATGCAAGTTCTTCGCTTCAATGGCCACAAGTGCTGGAAGGCTGGACTTCCATCGACGACCGGGTCATGGGCGGGGTTTCGAGCAGTCACCCAGTTTGAGCGCAGCAAGGTGTGGGCTGGCGCAAAAACGTAACAGACGTCCAACTGCCGCAGCGCAACTCATCCAATGGAAACACCGCAAAACCGGACAGGAAGTCGGCGCGTTTATTGTTGAGCGTGTAACGTATTTGCGCCCGCTGCGCTAACAGCTCATAACTGCTCCCAGGCTCGATGGCCGAGCCGAAGGAGCGCTGTATGAGTCACTTTCACTTGCCTCACTGGCATGTACCCCACCTGCACATCGCGCAGCTATTTTCATGGCGCGACCTCAAGTTGCAGGTTCAGTTGCAGGTTCAGGACGTCCTCTCCCCGGCTCAGCAACCTCCTCGCGACGCGACCTCAAGCAAGAGTGCCTCCGGCGCGCTCGCGCTCCTGCTCGCGGTACTCAGCACCGCTTTGGGTGCAGCGGTGCTCAGCACACGCTTGGAGGTGAAATTGGTCGAAGCGCCGCGTCTGCCTCAAGCGGTCGTGTTGTCTCTCAGCACCCCTGGGGAGATCGGCGAGGCCGAACACGATCCCTTTGATCAAGCAAAGCGGGAAGCCATAGCCGAGGAACTTCCGCCGCAGTTTTGAAGGCAGCCAGTGCGAGCCATCACTGGCTCGGTGCCGAGGATCGAACTCAAAGACAACAAGCTCAAGGGAAACCCTTCGCGTGCTGGACCATCGGCTGGGGCGTTGAGGGGTCGAGTCAGTGCGGAGGGAACCGCTTCACAGGAGAGATTCCCCGTCGATTCAAGCCCCTGAGCTATCAGTGGCCGTCGTCCACCAACCTTGCGAGAGTTCGTTTGCAATAAGCGACTTGACGCTGCGCTCGACGCGGCGGGCCGCCCGCGACAAGGGCCGTCCTGTGGTGTGAGCGAGAGAGACCACTCGCACGATCTTGGGATTGACAATCGGTGCTACGCAGTACGTCGCCTCGTGGGGGTCGTTGCGAATGGCCGCCAGTGATGAGATGGTGTAGCAGCCCGTGCGGCGCACCATCTCCTTGAGCTGTTCGGAGGCATCCAGCTCGGCGATGACATGCAACGGCACCGAGCTACCGACGGCGTCCTCTATCACCATGCGCAGTCCGTGCTCCCGACCGGGCAAGACCAGCGGCAAGCCGTCGAGGCGCCGGGCTTCACATTCGCCTTTGGTATTGAGCATGGGCTTGAGCGCCGCCTTGCTCCTCCCCACGATGAAGAGGTTTTCCTCAAGCAGGGGCTCAAGGTCCAGCCCCGGCATGGGTCCGCTGCCGTAGACCAAGCCAAAGTCAATGGACCCGTCCAGCAACCAATGACTGATGTGCCCCGAAAGACCCGAGACCACCCGAAGCTGCACGTTCGGCAACTCGCGCAGCACATATTCAGTCAGGGGAACGGTCAGCAATCCAGTGAGTGAACCGGGAATGCCCACCGATACGCGGCCCACTTCCGCAGACTGGTGCACCCTCATGCTGTCCCGCGCCGCTTCCAGCGCCTTGAGCACCGTGCGCGCATGAACGAGGAAATCGCGGCCCTCGGGCGTCAGGATGGTTCCGTCAAAGCGGCGTTCGAGCAACTCCACCTGTAACTCTTCTTCCAGCAGCTTGATTTGCGCGCTGACGGTGGGCTGCGAGATGTGCAGCGACTGCGCCGCCTTCAAGAACGATTTGTGGTCGGCAATGGCGACGAAATAACTGAGCTGCTTGAAATTCATTCTGGAGGGTGTGGCGCTGACGTGTGGGCAGCTTCAGTGCTACCGGACCGCGTCAGGCCGGGGCGCGGCGAAGTTCAAGACGCTGGACCGCTTCGTGCCGCCTGACGAGAACACGCGCCTGCTCCACGACAGGCAGATCCACCATCCTTCCCTTGAAGGTGAAGGCAGCCCGCCCGGCGGCGAGTTGGGCGTCGAATTCTACCAGCAGTTCACGGGCGTGACTCACCTCAGCCGGATCGGGGCCGAAGGCCGAGTTCGCGATAGCCACCTGCTTGGGGTGGATGCAGAACGTGCCTTCAAATCCCAGGCGCCGGGCGCGCTCCAGCTTGGCGCGAAACTCGTCTTCATCCTTGAAGTCGGCCACTGATCCTATGAACCCCAGGGGCGTCACTCCTGCACGGCGAGCCGCGGCGACGGCCATGACGTTGGGCACGTAAAGACCATCGTCGGCGACGCTCATTTGCAACGATACCGCCAGGTCCTCAGCTCCGACGATGATGGCCTGCACGCGTGGGTGCGCGCAGGCGATGTCCGCCATGTGGTGCAGCCCCTGCGCGTCTTCGATCATTGCAATGATGCGCGTGTGGCCGGGCTGCAGGCCGGCCGCAAGCTCAAGGTCGAGCAGTATCTCGGCCACCGCCCGGACCATCGAAGCGTCGGTCACCTTGGGCACGGTGACCGCCTGTACGGAGGCGCGCACGCTCGCCTCCAGGTCGCGCACCAGGAGGCGCCAGGCACGGTTCACCCGTACCACGACGCCGTAACCTGCCTGCGAAAAGCGGTCGGCAATCGCGGCTACACGCTCTCTCGCCTGGGCCTTCTGGTCGGGCGCAACGCTGTCCTCCAGGTCGATCTGCAGGGCGTCGGCCGGCTGGCGCAGGGCGCTCTCCACAAAGCGATCACTGGTGGCCGGAACGAACAGGATGGAGCGCCAGGCGGGCGCGGGGGACGCAACGGGTGCGTAGGAGCTAGCGGTAGCGGTCATCAATTGCCTTGTAGTTCGGCCAGGATCTCGGACGTGTGCTCCCCCAGGCGGGGCGCAGGCCGGCGGAAGCCACCTGGGCTTTGCGAGAGGCGCGGCACGATGTTGTGCATGGGCACCGTGCCGAGGTCCTGGTCTTCCAGCTCCACGATAGCCTCCCGCCCTTTCACAAACGGGTGGTCGAGCAGGTCCGCCACGGAGCAGACCGGCCCCACGGTAACGCCGGCCGCCTCGAACAGAGAAAGGTTTTCCTCCTGGGTCCGCGCCCCGATGAACTCACCAATGATGGCGTCGAGCTCGTCCCGGTTGTTCACACGCTGGTCGTTGGTCGCAAAGCGCGGATCGTCCTTCAGGTCGGGGCGGCCGATCGTGTCGAGGATGCGCATTGCCATGGACTGCATCGAGCCCGACATGGCTACGTAGCGCCCATCGCTGCACGGGTAAATGTTGCGCGGCGCCGTATGCGTGGACTGGTTACCCGAGCGCATGGTAGGCGCGCCCGTCACTTTGTACTTGGCCGCCTCAGAAGAAATCACGGAGAAGATCGGCTCGAACAGTGACAGATCGACCACTTGGCCGCGGCCCTGCTGCTCGGCCACGCGCAGGGCGGTCAGCACGCCGGCGGCCCCGTAGATGCCAGCCACCATGTCCGCCAGCGCCAAGGGCGGCAAAACCGGGGGGCGATCGGCATACCCGTTCAGGTGCGCAAAGCCCGACATCGCTTCCACCAGCGTTCCAAAGCCCGGCTTGTGGCTGAAGGGACCGGTCTGCCCCCATCCGGAAACACGCACGATGACCAGCGCGGGGTTGAGCTCCAGCAGCTGCTCGGGCGCCAAGCCCATGCGTTCCAGCCCTCCAGGAACAAAGTTCTCAATGAAGATCTGGGAACGCTTGACCAGCTGGCGCAGGTGCTCCAGGCCTTCGTCAGATTTCAGGTCCAGCACCAGAGAACGCTTGTTGCGGCCGTAGACCTTCCAGTAGATGTCGTGGCCGGCCTCGCGCCAGTTGCGCAGGTCGTCGCCGGCTCCCTCACGCTCGACCTTGATCACGTCGGCACCGAAGTCCGCAAGATAGGCGGTCAACATGTTGCCTGCGACCAGGCGCGAGAGGTCCAGAACGCGGACATCGTGCAGGGGACCGGTGAGATTCGGATCGAATGTCTTCATGGTCGACGTGTCCTCAGGCGGTGATCACCGGCTTGATCTCCTGCATGTTCTTCATCCGCTCCATGGCGATATTCACATCGGCCAGCTTGTAGCGGCCGGTGATCATCTTGTGGAAGGGAAAGTCGTTCATGTGGGCGGAGATGAAGTCCAGCGCCAGTGAATAGCTGCGCGCATCACCCGAGAACGAGCCGATCACGGTGAGGTTCTTCTTCACGATGAGCGAGGGTGAGAACTCGGTCTTGCCCTCACCCAGCTGCCCGACGATGAGGTAGCGTCCCCCCTTGCGGGCCAAGTGCAGGCCTTCGACGAAAGCGCTGGGAACGCCGGCGAACTCCATCACGATGTCCGCGCCCAGGCCGTTGGTGTGCGAGAGCACCTGCTCGAGCCGTTCCTGGGGCGTGGTGCCCTCCACGGTAATGCAGACGTCGGCCCCGAATTCGCGAGCCAGCTCCAGCCGCGCTGCCGGCGCTCCGACCACGATGACCTTGCGCGCACCGCGAACCTTGGCGTTGGCAATCGCCAGGAGGCCCAAGGGCCCAACCCCCTGGATAACCACTGTCTCGCTGGGATCGATGCGCCCGAGCTGCGACATGGCGTTCATCACCGATCGCAGGGCGCAGCTCGAGAGACTGGCCAGGTCGTCGGGAACATTGTCGGGAACCTTCAGGCGGCCCGACTGGGGCAGCACGTAGCCATATTCCGAGAAGCCTCCAAGCAGGAAGGGGTCTTTCTCGATCGTTTCGTACATGTACGCCCGACGGTTCATGCACAGGGTCGGCGTACGCGCCGTGGTGCAGAAAAAGCAGCTGTTGCAAGACGTGTGGGTGTAGAGAATCCGGTCTCCCACGCGCAGCGGATTGCCCACCGAATCGCTGTTGGCCATGTGGCCAAGCTTCACGACGCGGCCCACCATTTCGTGACCGATGATCACCGGCAAGTCCACCTTGAGCGACAGTGATCCCTGCCACAGGTGCACGTCGGTACCGCAGATGGAGCAGGCCTCGATCTTGACCAGGGCTGCACCGGGCTCCACCTGCTTGGGCACCGGCACCTCCTCGATCTGCAGCGGGTCTTTGAACTTGCGCAGCACGGCCGCGCGTGAATACTCGGGGATAGAACTCATGGTCTTCTCAAGGGATATATCGATACCACAGTGACAGCTGCGGTACATAAGTGATGAGCGCCTGCACCGCCACCGCCGCCAACAAGAAAGGCGCAAGGTACCGAAGCAGGCTAATGACATTGGATCCAACCGTACGCGCGGCCACGTACAGGTTGGCCGCCATGGGTGGTGTGAGCAGCCCCAGCTCGATATTGGTCACCAGGATGATGGCGAAGTGCACCGGATCGATGCCGAATTTTGCGGCGGCGGGTGCCAGCAGGGGGGCCATCAACAGGGTGGCCGCGTTGGTTTCCATGACCATGCCGATCAACAGCAAGGCCACATTCACCACCAGAAGGAACACCAGCGGACTGTCGGTCAGGGTCGTGGCATAGGTTGCGATGTTTTGCGGAATCTGCTCGAGCACCATCGCACGGTTGAAGATGCTGGTAAAGCCAATGATCACCAGGATCGCCGCAGAGGCTGCCGCAGCACGGCTGAAGATCCCCGGCAGTTCACCAACGCGTGTCAATCGCCCAATCACCGTGACCGCCAGTGCGTAGAGCGCAGCCACGGCTGCGGCTTCCGTTGGGGTGAACACACCGGAATAAATGCCTCCCAACACCAGGATGGGCAGCACCAGGGCCGGAATCGAACGCACGAGCAGCTTCGCCAAACCTTCCCTGCCTGGCCCCTGGCGCGGCGAATGCGCTGGCTTGAGCTCTTGGCCACCGGCGAGCACGCGGCCCACCACCAGACGATGCACAACGCAGAAGGCCAGCATCATCACTACGCCAGGGCCGATCGAGGCCGTGAACAATTGCGTGATCGAGACTCCGACAATGGATCCGTACAGGATCAAGGGAATCGACGGCGGAATCAGCACCCCCAGCAAGCCGGCCGATGCGTTGAGCGCCGCCGTGTAGCCCAGCGGATAACCACGCGCGGTCATCTCTTTACCCACCGTGCCGCCAATCGCCGCAACGGTAGCTACCGAGGATCCGGTAATCGCCCCCATCAAGGCGCTGGCCAGGATCATGATGTAGCCCAGAGGGGCCCGCACCCAACCAAGCAGCGCATCACAAACGGCAGTGAGTTGGCGGATCAGGCCACCGCGATTCATCAGCTCTCCACCGAGCAGGAACAGTGGAATGGCCAGCAGCGGAAAGGATGAGACCGTGTCGTACGGGATCGACGCCAGGCTGGAAACGTCGATGTTCCAGGCATCGGCCTTGGCCATCACCACCAAGGCAAAGGCCACGCCGATCGGCACACCCAACACCAGCATCGCGAACATGAAAGCAGCGATCATTCGGTCTCTCCCAGAGTGGCCGCAGGACGACCGGCCATGACACGCCATAACTCCATGGCGGCGTGGAACACCATCAGCACCATGCCCAGGAACAGGAAGAACACCGGCACGGCCACCGGCGTTCCCATGTCGATCAGGGTCTCGCCCGAGTGGAGCGACTCCTCGAAGAATGTGTAGCCAACCCACACATAAACGCCCGAGAACGCCAGCAGACTGAGGGCCACAGCGCCCCGGACCACGCGCTGAACGGACTCGCTGCGCACGAGCTTGATCACGTCCACGGCAATGTGCTCCTGCAGGAAGGTGCACAGCGCCGCACCGACAAAGGCAAGCGGCGACATGGCCACCGTCGCAAACTCGCCCACGTTGGGAATCGGCAAGTTGAAGTAACGCGCCACCACGCTGATTGAAACCGCGACAAGCATCACGACCAGAGCCGCACTGCAGAGCCAGCGCTCGGCCCGGAAAATCCGTAGCTCAGTGGCGTCGAGCCACCCGCCAGGGACCGCCCTTCTTGTTTCAAGCGCTGTTACCGTCATTGGCCGCGAACCTTCCTGATTTCTTCACGCAGGGCCTGCACGCGCTCGGCGCCATAGACCGGCGCCAGCTTTTCCCACACGGCCTGGCCGGTGCGCTGGAAATCGGCGAAGGCAGCAGCCGTCGGCACGGTGACCCGCACACCACCAGCAGCGATCTTCTTCAGGTAGTCCGCGTTCAGCTCGCGGTTCTTCTGGATCTGCTTGGCAGTGACCTCGGCCGCCGTGTCCTGCAGCACCTTCTGCTGGGCGGCGCTCAGCTTGGCCCAGGAGCGATCCGACACTGTGACTGCGCCCATGGCGTAAACATGGTTGGTGGTCGTCATGAACTTCTGCGCCTCGAAGAGGCGCGAGTTGAAGGTGATGCTCGCACCGTTGTCCTGGCCATCCACGGTGCCCTGTTGCAGGCCGGTGAACAATTCCGGAAAAGGCATGGTGACCGCTTGCGATCCCGACGCCTCGAAGAAGCCCTTGATGCCGGCCGAGCCGGGAACCCGCAGCTTCAGGCCCTTGAGGTCGTCGACGGTTTGCACCGGCTTCTTCGAGTTGGTGACGGCACGGAACTCAAGCTCGAAGAAACCCAGCGTCTGCATCTTGTGCTTGGCCAGGGTGGCACGAAGCGTCTTTTGCAGGATGCCGTTAGGGTTGTAGAAGATCGCGTCGGCTTCATTGAAGTTCGTTGCGATATACGGCAGGTAATGGATGTCCAGCAGCGGATCCAGGCCAGCCAAAGAGCCAGGATTCAGGAAGGCCAGGTCGAGCGATCCCCGTGACGCGTCGCGTGCCAGTGCCTCATCGCCCCCGAGCTGGCTGTTGGGGAACACCGTCACCTGCACCTCACCTTGCGTGCGCTCGCTGACCAGGCGAGCAAACTCCTTGCTCGCCTCGTCCACAGGGCTGTTGATTGCAAACACATGGCCAAGGCGCATCTTCTGCTCGGCGGCGGATGCGACACCCGCCACCAGGGAAGCGACGGCGCCCAGCAACAGGGCGGCTGCGATACGAGTCTTGGCGAAAATAGGGGATTTCTTCGACATGGTTGTCTCCTTCTTGGGTGTGAAAGTCAGGCGGTGAAGACGTGGGCATTCACCGCGGGGGGAACAGGAAAGTAATTTGCAGCCACGGACGCTGGGCCCGTGCCGCGTGGCGATCAACCGTGGTTGATCACGATGGTCTTGGCGACCGTGTACTCGCGCAGCGCCTCGAAACCCTTCTCACGACCGTGACCGCTGCGCTTAAAGCCGCCAAACGGAAGCTCGATGCCACCGCCCGCGCCGTAGCCATTGATGTAGACCTGCCCCACACGCAGCCGCTTGGCAACGCGCATCTGGCGCGCACCGCTTTCCGACCAGATGCCGGCGATGAGGCCGTAGTCGGTGCCGTTGGCAATGCGCACGGCATCGTTCTCGTCATCGAAGGCAATCATGGCCAGAACAGGCCCGAAGACCTCGTCACGCGCGAGCTCGTGGTCCAGGGGCACGGGACCCAGCAGCGTCGGCCTGGCGAAGAAGCCCTCCGTGCTGGCGGCCTCGTCCAGCCGGCCTTCAGCCAAGACCTGAATGCCATCCTTGCGGGCGCGCTCAAGGAATCCTTCGACCCGGTCGCGCTGCACCTTGCTGATCACCGGGCCGCAATCCAGGTCGGCGGCATGGCTGCCCACACGCACCGCATTCATACGGCTTGCCAGGGCCGCCGCGAACTCTTCGTAAATCGAACGCTGCACCAGCACGCGGCTACCGGCCGAGCAGGTCTGACCGGCGTTCTGGATGATCGCAGCGATCACCACAGGCAGCGCCTTGCTGATGTCGGCATCCTCAAACACGATCTGGGGTGATTTGCCGCCCAGCTCGAGCACGCAGGGCACATGGTTTTCGGCGGCGGCGCGCTGGATCAGCGTGCCCACTTCCGTCGAACCCGTGAACGAGAGGAAGTCGATGCCCGCATGCTTGGAGAGGGCGGCACCCGCTTCTTCACCATAGCCCGGCACCAGGTTGATCACGCCGGCCGGGAACCCGACCTCGGCAGCCAACTGGGTCATGCGAACCAGGCTCAGGCAAGCCTCTTCGGCGGGCTTGAGCACGGTGGTATTGCCGGCGGCCAATGAAGCGGCCAGCGTGCGACCGTACATCTGGGCCGGGTAGTTCCAGGGAATGATGTGACCCGTGACTCCGCGCGGTTCGCGCACGATCATCACCTGGTAGCCGTCGAGGAAGGGAATGGTGTCGCCGTGCAGCTTGTCGGCGGCGCCACCGTAATACTCGAAATATCGCGCTGTGGCCGCAACGTCGCTGCGCGCAAGCTTCAGCGGTTTGCCGGTATCGGCAGCCTCGATCTGCGCGAGCTCCTCCTTGTTGGCGAGGATCGCCCGTCCAAGCTCGGTCAGCAGGCGCCCACGGTCGGTCGCCGTGGTGCGGCCCCACACGCCTTCGAAAGCGGCGCGAGCGGCGTCCACTGCAAGATCGATGTCTTTTGCAGTGCCGCGGGCGATGGCGCCGATGACGCGACCATCACTCGGGCAGACCATCTCGATCGATTCACCCGACGCCGGTGCGCGCCACTCACCGTCAACATAAATCTGCGGTTGCAAGTTACTTAATGCCATGGACCTGTCATCTCCTGTGAAGTCAATCCTCAGCCTGTCGGGCTGCTTGAGGCCGGATACTACCTGGCTTTGCACACTCGCAAGAAATACTATTTTTCGATAGGGGTTGAAGTGATCACCGATGGGCCTTCCCGTGAGAATTGCTCGACATACCAGCACGGAGCCTATGGGGAACTTTGTCGACACGAGCGTTTCGAAGTGCGCCGCCTCTCATTGCGAAACTGAATGGGAAGCCCGCCCTTTGGGATGCTGTTGCGAAGTTTCGAAGTGCGTGCGGGCATGTCGCCGTTGTGGATCGAAATTGCGAAAGTAGGACAGGCAGTCTTCGTACTTGAAGAGTCTCAGTCGTCCGCTGGTGGAACGAAGGGCCGTCCAGGCGGCACCCGCGCCAGCGCGGTCTCTGTGCCCGCGCGCATGTCCAGCGGCTCGCACGCCAGCCAGATCGCCTCGACCCGGATCACCGCAGCAGCTCACGCAACAACAGCGCGCATTCCGCGGCCGCCGACGACGGCCAGCTCACCGTGACCTGAAGGTCACCGCGCCGCGCCTCGATGCGCATGTCGCTGCCGGACAGCTTGGCCTGCGGCGCACTGGCCAGCGGTGGCTCTGGCATCGCCAACGCGATGAATTGCTGCTGCCCCTGCCGCTCGACCGCCGTCCCGTTGGCCTTGACTATCTCCATGACCGCGGCGTGCTCACACTGCTTGACCCCTCGCCCACGGCGCCACTGCTTCACCAGGTTGGCGTTCAGCCCGAACGACAAGGCCACTACAGCGATCGATGCGCCTGCTTCGTTGCAAGCCGCTAAGACCTCCTGAACCGCCCCGGCCGGGGCGGTTCAATGCCGGCGCCGCGGGAGATTGCGAGAGGAATCGATTTGCTGTCCATCTAACTTTGATGGACAGCAATCGTGCGCCGTGAGCACTCAAACTCAAGACGGGATGCCCATTGCTTACACTTACGTCCGGTCTCCAGGAAAGCAATCGTTCAAGCGCAGCATACCGAGGGACGGCTCCCAGCCAAGAGCGGGCTCCAAGGCGGCTAGCGTGTCAGCGCAGCATCGACAGTGCGACCGATCTCCACCAGCAGAAGCCCATACTCGTCCGAGACACAGTCGAGATTTTCTCTGGCGTTTTCTTCTCCCAACTGCAAACCATTCAGTGTCGCGTCAGCGCGTCGTAGTCGGCCTCGCACTGGCGTCCGGCAGCGTGGGCGGCATCGGCAGCGGCGGCCAAGACGCCCGCTCGGCGATCAGCCCGGCTGAGCACGTCGGCAAGCACTCCGAGGGCATCGCCGGCTGCCGCGCCGACCGGGCCAGGGGTGGTATCAGCGAGGGCGGAACGCCAGGCACCGACGAGCCTGGCGTTTTGCTGGCGCAAGCCGTCAGCAGCAGCAGCGTTGCGGGCAGCATCGGCGCGAGCCGCCGCCAGTTGGGCGTCATGAACACGTTGGTCCTCCTGTTGGCGCTCCAGCCGGCGCAGCGTTTCCCGGGCGTTAGCCTCGGCGTCGGCGGCGGCTGCCAGCCGCACTTCGCTATCGCGGCGCTGGTAGCCGCGAAGTTCGTAGTGGGCGGTCAGCCGCCCCCAGCCGATCACCATCGCAGCCAAGGCGACCAGCGCGATGACCAGGCGCGCCGCCACGCTCACTGTGACCCCATGCACTGGCGGTACTCGCCCTCGCGGCGCAGCGTCAGCCCGCGCAGCGGCTGGCCCTTGAAGCGGTCCCAGCGCAGGATCTCGCGGCACGCGCCGGTGTAGTCCTGGGCGTTGAGCTTGCGCACCAGGGTCGAGCCGCAAAACGCCGTCGGCCCGATGTTGTAGGCCAGCGAGAGATACGCGTCGTACTCGTGCTGGTGCAATGGGACCGCAACGCACTCCTTGATGGCACCTTCGTACTTGGCCACATCGCGCAGCGCGCGCTGGACGGCCTGCGGCGGCGTGATCGTGTCACCCGGGCGCACGCCCTCGGTGGGGTTCTGTCGCGATAGCAGCTGAGAGGAGCGCTGAATGGTTCTGTGTGTAAGCGGGCCAGAGA
>JAYSGB010000045.1:0-25155 GCA_041913045.1 Burkholderiaceae bacterium | reverse complement strand
CACCCAAAGTCAAAACAACCAGAAAAATTTTGCGGCGCGGCTGCCGCAGGGGCGTACTGCCTCCAGGACATCTGGTTGGGCCCTTATGTATATGAGGCGGCAGTGCCTTGAAGTGGGGGCGCTGCAGTCAGGCCGCAATAAGAGGATGCAAGCCAGGCAGCGACAAGAAGTCGGGGTAGCAATGGCAAGCGTACATGTACATCTAGCAAGGGGGCGCTCGCCGTTCACGGGGGTTCGGTCCGCAAAGACCCATCGCGCCCTTTAAACGTCCCACCTGGAAAGACCGTGTACGCAACGGCACTTGAAAGACTGGCGGGAATTCGTTGAGGGGCATGGCGTCGTGCCCCAGACAGGGGATGAAGGGCTCATCCCTGTAGATAGCCTAGTCAGCTTGAAGAACAGCGGAACGTGCAGGAGGCAATAGGCGTGAGGAGAGCGTGAAGGCTGACAAGGTAATGCCGCAATTGCAAAGCGTGGCGGCCAGATAGCTTATCCTGCCAACGTACGAAGAACCGGCCGAGTATTCGTGGCACAAGCCTTCTCTTCTTGAACGATGACACACCCTGCCCCCCTCTCTGAGACACGCTCGTACGATAAAGGACTGATGTGGTTCCGACGTGATTTGCGCGCCGAGGACAACGCGGCGCTTTATCAGGCGCTGAAACACTGCCGCAAGGTATGGTGTGTGTTCGTGTTTGACACGGACATATTGGAGCCTCTGATCCAACGAGGTTTGCGTGCTGACCGTCGGGTCGAGTTCATCAGAGAGTCTCTGGTGGATCTGGACGAGCAACTGCGTGCACTTGGGCGCTCCAATGGTGCTGAAGGGGTTAGCCTGATCGTTCGGCACGGGCGTGCCGTGGAAGAGGTTGCTGCACTTTCTGGCTCACTGGGCGTTCAAGCGGTGTTTGCCAACCACGATGACGAGCCGGGAGCACAGCACAGGGATACCAAGGTGCTGGGCGCTCTGGCGCATCAGGGTGTCGTGCTGCGGACGTTCAAAGATCATGTGATTTTTGAACGGCGGGAGGTGCTGACGCAGGCGGGGCGCCCCTTCAGCGTTTTCACGCCCTACAAGAACGCCTGGTTGAAGAAGATCACCCCGTTTCACCTGAAGGGGTACCCAGTAGAACGTTACGCCGATGCTCTTGCGCCATGCCCGGCTGCGCTTGCAACCGGCGTCCCTACGCTCGAATCTTTGGGATTTGAGGCAAGCAACCTGCGTACCTTGCACATACGCACGGGAAGCCGGGGAGCGAAGGCGCTGCTGGAGGATTTCGTCACGCGAATTGAGCATTACCACCAGGCGCGCGACTTCCCGGCGGTGAAGGGACCGAGCTACCTGAGTGTCCACCTGCGGTTTGGTACGGTCAGCATCCGGCAGCTTGCGGGTTTGGCCTACCAGATGCACCTGCAAGGCATGGCAGGTGCGAGCACCTGGCTGAGTGAACTGATATGGCGGGATTTTTATCATCAGATTCTGGCGAATTTTCCGCACGTGGCAGGGGGGAGTTCCTTCAAACCGGAATACGACCGCATACGCTGGGAGCAAGGGAAGGCGGCAAAGAACCTGTTCCAAGCCTGGTGCGATGGACGTACGGGTTACCCACTGGTGGATGCCGCCATGCACCAGTTGAACCAGACGGGCTACATGCACAACCGTCTGCGCATGGTGACGGCCAGTTTCCTGTGCAAGGACCTGGGGCTGGACTGGCGTTGGGGAGAGCAGTACTTTGCAGACAAGTTGATCGACTTCGACCTGGCTGCGAACAATGGTGGCTGGCAGTGGGCCAGTTCGAGCGGCTGCGACGCGCAGCCCTATTTCCGCATATTCAACCCGGTGAGCCAGAGCGAGAAGTTCGACCCGCACGGCAAGTTCATACGGCGTTACCTGCCAGAACTGGCGGGTTTGCCGAACCATGCACTGCATGCTCCCTGGGTGGCCAAGCCGGTGGAACTGGATTCGGCCGGATTGGTGATTGGCCGGGACTACCCGGCTCCCATCGTGGATCACGCCGATGCACGCGCGAAGACGCTGGAGCGCTACGCGGTTGTGAAAAGCGGTTGATCAACTCGCGGCGGGCGCAAGGCGGGCGTAAGCCGCGACGAGGCCGAGCAACTCTTCTTCGGAATAGGGTTTGCCCAGGTAGTGGTCCACACCCATGGATTGCGCATGTTCGCGATGTTTGTCTGCCAGACGGGAAGTGATCATGACGACGGGGAGGTCCATCCATCGCGGCTCACTGCGCAAGTGGCGCACAAATTCGAAGCCGTCCATGCGCGGCATTTCAATGTCGCAAAGAACGACGACCGGCATTTCTTCATGCAGCCGTTCGAGCGCCTGTTCGCCGTCTGTGGCCAGCGCGACGCGATAGCCTTCGCGTTTGAGTAGGCGTTGCGTGACCCGGCGGACGGTGATGGAGTCGTCGACGACCAATACCAAGGGCGCCTGACCGGTGCCATGCCCTGCGATGCTTGCACGTTTGCCTTGCTGGGCACCCTGAGCACGCTGTGCGCGAACCCATGCGCGCGCAGCGCCCCCGTACAGAGACGCGAGCGCCACGGGGTTGTAGATCAACGCCACGGCTCCTGAGGCCAGAACGGTGGCCCCGGCCAGGCCGGGAAGCCGGGCCAGTTGTGGGCCAAGAGGCTTGACGACTACCTCCTGATGGCCGAGCACCTCATCAACGTGCCAAGCCACCCGTTGACCAGCGCTGTGGAACTCCAACACTGGCCAGCTGCGCGCCTCATGGGCACTGGGGTCGTTGCTCTCGACCGACTGGGCGAGCAAGGCACCGGCCCAGTAGAAGGGCATGAGGTGCTCGCCATCACGCCACTGACCGCTGACGTAGGCCGCAGTGAGTTCTGGGGCGTGGGAACGGCGCACGGCTTCTACCCACGGGGCAGGCACACCAAATGTGAAATCACCAACACGCAAAAGCACAATTTGCGTGACAGCGGTGGTGAGGGGCACGACTATGCGGAAACCGGTGCCACCAGACTGCGGACGGAAATATTCGATTCGCCCGCCCAGGCCGAGGACCTCGCTGCGAACGACATCCAGACCGATGCCTCGGCCCGCGAGTTCAGTGACGGATTCTGCGGTACTGACACCGGGCGCAAAGATACAACGAGAGGCGTCGTTGTCGTTCAATGAGCCGTCGGGCAGCGGCACGCCTGCTGCCTCGGCCTTGGCACGCAGAACAGTCAGGTCCAGGCCTGCGCCGTCATCGACAAGAGTCAGCTCCAGATCGTTGCCGCTTTGTTTCAGATCGATACTGACTCGGCCTTGAGCAGGTTTGCCGGACTGCAGGCGTTGCGGCCCAGACTCTATGCCGTGCACAACGGCGTTGCGCAACAGGTGTTCGAGCGCAGGCGTGAGGCGGTCCAGCACGCCGCGGTCGACTTCGATTTCTGCGCCTTCAATATCCAGGTGAACCTGTTTACCAAGAAGCTCTGCAGTCTGGCGAAGCACGCGGTACAGGCGCTCGGCGAGCACATCAAAAGCAACCAGGCGGGTGCGCAACAGATCGCGCTGCAGGTCACGCGTTTGCCTGGCCTGCATGGCCAAGTTGCCCTCCGCGCCTTCGACCGCGCGCTGCAGGTGGTGCTGAACGGTGGCAACGTCATTGACGGACTCGGCCAGCAGACGGGTGAGTTCTTGCACACGGGTGTAGCGGTCGAACTCGAGCGGATCGAACGTCGTTTCGCTTTCCCGGGTGTGCACGAGGCGGGTCTGCATTTGCGTCTCGGTCTGGATTTCGAGATCACGCAACTGGTGGCGCAGACGTTCGATGTTGCCGCTCATGTCCTTGAACGACTGTCGCAGTGAGCGGATGTCGTTCTCAAGCCGGTTGCGCGTGAGCATCACGTCGCCGGTCTGGAGCATGAGCTGGTCTAGCAGCTCGGCACGCACCCGCACCGCTGGCTGGGGCGCGACGGAAACGGGAACGACAGGTGAAAGGGGCGCCGGTTGGTAGGCCGCTGCCTCGACGGGTGCGACCTGGCCCTCCGGCGCTTGCCACTGAATACCTTCGACTCCTGGCGCAGGAACGTGCTCGGGTGCGGCAAAGGTGGTTCGCAGGTCATCGAATCGTTCGATGATCGAGTCCAGCGCGACCTGCAAGGGCTTGAGTTGTGATGCGCCGCCAGTGAGAGGTTCTGGCTGGGCCAGCACTTCGGTTTCAAGCTGGTGGGCCATGTCACCCAGACGAAGGGCGCCAGCAAGGCGTGCGCTGCCCTTGAAGGTGTGCAAGTTGCGCAGAACTTCGGCACGAGCACTGGTGTTGTCGGGCCGCCCGATCCATTGCCGCATGGCCGATGCCATGCGTGGCAGCAGCTCCTGTGCTTCGTCTTCAAATACCGTGAAGAGGTCGGCATCCAGGCGATCGACGGAGGCAGACTCGGACGGTACAGGCTGCGGTGCGGCGGGCGACTCTACTGGTTGTGGCTCGAATTCGGACTCGGGTTCGGGCTCGGGTTCGGGCTCGGGCACCGGCGCAGGCATTGGCACTGGCGCAGTTGCCATGTGGGCCAGCAGTTCCAGGGTCTCCGGGTGGGGTTCGCGCAGGAAGCCTGCAGCGAACTGGTGCAGGAGGTGACGTGCCTCCTCCGACGCCTTGACGAGCAGTGCAACGTCGTCTGGCAGCAGACGGCCAGGGCCCACGGCTGACTCCTGCGCCGCGATCCGGTCCAGTGCATGTTCGATGGCACGCGCCAACGAAGAGAGCCCGGTGTACCCGACAGTGGCCGAACCACCGGCAAGCGAATGCGCCAGAGGCGATGCGTTCGCGGGCAGCGCGGTGTCCGGCTCCAACGCCCACTCAGCAAGGGTCTGGCTCAGGCGGCGAGACCATTCGTCGGCTTCGTTGAGGAAGACGTTGTAAAGCTCCAGGTCGATGCACAGCGGCCCAACGACCTTGACCGCCTCGTCCAGCAAGGGCGGCTCGGGTTCCGGTTCAGGCACTGGTTCGGGCTGGCCAGTGTCTCCAGAGAGCGGTAGATATTTGCCCTCGAGGCGCATGGCATCGGCACTGCGGCGGAAGACGCTCGCATCATGCAGGCCCGCCTCGCCGATACTGAGCGAATCCACCCAGGCTGTCATGCCTTCCAGTGCTTGCGTGCACAGCTCCAGCAGTTCTGACGTGGCTGGCTTTTGATCGGCAAGCCAACTGTTGAGCAGTTGCTCCATGGCCCACGCTGCCTCACCAAAATCGGCCAGACCCACCATGCGCGCGCTGCCTTTGAGGGTGTGGAAGCCCCTGCGCAGCGCGGTCAGGTCCGGCAGGCTGCCGGGCGCGTCGCGCAGTGCCCGCAAGGCTTGCTCTGCCTGGGTAAACACCTCACGCGCTTCATTGAGAAAGATGTCGAGCAGTTCGCCTTCGTCATCTTCGTCTTGGGGCGTGTTCTCAATGGCTTCATGCGCTGGGGTCTGCACAGACTCGCTGCCATCAACGCTTTCAGCCTCATCCTGCGGTGCTGATATGGCAGCAGGCGGGGTGATGACCAGGGGCTCGTCCGGCTGCAGCTGGGAACGCAGGGTATGCGTTGCTTCGTCGAACTGGAATTGAGCGCGGGCCAAATCTGGCTGGCGCGCCAGGGTGTCGAACAACCACCCCAAACCACTCAGGTTGGGGGCAACGACGGCAAAGGCCTGGGCGAGTTCGCCCGCATCAGGAAGGCTTTCCCTGGTCAGCCACTCATGCACTTGACGCCGCACTTCCTCCAGCGCACGCGCGGCCGCAGGCAGGCCCAGCATCAAGGCCACACCGCGCATGGCATCCAGGCGCTCGGGTTGACCATTCAAGGCTCGCAGGGTTGGCAGCTCAGGGTGGCGGAAAAACGCGTCCAGAACAGACTCGAGTTCTGCACGTTCAGCCTGTAGGCGTGCGACGACTTGCCCCAGGGTCTGCTGCTCACTCAGGCGCTGGTAGACGCCTGCCATCCAGGACGTAGGCTCCGGTACGGGGTTGCCTGCCAAGACACCTTCCAGACGGTGAGCAAGTTCGCCATACCGTTGGACCAGGGTCGTGTCCAGAGGATCAAAGTCCTCAAACGTGGCGTTCAGGAACAAGAGTCCATTGGCCACTTCGAGCGCCAAAGCCGGTGCCAAGGACGCAGAACCTGCGGCGTCTACCGATCGGGCCACTTGTTCCCAAACGCTGGCAAGCGGCTCGCTGGGCGGATGCGCTGCACGCAATGCAGCCGCCAGATCGCTCAAACCTGCCCCGGGGATGAACGCACTGCCATCGCTGTCTGCACGAGACGCCCAGGCACGCTGCGCAGTCGCTATTGCGTCACGCAAACGGCCAAGCAGCAAAGGATCAACCGCACCCAGAACTGGGGACTGGTAGTCCCACACGCCGGTGCTTGTCCAGCCATTGACCTGCCAGAGCAAACGCAGGCAAGGGGTGACTTCGCCTGTGGGAGATTCTGGCGGTACCGCCTGGGATGCGAAGAACAGCAGATCCTGCGTCAACTGCGCAACACCCTGCAGGTTGCCCTGCACGAGCGCTGCGTATTGCAGCAGCACCCGCGAGGCCGCGCGCTTGACATACAAGTCGGCGGGAAGCAAGCCCTGAGACGCTGCTTCAAAGTAAGCTGCGGCAGCGAACCAGAACTGACGCACTGCAGGCTCACCTGCCCCGCGGCACAACCCTGCGCAAAGTTGCGCGAGAGGTACTGCCGCCTGGAGATTGGCATCTTTGACGAGGTGAAGGACCAGGCGGTCCAGATGGGCACGCACTTGCGGCCCAGGCTGGTAGGCCTTGCCCTCGGGTGGCTCAACGCTCGCCGAAGACTCCAGGCCTTCCCAAAGGTCTGAGGGATGGATGCGATCAGCACCCGCAATGGTCTGCCAATCCCGGTAGGTGGGGAACAACGCCAGGGCCGACACGGGCCGCTGGCGCACCACCCTTTCCAGATAATCAATCAAGGCACGAGCACCGCGCTCCACCTGGGCCGCGGCCTCTGCCGTGGCCACGGCAGGTTTTTGCACCATGCGCTGCGTGGCCGATTCGAGGGCACGCAACACCAGGGCGGCTTGGGACAGCTCCACCATCTCCAGCGCACCCACGGCCTGGTGCAATTGCTGGCGAAGCATGCGGAGTGCAGTGGAATCCACCTCGGCCAGATCGGTGGCGCGGGCTTCGTCGTTGTCCTTGACGTAGCTGCTGACCGCCTCGACAGCAGTCTGCAGCGTTGCGCGCAACTCGTCCATCACCCAGGCAAGGGGGCCAAGGTCGCGGGGGGTATGTGCGGCGCTCATGCGGCGTTAGGCAATTTTGAAGCGAGCGACCGACTGGCGCAGTTCGTCGGCAACCCGAGAGAGTTCACGCACCTGCTGGACCGTGGAGCGTGTGCCCTCACCCGTTTGCTCTGTGACGGCAAAGATGTGCTGGATATTGCCAGCGGTCTGCCCGGCAAGCTCGGCCTCGCGCGAGGCGGAACTGGCAATCTGTTCGATCAACTCGGCTACCTGCCTGGACAGGCGGTCGATGTCAGCCAGCGCAGCTCCTGCGTTATCAGACAGGCGCGTGCCTTCCACCACCTCACGGGTGGAGCGTTCCATGGCCAGCACGGCGTCTTGCGTATCGGCCTGGATGGCTCGCACCAGCGCGGCAATCTGGCGGGTGGCGTCTGCGGAGCGTTCTGCCAAGCGCTGAACCTCTTCGGCAACCACCGAGAAACCACGCCCGGCCTCGCCAGCGGAGGCGGCCTGGATGGCGGCGTTGAGCGCCAGCACGTTGGTCTGTTCGGTGATGTCGGAGATGAGCTCGGTGATTTCGCCAATCTCTTGCGAGGACTCGCCCAGCCGTTTGATGCGTTTGGCGGTGTCCTGGATCTGCTCGCGGATGGTGTTCATGCCGCCGATGGCGTCCTGCACCGCCCGGGCGCCGGACTCCGCTGCCTGCAGCGCCTGACGGGAGGTATCTGCAGCGCCTTGGGCCTGGGCTGACACATGGGTGATGCGGGAGGACATGTCCAGCACCGCCTGCCCGGTTTCGCGGATTTCGCGCAACTGCTCGGTGGATGCTGCGAGGAGTTCAATCGAAGTGTTTTCGACGCGGTTGGTGGTGTCTGCCACACGCTGCGCCGAGCCCTGAACCTGCCCGACGAGGCTGCGCAACTCCTCCACCGTGTAGTTGACCGAGTCGGCAATGGCGCCGGTGATGTCTTCGGTGACGGTGGCCTGCTGGGTCAGGTCGCCCTCGGCCACGAGCTGCAATTCGTTCATGAGGCGCAAGATGGCCGCCTGCGTGGCGTCGTTGATGCGCTTGGCCTCCTTTTCCTGGGCCAAGGCATCGGTGCGGGCACGTTCTGCTTCCCTTTGGCGCTCGCGGCCCGCCTGCGCCAGCCCCCGCGCCAGCCCCAGTGCGCACACCAGCGACAGCGCCAGAAGCAACAATGGCGCCCAGCTCATCGCATCGGCAACACCCTGATTCCAACCAAGCAGCGCCAGCCCAGCGGCCAGCAGTACAAAAAGCACCACGCCCGCCAGCCACCAGCGCTGCGGCGCAGACAGGCCAGGCGCTGCCGCGACCGCTTCTTTGGAAGGCGGGGTTTCCAGCGGGCGGCTGGGCGGTGCGAGCGTGGACGGCGAAGACAGGCGATCATTGCCGTACTCGGATTCGCCCAGCGTGGAGGCCATGTCGCTTACCACGGAGTCGAATGTCGAGGCCGGTGGATCCTGGCGCGGGCGCGTCAAGCGGCGGCGCAATTGCTCAAACATCGGTGCTCCTCATACTGGCGCCTGCACGGCGAAAGCCGGCAGTCGAGGGTCGAGAAATTCGGGCGACTGCGCCATTACGACCAAATCCAGCTCATGCCAGACCTGCCCGCTGCGGTCACACCACATCTGGCGCACAGCTGGGTGCGGTGGCGGCTCCGCCTCCGCTTGGAAATCCGAGGGCCCGCGGAGGCCCAGCAGCTGGTTTGCACACAAGGCAGCGCCCACGCCAAGCATCGGGTTCAAGCTGACCCAATAGACCGTTTCCAGTTCGGTGGGGTGCCAGGAAGCTTTCGGCTCCAGCCCCAAGAAAGAGGCCCAGTCCACCACCACCGCCAAACCGCCACGAAGGCTGGCCACACCCAACACCCAGGGCTGCGTGTGCGGCAAACGCTGCAGGGCGGAAGGGTTGAATATTTCACCCGCATGGGCCAAGGGCAACAGGGCGTGCACCCCTTTCCAGGCCACCCCCAGCCAACCGGCTGCAACGGGGCGATGCACGGAATCGGCCAGCTTGCGAGCCAGGTCAGCCTGGAAATCGGACAGCGTGATTCGGTCTGCCATGGATGCTCAGGCAATCGCTTCTATCTTGGCCAGCAACTGCGCAGGGTCCACCGGCTTGGTGATGTAGTCCTTTGCCCCTTGACGCAGCCCCCATACCCGGTCGGTTTCCTGGCTCTTGCTGGAGCATATGAAGACAGGGACCTTACCGTATTCAGGGTGTCGGGCGATGGTTCGCGTGAGCTGGAAGCCGTTGGTGCCGGGCATCACGATGTCCATGAGGATCAGGTCAGGCAGTTGCACGCCAATCTGGTGCAGGGCCTGATCGGCGTTTTCGGCAGTGCGAACGTGGTACCCGTTGCGCGTGAGCAGCCCCTTGAGGAAAACCAGCTCGGTGCGGGAATCGTCCACCACCAGTATGTCTTTGACGGCACCCATATTCGCGCGGCCTTTCACGAAGCGGCAACAGTGGGTTCGCGCTCACCGGCCCGGTGCGGAACAAAGCGGCTCACCACCTGCAAGAGCTGGTCAGACGTGAAGGGTTTGGTGAGATGCTCCTGGGAGCCTGCCATGCGGCCACGAGCGATGTCGAACACACCGTCTTTGGACGAGAGCATCACGACAGGCACATGCGCATGGTGGGGGTTGCGCTTGATGATGGCGCAGGTCTGGTAACCATCCAGACGCGGCATGAGGATGTCGCAAAACACGAGGTCGGGAGCGAAATCATGGATCTTGGCCAAGGCGTCGAACCCGTCTTCGGCCAAGAGCACCTCGTGCCCGCCTCGCTGCAAGAACAGCTGCGCGCTGCGGCGAACGGTCTGACTGTCGTCAACCACCAGAATCTTCAGCGGAACCGTGTTTTCGTCACCCATCGCGCTGCGCCTCCTGGCTTGTGGTTTGTTACGGGGCCCGCTCCGTCAGAGCTGGACCATCTCGAAGTCTTCCTTGCGGGCACCGCACTCGGGGCAGGTCCAGTTCATGGGAACGTCCTCCCATTTGGTACCGGCCGGAATGCCATGGTCAGGGGCACCAGCCTCTTCATCGTAGATCCAGCCACAAATCAGGCACATCCAGGTCTTGCTTGCACTCATCTTGGAAAAAACGCTTGTCTTAGAATGGGTTCATTGTATCGGGGCCGCCACGGCCCATCCTGCGAATGACCCCTTCTTTTGACTTGCCGCCTCCGGGCGCGCCCGCCGCTGGCGACGACGCCCCGGCCTCGCTGCCCTGCGTGATGACCTTCAACGCCAACGACCCCAGCGGCGCGGGCGGCCTGGCAGCAGACCTGACGGCGATGAGCAGCGCCTCTTGCCACGTGCTGGCCGTGACCACGGGCACCTATGTGCGGGACACGCGCAGCATCCACCACCACGTTGCGCTGGACGAGGATGTGGTGGACGACCAGGCGCGCTGCGCCCTGGAAGACATGAGCGTGCAGGCCTTCAAGGTCGGCTTCGCGGGCAGCGCGGAAAACCTCAGCACCATCGCCGAAATCCTCTCGGACTACAGCGACGCCCCCGTGATTGCCTACATGCCCAACCTGGCATGGTGGGACGAGGTGGACCTGGAAAACTACCTTGACGCCTATGCGGAACTGCTACTGCCCCAGGCCACAGTGCTGGTAGGCAACCACAGCACACTGTGCCGCTGGCTCCTGCCCGACTGGCCGGAAGACCGCCCGCCGGGCCCACGCGACGTGGCCCGTGCTGCCGCCGAACATGGCGTACCGTACACACTGGTGACGGGTTTCAACGCACCCGACCAGTACCTGGAAAGCCACCTGGCTTCGCCCGAAACGGTGCTGGCCACCGCCCGCTACGAACGCTTTGAAGCCACGTTCACAGGCGCGGGGGACACGCTCTCTGCCACGCTGTGCGCCCTGCTGGGTGGCGGTGCCGACCTGCAGAGCGCTGTGGCCGATGCGCTGACCTACCTGGACCAATGCCTGGACGCTGGTTTTCAGCCAGGCATGGGCCACGCCGTGCCAGACCGGCTTTTTTGGGCGCACGAAGAGTCCGACGACGAAGAGCCTACGTCAACCGAAGGTTTGGCCCCCTTCCCTCTGGGTGACACCTCACACTGAATCGCCCCTCCCGGCAACGATCCAATAGCAACACCATGACCGACCGCAATCAGACCCTGTTCGACCGCGCCAAGGCGCTCATCCCCGGTGGCGTGAACTCCCCCGTGCGTGCCTTCAAGGCTGTGGGTGGCACGCCGCGCTTCGTGCAACGCGCCCAGGGCGCGTATTTTTGGGACGCCAACGACCTGCGCTACATCGACTACATCGGCTCCTGGGGGCCGATGATCCTGGGCCACGGCCACCCCGCCGTGCTGGAGGCCGTGCAAAAGGCTGTGCTGGAGGGCTTCAGCTACGGCGCACCCACCGAACGCGAGGTGGAACTGGCGGAAGAAATCGTCAAGCTCGTGCCGAGCATCGACATGGTGCGCCTCGTCAGCTCGGGCACCGAGGCGGGCATGAGCACCATCCGCCTGGCGCGCGGGGCCACCGGCCGCAAGACGATCATCAAGTTCGAAGGCTGCTACCACGGGCATGCCGATGCGCTGCTGGTCAAGGCAGGCTCTGGCCTGGCCACCTTTGGCAACCCCACCAGCGCAGGCGTGCCGCCGGAGGTTGTGCAGCACACCCTGGTGCTCGAGTACAACAACATCGAACAGCTGGAAGCGGCGTTCAAGCAGCATGGTGATGACGTCGCCTGTCTGATCATCGAGCCCATTGCGGGCAACATGAACTTCGTGCGTGCCAGCGTGCCCTTCATGAAGCGCTGCCGCGAGCTGTGCACCCAGCACGGCGCTCTGCTGGCCTTTGACGAGGTGATGACGGGCTTCCGCGTGGCACTGGGTTGTGCCCAGAGCGTGTATGCCAAGTTGATCCCGGGTTTCGAGCCGGACATGACGGTGATGGGCAAGGTGATCGGCGGCGGCATGCCGCTGGCAGCTTTCGGCGCCAAGCGCGCGGTGATGGAGCAGTTGGCGCCGCTGGGTGCGGTGTACCAGGCAGGTACGCTGAGTGGCAACCCGGTGGCCACCGCCTGCGGCCTGGCCACGTTGCATGAAATCCAGAAGCCAGGCTTCTTTGATGCACTCACCGCCCGCACCCAAAGTCTGGTGCAGGGCCTGACCCAGGCTGCCAAGGACGCCGGCGTACCCTTCTGTGGTGACAGCCAGGGCGGCATGTTCGGCTTCTTCCTGATGGACACACTGCCGCAGAACTACGCGACGGTGATGACTACCGACGGTCCGCGCTTCAACAAGTTCTTCCACGGCATGCTGGACCGCGGCGTGTACTTCGCACCCGCACTGTACGAAGCAGGCTTTGTGAGCGCAGCGCACTCCGAAGCTGACGTGCAGGCCACTGTGGCGGCCGCACGCGAAGTGTTCGCGACGCTCTGACCGCGCGCAACGCCAATAAAAAACGGGCTGCAGAACAGCCCGTTTTTTACTCAAGCAGCCACGGGCTCCAGCAAACGCGCCAGCAAGGCGCCCTCCACCGGCCCGCCCAGCGGCACGAACACTCGCACCGGGCTGCCCTGCGCCACCTGCACAGGCTGGCCGTCCAGGTTTTGCATCGCATCAAGCTGAACGATGCGGTTGCCGCTGGGGTGAATCACCTCGATACGGTCACCCACGGAGAAGCGGTTCTTGGTTTCGACCTCGGCCCAGCCGTCGGCGCGCACGCCGCGCACCTCGCCCACGAAGTGGCTGCGGTGCAGTTCGGAATGGCCGCTGATGTAGTTCTGGTAATCCTGCGCCGGGCGGCGCTCCAGCAGGCCGCCGGTGTAGCCGCGGTTAGCCAGGCCTTCCAGTTCCATCAGCAGTTCCGGGTTGAAGGGGCGGCCCGCCATGGCGTCGTCGATAGCGCGACGGTACACCTGCGCCGTGCGCGCCACGTAGTACAAGCTCTTGGTGCGGCCCTCGATCTTGAGGGAGTCAATCCCGATCTTGCACAGCCGCTCCACGTGCTCCACGGCACGCAGGTCCTTGCTGTTCATGATGTAGGTGCCGTGCTCGTCTTCCATGATGGGCATGAGTTCGCCAGGGCGGCCCTTTTCCTCGATCAGGTAGACACGGTCGGCCGCCGGGTGGCGCTGGCCGCTGCCGCAGGTGGAGAAGGCGGTTTCGGCCTCGGTGCGCGCTTCGGCAAAGTTGAAGTCCGAACCCATGCGCTCCGCCGGCACGGCTTCGCCGGTCACGGCGTCTTCGGTGGCTGCCTGGGTGCCGTATTCCCAACGGCAGGCGTTGGTGCAGGTGCCCTGGTTGGGGTCGCGCCGGTTGAAGTAACCGCTAAGCAGGCAACGCCCAGAGTATGCAATGCACAGCGCGCCGTGCACGAACACCTCCAGCTCCATGTCCGGGCATTCGTTGCGAATGGCCTCAACCTCGTCCAGGCTGAGTTCGCGGGAAAGGATGATGCGCGTGACGCCCACCTTCTGCCAGAACTTCACCGTGGCCCAGTTGGTGGTGTTGGCCTGAACGGACAAGTGGATCGGCACCTCGGGCCACTTCTCGCGCACCTGCATGATCAGGCCGGGGTCGGCCATGATCAGCGCGTCGGGCTTGAGCTCGATGATAGGCTCGATGTCACGCAGGTAGGTGCGCACCTTGTCGTTGTGGGCGATGAGGTTGCTGGTGACGAAGAGTTTCTTGCCGCGCGCGTGGGCTTCCTGGATGCCTTGGGAGAGTTGCTCCAGGCGGAATTCGTTGTTACGCGCGCGCAGGGAATAGCGCGGTTGACCGGCATAGACGGCGTCGGCGCCAAAGTCGTAGGCGGCCCGCATCTTGTCCAGCGAACCGGCGGGCAGCAGCAGTTCTGGGGATTTCATGGCGCGTATTGTCCGCCGTTTCAGAATTGCCTGCAGAAAATGCCCTTGCCTCGCAGGGGGTCAGGCGGTTGGCTGCCATGCCGCCAACTGCGCCTTCAACTGACGCGCGGCCAGGGCGTAACCCCCATCACTGCCATCTACAAAGTGCATGTGTTTGCCGTCGTAAGACTCCACCAGGCAGGTGATGAGCGCCTCGCTGGAGCGGTGCATGCCATACACCAGACTGCCTTCCCGCCTTTCTGACTCCAGCCAGTCCCGCAGCAGCACTTCTTGTTCGTCGCTCACGTCCAGCACCGTACGCAGGGCACCGTCGAACTTGCGGTGGTCCGTCTGTCGCGCCAGATCTGCACGGTAACGGCCCCAGCGGTCTGCGGGGTCGCCCGCGCGGCGCCAGAACAACCACTTGCCCGCCAGGTTCAATCCGTAGAGTCGCAGTATGTAGCGCCAACGCGCCAGCCAGCCTTGCCCGTGGGTACGCACCCGGCTTTCGTTGGCCAACAGGCCCGAGCGGAACGTGAGATTGAGCTGATCTACACGCAGCGGGTGGTGCTGTTCGGTGTCCCCCACCCGCTCTTGCAGTGCGGCCAGCACGCGGCGGTACGTTGCCTGGTTGATGGTCGCGTCGGTGGAAGTTGCGGCAACGATGAGCGAGAGCTTGTGCCCTCTGACACTGGGCACGTGCTGCCAGCGGCACTCGAACCCGTTGAAGTCTGCCTCGGCGGGCTCGCCTGTAGCGTGAATGCGCTCGAACGCAGAACCGTCACCAGCCTTGAGCTGGCGCTCGGCCTCTTCCCAGCCGCGCCCCGAAAACACTGGCAGGCTGACCTGCTCGGACAAAGCGACTTTGGCCAGCCGCACCCAATGCCCCTGGCTGCGCAAGGCAGACGTGCGCACCATGCCTGCACGCAAATCCAGGCCAAAGCTCTGAGCGGCCAGGCGCTGCGCACCACGCAACGCAGATGCAGCGGCGGCTTTCAAACGCTCCGGCACAGCCAGCATGGCCCCGTCACCGCCAAACAGGTAGGGAATGGCCACAGTGCGGTCAACGTTGACCACCGCTGCAATGCAGGCCACCCCTACGGTGTTGACCTGCTTGTAGTCACCCGCCGCAATGGCTCGGGTTGAATCCACCACGTCCGCAACGACGACCCACCAATCGTCCGGCAGGTCAGCGTGGAGATCGACATTCATCGCTGCCTCGAATGCGGGCAAAGCGGGTAGCGACCGATAGAAGTCGTCAGACGTCAACGATGTGCTCCAGGCGTGACAACACTGCCACCAGGCCGGTGGTTTTGACGCAGTGTAACCAGCGCTGAATACCGCGTTGCCAGCCCTGGGGCTTGTCAATCAGGGTGTGTCGGAAAAGCCCAGTTCTGCCAGCTCCGCAGGCGTGAAGACGCGGGACCTTGTGTGGAAGGCTTTTCCCTCGGGACCTTCCAGCGAAAAAGTGCCACCCGTGCCCTCAATCACGTCGATGATGAGCTGCGTGTGGCGCCAGTATTCGTACTGGGCCTTGCCAATGTAGAAAGGGCAGCCGCCAATGTCGCCCAGGTAGACATCCCCGCCCCCGATGGTGAGTTCACCCAGCAGGTAGCAGTTGGCGGCACTGTTGTCACAGCAGCCCCCGCTCTGGTGAAACATCAGGCCGGGGCCGTGCTTGGCCTTGAGACGCTCTATCAGCTCCACCGCTGACGGTGTCGCCACGACTTTTTCAACCATGTCTGTCTCCTTGTTCTGAAAGCCAAAAAAGGGGAAGCGGTCACCCGCCTCCCCCTTGCAGTCCCACACCTTGCGAGGATCAGAAGAAACCCAGCTTGTTTTCGCTGTAGCTCACCAGCAGGTTCTTGGTCTGCTGGTAGTGGTCCAGCATCATCTTGTGGGTTTCGCGGCCAATGCCCGACTCCTTGTAGCCACCGAAGGCAGCGTGTGCGGGGTAGGCGTGGTAGCAGTTGGTCCACACGCGGCCAGCCTTGATGGCGCGGCCCATGCGGTAGGCCACGTTTCCGTTGCGGCTCCACACGCCTGCGCCCAGGCCGTACAGCGTGTCGTTGGCAATGGCCAGTGCCTCGGCTTCGTCCTTGAAGGTGGTCACCGCCAGCACAGGGCCGAAGATTTCCTCCTGGAAGATGCGCATCTTGTTGTGCCCCTTGAACAAGGTGGGCTGCACGTAGTAGCCGCTGTCCAGGTCGTTGCCGAACTTGGCCTGTTTGCCACCACACAGCAACTGTGCGCCCTCTTGCTGGCCCAGGTCCAGGTACGACAGGATCTTGGTGAGCTGCTCCTTGCTGGCCTGCGCACCCATCATCGTCTCGGTGTCGAGCGGGTTGCCGTGCTTGATGGCAGCCACGCGCTTCAGGGCGCGCTCCATGAAGCGGTCGTAGATGCTTTCGTGGATCAGAGCGCGGCTGGGGCAGGTGCACACCTCGCCCTGGTTGAAGGCGAACAACACCAAGCCTTCGATCGCCTTGTCGAGGAAGGCATCGTCCTTGTCCATCACGTCGGCAAAGAAGATGTTGGGCGACTTGCCCCCCAACTCGAGCGTGGCGGGAATGAGGTTGTTGGCGGCAGCCTGGGCAATCACGCGGCCCGTGCTGGTGGAACCGGTGAAGGCGATCTTGGCGATGCGCTTGCTGGTGGCCAGCGGCATGCCAGCCTCGCGCCCAAAGCCGTTGACCACGTTGAGCACGCCGGGCGGCAGCAGGTCGGCAATCAGATCGACCAGCACCAGAATGGAGATGGGTGTGGACTCGGCAGGCTTGAGTACCACGCAGTTGCCAGCACCCAGCGCAGGCGCCAGCTTCCACGCGGCCATCAGGATGGGGAAGTTCCAGGGAATGATCTGCCCGACCACGCCCAGCGGCTCGTGAATGTGGTAGGCCATGGTCTGGTCGTCGATCTCGCCGATGCTGCCTTCCTGCGCATGCACGCAGCCCGCAAAGTAGCGGAAGTGGTCCACAGCCAGCGGGATGTCTGCGGCCAGCGTCTCGCGTATAGGCTTGCCGTTATCCACGGTTTCAGCGTAGGCCAGCAGCTCCAGGTTCTGCTCGATGCGGTCGGCGATCTTCAGCAGCGTGTTGGCTCGCTCGGTGGGCGATGTCTTGCCCCAGGCATCGGCAGCGGCATGGGCGGCGTCCAGCGCCAGTTCAACGTCCTTGGCGCCGGAGCGGGCGGCCTTGGTGTATGCCTTGCCGTTGATCGGCGTGACCACGTCGAAGTACTGGCCATCAACCGGCGGCGTCCACTTGCCGCCGATGAAGTTGTCGTATTGGGCTTTGTAGGCAATCTTGGCGCCTGCTGCGCCCGGTGCTGCGTAAATCATGCTGTCTTCCTCTGTTGAACGTGGGATGGAAACTGCCGGTTCGGCACATACCACAGATCAATTGCCGTGCCAGGCACGCATGAAATCGCAAGCCATTGATTTGTATTGATTTTCCCAACAAGCAACAAGCAAAGCGCCCATCACACCGTTCCGCAATAGCACACCTGTCACCAAACGGGACAGCTGAGTGACACGGTCATCCAAAAAGAGGAGCAGACGATTGAAGCCCCGCCTTTCAAGCCTTGCATGGTCAACAAAAAACGGCCCCGAAGGGCCGCTTTTTGTTTCAGGTCAACGTCGGCATCAAACCGTCACGCCCTTGGCAGTCTCAGCGTACTCTTCGATCTGGTCGAAGTTCATGTACTTGTAGACGTTGGCGGCGTCCTTGTTGATGATGCCCACGGCTTCCTGGTACTCGGCCACGGTCGGAATGCGGCCCAGCTTGGAGCACACGGCGGCCAGTTCCGCGCTGGTCAGGAACACGTTGGTGTTCTTGCCCAGGCGGTTCGGGAAGTTGCGGGTCGAGGTGGAAACCACGGTCGCACCCTCACGCACCTGCGCCTGGTTGCCCATGCACAAAGAACAGCCCGGCATCTCGGTGCGGGCACCGGCTGCGCCGAAGTTGGCGTAGTGGCCTTCCTTGATCAGCTCGCTCTCGTCCATCTTGGTCGGCGGTGCCACCCACAGCTTGACCGGGATGTCACGCGCGCCGCCCAGCACCTTGGATGCTGCGCGGAAGTGGCCGATGTTGGTCATGCAAGAACCGATGAAGGCTTCATCGATCTTGGTGCCAGCCACTTCAGACAAGAACTTGGCGTCGTCCGGATCGTTCGGGCAGCAGACGATGGGTTCCTTGATCTCGTTCAGATCGATCTCGATCACGGCCGCGTATTCAGCGTCCTTGTCAGCTTCCAGCAGGTCCGGCTTGGCCAGCCAGGCTTCTACGGCCTTGATGCGGCGCTCCAGCGTGCGCTTGTCCTGGTAACCATCGGCGATCATGTTCTTCATCAGCACGATGTTGCTGGTGAGGTATTCCTTGATCGGCTCGGGATTGAGCTTGATGGTGCAACCCGAAGCGGAACGCTCGGCCGACGCATCGGACAGCTCGAACGCCTGCTCCACCTTCAGGTCAGGCAGACCTTCGATTTCCAGGATGCGGCCCGAGAAGATGTTCTTCTTGCCCGCCTTGGCCACGGTCAGCAAGCCAGCCTTGATGGCGTACAGGGGAATGGCATGCACCAGGTCACGCAGGGTGACGCCAGGCTGCATCTGACCCTTGAAGCGCACCAGCACCGACTCAGGCATGTCCAGCGGCATCACGCCCGTGGCGGCGCCGAAGGCCACCAGGCCAGAGCCAGCGGGGAAGGAAATACCGATGGGGAAACGGGTGTGCGAGTCACCGCCAGTACCCACGGTGTCGGGCAGCAGCAGGCGGTTCAGCCAGCTGTGGATCACGCCGTCACCCGGGCGCAGCGAGACACCGCCGCGGTTGCTGATGAAAGCAGGCAGCTCGCGGTGGGTTTTCACGTCCACGGGCTTGGGGTAGGCAGCGGTATGGCAGAAAGACTGCATCACCAGATCGGCGCTGAAGCCCAGGCAAGCCAAGTCCTTCAGTTCGTCGCGGGTCATGGGGCCGGTGGTGTCCTGGCTGCCCACGGTGGTCATCTTGGGTTCGCAGTAGGTACCGGGGCGAATGCCCTTGCCTTGCGGCAGGCCGCAGGCACGGCCAACCATCTTCTGGGCCAGTGTGAAGCCCTTGCCGGTGTCCTTGGGAGCCACCGGCAGACGGAAAGCCGTCGAAGCGGGCAGGCCCAGGAACTCACGTGCCTTGCCGGTCAGCGAGCGGCCGATGATCAGGTTGATACGGCCACCAGCGCGCACTTCGTCCAGCAGCACGTCGCTCTTCAGAGCGAATTCGGCCACGGTTTCGCCGTTCTTCAGAATCTTGCCGTCGTAGGGCAGCACGTCGATCACGTCGCCCATTTCCAGCTTGCTCACATCCACTTCAATCGGCAGAGCGCCGGAGTCTTCCTGCGTGTTGAAGAAGATGGGAGCGATCTTGCCGCCCAGGGTCACGCCACCGAAGCGCTTGTTCGGCACGAAGGGGATGTCTTCGCCGGTTGCCCAGATCACGCTGTTGGTAGCGGACTTGCGGCTGGAACCCGTGCCGACCACGTCACCAACGTAGGCCACCAGGTGCCCCTTTTTCTTCAGGTCCTCGATGAACTGCATCGGGCCGCGCTTGCCATCTTCCTCGGGCTTGAAGGCTGCATCGGGGCGCGTGTTCTTCAGCATCGCCAGGTAGTGCATCGGGATGTCCGGACGGCTCCAGGCATCGGGTGCGGGCGACAGGTCGTCGGTGTTGGTCTCGCCAGGCACCTTGAACACGGTCACGGTGATCTTCTTGGCCACTTCCGGGCGGCTCAGGAACCACTCGGCGTCGGCCCAGCTCTGCATCACTTCCTTGGCCTTGGCGTTGCCCGCGTTGACCTTCTCGGCCACGTCGTGGAACGCATCGAACATCAGCAGGGTCTTCTTCAGACCAGCAGCAGCCACGTCGGCCACGTCTGCATCGTCCAGCAGGTCGATCAGGGGCTTCACGTTGTAGCCGCCCACCATGGTGCCCAGCAATTCGGTGGCCTTGGCCTTGCTGATCAGGGCAACCTGGATGTCACCATGCGCCACGGCAGCCAGGAAGCTGGCCTTGACCTTGGCGGCATCGTCCACGCCCGGGGGCACGCGGTGCGTCAGCAGGTCCAGCAGAAAGGCTTCCTCGCCAGCGGGCGGGTTCTTGATCAGCTCGATGAGCTCTGCCACCTGCTGTGCAGACAGCGGCAGCGGGGGAATGCCCAGCGCAGCGCGCTCGGCAGCATGTTCACGGTAGGCTTGCAACATCATTGGCTCCAGAAAAAACGAAAGAAATTCAACGCGACGGGCTCTGTGCCACGTCAAGCAAAGACGGCACCGGATTGAGCTTGAGCTGCTCGGCAGCGGCCTGCTGCATCGGACTCATGCACTCGTCGGCCAGGCGGCGGCCCTGCTTTTGGTTCATCAACATGGACTTGTTCAGCAGCTGTATCCAAACCGCCCCTTGCAGCTTGTCTTCCAGCCGCACGGCACCAGTACTGGTTTCCACCGGGCGCACCCGGAAGCGCTGGCCCTTGAGCTGCAAATGGAAGTAGCCTGGCGCCTGGGTATCAGGCTGGATACTCACGGTCTGCCCCAGTTCGCAGGGGAGCGAGCCCACATGCACATTGGCAGCAATGGCCAGTTCTGCCGGGGACAAAGGCTCTTCGGCCGGAGCGCCAGCTTGAACTGGTGCCACTTTGCGGCCAGCCGACTGCGCCTGCGCTTGGCCACCCACAGACAACAAGGCAGTTGCCAGCAGGCACATACCCGCCAGGGGTGCAAAAGAAAAGCGGGGCAACGGGTTTGCAGCCATCTCTGTCTCCTCAATGGGCCGTAGGCTCAAAATAGGAACGGACTCCCGCAGGCATCTCGCAGCCTGTCTGGTGCGCCCGCTCCAGCACCTGCCAAAAATAGCGGTAACTGGCCCGGTCGTGCAAATGCCCCTCATGGGATATCGGGGCCCAGTCGGCGCCCACAGCCGCCTGCACGATGGCAGCAGCCTTCTCAACCTCACGCGCCTCAGGGGCAAAAGCCTCCAGGATCGGCTCGATCTGGTCGGGGTGGATGCTCCACATGCGGGTGTAGCCCAGCTCGCGCGCAGCGCGCTGCGCCGCCTGCCGCAGGGCTGCTGTGTCCTTGAACTCGGTGACCACGCAGTGTGAGGGCACCTTGCCGTACGCATGGCAGGCACTGGCAATATCCATCTTGGCCCGCAACACCAGGGGGTGGCTGAACTGCCCCGCCACACCCATGCCACCCGAAGGAATGGCCCCGCCATGGGCAGAAACAAAATCCATCAGGCCAAAGCTCAGCGACTGCACGCGCGGGTGCGCGGCAATGTCAAAGGCCCGGTGCACCGCCAGGGGTGATTCGATCAGCACGTGCAAAGGCAAATCAGCGCCACCGGCGGCATCCAGCGCTCGCGCGGCACGCGCCACGTCGTCCACGGACTCCACCTTGGGCACCATCAGGTGCGACAGATGTGACCCGGCCGTGCCCACGATGTGTGCAACATCGGCGTCGAAAGCCGGATGGTCCACCGGGTGAACCCGCACGCCCACACGCTGGCGCACTGGCACGTCGAGCTTTACCCCACGCGCCAGCTCGGCCACCAAGGCAGCGTGTTCGGCCTCGCCGCCCACGGGCGCGCCGTCCTCACAGTCCAGCGTCACGTCGAAGACGCAGGCACCGAACCGCTTGATGTAACCGGCCTGTAACTCCAGGCTCTTGCGCATGCGCGCCTCCACGCCGCTGTAGTGGTCACACACCGGTAGCGTCACCGCACCGGCCTGTGCGCCCAGCAACACCTGACGTGGATGTTTGCCCATGCCAGTGGCTTACAGCAGGTGGGCCACGCCAGCCTGTTCGTCGGTCAGCTCTTTCAGGGTCTTGTCGATGCAAGCCTGGCTGAACGCGTCGATTGGCAGACCTTCGACGACCTTGTATTCACCGTTTTCGCAGGTAACGGGGAAGCCGAACATGACATCCTTGGGAATGCCGTACCAGCCCTGGGACGGGATGCCCATGGTGACCCACTTGCCGTTGGTGCCCAGGGCCCAATCGCGCATGTGGTCGATGGCAGCGTTGGCTGCGGAAGCGGCGGAAGACAGGCCTCGCGCCTCGATGATGGCGGCGCCGCGCTTGCCCACGGTCGGCAGGAACACGGTCTCGTTCCACACCTGGTCGTTGATCATGTCCTTGACGGATTCGCCATTGATGGTGGCGAAACGGTAGTCGGCGTACATGGTGGGCGAGTGGTTGCCCCACACGCACAGCTTCTCGATGTCCTTGACGGCCTTGCCGGTCTTGGCGGCGATCTGGGAAGCAGCGCGGTTGTGGTCCAGACGCAACATGGCGGTGAAGTTGCCCGGCTTCAGGTCGGGCGCGCTCTTCATGGCGATGTAGGCGTTGGTGTTGGCGGGGTTGCCCACCACCAGCACCTTCACGTTGCGGGAAGCCACGGCGTTCAGAGCCTTGCCCTGGGCGGTGAAGATCTGGGCGTTGGCGGCCAGCAGGTCGGCGCGCTCCATGCCAGGGCCACGGGGGCGGGCGCCGACCAGCAGGGCGTAGTCGGTATCCTTGAATGCGGTCATCGCGTCAGAGTGGGCTTCCATGCCAGCCAGCAGCGGGAAAGCGCAGTCTTCCAGCTCCATCATCACGCCCTTGAGCGCCTTCTGGGCCTTTTCATCGGGAATTTCGAGCAACTGCAGAATGACCGGCTGGTCCTTGCCCAGCATTTCGCCGGAAGCAATGCGGAACAGCAGGGCGTAACCAATTTGACCTGCGGCGCCGGTGACGGCCACGCGAACGGGCTTCTTGCTCATGAAAACACTCCAGAGTGGGTACGGTTGAAAGAAAAAAAATCCTGCCAAGTGTACTCTGGTAAACCCTCAAACGTCAATTTGTCTTATGTCTTATATAAGATATGATTGACATACAAAATCATGAGCCAGTCTCCCACCAACCCCACTGCAGCACTCCCTGGCACCGGACCCGAAAATCCCGGACAGGCGGGCGCGCCCACACCGGCGTTCAGCCCTCTGTACCAGCAGATCAAGACGCTCATCCTGCAGAGCCTACAGGCAGGGGAGTGGAAGCCTGGCGACCTCATTCCCAGCGAACTGGAACTGGCAGCACGCTACCGCGTAAGCCAGGGCACGGTGCGCAAGGCGATCGACGAACTCGCTGCAGAAAATCTGCTTGTACGCCGCCAGGGCAAGGGCACGTTCGTCGCCACCCACGCAGAACAGCACATCCAGTACCGCTTCCTGCGTCTGCACCCCGACGTCGGCTCACTGGCCAACGAAGGCCCCAGGGAGCGCCGCATCATCGAATGCCGCCGCCTGCGCGCGCCCACCGAAATCACCCACCTGCTCGGTCTGCGCAGCGGCGAGCCGGTGATCCAGGTCCACCGGGTGCTGTCCTTCCAGGGCGCCCCCACCATTCTTGAAGACCTGTGGCTTCCCGGCGTCCCGTTCAAGGGCCTGACACTGGAAACACTGGCCCAGCACCAAGGGCCAATGTATGCCCTGTTCGAGACCCAGTTTGGCGTGCGCATGGTTCGCGCCGAAGAAAAGATCAAAGCCGTCGCCGCCGACGAACAGGCCGCGGAACGCCTTGGTGTTCCTGTTGGCTTTCCCCTGCTAAGCGTCGAACGTGTCGCTTACACCTACAACGACATCCCCATGGAGTTGCGCCGCGGCCTCTACCGCACCGACCACCACCACTACCGCAACGAGCTGAGTTGAGCAGTCAAACATTCACTGAACTCAGATAGGCACATGTTGCGTTGCAATAGAATTCGACAGTTAACCGTCAGGGTCATGCCGCACAGTTACGCGCCGGTTACCAACCCTCCGTCCTCAAGCCAACCGAAAGTCCTCCCATGACAGAGCTGAGCAAAAAGCGGCCAGAGTTCCGCAACATCAATGCTTTCAAGGACCTCACCACCTACCGCCTCCCTGCGGCTGGGTGGGTGTCCATCCTGCACCGCGCCAGCGGTGGCCTGATGTTCATCCTGTTGCCGTTCATCATCTGGATGTTCGACACATCGCTTTCCTCGGAACTGTCCTACGACACCTTCACCTCGGCCTTCAGCGCTGGCATCGGCTTCGTGCCGGGCTGGTTCGTCAAGCTGGTCTGCCTGGGTCTGATCTGGGGTTACCTGCACCACTTCATCGCTGGCGTGCGCCACCTCTACATGGACGCCACCCACTCCGTCACCAAGGAGTTTGGCAAGTCCTCCGCCATCGTCACCCTGGCGCTCAGCCTGGGTCTGACGGTCGTGCTCGGCGCCAAGCTGTTCGGCCTGTACTGATTCAACCGCCCGGAGTAAGAAAAATGTCCGTCAACTACGGCTCCAAGCGCGTCGTCACCGGCGCCCACTATGGCGCACGCGACTGGCTGGTCCAGCGCGTCACCGCCGCCCTCATGGCCCTGTTCACCATCGTGCTGCTGGCACAGGTGATCTTCTCCAGCGGCCCCATCGGCTACGAAACCTGGGCAGGCATCTTCGCCGCCCAGTGGATGAAGTTCCTCACCTTCGCCGTGATCATCGCCCTGGCATGGCACGCATGGATCGGCATCCGCGACATCTGGATGGACTACGTCAAGCCCGCCGGGCTGCGTCTGGCACTGCACGTCTTTACCCTGGTCTGGCTGGTCGGTTGCGCCGGTTGGGCATTTCAAGTTCTCTGGAGGCTCTGATTCATGACCACCACCGCATCTCTTCCCAAGCGCAAGTTCGACGTGGTCATCGTCGGAGCTGGCGGCTCCGGCATGCGTGCCTCACTGCAGCTGGCCCGCGCCGGCCTGAACGTGGCCGTGCTGTCCAAGGTCTTCCCCACCCGCTCGCACACCGTCGCAGCACAGGGCGGCGTGTCCGCTTCCCTGGGCAACATGAGCGAAGACAGCTGGGAATTCCACTTCTACGACACCGTCAAGGGCTCCGACTGGCTCGGCGACCAGGACGCTATCGAATTCATGTGCCGCGAAGCACCCAAGGTCGTGTACGAGCTTGAGCACTTCGGCATGCCCTTCGACCGCAACCCCGACGGCACCATCTACCAGCGCCCGTTCGGCGGCCACACCGCCAACTACGGCGAAAAGCCCGTGCAACGCGCCTGCGCCGC
>JAYSGB010000044.1:0-26031 GCA_041913045.1 Burkholderiaceae bacterium | reverse complement strand
TCTGTGGCGGCTGTGGCCGCCTGTCTGGGGCTGGGCGCGCGTTAGCGCGCTTCGTAACTGACTTGCGGCGGCTGTCTGAACGCAGTGAGCGAAGCGAACGAAGTGAGTTCCGCCGCACCGGCCCCAGACAGGCGGGCGCAGCGGAGTCGGCGCCAAGGGCGCCGACCGTCACAGTATGAGCCCTTGCAGGGCCAGGCCTGCCGCAGCAAGCGAGGCCCTCCGCAACAACAATTTTGAGAGCACAGATGACGCAATCCAGAGACTCTGCGAGAATTAACGTTTACGTAAACGTCAACCAACTTTCACAGGAGCAAACCATGCAAGACCCCATCGTCATCGTCGGCGCAGCACGCACCCCCATGGGCGCTTTCCAGGGTGACTTTTCCTCGCTCGCCGCGCACGACCTGGGCGGCGCAGCCATCCAGGCCGCCGTGCAGCGTGCGGGCGTGGCGCCCGAGCTGGTGACCGAGGTTATCTTCGGCAACTGCCTGATGGCTGGCCAGGGCCAGGCCCCGGCGCGCCAAGCCGCATTCAAGGGCGGCCTGCCCAAGAGCGCTGGTGCTGTCACGCTCAGCAAGATGTGCGGCTCCGGCATGCGAGCAGCCATGTTTGCGCACGACATGCTGCTGGCGGGCAGCCACGAGGTGCTGGTGGCCGGGGGTATGGAAAGCATGACCAACGCCCCCTACCTGCTGCCCAAGGCGCGCGGCGGTTACCGCATCGGCCACGACCGCATCTTCGACCACATGATGCTCGACGGCCTGGAAGACGCCTACCAGCCCGGCCGCAGCATGGGCACCTTCGGTGAAGACTGCGCGGCCAAGTACAGCTTCAGCCGCGAGCAGCAGGACGCCTTCGCCACCGAAAGCGTCAAGCGCGCCCAACGCGCCACGCAGGACGGCAGCTTTGCCACCGAAATCACCCCCGTGACGGTGAAAGAGCGTGCAGGCGAGCGCGTCGTCAGCATCGACGAGGGCCCAGGCAAGATCAAGCTCGACAAGATCCCCGCGCTCAAACCCGCCTTCAAGAAGGACGGCACCATCACTGCCGCATCCAGTTCCAGCATCAACGACGGCGCCGCCGCGCTGGTGATGATGAAGGCGTCCACGGCGCAACGCCTGGGCTGCCAGCCGCTGGCACGCATCGTGTCGCACGCCACGCACGCCCAGGAGCCGGAATGGTTCTCCACCGCGCCGGTGGGCGCCAGCCAGCAGGTGCTGGCCAAGGCGGGCTGGAGCGTAGGCGACGTGGATCTGTGGGAAATCAACGAGGCCTTCGCCGTGGTGCCCATGGCGCTGATGGCAGAGCTGAACGTGCCGCACGCCAAGGTCAACGTCAACGGCGGTGCCTGCGCGCTGGGGCACCCCATCGGCGCAAGTGGTGCGCGCATCATGGTCACGCTCATTCATGCGCTGAAGGCGCGCGGCCTGAAGAAAGGTGTGGCCACCCTTTGCATAGGTGGCGGCGAAGCGACGGCGGTGGCACTGGAAGTCCTATGATCGGACCCTTGTGCAAGTGTGATGCTTGGCTTAAGGAGGCCTGACTGATGCGTTTCGATACCCGTATCCTGTTGTCTGCAGTGCTGCCTGCGCTGCTGTTCATTCTCGGCCTGGCCGGGGGTATAGGAGGACTGCTGTACACCAAGCAGCAGTTCGGCGCCTATGTGCAGACGGAGCAACGCATCAGCACAGGCCTGACCGAGATGTACGCCCAAGGCCTTCAGATGGGCCAGGCGCTGCGCAACGTAGTGCTGAACCCAGAGGACAAGCGCGCCGTCGAGAACCTGGACAACGCCCGCAAAGCCTACGACAAGGCCTATGCGGACGTGACCCAGGTGTCGCAGGGCACAGGGTTCGAGCAGGGGGTGCGGCAGCTGGCGGCGCTGCGCGCCAGCCACGCCCAGGCGCAGGACCAGGTGCTGGCCAAGGTGCGCGAACAGGCGCCTGACACCGTCTCTTTCCTGAGCGCAACTGAAACACCCGCCTGGCGCCAATTGCGTGGCGAGCTGCTGAAGCTCATCGAGGCAGCGGGAGCCACTTCCGAGCAGGTGTTTGGCAACGTCAACCGCAACGTAGACCGGGCGGTGGCGTTTGCCGTGGGCCTGTCGCTGGTGGCGGTGGTGGTGTCGGTGCTTTTCACCCTCTACATCCGCAAGACCGTGCAGCGCGAACTGGGCGGTGACCCGGCCGAGGCCCGTTCGGCCATCGCGCAGATCGCCTCCGGTGATCTGTCGGTACCGCTGGCAGCCAACGTGCACCAGAGCAGCTTGATGGGCGGGCTGGCGCGCATGCAGCAGTCGCTGCGGCAGCTTGTGGGCGAGGTTCGCCACTCCACCGGCAACATCACCACGGCCAGTGACGAGATCGCCACCGGCAGTCAGGATCTGAGCCAGCGCACCGAGCGCACGGCGGCCAACCTGGAGGAGGCGGCAGCGTCCGTTGAGCAGGTGGCGGGCATGGTGCGCCAGTCGGCCGACGCCACGCGCCAGGCCAACCAGTTGGCCACGTCCGCGGCCGATGTGGCATCGCGCGGCGGCGAGGAAGTGTCCAAAGTCGTGGCAACGATGGACGACATCCGCGCCAGTTCGCAGAAGATCGCCGACATCATTGGCGTCATCGATGGCATTGCCTTCCAGACAAACATCCTGGCGCTCAACGCTGCCGTGGAAGCGGCGCGTGCGGGTGAACAGGGCCGGGGTTTTGCGGTGGTTGCCACAGAGGTGCGCAGCCTGGCCAGCCGCAGCGCCGAAGCCGCTAAAGAGATCAAGACCCTGATCGGCACCAGCGTGGAGCGCGTGGAGGCGGGCTCGTCGCTGGTGTCCGGTGCGGGGCAGACGATGAGCGAGATTGTTGAGGCCGTGCGGCGCGTGGCCGACCTGATTGGCGAGGTCACCGCAGCCATTTCCGAACAGAGCACCGACATTGGCAACGTGAATGCCTCGGTGGTGCAGCTCGACCAGATGACGCAGCAGAACGCTGCGCTGGTCGAGGAGTCCACCGCCGCAGCCATGAGCCTGCGCGAGCAGGCGCAGCACCTGAACCAGTTGGTGAGTACCTTCAAACTTTGAAACTTCACACAAACCCATGCTGCTGACCCAAGACCAGGAAATGATCCGTGACGCCGTGCGCGCCTTTGCTCAAGAGGAGCTGTGGCCGCATGCCGCCAAGTGGGACAAGGAGCACCACTTTCCCAAGGAAGCCCATAAGGGCCTGGCGGCGCTGGGCGCCTACGGCATTTGCGTCCCCGAGGAACTGGGCGGTGCTGGCCTGGACTACCTGACCCTGGCGCTGGTGCTGGAAGAGATCGCCGCCGGTGACGGTGGCGTGAGCACCGCCATCAGCGTGACCAACTGCCCGGTCAACGCCATCCTCATGCGCTACGGCAACGACGCGCAGAAGGCGAAGTGGCTGGCCCCGCTGGCGCGCGGCGAAATGCTGGGGGCCTTCTGCCTGACAGAGCCGCACGTGGGGTCTGACGCATCGGCCCTGCGCACCACCGCCGTGCGCGAGGGCGACAGCTACGTCATCAATGGCGTCAAGCAGTTCATCACCAGCGGCAAGAACGGCGACGTGGCCATCGTGATCGCGGTGACGGACAAGGCCGCTGGCAAGAAAGGCATGAGCGCCTTCCTGGTACCCACCGCCACGCCGGGCTACGTGGTGGCGCGCCTGGAGGACAAGCTGGGTCAGCACAGCAGCGACACCGCGCAGATCAACTTCGACCAGTGCCGCATTCCTGCCGAAAACCGCATTGGCGAGGAGGGCGAGGGCTACAAGATTGCCTTGAGTGCGCTGGAGGGTGGGCGTATTGGCATTGCCGCGCAGAGCGTGGGCATGGCGCGCAGTGCGCTGGACGTGGCGATCGACTACGCCAAGCAGCGCGAGGCTTTCGGCACCGCCATCTTCAACCACCAGGCGGTGGGTTTCCGTCTGGCCGAATGCGCCACGCGGCTGGAAGCGGCACGCCAGCTCATCTGGCACGCAGCCAGCCTGCGCGACGCGGGCCGACCCTGCCTGAAGGAGGCTGCCATGGCCAAGCTGTTTGCCAGTGAGGTGGCCGAGCAGGTCTGTTCGGTGGCCATCCAGACGCTGGGCGGCTACGGCGTGGTGAGCGACTTCCCGGTGGAGCGCATCTACCGCGACGTGCGCGTGTGCCAGATCTACGAAGGCACCAGCGACGTGCAGAAGATCATCATCCAGCGCGCGCTGTGATCAGGGCTTGGCCGCTGTCTAGCTTGAACACGGCCACAGCCTGAACCAGCGATTGCGCTTGAGTACGCAGGCCTTCGGTGGCAGCGGCCATCTGCTCCACCAAGGCGGCGTTCTGCTGCGTGGTCTGGTCCATGCTGGACACAGCCTCGCTGATCTGGGTGATGCCGTCGCGCTGCTCGCTGCTGGCGGCGCTGATCTCGCCAACAATGCTGGTGACACGGCGGATGCTGGCGACCACTTCTTCCATGGTGGCACCGGCCTTGTCCACCAGCGCGGTGCCTGCTTCCACGCGCCCGACGCTGTCGGTGATGAGTTCCTTGATCTCTTTGGCAGCGGTGGCGCTGCGCCCCGCCAGGCTGCGCACCTCGGAGGCCACCACGGCAAAGCCACGGCCTTGCTCGCCAGCGCGCGCCGCTTCCACGGCGGCGTTGAGCGCCAGGATGTTGGTCTGGAAGGCAATCCCATCGATGACACTGATGATGTCGGCGATCTTGCGTGAGCTGTCGTTGATGCCCTTCATGGTGTCCACCACCTGGGCCACGACATCGCCGCCTTGAACCGCTACAGTGGATGCGTCGTGCGCCAGCTGGTTGGCCTGGCGGGCGTTGTCGGCGTTCTGGTGCACGGTAGAGCCCAGCTCTTCCATGGAGGCGGCGGTTTCTTCCAGTGCGCTGGCTTGCCGTTCGGTGCGGGCAGACAGATCCTGGTTGCCCGAGGCAATTTCGCTGCTGGCGTTGGCGACTGCTTCGCTGCCGTGGCGCACCGAAGCGACAAGATGGATGAGGGACTCCTGCATGCGCCCCAGCGTTGCCATCACACTCGCCGGATGCCGGTTGGCCGACGCAATGGGGGTGGAGAGATCGCCGTTGGCCACGCGGTTCACCACCTCGGAAAGTTCTGCAGGTTCTGCGCCCAGGGCGCGGGTCAGGCTTCGCGTGATGAACGTACCGCTGACAATGGCTGCGGCGATGGCAACCGCGCAAACGGCCAGCAAGACCACCTGCTGTGCACGGTACTGCGCCTCGGACTGCGCGATCAGGGTGGCAGACTCCTGGGCCGCGGTGTCGGCATAGGCGTCGGTGGCCTTGATCATCGCCTCCAGCATGGGGCGGCACTCCAGCAGGACTTTGGTTGTCGCCGTGTCCGGGTCGCCCTCCAGCGCAGCGGCCACAATGGCCTGGGTGATGGGGGCGTAGGCGCGTTCGATCTTCTCGATCTCGGCGATCATCTGGCGGGTCTGATCGCTGACACCCGGCTGGTTTCCTTGTGTCTTAAGGCGTTCCAGGTGGTGCTGAACCGCTGCCTGAGCCTTGTCAACAACCGCCTTGATCTTGGCGATTTCATCCGCGCCGCGAACGATGGTCAGGTCCCGCGATGCGATGGCGCGAAGATCCACGGCGCCACGAACCATCTGGACTTCGGTGGCGCGCGCCGTGGCGCCGTTGACGTATTCCGTGAAGCGCTGGTTCGCGGAGTCGAGCGTCTTGATCGCCATTCCTGCCACCAGCAGAACGAAGAAGGTCAGGCTGGCGAACGTGATTGCGAGCTTGGCGCGTACGGTCATCTTGCGCATGTAGGTGTACCTCCGCGGTCAGGGCCAGGGTGCAGCCGCTCTCGCTCATGCTGCGGTTCTGTGAACCTCCTACGTTAAGTCGCAAGGCTGTCAAGCCGCTGTCAGCCGCCTCGGTGAAAACCCGCGTGTCGTCATTCGGAATAGGTGATCCGATCCCTGCTTTCAACCCGGAAGACACCCACCAGTTCAGACAACTGCCGGGCCTGCGCGCTGAGGCTGTCAGCCGCATTGGCCGACTCCTCGACCAGCGAGGCGTTCTGCTGCGTCGTCTGGTCCAGTTGCGAGATGGCAGCACCAATCTGGGCAATGCCCGAGGACTGTGACAGGCTGGCCGTGCTGATCTCGGCGATCAGGTCGCTCACGCGCTGAACCTGATGCACGATGTCGTTCACGCTGTCACCAGCCTGAGTGGCAAGCTCGGCGCCGGTGCCAATGCGCTCGACGCTGGCGCCGATGAGTGTCTTGATTTCCTTGGCCGCGTCTGCGCTGCGCTTGGCCAGGGTGCGCACCTCTGTGGCAACCACCGCAAAGCCCCGGCCTTGCTCGCCCGCGCGCGCTGCTTCCACGGCGGCGTTGAGCGCGAGGATGTTGGTCTGAAAGGCAATGCCATCGATCACCGAGGTGATGTCGTCAATGCGCCGCGAGCTGGCACTGATCTCTTCCATGGTGGTGAGCATCTGCGCCATGATCTGCCCGCCTTGCGTGGCAGATTTGCTCGCCTGGGTTGCCATATGGCTGGCTTGTTGTGCTGTTTCGGCGCTTTGCTGTACAGCGCCAGTGAGTTCTTGCATGCTTGTGGCGGTTTCTTCCAGGTTGGCCGCCTGGCTTTCGGTGCGCTGGCTCAGGTCAGCGTTGCCGCTGGCAATTTGTGACGATGCGGATGCAATGTTGTCGCTGCCTTGCCGCACCTGCTGAACGATGCGTACAAGGCTGCCGTTCATGGTGCGCAGCGCCTCAAGCAACTGGCCTGCTTCGTCACGCCCGCCCGGCGCAATGCTGGAGGAAAGATCGCCAGAGGCAACCGTGTTGGCCAGGTCCAGCGCGCGGCGGATGTCGCGGGTTGTGCCACGGCTGACGATGACCATGACCCATGTGGCCGCGCTGCCGAGCACGAGCACCGCTGCGGCCAGCGCGGCCAGTTCGTTCAAATGCGCGCTGGCACGTTGGCGCAAGGCAGCGTCAAGCGAGGCGAAGGCTGTGTCTATCAGCTTGAACTGAAGGTCAATGGCTTGAGTGAACGTGCCGAAGTACGCTGTTGGCGCCTCGCTCAGGGCTTCGGCTTCGATGATTGACGTGCGCGCAAGGCCGGTGGCTTGGTTGGCCGCATCTTTTGCGGTTTGCTGGGATGGGGCAAGTGTGCTGCCCAGGTTGCTGCGAGCAGCCATGGCCTTGTCCAGCGACTTGTTCGCGTTGTGCATGTGGTGCTGTGACAGTTGAAGCAGCGCTTGCAGCGATGCCTTGTCGGTGCTGGACGCCTCGCCGCGCCCCAGCAGGAAGGCGCCGCGGGCGCGCATCTGGCCCAGCGTTTCGGTGAGTTGCGGCAGGTGGCTGAGTACCGCCATCACGGTGTGGTGGTGGGCGGGGTCGTCGTCGCGGGCCAGGCCCCTGGCGTCGGCCAGGGCCTCCAGCAGCGCGAGCTGGCGCGCGATCAGTTCGGTATGCCGCGCAAAGCTTGCCGGGCTGGCAATGGATTTCTGGCTGACTTCCGCCGCCAGCGATTTCCAGGACTTTTGCAGGTCTTGCAGTTCTGCCGACAAGGCCGCTGCATTGCGTGCAGCCAACGAGTCCAGCGCAGCGCCAAGGGCTTTGTTGACCTCAGCCTCCATGGCTTGGCGGTTCTTGGCCATTGCCTCCACGCCGCCCAGAAAGCCGTTGGACAACCCGCGGTGCTGCTGCGTGGTGCGGACCAGCTGCAGCAAGGCGGCTGCCGCTGGCATGACTTCCACGCGGGCCAGGTCGGTGCGCCACTGGCGGACTTTTTGTGCCACGACCAAAGCTGTGGGAAGGCTCACCATCAGCAGCGCGACCAGTCCGATCAGCAGGAATTTGCGTGACAGCCTGAGGTTCAGTATCCAGTTCTTCATTTTGATGCTTTCTTCACAGGTGGATGCACTGAATGGGTGCGGGCATGGCTGACGGGGGAAAGCAGAAAGCGCCCGCACCTGTTGGGGGACAGGTGAAGGCGCTTTGCGGTGGCGGCGCACCGCCGTTGGCGCACCGTGCCCGGGCCATGGAGCCAGGCAATGGGGCGGCAAGCAATACGCGTGCCATATTTCCTATTTTCGGTGGTGAGGTCGGTATGCACCAAGGCGGACAGCGGGCGCATAATCAAACACATGGCAGACACGAAACCCACTCTTGCTGTCGCCACACGGCGCGGCTTCCACCAGGCAGGCTTTGGCCTGTTGCTGACCCTGGCTGCCTGGCGCCAGGCACGTGCGCTCACCCTGGCAGACCTGTCAGGAGCCGATGCCAGCGCAGGCGTGAAGGCCGCGCTGGAGCGCGGCGCACTGGCTGCCGTGGGGCTGTTGGGCCGCAGCGACGGTTTTCTGGGCAACCCCAAGGTGCGCATTCCCTTGCCGGGCTACCTGGACGACGCAGCCAAGCTGTTGCGCACATTTGGCCAGGGCAAACGCGTGGACGAGTTGGAAACAGCCATGAATCGCGCCGCCGAGGCGGCGGTGCCCATGGGGCGCGACCTGCTGGTCAAGGCCGTGCGCGATATGACGGTGACCGACGCCAAGAACATCCTGACCGGGGGCGACACCTCCGTGACCGACTTTTTCGCGGGCAAGACGCGCGAGCCCTTGACCACGCGGTTTCTGCCTATCGTGACCCAGGCGACCGAAAAGGTGGCGCTGGCGCAGAAGTACAACGACTTTGCCGGGCGGGCTGCCCGCTACGGGCTGGTGCGTGAAAAAGACGCCAACTTGCAGCAATACGTCACGGGCAAGACGCTGGACGGGCTCTACCTCGTCATCGGCGAGGAAGAGAAGAAGATTCGGCAGGACCCGGTAGGCACTGGCAGCCAGATCCTGCAGAAGGTCTTCGGCAGTTTGAAGTAATCCTATGAACATCATCATCCTGGGCGCGGGCCGCGTCGGCGAAAGCGTGGCCGAAAGTCTGGTGTCCGAACAGAACGACATCACGGTCATTGACCAGGACCCCGCGCGCCTGCGCGCCCTGGAAGAAAGGCTGGACCTGCGCGGTGTGGTCGGCAATGGCATACAGCCGTCGGTGCTGCGTGAAGCAGGCGCCAAGGACGCAGACATGGTGATTGCCTGTGCGGCGGCCGACGAGTCCAACCTGGTGGTTTGCAAGGTGGCGCATGACGTTTTCAACGTGCCCACCACCATAGCGCGGCTGCGCTCGCCCGAGTTCATCGAAGGCGACGAGTTGATGGGCAAGAGTGGCTTTGCGGTGGACCGGGTGATCTGCCCGGAAGAGTCGGTGATGCGCTACATCCACCAGCTGATCGACTACCCCGAGGCGCTGCAGGTGCTGGAGTTCGCCGAGGGGCGGGTGTGCCTGATTGCGGTGCGTGCTTCGGCTGGTGGCGCGCTGGTGGGGCACACCATAGGGGAGTTCAAGGAGCGTTTTCCCCAGGCCGAGATGCGTGTGGTGGCACTGTACCGGCTGGACACCGAGATGGAAGCCACCAAGACCACGCGCATTCTGCCCGGCGACGAGGTGTTCCTGCTGGCGGCCAGCGACAAGATCCGCCACGTGCTGGCCGCCATCCACAACATCGACAAACCGGTGCAGCGCGTGATGATCGCAGGCGGCGGCAAGGTGGGCCTGCGGCTGGCGCGCAGCCTGGTGGGGCAGTGCCAGGTCAAGGTCATCGAGCACGACGCCAAGCGTTGCGAGTACCTGGCCAGCCAGCTGCCGTCGAGCACGCTGGTGCTGCACGGCGACAGCGTGGACGAAGACCTGCTGGAAGAGGAAAACGTAGCCGACATGGATCTGTTCCTCGCGCTGACCAGCGATGACGAGGACAACATCATGTCGTCGATGCTGGCCAAGCGGTTGGGTGCGCGCCGCGTGGTGGCCTTGATCAACCGCCGCGCCTATGCCGACATGATGCAGGGAAGCACCATCGACATTGCCGTTTCGCCCGCGCAGACGGTGATTGGCGAACTGCTGGCCCATGTGCGCCGTGGCGACGTGGTGGCGGTGCACAGCCTGCGCCGGGGCGCCGCCGAAGCGCTGGAAGGCATTGCACGCGGTGATGTGAAAACCTCGCGCCTGGTGGGCAAGCGTGTTGAGGAAGTGAAGCTGCCCAAGGGCGCGCGCATCGGCGCCATTGTGCGTGGCGAGGGGCGCGACGCGCAGGTGCTCATGCCGCACCACGACACCTTGATCGAGAGCAACGACCACATCGTCATCTTCATCCCCAACAAGCGCCTGGTGCGCGAGGTGGAGAAGCTCTTCCAGGTGGGTGCCACCTTCTTCGGTTGATGGGGCAGGCATGATGCAGCTTTTCGGGCCGGTGCTGGCGCTGTTGTCGCGCATCCTCATGGCGTTCGCATTCGCCATGCTGGTGCCCATGGCCTGGGCACTGTCGGAGGACGCGGAACATTTGCGCACCGTGTGGGGCGTGTGCTTCGGGCTGACGTTTGGCAGTGGCTGGTTGCTGTGGCTGCTCACAAAGAGCCACCGGCGCGAGTTGTTGTCGAGGGATGGCTTCCTGCTGGTCAACCTGGTGTGGGTGGTGCTCACGGCCTACGCGGCGGTGCCGCTGGTGTTCACCGTGCCCGGCATCACGGTGAGCCAGGCGTACTTCGAGGCGATGAGCGCGCTCACCGCCACCGGGGCCACGGCACTTTCGGGGCTGGACGGCCTGCCCGTGTCGGTGAACATCTGGCGCTGCTTTTTGCAACTGGTGGGTGGCCTGGGCATCATGCTGCTGGTGGTGGCCGTGCTGCCACTGCTGGGGCTGGGTGGCGTGCAGCTCTACAAGGCCGAAACACCAGGGCCCATGAAGGACACCAAGTTCACTCCCCGCATTGCCGAAACGGCGCGCGGTTTGTGGGGCGTGTACTTTCTGTTTTCAGCCGCATGTTTGCTGGCCTACCGCTGGGCGGGCATGAGCTGGGCCGACGCCTTCATGCACATGTGCACGACCATGGGCTTGGGCGGCTTTTCGTCGCACGATGCCAGCTTCGGCCACTGGGACTCCGCGCGCATGGAGACCGTGGCCATCATTTTCATGACGCTGGCGGGCATCAGCTTCGTTCGTTATTTCGTGGTGATTCGCTCGCTGTCGCTGCGCCCCATCAGCAACGACCGCGAGATTCGCACCTATTTCACGGTACTTGCAGTGTCCATTGCCTTGGTATCCATCATGCTGCTGGAGCACCGCGTGCATGATGACTTTCTGGAAGCCCTGCGCAGCAGTGCGTTCCACGTGGTGTCGCTGGCTACCACCACAGGGTATGCGTCGGCAGATTACGCGCAATGGCCGCCGTTCATTCCCGTGCTGCTGATGTTCCTGGGGTGTTTTGTTTCTTGCGCGGGCTCCACGGGCGGGGGCATCAAGATGGTTCGCATGGTGCTGCTCATCAAGCAGGCCCGCCGGGAGATGGTGCGCATCATCCACCCGCGCGTGGTCAACCCGGTGACGCTGGGCGGGCAGACCATTCCTTCTTCGGTGATGACGGCGGTGCTGGGCTACATGTTGATCTACGGTGCGGCCACCATGGGGCTGACTTTCCTGATGCTGCTGTCGGGGCTGGACATTGTTACCGCCTTTTCAGCGGTGGTGGCCACGGTGAACAACATTGGCCCGGGGCTGGGGCAGGTGGGGCCGGCCAGCAACTTCGGGGTACTCAGCCCCTTTCAGTTGTGGGTGCTGAGTTTTGCCATGTTGCTGGGCCGGCTGGAGTTGCTGACGGTGCTGGTGTTGTTCACGGGCCATTTCTGGCGCCGTTGACCTTCAGTGCTTGGCGGGAGCCGTGGCCTTGGCTGCGGCGTCGAAGCCGCCCTTGGCCTTCCATTCTTCCATGCCGCCTTGCAGGATGCGTACGTTGTCCCAGCCTGCCAAACGCAGGGCAAAACCCGCCTGTGCAGACAGTGAACCCGTGTTGCAGTAGATCAAAACGGGGCGGTCTTTGGGAATGTCGTTGCGTTTGGCCAACACCTGGCGCCAGTCCATGTTCACGGCGCCGGGGATGTGCGCCTTGGCGAACTGGCCCGCGTCACGCGCATCGATGACGAAGAACTTCTTCCAGTCGTCCTTGGGAATCTGCTCGGCGAACATGACGCCGCCACCATAGTCCACGAATTCCAGGTAGGCCTCCATCTCATCAATGGCGGCGGCTTTGTCGGCCCAAGCGGCAGGTGCAGCCAGGCAGGCCAGCACCAAGGCGGCGTGGCGCAGCGCCCGGCGGGTGGCGAAAGGTTTCATTTGTGCTCCTCGTTGCTTAATCTTTTAATATAAGCAATTAATGATGTTTTGTCAGCAAGGCTGCTTCAGGGTAAACGGCCAAGACCCTTGGGCAGTGATGGACATTGCTGTGACGGGGCCATGGGATATGCTGAAAATCAATTTATGTGTTTTATGGGAGGCTTCGCCGCATGTTCAAGCGGGTTGGTCCGTTGGTTGCAGTGGTGGGGCTCATCCTTGGGTTGGGGTGGGCCATGCTTTGGCTGGTCTTCTCGGCGCATGGTCCGCGAGATGCCTGGGAGCGCGTGCGCGAAACCGGCGTGCTGCGTGTGGGCTACGCCGTTGAAGCGCCGTATGCCTTTGTGGGGCCATCTCTGGATGTGACCGGCGAGTCGCCCGTGACGGCCCGGCTCGTGGCAAACGAACTGGGCGTGCGGCACATTGAATGGGTGCAGGTCTCTTTTGCCAACCTGATTCCAGAACTGCTTGACGGCCGCTTCGATGTGATTGCGGCAGGGTTGTTCGTGACAGATGAGCGCAAGCGGCAGGTTTTGTTCTCGCTGCCGACCATCAAGGTGGGTTCGGGGGTGCTGATGCGAGCGGATCACGAGCACGAGCTGGATGCGCCCTTGCTGTGGCTGCTGACTTCCCGGGGACGAATTGCCGTGCTCGAAGGGGCCGTGGAGGCGAGCCGTCTGGTCGCGTTGGGTGTGGCTCCGCAAAGATTGTTGCCTGTAGGAACAGCACGCATGGGTGTGGATGCCGTGAGTCAGGGCATGGCTGATGCATTGGTCCTGTCCTGGCCCACCACTTTGACGGTGGCCGCAACCAATGGCGGAAGCAAGCTGCGGGCTGCGCGATTGCAAGCACCAGCAGAGTCGACGGTCGTCAAACCTGCGGAGGACGAGGTGGCGTTTGCCTTCCATCCCAAGCAGCAGCGGCTGCGTGAGTCCTGGGACCAGGCGTTGTTGAGGGTTCGCGGGTCGGCGGGCCACGTCGAGGCGTTGCGCACATTTGGCTTTGATGCCGGTGACGTGGCAGGGGAGGGCCAATGAGCCCCGTTGAATTGTTGACACGGTGGATGGCGAGGCCCTGGCATGCCCGACCGATGCTGTTGTGGTTGGCGGTGTCTGGCTCCTTGATGGTGTGCCTGATGCTGGCTGTGCAGCACCGTTACCAAGACACGAAGACGCACCGGGCCCAGGCCCAGACAATCGACATCGTGCGGGCTGGCGAGGACTTGCGCGAGGGCTTGTTGCATCTTGCGCTGGGCCGTGAGTCGGACTCGCCCTGGCAGCAGGAGCAGGGGGTGGTTTTGCTGGAGCAAGCGCTGGCGGGTTACCGCCGCGCGCTGGCGGGCTTGGCACAGGCCAGCAACAGCGGCGACGCCACGGCCGGTTTTTCCGAGGACTTGCACCGCCTTGAAACCCGTGTTGCCGACCTGCGGCGAGCCTACCTTCGCAGTGGTGGCCGCATAGACCTGGATGCGGCCACGCGGTCTGACCTGTATGCCATTGCGGGCAAGGCAGCAGTGCTGTCGAACCGGGTGAGGCAGGAGGTGGAGCGCACCACGGCCAGATTGCACCAGGTCTTCTTGCTCACGTTGCTGGCGTCAGGCTTGATGCTGGGGACCATTTGCGTGGCGCTGTTCCTGGCGCAGCGCGCGCGTGATCGATCGGAGAAAGCGCTGGAGGCAAGTGAAGAGCGCTGGCGCTATGCGCTGGAAGGCGCGGGTGATGGGGTGTGGGACTGGGACGTGCTGGCCGGTCGGGTGACGTATTCCGAGCGCTGGAAGGCCATGTTGGGCATAGACCAGGAAAATATGAGTGATGCGCTGGAGGAATGGCGTTCCCGCGTGCACCCTGACGACGTGCAGCGTGTGCTGGACGTGCTGAAGGAGGCCCAGGAAGGCAGGGCGTCGCAGTACAAGTGCGAATACCGCATACGTTGCCAGGACGGCAGCTGGCGCTGGGTGCTGGACCGGGGCATGGTGTTCGAGCGTGACGCCGCTGGCCGCGCCACGCGCATGCTCGGCACGCTGGCCGATATTTCCGCCCTCAAGCAAGCGCAGGACATGATCTGGCAGCAGGCCAATTACGACGCGCTCACGGCGTTGCCCAACCGCCGAATGCTTTACGACCGTCTGGACGTTGAGGTGAAGAAGGTGCTGACGCGCGGTGAGCGGCTGGCCGTGTTCTTCATCGATCTGGACCGCTTCAAGGAGGTGAATGACTCCCTGGGCCACCAGGTGGGCGACATGCTGCTGCTGTCTGCGGCCAGGCGGCTCCAGGACTGCATACGCGGCACCGACACCCTTTCGCGCCAAGGGGGTGACGAGTTCACCATGTTGCTGCCATTGCACGACGACGGGAACCGGGCCCAGGATGTGGCCGAACGCATACTGCAGGCGTTCCGTGCCCCGTTTTCACTGGGGGGGGAGTCGCTGTACGTGTCGGCCAGCATTGGCATCAGCATCTGCCCGGACGACAGTGCCGACCCCCAGGGGCTGTTGAAGAACGCCGACCAGGCGTTGTACGCCGCCAAGGAAGCCGGGCGCAACCGTTACCACTTCTTCACCCCTGCAATGCAGGCTCGCGCCAATGCACGGTTGGAAGTGACCAACGACCTGCGCCAGGCACTGGCGGGTCAGCAGTTCCATCTGGTTTACCAGCCCATTGTTCAGTTGGCCACGGGCCGCTTGAACAAGGCCGAGGCGCTGGTGCGTTGGCAGCACCCAGCCAAGGGGGCGGTAAGCCCGGCGAGCTTCATACCGGCGGCAGAAAGCTCGGGCCTCATCGTGCCTTTGGGCAGCTGGATTTTTGAAACGGCGGTGGATCAGGTGCAGTCGTGGCGTGAGCGCTTTGATGCAGGATTTCAAATCAGCATCAACAAGTCGCCCGTGCAGTTTCGTACGCCCAAGTCGGCGGCCGAGGCGGTCAACCTGCTGGACCTGCTGGCGCAACGCAGTCTGCCCGGGCAAAGCGTGATCATTGAAATCACCGAGGGGCTGCTGCTCGACCCCTCGCCTGAAGTGCAGAGCCGGTTGCTGCAGTTCCGCGACGCGGGCCTGGGCGTGGCGCTCGACGACTTCGGCACGGGGTACAGCTCCTTGTCCTACTTGCAGAAGTTCGACATCGATTTCATCAAGATCGACCGTGCGTTCGTGAACGGGCTGGCACCGGGTTCCAAGAACCTGCTGCTGTGCAAGGCCATGATCACCATGGCGCACGAGCTGGGCATACAGGTGGTGGCCGAAGGCATCGAGACCGAGGAGCAGATGGAGCTGTTGCGCGAAGCGGGCTGCGATTTCGGTCAGGGCTTTTACTGGGGGCAGCCGCAAACGGCAGAGAGGTTTGAGGCTGCGTGGTTTGCGCCTGGGGGCGTGGCGGGCGTCAGTGGAAATGTCCCGGTAGCCCTTGCCCCTGCGGGCCGGAACGAACCGCTTGGCTGAATTGTTCGACGCGGCCCGTCCAGTCCAGAATTTCCTGGGGGAAGACGCCGTCGCGCCCGGCGCTCCATCGCCGCCGCGCCTGGCGTGCCAGCGCATGCAGTTGCCAGGCAGCTTCGCGTGCGAGCAGCGTGAGCTCGCGATGCACCATGGCGTCTTCCATGGCGGCGCTGCCCAGCTGTTCGAGTTGTGATGGCGTCAAGCCCGCCTCGGCCAGCGTGCGGCCGAGTTCATCGACCTGTTCCCGCAAGGTGGCCCAGGCCTCTCGCCGCGCAGCGGTTATGCCTGCGAAACGCGATGCATCGCGGGGGCAGGCTTGCAGCATGTCGTGTGCTTGCGCCAGCAGGGCTGCAGGGTCGCCAGACGTGGCAATGGCTTCGCTGCGCGGGTCCTGGCCAGGTTGCAGCAGCGCGAGCACGCTGTCGATCAGGTCTTTGCCATAGCGGTGCATGTTCATGCGCAGCAGCACGCCCAGCCGCATTTCGCCACCGTCGTCGTGTGCGCTGATCATGGCCACCAGCAGATCGGTGATGGCCAGCCGCTGACCTGTCGTGCTTATCTGGCTGCCCTTGAGGTTGCGCGGGTAGCCAGAGCCGTTGCGGTGTTCGTGGTGTTGCAACACGCCATCCAGCATGACCTTGGGGTACACGTGGTGGCGCTCAATGAGCACGTGGCTGACGATGGGGTGGCTGTAAAGCTCTCGTCGCAACTCACGTGTGAGTTCGGCGCGATGGTCCATCAGCACGGGGTTGAGGTGCAACATGCCTAGGTCGTGCAGCAAGCCGGCTGCGGCTGCCATGCCGATGTCGAACTGGGTTTCCATGCCTTCGCGGGCCAGCCAGGCCATGGTCCAGGCGGCGCGCAGGGCGTTGTCGTACAGGCGTGGGCGGGTCTCGCGGGCCAGCGTCAACTGGAAGGCCACAGGTTCGGGCAGGGGGACTTTTTCGATGATGTCCAGCAGACGTTGCCGCTCACCTTCGCTGGGGGTCATGCGGGCATAAAAGGCTTCGGTTTCCAGCACGCGAGTAATGCCATCCCGCAGCGCGCGCCCATCCACCTGGCCTTCTGCGGTAACCGATTCTTCAATCGGACGGCTAAGGTTGTGCGCGGTGAGGCGCTCGTACAAGCCCGCGTGAATGGCCGCGCCTTGTTCCAGGATTTTGATGCCCTGGTTGTTGAAGATGGCTTGCTTGGCGATCACTGGCCGTATTTCGCCAAGCTCAATGATCGCTCTTGTCAGATGTGAATTATTTATAGTGATATCTTCGTTCATCTGAAAATGATTTAAAAGAGCATTAATATGAAATAAGTTTTATTTTGGTTGTTCTTGGTGAAGGTTGCCTGCTGTGTGTCACACATTTACCATTGTGGCAGAAGTCCATAGCTGTTGTTGGCTCGAAGGGCGAGCGTGCGTTGCTGATAATGCAAGGCTTTGCCACCGCCTATGCCCATGAAAGATTCCGTTTGCCCTTGTGGCCGCCAGGACACGCGCGGTCGCGTGCTGCCCATGTCGTCCTGTTGCGGGCCGCGCATGGAGCCCGGCGCAGCCCAGCCCGCGCCAGACGCCGAAGCGCTGATGCGCTCGCGCTACAGCGCCTTTGTATTGGGCAGGGTGGACCACCTGCTGGCCACCTGGCACGCCAGCACACGCCCCGCCGAGCTGACGCTGGAGACCGGCGTGAAGTGGCTGGGGCTGGAGGTGCGTGATCACCGTGTGATCGACGAAGACCATGCCGAGGTGGAATTCGTGGCCCGCTCACGCGCGGCGGGCCGTGGGCAGCGCCTGCACGAGCGCAGCCGCTTTGTGCGCGAAGGCGGGCGCTGGTACTACGTGGACGGCGACTTTCGCTGAACGGCCTGGTTCCGGTGTGTCAGCCTGAGGTGGTGGCGGGTTGGCCGCCTTGCCTGCGGAACTCGGCGGGCGTGAGCCCCGTCCAGCCCCGGAAGGCGCGGATGAAGCTTTTTTCGTTCTGGAAGCCTGCGGCCTCGGCCACCTGCTTGATGGGCTTGTTCGTGCGGTGAAGCAGTTCGCTGGCGCGTTCGCGGCGCACGGCGTCTTTCAGCCCTTGCAGTGTGGCGCCTTGTTCGTGCAACTGGCGATGCAGGGTGCGGGCTGACACGTGCAGCAGGGCGGCCAGGCGCTCGGCGTTGTGCGTCTGCTGCGGTTGGGTGAGCAGCAATTGCCGCGCACGCTCCACCAGGAGGCGGTCGCGCCGGTAGGCCTGCACCATCAGCGGCAGGGCGTGCTGCAGCATCTGGTTGAGGGCCTGTTCGTCGCGGCGCAGCGGCAACTCCAGGTAGCGCGCGTCAAAGCGCAGCAGGGTTTGGGTGGTGCCGAACTGCGCGGGCGTGGCTGCGGGGAACAGCACTGCGTAGGCGTCTTGATGCGCAGGTGCCGGGTAGGCAAAGTGCGCCGCCAGCAATGGGATGCGCGAATCGATGAGCCAGCTGCCCAGGCCGTGCACGTTGCGCAGCACGGACACCAGGCAGAACTCGCGCAGCGCGCCCAGGTCGCGCTGTTCGGTGACCACGATGTCGGCCACGCCGTCGGCGGTGAGCAGGCGCAGTTCCAGGTCTGCCGTGAGCAGGCCGTGGTGGCGGCACCAGCGCTTGAGCGCCACACCCAGCGTGGGCGCGCTGATGGAGGCGCGTGCCAACATGCCGTAGCTGCCCCAGGGCAGGCGTCGGCTGAACCAGCCCAGCGCCTCGTCGTCCAGCTCGCGCATGGCGTGGCCGGAAATGCGCTCCATCTGCGCAGCGGTGATGCGGGCGTCCGGCTGGTAAAGCTGCTCCGGCGCGATCTGTGCCATCGCCAGGGCGTTGGCCGGGTCCAGCCCGCGCTGCTGGTAGGCCTGTACGATGGCCCGCACAAAAGCCATGGGCGTGGCGGCGCGCACACCTGGTTTGGGCAAGTGCGTGGAAACCGTGTGCGATTGGGTTGTGGCGGGCCATGTGGGCATGCTGCAAGTGTGCCAAAAAATGTTGATTCTGTGGCGGGATTTGCACCCATGTTGACGGCCCCGCAGGCTGGCCGTGTCGCCAGGGCTGCCGCACAATCCGCTTAGCAAACTTGCCCACGGAAAGCACGCCATGACCGTATTGGAGACTCAGCTCAACCCCCGATCCGCCGACTTCCAGGCCAACGCGCAAGCCATGCGTTCGCTGGTGGACGACCTCAACGCCCGCATTGCCCAAGTGGCGCAGGGCGGTGGCGAGGCGGCCAGCGCCAAGCACACCGCGCGCGGCAAGCTGCTGCCGCGCGACCGCGTGCAGATGCTGCTGGACCCCGGTACACCGTTCCTGGAGCTGGCGCCGCTGGCCGCGCTGGACATGTACAACAACGAAGCGCCTTGCGCGGGCCTCATCGCGGGCATCGGGCGGGTCAGCGGCGTGGATTGCATGATCGTCTGCAACGACGCCACCGTGAAGGGCGGCACTTATTACCCCATGACGGTGAAGAAGCACCTGCGGGCGCAGGAGATCGCGCAGCAGAACGGCCTGCCCTGCATCTACCTGGTGGATTCGGGCGGCGCCAACCTGCCCAACCAGGACGACGTGTTCCCCGACCGCGACCACTTCGGCCGCATCTTCTACAACCAGGCGAACATGAGTGCGCAGGGCATTTCTCAGATCGCCGTGGTGATGGGCTCGTGCACGGCGGGCGGCGCCTACGTGCCCGCCATGAGCGACGAGACCATCATCGTGAAGAACCAGGGCACCATCTTTTTGGGTGGCCCGCCGCTGGTGAAGGCCGCCACCGGCGAGGTGGTGAGCGCGGAGGATCTGGGTGGCGGCGACGTGCACACGCGCCTGAGCGGCGTTGCCGACCACCTGGCGCAGAACGACCTGCATGCCCTGAGCCTGGCGCGCGAGGCGGTGCGCCACCTGAACCGCGAAAAGCACACCGACACGGCCCTGCGCGAACCGCGCCCGCCCAAGTACTCGGAGGAAGAGCTGTACGGCGTGATCCCCACGGACACGCGCAAGCCGTTCGATGTGCGGGAGATCATTGCTCGCATCGTGGACGGCTCGGAGCTGCACGAATTCAAGCCGCGTTTCGGCACCACGCTGGTGTGCGGCTTCGCGCACATCGAAGGCATGCCGGTGGGCATCATCGCCAACAACGGCATCCTGTTCAGCGAATCGGCGCTCAAGGGAGCGCACTTCATCGAACTGTGCTGCCAGCGCAAGATTCCGCTGGTGTTCCTGCAGAACATCACCGGCTTCATGGTGGGGCGCAAGTACGAGAACGAGGGCATTGCCCGCAACGGCGCCAAGATGGTGACGGCCGTGGCCACGGCGCAGGTCCCGAAGTTCACCATCATCATTGGCGGCAGCTTTGGCGCGGGCAACTATGGCATGTGCGGCCGCGCCTATTCGCCGCGCTTCCTGTGGATGTGGCCTAACGCACGTATCAGCGTGATGGGCGGCGAGCAGGCCGCCAGCGTGCTGGCCACCGTGAAGCGCGATGGCATTGAAGCCAAGGGCGGCAGCTGGAGCATGGAGGAAGAGGAGTCTTTCAAGGCGCCCATCCGCCGCCAGTACGAGGAGCAGGGCCACCCCTACTACGCCACCGCCCGTCTGTGGGACGACGGCGTGATCGACCCCGCCGACACGCGCCGCATGCTGGCGCTGGGCCTGTCGGCCAGCCTGAACACCCCCACGCCCGACACCAAGTTCGGTGTCTTCCGCATGTGACCCCACTTGCCCCGCTTACCGAAAGCCTGAACACCATGTACAAGACACTCGACATCCAGATCGACCAGCGCGTGGCCACCGTGTGGATGAACCGCCCGGACGTGCACAACGCGTTCGACGAAACCTTGATCGCGGAACTGACCGCTGCCTGCCGTGCGCTGGACGCGGACCCCGCCGTGCGCGTGGTGGTGCTGGCGGGCCGGGGCAAGAGCTTTTCGGCGGGCGCCGACCTGAACTGGATGAAGCGCGCCGCCCAGAACGGCCTGGACGAAAACCTTTCGGACGCGCGTGACCTGGCGGGCATGCTGCGCGCGCTGGCCGAGATGCGCAAACCCACCATCGCCCGTGTGCAGGGCGCGGCGCTGGGCGGCGGCACCGGCCTCACGGCGGCGTGCGACATTGCCGTGGCTTCCACCCAGGCGGTGTTCGCCACGTCCGAAGTCAAGTTCGGCCTCATCCCCTCGGCCATCAGCCCCTACGTGGTGCGGGCCATTGGTGCGCGCCAAGCGCACCGCTACTTCCTGTCGGCCGAGCGTATTGACGCGGCCCGTGCCCGCGAGATCGGGCTGGTGCACGAGGTGGTGGCGCCTGAGCAGCTCGATGCCAAGGTTCAGGAGGTCGTCAACGCGCTGATGCTGGGCGGGCCGCTGTCGCAGGCCGCCGCCAAGGATCTGATCCGCGCCGTGGACAACCAGCCCATCACCGACACGGTGGTGGAGGACACGGCCCAGCGCATTGCCCGCCTGCGCGCCACGCCCGAGGCGCGCGATGGCATTGCCGCCTTCCTCGACAAACGCCAACCCGGCTGGCTGGCCTGAGCGGTTTCGACGCGGAGACACATCATGTTTAAAAAGATTCTCATCGCCAACCGCGGCGAAATCGCCTGCCGAGTGGCCGCCACCGCGCGCCGCATGGGCGTGAAGACCGTGGCCGTGTATTCCGACGCCGACGCACATGCCAAGCACGTGGCCGCGTGCGACGAGGCCGTGCACATTGGCGGCAGCGCGCCCAAGGACAGCTACCTGCGCTGGGAACGCATCATCGAAGCCGCGCAGGCCACGGGGGCGCAGGCCATCCACCCGGGCTATGGCTTCCTGAGCGAGAACGAAGAGTTCGCCAACGCCTGTGCCGCTGCCGGGCTGGTGTTCATCGGCCCGCCTGCGTCGGCCATCCAGGCCATGGGGTTGAAGGCCGAGTCCAAGCAGCTCATGGAAAAGGCGGGCGTGCCGCTGGTGCCGGGCTACCACGGCACCAACCAGGACGCTGTGCTGCTGCGCGCCGAGGCTGAGCGCATCGGCTACCCCGTGCTCATCAAGGCCAGCGCGGGTGGTGGCGGCAAGGGCATGCGCGCCGTGGAGCGCGCCGAAGATTTCGACGAGGCCCTGGCCTCCTGCAAGCGCGAGGCCATCAACAGCTTTGGCGACGACGCGGTGCTGGTTGAGAAGTACGTGCAGCGCCCGCGCCACATCGAGATTCAGGTGTTTGGCGACACCCACGGCAACTGCGTGTACCTGTTCGAGCGCGACTGCTCGGTGCAGCGCCGCCACCAGAAGGTGCTGGAAGAAGCCCCCGCCCCCGGGATGACGCCCGAGATGCGAGCCCAGATGGGCCTGGCCGCCGTGGCCGCCGCGCGTGCTGTGAACTACGTGGGAGCGGGCACGGTGGAGTTCATCGTGGAGCAGCGTGACGACGGCAGCATGAACTTTTTCTTCATGGAGATGAACACTCGCCTGCAGGTGGAGCACCCCGTGACCGAGGCCATCACCGGGCTGGACCTGGTGGAGTGGCAACTGCGCGTGGCGTCTGGCGAACCGCTGCCGCTGCGCCAGGAGGACCTGGCCATCCACGGCCACGCCATCGAGGCGCGCATTTGCGCCGAGAACCCGGACAACCAGTTCCTGCCCGCCACTGGCACCCTGGCCGTGTACCGCAAGCCCGCGTGCGGCACCTTCCGCGTGGCAGACGTGCGCGTGGACGATGGCGTGCGCGAAGGCGACACCATCAGCCCCTTCTATGACTCCATGGTGGCCAAGCTGATCGTGCACGGCGCCACCCGCGAACAGGCGCTGGCCCGGCTGGACGAAGCCCTGGCGCACACGCACATCGTGGGCCTGTCCACCAACGTGCAGTTCCTGCGGCACGTGGTGCGCAGCGAATCGTTCGCGCAGGCGCGGCTGGACACAGCGCTCATCCCGCGCGAGGCAGCAATGCTGTTCCAGCAAGAGACCGTGGGCCTGCCGCTGGCCGTGGCTGCCGCCGTGGCCGAAACCCTGCTGGCCGAGCGCGCCGCCGAGGGCAACGACCCCTTCAGCAAGACCGATGGCTGGCGCAGCCACGGGCTGTTCACGCGCCGCTTTGCGTTTGATTTCCAGGGGCAGTCCTATGGCGCTACCCTGGCCTACCTGCACGACGGTGGCCTGCAGCTCACGGTGGGTGAGGGGGCAGACGCCACCAGCGGCCTGCTCACCTTCGCTCGCGCGGCGCACGGCAGCGGCTGGGCGCTGGACCTGAGCTTTGCTGGCGAGCGCACCCGCGCTACCGTGTACATGCAGGGCGAGCGCGCGCACGTGTTCCTGCCACGCGGCGCCACGCAGATTGTCGAGATCGACCTGCTTGCCCACGCGGGCGACACGGCGGCCGAAGGCGGGCGCCTGACCGCGCCCATGCCGGGCAAGGTGGTGTCCTTCGCCGTGAAGGCGGGCGACGCCGTGAAGAAGGGCCAGCCGCTGGCGGTGATGGAAGCGATGAAGATGGAGCACACCATCGCCGCCCCGGCCGACGGCACGGTGGCCGAGCTGCTTTACGCCCCTGGCGACCAGGTGGCCGAGGGCGCGGAGCTGCTCAAGCTGGCGTTGGCCTGAGCTTGCGCGTGCACAGCGGTTAACCTTGCGCCATGCGCATCTCTTTCTGCTGTTCCGACACCCGCCCCGAGCCCTGGCTGGAGGGCCTGCGTGCCGCCTTGCCCGAGGCCGAAGTGAGCCTTTGGCAGGCCGGTGAACCTGACGCACCCGCCGATTACGCTGTCGTCTGGTCACCGCCCCAAGCCTTCATCGACGCGCAGCCCCAGGTGCGCGCGCTCTTCAACATCGGCGCGGGCGTGGACGCTCTGCTGCGCCTTCGCCTGCCCGATGGCTTGAAGATCGTGCGGCTGGACGACGCGGGCATGGCCGTGCAGATGGCCGAATACGTGTGCCACACCGTCATCCGCCACTTCCGCGAGTTCGACCTGTACCAGCAGGCGCAGGCGCGTGGGGAATGGGCGTTCCGCAAACCCCGCCGCCGCGAGGATTTCAGCGTGGGTGTGATGGGGCTGGGCGTGCTGGGCTCGCGCGTGGCGCAGGCGCTGCGGGGTTTCGACTTCCCGGTCAATGGCTGGAGCCGCAGCCCCAAGGCGCTGGACGGCGTGCAGACCTTCCACGGCATGGGCGAGGGCCTGCATGCCTTCCTGGCCGCGAGCCAGGTGCTGGTGAACCTGCTGCCCCTAACGCCCGACACGCGCGACATCCTCAACCGCGACACGCTGGGCCGTCTTCGCCCAGGCGGTTACGTCATCAACGTGGCTCGCGGCGCGCACCTGGTCGAAGACGATCTGCTGGCGCTGCTCGACAGCGGCCACCTGGCTGGCGCCACGCTGGACGTCTTCCGCACCGAGCCCCTGCCTGCCGCACACCCATTCTGGACCCACCCCCAGATCACCGTCACCCCGCACACGTCGGCCCGCACCTTGCGCGACGAGAGCATTGCCCAGATCGCAGGCAAGATCCGCGCGCTGGAGCAGGGTGAGCCCATCGCGGGCGTGGTGGACCGGGCGCGGGGTTACTGATCACCCAAGGACCATGCCATGAACACCCAACACTATCCCGCTCGCGTCCGCCTGATCGACGTGGGCCCGCGCGACGGCCTGCAGAACGAGAAGCAGCCCGTCCCTGCCGCAGTGAAGATCGAACTGGTGCACCGCCTGCAGGCTGCCGGGTTGAAGGAGGTGGAAGTCACCAGCTACGTGAGCCCGAAGTGGGTGCCGCAGATGGCCGACAACCACGAGGTGATGGCGGGCATGCAGCGTCAGGCGGGTGTGCGCTATTCGGTGCTCACGCCCAACATGAAGGGCTTCGAGGCCGCGCTGGCCGACAAGCCTGACGAGATCGTCGTCTTTGGCGCGGCGAGCGAAGCCTTCAGCCAGAAGAACATCAACTGCAGCATTGCCGAGAGCATCGAACGCTTTGCGCCGGTGGTGGAGGCCGCGCTGGCCGCGGGCATTGCGGTGCGCGGTGCCATGAGCTGCACCGTGGGCTGCCCTTACGAAGGTGACGTGGCGCCCGAGCGCGTGGGCATGCTTGCCCGGCTGATGAAGGACATAGGCGTGCAGCGCGTGGACGTGGCCGACACCATCGGCGTGGGCACGCCGCTGAAGGTGCAGCGCGCGATTGATGCGACGCTGCAGCACTTTGGCATTGACGAGGTGAGTGGCCATTTCCACGACACCTACGGGCAGGCCCTGAGCAACACGCTGGCCGCGCTGCAGATGGGGGTGTGGAACTTCCAGTCGTCGGTGGCGGGGCTGGGCGGCTGCCCCTACGCCAAGGGGGCCACCGGCAACGTGGCCACGGAAGACGTGGTCTACCTGCTGCACGGGCTGGGCATCGCCACCGGCATCGACCTGGACGCGCTGGTGGACGCCGGAGCCTACATCAGCGAGCAGCTGGGGCGGCCCACGGGTTCGCGCGTGGCGCGCGCGCTGCTGGCCAAACGCGCGGGATAATCACCCGCCATGTGTGGAGCCGAACTCAAATCCTTGCCCGAAGGGGTGCAACGCGTGGCCGCTGTGCTGACAGAGCGCGGGCACCCGCACCTGCCCGTCATGCTCGATGACGCCGCGCGCACCGCGCAACAGGCCGCCGACGCCCTGGGCGTTGAACTGGGCCAGATTGCCAAGAGCATCATCTTCCGCCGCAAGCCCGACGAGGCGGCGGTGCTGGTCATCACGTCTGGCGACCGCCGCGTGGACGAGAAGAAGGTGCAGGCCCTGGTGTGTGCCGAAGGCCAGAAGCTGGGGCGCGCCGATGCCGATTTTGTGAAGGCGCGCACGGGTTTTTCGATTGGCGGTGTGTCGCCGGTGGCGCATGCCGAGGCGCCGGTGACGCTGATCGACGAGGAGTTGTTCCGCTTTGATGTGGTGTGGGCGGCTGCCGGGCACCCGCATGGCGTGTTCCGCCTGACACCACGCGACCTGGGGGCTTTGACTGGGGCGCCCGTGGCGGACGTGACGCTGCGCTAGAGTGCGCGCATGTCTGAAGCCGCCGAACGCCGTTTCCTGTCTCTTGAAGTTGCGCTGCGCCGCGCCCCGGCGGGTGTGACTGTGCCTTCGCCTTGTGTGGGGGTGTGCCGCATGAGTCCGTCCACGGGCTGGTGTGAGGGGTGCTTTCGGACCATCGACGAGATTGCTGGGTGGAGCCGCAGCACGGACGACGAGAAGGTGGCGGTCTGGCGGTTGGTGGAGGCTCGGCAGCGGGGGGCTTGAGCTGCTCTTGTGTGTGTTGCTTGGACCTTGCTTGCTGCGGCAGGCGCAGACTTCGCTCGCTGCGGCAGGCCTGGCCCTGCGGGGGCTCATGCTGTGACGGTCGGCGCCCTTGGCGCCGACTCCGCTGTGTCCACCTGTCTGGGGCCGGTGCGGCGGAAACTCGGTCCGTTCGCTAGCGCTCTCTCCCCTCGAACA
>JAYSGB010000043.1:0-34674 GCA_041913045.1 Burkholderiaceae bacterium | reverse complement strand
AACATCGTTGCCGCTTAGACCGATCCCTTCAAGGGTGGGATGACCGCGCGCTTACATAACAGCGACTTCTCTGGCTCCTGGGGCGCACCTACCAGGCACCTCGGTGTTTCCCTTCAGAACCGAACTTCACATCGACTCCCTCGCGAAGTAGGCAGCGGCTTTGTTCAAAATGTCGCGCTCCATCTTGAGCTTGGCCACTTCCTTGCGCAACCACGCCATCTCCGCATCGGGGATTATTGATTGCCGTTACAGGGAAACGCCTTTTGCAGCTACTCGCGCAACTCACAAGCCAAATGCGTAGAACGTTCTCGTGAAAGTCCAGTTCTTTGGCCGCTCGGGGCGCCGACGCTCCGCGCTGCGTGATCGGTTTGAACGCCTCACGCTTGAATTCGCGATTCAACTTCCTTCTCGTGACCATCTGCCACCTTAACAAGGTGTAGTCGAAACCGGCAGCAGCTCACCGCTACTGATCAAGAGCCTGAGGACCGCTTTGGCGCTGCAGGCTCACGTAGCCAGACAACCACTAGCGTAATGATGGTTAACGGCACCACAAAGCCTAGCATCGTCGCGGAGTAAGCCTGCAATGAGTCGTGTTGTTGCGCTGCGAGCACCAGATAGGCCACATAGGCGACGTAGTAGCCCAGGAAAAGAGCACCTTCCCAGCGGGCAATCTCACGGCCGGTAAGAAACACCGGCAAGCAGGCAAGCGCCACGGCCAGCATGACCCAAATATCGAAATTGAGCAACGAGGGGGCAAGATCCAAGCCCGAACTACCGGACACCAGCCCGCTCAGGCCCACGCATCCCAGAATATTGAAGGTATTGCTACCTACGACGTTGCCAACCGCAATGTCGCGCTCTCCCTTCAGCGCTGCCGTGAGAGATGTGGCAACTTCGGGCATCGAGGTGCCCGCAGCCACGATGGTCAGACCAATGACCAGATCGCTAACACCGAGGGCTTTGGCGAATGTCACCGAGGCATCCACCAGCCATTCCGAACCAAGCACCAGTAACACCAGGCCCGCCACAATCAGGCCTACCTGTACGGCCCAGTGAGCGTCCCAAGCGCCCTGGGCTGCTGGGATGATCTCTTCGTTGAACTCAGAGGCTGCTGCCGCTGTTTCTTTACGCGACTGTATAACCAGAAACGCGGTGTAGACCGCCATGAGCACCAGTAGGAGCACACCTTCCCACATTGCAATACCTCCATCGAGCCCCATCGCCAACAGCAGCAAAGATGCCCCCAGCATGATTGGAATTTCCTGGCGTATGAGCTGCATGTGCACCACGAGAGGCACGATCAGCGCACTGGCTCCAAGGATGAACAGCACGTTGAAGATATTGCTGCCGACAACGTTGCCAATGGCGATGTCACCCTGGCCATTGAGCACTGCGCCAGTGGAAACTGCCATCTCGGGCGCGCTAGTACCAAAAGCCACGATAGTTAGCCCCACCACCAGTGGCGAAAGGCCCAAGGACAACGCCAGCTTGGACGCACCACGAACCAATGAGCTGGCCCCCAGAACCAAAGCCGCCAGCCCGACGCAAAACCACACAGCCTGAATCCAAAGCATTTCATTCACTTTCACGTATTCACAACAGACGTTGAACCGGGCACACCACCACGTTCGAGAAGTTGGTGGCCTACACCTTATCGTATGGGTTGGTCGACCGTATGACCATGGCCAGCAACTCGACCGCACTCGTCAAGCGAAACTGATTGGCAAATCTCTTGAGATCGCAGTAGCGGCAGTGCTTCACTCTGAATACGAAGTCAGCCTAGCACCTAATCTGAATATAGTTGGTTCCATCTTCTCAGACCAGGGATCCACCTCAGTTTCCGGAGGCCTTGCGTTGGGCTTACCGCGCTTAGCACGGCGCAGTCCCTTGTAGCGCATGGTGGCCAACACTGGCTCGGCCCCGGTATGCACACCAAGGACAAGCGCAATCCCACCTTTTCCGGATCCAGACGGAACAGGAAGGTGCCACCAGAACACACGAGCACTTGGCGCACTCAGGCCCAAGTGCTTTTTTGTTGGTCAGGCCGTTGCCTTATAGTGCGCACGTCCCCACCCAACCCTTGCCCGCCATGCCAGCCGCCCGCCGCGCAGCATCCACGCCCACTCCAGCTCCCAAGGCCCCCGCAGATCATCCCGAGGTGGCAGCCGGCCCCATTCCAGACGACACCCTGGAGCTGCACGCCGAGCCGGGCCACCTGATGCGCCGCGCGCACCAGATCGCAGTCTCCACCTTCCACGAGACCCACGGCAGGCACGTCACTCCGGTGCAATATGCCATCCTGCGCGCACTGCAGGACAACCCGGGCATCGACCAGGTCACGCTCGCCCAGCGTGTGGCGCTGGACACCTCCACCACCGCCGACATTGCCACCCGCCTGGAAAGCAAGGGCTGGATCGCGCGCGAACTGTTGCCAAGGCGCCAGCGCAGCCTCACACTCACACCAGAAGGCCTGGCAGTGCTGGACAGCATGCTGCCGCACGTGAACGAGATGTACCGCCAACTACTGCAACCGCTCACACCCCAGGAGCAGGTGGAATTCCTGCGGCTGCTGCGCAAGTTCGTCCGCCTCGCCGGCCAGAACGAAAGCGCTCCCCGGGAAAACCCCGAGGAGTGAAGCCTTTTTTCTTGGCATGTCATTCAGTACAATGAATGACATTCAGCATACTGAATGAAGGAGACCACCCATGTTCCCGAAAAACACCTGGTACGTGGCCTGTGCCGCGCACGACATCGACGCCAAGCCCCTTGGCCGCAAGATCTGCAACGAAAGCATCGTGTTCTACCGCGATGACAACGGCCAGGTGGCGGCGGTAGAGGATTTCTGCCCGCACCGCGGTGCCCCGCTGTCTTTGGGCTACGTGTGCAAAGGCAAACTGGTGTGCGGCTACCACGGCCTGGAAATGGGCCGCGACGGCAAGACGATTGCGATGCCCGGCCAGCGCGTGCAAGGCTTCCCTGCCATCAAGAGCTACCCGGTGCAGGAACGCTACGGCTTCATCTGGGTGTGGACAGGCGATGCCGAACGCGCCGACCCAGCACTCATCCCGCACATGGAGTGGTACGACAACCCGGAATGGGCCTACGGCGGCGGCCTGTACCACGTCAAGGCCGACTACCGGCTGATGATCGACAACCTGATGGACCTGACGCACGAAACCTACGTGCACTCCACCAGCATTGGCCAGCCCGAGATCGACGAAACCCCCTGTAAAACTGTGGTCAACGGCGACGAGGTGGTGACCAGCCGTTTCATGGAAAACATCACCGCCCCCCCGTTCTGGCGTGCTGCCCTGCGCGCCAAGGGCTTGGCCGACGATGTACCGGTGGACCGCTGGCAGATCTGCCGCTTCACCCCGCCCAGCCACGTGATGATTGAAGTGGGTGTGGCGCACGCAGGCCACGGTGGTTACGACGCACCAGCCGAACACAAAGTCTACAGCGTGGTGGTGGACTTCATCACCCCAGAGACCGACACCTCCATGTGGTACCACTGGGGCATGGCGCGCAAGTTCAACCCGCACGACACCGCGTTGACCGACCAGATCCGCGAAGGCCAGGGCAAGATCTTTGGCGAAGACCTGGAAATGCTGGAACGCCAGCAGGCCAACCTGAGCGCCTTCCCGGAACGCAAGCTGCTCAAGCTCAACATCGATGCGGGCGGCGTTCAGTCGCGCCGCGTGATCGACCGCCTGATCGCTGCCGAGCAAGCGCCGAAGGTCTGACATGAGCCAACCCGCAACGCCCCTGCACGTGCGCGTAACGCGCAAACACGTGGAAGCGCAGGACATCTGCAGCCTGGTGCTGGAGCCCACGGAAGGGCAACTGCCCCCGTTCACGGCAGGCGCGCATATTGACGTACACCTGCCCGGCAACGGGCTGGTACGTCAGTACTCGCTGTGCAACTCCCCCAGCGAAATGGGCCGCTACGTCATCGCCGTGCTGCGCGACGCCGCCTCGCGCGGTGGTTCGCAAGCCGTGCATGAGCTGGTGCACGAAGGCGCCGAGCTGCAGATCAGCGCACCGCGCAACCACTTTCCGCTGGCAGAAGATGCACCGCACCACCTGCTGCTTGCGGGCGGCATTGGCGTGACGCCGCTGCTGGCCATGGCAGAGACCCTGACCGCCCAGGGTGCCAGCTTCGAACTGCACTACGCCACCCGCTCGCGTGACCGCATGGCATTCATCGACCGCATCACCGGCTCTGCCTACGCCCACCGCGCGCACTTTCACTTCGACGACGGCCCGCCAGAACAGCACCTGAATATTGCCGCGTTGCTCAAGCAAGCCCCCGTCGGCACACACCTGTACGTGTGCGGGCCACAGGGCTTCATGGACGCTGTGCTCAAGGCAGCGCGCGACGCCGCATGGGACGAGTCCCGCCTGCACTACGAGTTCTTTGGCGCAGCGCCCACGAAGCAGGCAGACGATGGCAGCTTCGAGCTGGAACTGGCCAGCTCGGGCCGAGTCATACCCGTGGCTGCAGACAAGACCCCGCTGCAAGCTCTGTTGGATGCTGGCATTGACATACCCATGTCCTGCGAACAGGGCGTATGCGGCACCTGCCTGACAAGGGTGATCAGAGGAACGCCCGACCACCGGGACCATTACCTCACCCCCGAAGAGCATGCCGTCAACGACCAATTCCTGCCCTGCTGCTCACGCAGCAAGAGCCCGCGTCTGGTGCTTGACCTTTGAGCCATCTGGGCCGACCATTCGGCTGGCCTTACGTTTCAACATATAACAGGAGACCGCAATGACATCATTCAATCGACGGACCACACTCGCCCTGCTTGGCGCAGCAGCCACCTTGACCTTGGCTGGCCAGGCCATGGCGCAGACCGTGACCCTGCGCCTGCACCAGATGTTGCCCGCCCAGGCAACCATCCCTGCCCGAGCTCTGGTGCCCTGGGCCCAGAAGGTCGAAAAGGAATCCGGCGGCAAGATCAAGGTCCAGCTTTTTCACGCCATGCAGCTGGGCGGCGGCTCGCCCGCTACTCTGTTCGACCAGGCCAAAGATGGTGTGGTTGACCTGACCTGGACTGTGCTGGGCTACACCCCTGGCCGCTTCCCCAAGACGGAAGTGTTCGAGCTGCCCTTCATGAGCGGCAACGCCGAAAGTTCCTCCAAGGCGCTGCAGGAATACGTCGAGAAGTTCGCCGCCGACGAGTTCAAAGACGTCAAGCTGATTGCCGTGCACACCCACGGCCCCGGCCTGTTCCACACCAAGCAGCCCGTCACCGGTCTGGAAACCCTGCGCGGCATGAAGGTGCGTGGTGGGTCGCGCATCATCAACAACATGCTCACCACCCTGGGCGCCACACCCGTTGGCATGCCCGTGCCCGCCGTGACCGAGGCTTTGTCCAAAGGCGTCATCGACGGCACCACCATCCCTTGGGAAGTCGTTCCGTCGCTCAAGGTGCATGAGCTGGTCAAGAACCACACCACCTTCGCTGGAAACAAGGGCCTGTACACCCAGACCTTCGCATTCAGCATGAACAAGGGCTCCTACGACAAGCTGCCGCCTGACCTCAAGAAGGTGATAGACGCCAACTCCGGCGTTGAAACCGCTGGCATATTCGGCCGCGCTATGGACGAAGGCGACAAAGTCGGGCGAGAAATTGCTGTTAAAGCCGGCAACAACATCGTGGCGCTTGAAGCAGCAGAAACGCAGCGCTGGCTGCGCACTGCAAGCACCGTGGAAAGCGACTGGGTGGCTGAAGTGGCCAAGAAGGGCATCGACGGCAAGAAGTTGGCCGCTGAAGCTCGCGCACTGATCGCCAAGTACAGCCGCTGACCGCAGCCTTGGCATACATCACAATCCGGGCATGACTGCCCGAGCCCTGCCCACCGCCGGACAACTGTCCGGCGCCGCCTTTGCCACGCTGCTGCTGATCGCCTTCATGATGGGGGCGAACCATGTGGCAGCGCGCATCGCCTTCGACCACGGCGTGGACGTGACCACCGCCGTGACCTTCCGCAGCGGGGTCACGGCGCTGGTAGTGGGCGCGTTGCTGCTGATCTACAGGGTTCCCGCTCGTCTGACGGCGCGCCACCGCAAAGCACTGCCTGCGATTGGCGCATTGGTGGCCGTGCAGAGTATGTGCCTGTATTCCTCTGTGGCCAGGCTGCCCGTGGCACTGGCCTTGCTGGCATTCAATACCTACCCGCTGTGGACGGCGTTTTGGGCGCGCGTGGTCTACCAGCACCGGCCTGAACCACGTGTGGTCAGGGCCATGCCCATCATGCTGCTCGGCCTGGCTTTGGCTCTGGACGTGTCAGGCGCATCGTCTGGCCTGGGTGCCACGGGCCATTGGAGCCAGATCGGCACGGGTGTGGCGTTTGCCATGGCAGCAGCAGCCACATTCGGCCTGGCCCTGGTCCTCACCCAGCACGAAGCGGGCGACCTCGACGGGCGCCTGCGCACCTTCAGCACCATGGGCATTGTGGGCGTGCTGGCCCTGGCAGGTACGTTCGCACAAGGTGGGTTGCATCTGCCCAACGCCGCTGCGGGCTGGTGGGGCCTCATGGGCCTGACCTTCCTCTACGGCACGGCCTTCACCATCATGTTCACGGTGCTGCCCCGCCTGGGTGTGGTTGGCAACTCGGCCATCATGAATATCGAGCCCATCTTCGCCCTGGTACTGGCCTGGGCCCTGCTGGGCCAGACCATTGCCCCCATTCAGGTGGCGGGTGGCTTGATGGTCGTGGGTACCGTCATGTGGCTGGGCTTGCGCAAACGCTGACGTTGACGCTCACGCATCCAGCGGCAAGGCGCTGGTGCATTTCACTTCGTCCAGACACACGCTGGACCGCACCCCGTTGACCCCTGGCAACTGTGCCAGCGTGCCCAGCAAAAAGTCAGACAGCGCCTTCAAGTCGCGCGCCACCACCTTCAGCACATAGTCAAAGTCGCCGGTCACGGCGTAGCACTCCTGCACCTGCGCCAGGCTGCTGACGACGTCACGGAACTTCACCACCTCGCGTATGTGCCCGCGCTCCATGGTCACATGCACAAAGGCCAGCACCCCCAGGCCCACCTTCGCGGCATCCAGCCGGGCTTCGTAACGGCGCACATAGCCGCGCTCCTCCAACCGCCGGTGGCGTCGGTTGCATTGCGCAGGCGAAAGGTGCACCGCCTCGGCCAGCTCCAGATTCGACACCCGGCCATGCGCCTGCAAATGGGCCAGAATGCGCCGGTCTGTCTGGTCCAATTCAATGTCATGCAATTTATCTTCTCCTTGAGTCAAAATTACTGACGATGATTGCACAAATAGTGGTTTCCCTGGTGTCTTTATGCAAACCCATTGCGTCAATGGTGGCATAAAGTTTCGGCTTCAATCGCATTTAGGAGCACCACCATGGCTGACCTGTTTGACAACCCCATGGGCCTGTGCGGGTTCGAGTTCGTCGAATTCGCCTCCCCCACCCCCAACGTGCTCGAACCCCTGTTCGAGAAAATGGGCTTCACCCTGGTGGCCAAGCACCGCTCCAAAGACGTGGTGCTTTACCGCCAAGGCGGCATCAACTTCATCGTCAACCGCGAACCCAAAAGCCTGGCGGGCTACTTTGCCGCCGAGCACGGCCCCAGCGCCTGCGGCCTGGCCTTCCGTGTGAAAGACTCGCACAAGGCCTACGCCCGCGCCCTGGAAATGGGCGCCCAGCCCATCGAAATCCCCACCGGCCCCATGGAGCTGCGCCTGCCCGCCATCAAGGGCATTGGCGGTGCGCCGCTGTACCTCATCGACCGTTACGAAGATGGAAAAAGCATCTACGACATCGACTTCGAATTCCTGCCCGGCTTTGAAGACCCCGCCAGCCGCCACCCCGTGGGCCACGGCTTCAAGCTCATCGACCACCTCACCCACAACGTGTACCGTGGCCGCATGGCCTTCTGGGGCGGGTTCTACGAACGCATCTTCAACTTCCGCGAAATCCGCTACTTCGACATCAAAGGCGAATACACCGGCCTGACCAGCCGCGCCATGACGGCCCCCGACGGCCTGATCCGCATCCCGCTGAACGAAGAGTCCGGCAAGAACGGCGGCCAGATCGAAGAGTTCCTCATGCAATTCAACGGCGAAGGCATCCAGCACATCGCTCTGCTGACGGACGATATCCTGGCCAGCGTGGACGCCCTGCAGATGGCAGGCATTCCCTTGATGACCGCCCCCAACGACATCTACTACGAGATGCTCAACGAACGCCTGCCCGGCCACGGCGAACCCACCGCCGAACTGCAGGCACGCGGCATTCTGCTGGACGGCTCCACTGCCAACGGCGAAAAACGCCTGCTGCTGCAAATCTTCAGCCAAACGCTGCTGGGCCCGGTGTTCTTCGAGTTCATCCAACGCAAGGCCGACGAAGGCTTTGGCGAAGGCAACTTCAAGGCCCTGTTCGAAAGCCTGGAACGCGACCAGATCCGACGCGGCGCCATCCAGGTTGAAACAACCCCAGCCTGATACCCCCCAACCACAAGGAGTCCCACACATGAACAAGCTCGATGGCCAGGCCCTGCAAGCCCAACTGGCCCTGGTACCGCAATGGCGGTTTGACGAGGAAAGCCATGCCATCGAGCGGCGGTTCGTGTTCAAGGACTTCAACGCTGCCTTCGGCTTCATGACCCGCGTGGCACTGGCCGCCGAGCAGCGCAACCACCACCCAGAGTGGTTCAACGTCTACAACCGCGTGGACATCACCTTCACCACCCACGACGCCGGGGGTCTGACGACCCGCGACATCGAATTTGCGCAGTGGGTGGATGAGGCCGCCGCCAGCCTGGGCGGCTGACCACGCGCCCTTCTCCAAGGAGGCCAGCCATGCTTGCCGACACCCTCCCTCCTCCCGTCAAACATGGCCTGGCCGCTGGTGCAGCCGGAAGGCCTGCCACCGCCGACTGGACCATAGACCAAGGCTGGGACAACTACACACCGGCCGAACACTCCACGTGGAAGACCCTCTACGAGCGGCAGATGCGCCTGCTCGAAGGCCGTGCCTGCGATGAATTCGTGGCGGGCATGAAGGCCCTGCCCATTGCGGCAGACTGCATTCCCGACTTTCGCCGCATGAGCGAGGTGCTGATGAAGCACACCGGCTGGCAGGTGGTGGCCGTGCCCGGCCTGGTGCCCGACGACGTCTTCTTCAACCACCTGGCCCACCGGCGCTTCCCGGCAGGCCAGTTCATCCGCCGGGCCGACCAGCTCGACTACCTGGAAGAACCCGACGTGTTCCACGACGTGTTCGGCCACGTCCCCATGCTGATGAACCCCATCATGGCCGACTTCATCCAGGCCTACGGCGAAGGCGGCCTGCGCGCACAGCAACTGGGCCACCTGGACATGCTAGCCCGGGTGTATTGGTACACCGTGGAATTCGGCCTGGTACGCCAAAAGGGCAACGCGGGCGGCCTGCGCATCTACGGCGGCGGCATCGCCTCGTCTTACAGCGAAAGCATCTTCAGCCTGGACTCGCCCTCGCCCAACCGGGTGCTGTTCGATCTACCCCGCGTCATGCGCAGCCTCTACCGCATCGACGACTTCCAGGAAACCTACTTTGTGCTCGACAAGCTGGAAGACCTGCTGGCACTGGCCCAGGTGGACTTTGGCCCGCTGTACGAAGAAGTGGCCCGCCTGGCCCCCCTGCCCCCCGGCCAACTGCTGGCCAGCGACACCGTGCTCACGCGCGGCGACGGCAGCTACCACCACAACAAAAAGCCATGACGTTTCAAAACCGCACTGTCCTCATCACCGGCGCCGCAGGGCAGCTGGGCCGCGCCGTGGCACAGCACTTTGCCAGCCAAGGTGCCAACCTGGCCCTGGTTGACGTGAGCCAGCCCGCGCTGCAAGAAGCCATTCCACCGGGACTGGGCGCCGAACGCGTGTTGATACTACCCACCAACCTGCTGAACCGCGAACAAACTGAGCAGGCGGTAGCCGTCGCCCTGCAACGCTTTGGCCGAATCGACGTGCTGGCCAACATTGCGGGCGGCTTCGCCATGGGCGACCCCGTACATGTGCTCAGCGACGACACCTGGGACACCATGTTCAACCTGAACACCCGCACACTGCTCAACACGGTGCGCGCCACGGTGCCCCACATGCTGGCCCTGCGCAGCGGTAAGATCGTCAACGTGGGCGCAGCTTCCGCCCAAAAAGGCTTGGGAGAAATGGGCGCCTACTGTGCCAGCAAGAGTGCGGTCATCCGGTTGACCGAATCCATGGCTGCAGAACTGCGCGAGCAAGGCATCAACGTCAATTGCGTGCTGCCCACCATCATCGACACCCCGGCCAACCGTGCCGCCATGCCCAGCGCAGACCCAAGCCGCTGGGTGGCCCCGGCCGATCTGGCTGCCGTTATAGGCTTTCTGGCGTCCGACGCGGCTCGCGCCGTTCATGGTGCAGCGGTGCCTGTCAGCGGGTTGAGTTAACTGCAAATGCATCAGCCCAGGTTTGCACCTGGGCTTGAAGCTCGTCCAACGACGCTTCGTTCATTATCCGCACATGCCAGTCGCTCCACTCCTGTGGCACGGGCTCGGCAAACGCCATCTGGCGCAACAGCACTTCCGGCGTGGCATCGGAAGCATCTTGCCCCTCTGCCTCGCGGTTAAGCAGCCTTTCGCGCATACGCTCGGGCGGCGCAACGCACTCCAGCAGCGCAAACCCGGCCCCCGTGCAACTGACCAGTTGGCGCATTTGCTCACGCTCGTCCTGCCGCAGGAATGCAGCGTCCACCACAGCCACAAAACCGGCTTGTAGCAAGCCCTGCGCTACTTCACTCAACTTGTTATAGGTGCGCTCGGTCAATGCCTGGGTATAGAGTTCCGGCCCCGGTCGCGCTGTAGCTGGCAGGCCGCACAACCGCTTGCGTTCAACGTCTGACCGCACGCGCACAGCATGTACGCCTTTGGCGGCAAGCACCTCCACCAGTACCTGCGCCAAGGTGGACTTACCAGAGCCGCTCAAACCCATGGTCAACAACAGTGCAGGCTGCGCTGGCAAGGTAATAAGGTTTTCAGCGAGGTTCCAGTAACGCTCAAACACCTCAGGATCGGAGGCGCTCAACAGCGCCACCTTGGCCCGCACCAGGGCACTGCTGGTGGCGTAGGTGTGCAAGCCACGCAGGCCGTCAAAGTCCCCGGTCTGCTCCACATAGGCATTCACAAAACGCAGGGCCAAGCTCGGCAAACCATGTGCCAACAGGTCCATGAAGACGAAAGCGGCATCGTGCATCACGTCTATGCAGCGCAAGTCGGGCTCGAACTCAATGGCGTCATACGCCATTTGCTGCCCCTGCCACTCCACAATGTTGGCCAAGTGCATGTCGCCGTGGCCTTCGCGCACAAAGCCTCCATCAAGGCGGCTGGCACGCCACTCGACCTGGCTTCCCAGGCGAGCCAACACCTTGCTTCGCAAATTCTGCAGCCGGTCTTGCGTCAACCAGGCCGGTAAGGGGGCCGTGGCAATTTCGTCCAGACTCTCACGCGTCCAGGCCTCTGTGTCCTTTTTTGGGGCCCAACCATTAGGCATGGGCGATATGGATTGGTGAAACGCTGCAACACTGCTGGCCAGTGCATCTACACGGCTCGCGTTCAGGGCCCCTTTTTGAGCCAGGTTGCTCCACAAGCCCTCCTGCGGAAAGCGCCTCATGCGCAAGACCCAATCGGCAGGCGGCTCGTTGACGGAACCCTCAAGCACAGGCGCATCAAGCGGGCCAAACACCGGGGCGACATCTAGGTACAAGCTTGGCGCCGTACGGCGGTTTAGGCGCAACTCTTCTTCACAGTAACGGCGCCGCAGTTCTGCCGTAGAGAAGTCAAGGAAAGGCAGCTTTACCGGCTTCTTGAACTTGTAGGCAAAGTCGCCCGCCAGCACCACGGTGGAAATGTGGGTCTGCAGCACCTGCACACCCGGGCCCCAACGGTCAAAACGCATCATGTGCCAAGGGTACATAAAAAAACCGCCTGGCAAGCCAGGCGGTTTTGGTTTCTGACACAAGCTGGCTTACGCCAGCCTGGGATCAGAAGGAGTGACGGACACCCACGGCGAACAGGGAGGTCTTGAGGACTTTAACACCTGCACCAGTCTTAGCATCAGTAGTGTTGTAACCGGCGTACAGGCGGGTACGCTTGGACATGTCGTAGTAGCCAGTCACACTCCAACCGTCACCCTTCACAGTGGTAACACCTGCAGTGTTCTTGCCGGTGGCTTTAGAGTAACCCAAAGCCACTGCGGCATTGCCGCTCACAGGCACAGAAACGCCCAACTGGTATTCGCTGTCCTTACCAACGGCATCTTGCTTAGCGCGGTTAAAACCAGCTGTCAGCTTGGCAACGCCGAAGTCGTAGGAACCAGCGATCAGAGTGTAAGAACGGTCCGCGGTATTGGACACTTCTTCATTCTGGTAAGCAACACCCACCAGCAAAGGACCAGCTGCATACTTGACGTGCAGGCTCAGCGTGTCAGTTGCGTTAGCGGTGGTGGTTTTGTTCTCACCCAGGCCATAGCCAATGGCGCCGCTGAAGCCGCCAACTACGGGGCTCGCGTAGTAGACCTGATTGTTAACACGGCTTGCGTAGTCGGCCACCTGAGATTGACCCGTGGTGGTGGTGGTGGTCAGCGCGCCGCTGTTGGTACCGGCAGCACCAGTAGACAGCGTGGTGCCCCACACAGTACCGGTCGTTGCGAATGCCGTGTCAAAAGAGTTGTTAGTTGCGCCACGCAGTTCGTCATAAGCAGTGTACTGACGACCGAAACGGGTAGTACCGAAGGAGCCGCTCAGACCGACGAATGCCTGACGGTGGAATTGACGTGTGGAGGAAGCTTCACCATCATCAATGGTCAAACCCTGTTCCAACACGAAGTTGGCAGACAGACCACCGCCCAGATCTTCCGTACCGCGCAGACCCCAACGAGTGCCGTTGTAACCACCACTACCCATACGGGTCTGGGACAGATCAGTGCCGTTGAAATCAATTTTGTTGGAACCCACCCATGCATCGGCCACGCCGTACAGGGTAACGGTGGACTGGGCCATGGCAGCGCCGGAAACGGCCAGAACGGCCAGAGCGATCAGGCTCTTTTTCATTGAGGTTTCTCCTAAGTTTGAAACGACTTCGACCAGGGGGCTATCCCACCGATCCGACTTCCGATGTAGTTGGAAGCTGAGGGAATTAAACCAGAGCATCATGACAAAGACCGTCATTTACCGTAACCAAGAAGTCTTCGGTTGCGTTTTTGCAACACAAGAGGCCCCAAGGAATAGTCGGCTATCACATGTACTTACAATCAGTCAAGGTCAATTACCCTGAGCACAAGAAAAAAAGCCAGTCGGCGAACCGACTGGCTTGGCGAACCCTCTTACTCTAGCGGGCAACGCCCGTAGCTATTAGAAGGTGTGCTTCAGGCCGACAGCGTAGATCGTTGCCTTGCCGTCTTCGGCACCAACACTGTCTTTGCTCTTGGAACTGTGAATACCGGTGTAAACGGTGGTGCGCTTGGACAGGCCATATGCCAGAGCGACACCATAACCAGAACGCTTGCTATCGGTCACGCCTGCCAGCTTCGTCTTGGATGTCGCATAGCCACCGGACAGAGTCAGAGCACCACCCAGGGGAACGTCCACACCAATGTGGTATTCGTTGGTCTTCTCACCCGTATCTTCCTTCTTGTTACCGTAGCTAGCCAGCAGCTTGGCTGCACCAAAGTCGTAAGAACCATTGATGCGGGTGAACTTGTCCGTAGCACCACCGACAGCCTTTTCACGCTGGTATGCGACGCCAGCGTAGACCGGGCCGTTCTCATACTTCGCGTGGAAAGACACGTTGTTTGAAGCGCTCTGTGTAGCGTTTTTGTTCTCACCCAAGCCGTAACTCACTGCACCGCTAAAGCCGCCGAAGGACGGCGTAGCGTAGTAGATGTTGTTATTGGGGTTGGAACTGTAGCCGTTGCTAGCAAAGACGTTGTTCGTAGCGGACAGGGCGGAGTCGAAAGCACTGGTGGTTGCACCACTGATGTCGTCATACGCGGTGAACACATTGCCCAGCTTGACTTCACCAAAACCACCAGACAAACCCACGTAGGCTTGGCGATTGAATGCCTTCGTCGAAGCGCTAGCGTCACCAGTATCAAGGCTGAAACCCTGCTCTAATAGGAAGTTAGCCTTCAAACCGCCACCCAGGTCCTCAGTACCCTTGAAACCAAAGCGGCTGCCGCTCACGCCGCCGCTTTGCAGCACGGTCTGGCGAACGCCATCCTGATTGACAGGTCCGCTGTGGAACACACCAGAGGTTTTGGAAGAACCAAACCAAATGTCAGCGATACCGTACACGGTCACGCTGGACTGAGCCATAGCGGCGCCGGAAGCGGCCAGAACGGCCAGAGCGATGAGAGACTTTTTCATCTGAAATTTTCCCTATAAGTTTCAAGGACCAACGCAGATAACCTGCGCCGGGCAGATCCTCAACTAGAGGAAGGTGCTTGACTATTGCACCAGACTTTTCGTCGAAGCTCCACTTAACAGCCAAGAAAAGCATCAAAACTGTTTCATAAAAGAGACATATTTCAAGCGTTTACCCTTAGAGGTTAACCCTAACATAAATATCAAAAATAATAACGAAAGATCGGTCTGCGCACACTAACTCGGGTAAACCCCTGTGGGCTTTTTGCCTAAAAAAGCACGATCGTTCGGTTAATTTGGATCGAGGCAGTTAGGATGAAGATGTCATCACAACCACCAACGCTGGAGACTCCCCACATGAAACCAACGGTCAGGACCGCTTCTTCCGCTTTTCGGCTGCTGCCACTGAGTGCGGCAGCACTTCTTGCTCTCGGCTCTCACGCTCATGCCCAAGACGTGCAGCTGTATGGCTTGGTAGACGCTGGCGTCACCCGCGTCTCTGGCTTGGCACAGGGCTCGGTTACGCAATTGGCCAGCGGCATCATGGAAGGTTCCCGCTGGGGCCTGAAGGGAACCGAGGATCTGGGCGGCGGCTACAAAGCCATCTTCACTTTGGAGAGCCGCTTTGAAGTGGATACGGGCAGCCTGTCGAACCGCCCCATCTCCGGCAGTCAAGTGCCAGACAGAATTGCAACAGCCACTGCTTTAGGGCTTAACCCCGCGTTCAATACAGTTGTCCAAGGTGTTAATGCAAACGTTATTGGCAGTGGCTTCGGCGTCAATCTGACCAACAACCAGTTTGATCGTCAAGCCTACGTAGGTTTGATCACACCTGTGGGTGCTGTGCTTGCCGGCCGCCAATACACACCAGGTTATGAAGTTTCAGCGGCCTTCGACGCCATGGAAACACAATCCTCCTTGGCTGCCGGACAGCTTGCGGCCATCCCCGCTGGCTTCGACATTCGCGTGAGCAATGCCCTGCAGTACCGAATCCAGACGGGTGGCGTTACGGCTTCGCTCATGGTTGCAATGGGTGAGACCGGCACCTCCAACTCCAACAGCCGTCTAGTGGGGGCGATGGCGATGTACAAGGGCGACGGCTACGCAGTTGGCATTGGTCACAACACCCGCAACAACGAAGTGGGACAGAAGTCGTTGACTACGACCACCATGGGCGGCTGGTTGAACTTAGGCCCTGGCAAGCTGAGCGCCCTGTACTCGATCCACAAGGATGACAATCCCAGCGGTCTTTCATCTATGGTGACTGCCTTGCAAGGAGCGCCTTTCAATCTGAGTGCAGGAAACGCTACGCTGGTTCAAACCGCATACATCAACGCCTTCAAGGTCGACGCACACCTCTTCAACATCGGCTACCGCATTCCGTTTGGCGCCAGCACGGTCACTTTTGCCTACAGCAAGCGCAACGACAAGACGGCGTTTGACGGTGACGTGAGCTCATACGGCGTTGCGTACACCTATGCGCTGTCCAAGCGCACAGACCTGAACGCCGTGCTCACCCGCTTTGACAACGGCACCAAGGGACAGGCAGCCCCTGGCGGCAACGGCTACCTGGGCGGCGTAACGCGCGCGGCAGGCGTGGACAGCACGAGCATCGCGTTCGGCATCCGTCACCGCTTCTGATTGATCACCGCATCAACCCCAAACCCCGCCCCGGCGGGGTTTGTTTTTTTCAGGTTCAGCTGTCGTCCGCAATTTAAGTTGGCACTCGCAACTCTGTCGAATCAAGCACTTACATCAACATCTGCAAAGTGGCACACAGTCACTTCTGCAACTTTACTTGGCACTCTTCAGAAAGTTTGCAACTTAAGTTGGCACTCGCACAAGTCCACCAAGGCTCAATCCGCTACACCAAAGCCAACTTCTCTAGTGTTGACCCATTAGCTGCAAAAGTGCGTGTCCGTTTCGGGTAAGCGTCCTTGCCACCTCATCGGGAGACATGCCCCACAGATGGGCAAGGTACTCTGCAGTCCAGTACGCACTCCAAGGCATAACGGGCTTGCCAGCAACCTTGGCAAAGGGCCCATCACTTTCAGGTACGACACGGTCGCGTGGCATGGCTGCAGCCAAGGCGCGGCCATTCGCAGAGTCAAACATAGCAGGACCAATGCTGAACCAGCACCGTCACTAGGTCAACTGAGATATCACTCGGAGTTGAAACCGCAGTAACCACACTCACTTCAGGAGCTCGGGGGGAGCGCTTGGGCCCCGGACTCGTCCCAGAAGCCGAGAAGATTTCCCTCTGAGCGCAAGCGGGATGCACCAAAATGGACACTGCCAAGTTAGATTGCAAACTGTGCCAAGTTAGATTGCAGACGACATCAGCCAAACACCCGCTCTTGAAATGAGGCTTGGCAGCCCTTATCATTAGCACTCGCTGGAGGTGAGTGCTAACAGGTTTAGCCCTTGCCTTCCACGAACCGTCCAACCAACGTTTCTCTCACTGATACAGGAGATCTCATGAAACTTCGTCCTCTCGCCGATCGCGTGATCGTCAAGCGTCTGGAAAACGAAACCAAAACCGCTTCGGGCATCGTGATCCCCGACAACGCAGCAGAGAAGCCCGACCAGGGTGAAGTGCTGGCTGTGGGCCCCGGCAAGACGAACGACAAGGGTGAAACCAAGGCCCTGAGCGTGAAAGTGGGCGACCGCGTGCTGTTCGGCAAGTACAGCGGCCAGACCGTCAAGGTCGATGGCGACGAACTGCTGGTCATGAAGGAAGACGACCTGTTCGCGGTCGTTGAGAAGTAAGCCCTCCTCCCTCTGTATTGAATAAGGAACCTGAAAAATGGCAGCAAAAGACGTAGTGTTCGGCGGCGAAGCCCGCGCCCGCATGGTCGAGGGTGTGAACATCCTGGCCAACGCCGTTAAAACCACCCTGGGCCCCAAGGGCCGCAACGTGGTGCTGGAGCGCTCCTTCGGCGCCCCCACCGTGACCAAGGACGGTGTGTCCGTGGCCAAGGAAATCGAGCTGAAGGACAAGCTGCAGAACATGGGTGCCCAGATGGTCAAGGAAGTCGCTTCCAAGACCTCCGACAACGCTGGTGACGGCACCACCACCGCTACCGTGCTGGCCCAGGCCATCGTGCGCGAAGGCATGAAGTACGTGGCAGCTGGCATGAACCCGATGGACCTGAAGCGCGGTATCGACCGTGCCGTGGAAGCCCTGATCGCCGAGCTGAAGAAGGCCTCCAAGCCCACCACCACCAGCAAGGAAATCGCTCAGGTTGGCTCCATCTCCGCCAACAGCGACACGTCCATCGGCGAAATCATCGCCAACGCCATGGACAAGGTCGGCAAGGAAGGCGTGATCACCGTTGAAGACGGCAAGAGCCTGCAGAACGAGCTGGACGTTGTGGAAGGCATGCAGTTCGACCGCGGTTACCTGTCGCCCTACTTCATCAACAACCCCGAGAAGCAAGTTGCCCTGCTGGACAACCCCTTCATCCTGCTGTTCGACAAGAAGATCAGCAACATCCGCGACCTGCTGCCCACGCTGGAAGCCGTGGCCAAGGCTGGCCGTCCTCTGCTGATCATTGCAGAAGACGTGGAAGGCGAAGCGCTGGCTACGCTGGTGGTCAACACCATCCGTGGCATCCTGAAGGTTGTGGCTGTGAAAGCTCCTGGCTTCGGCGACCGTCGCAAGGCCATGCTGGAAGACATCGCCATCCTGACCGGCGGCAAGGTCATCGCTGAAGAAGTGGGTCTGACCCTGGAAAAAGTGACGCTGGCCGACCTGGGCCAAGCCAAGCGCGTGGAAGTGGGCAAGGAAAACACCACCATCATCGATGGCGCTGGTGCCGCTGCCGACATCGAAGCCCGCGTGAAGCAGATCCGCATCCAGATCGAAGAAGCCACGAGCGACTACGACCGTGAGAAGCTGCAAGAGCGCGTGGCCAAGCTGGCCGGCGGCGTGGCAGTGATCAAGGTGGGTGCCGCCACCGAAGTGGAAATGAAAGAAAAGAAGGCCCGCGTGGAAGACGCTCTGCACGCTACCCGCGCTGCCGTGGAAGAAGGCATTGTGGCTGGCGGTGGCGTGGCTCTGCTGCGCGCCAAGCAGTCCGCTGGCGCCATCAAGGGTGACAACGCTGACCAGGACGCCGGTATCAAGCTGGTGCTCAAGGCGATCGAAGCTCCCCTGCGCGAGATCGTGGCCAACGCCGGTGGCGAGCCGTCCGTGGTGATCAACAAGGTGCTGGAAGGCAAGGGCAACTTTGGCTTCAACGCCGCCAATGACACCTACGGCGACATGATCGAGATGGGCATTCTGGACCCGACGAAAGTGACCCGCACTGCACTGCAGAACGCCGCTTCCGTGGCTTCGCTGATGCTGACCACCGAGTGCATGGTGGCCGAGGCTCCGAAGGAAGACGCTCCGGCCATGCCTGGCGGCATGGGTGGTATGGGCGACATGGGTGGCATGGGCATGTAATTCTGCCCGGCGACCTGAAGCGTCCCGTAAAAACCCGCTGGCAACCCCAGCGGGTTTTTTTATGCTCAGGGCTCTATGGCCAAAGCGCGGAAGGCCTGTTCGTATTCCAAGAGCTGTTGCGCAGCCAGGCGGCGCTGCTCTGGGGTTGTGCGGTTGTGCAGTTCGGCCACAAAGGCACAGCCATCGCGGGTCGCTGCATCGGCGTAGGCGTTGTACGCGGGTATGGGCGAACGCTTCACCTTGCTCCAGTAATCTTGCAGGCCCGCGCGGGCGGGGGCGCCTGCCTGTACGCGCGTCAGTGTGTCCAGCAAGTCGGCCTGACGACGCTGGCGCTCGGCCAAGGTTTGCTCAGGGCGAAAGGCCGACTGCTGCAGCCGCTGGCGAACCCACTGCCGCTGTTCGGCAGTGAGCGTGCCGTAAAACATCTCGGCGCGGTCTATGGCGCGGCTGACGCGCTTCTGGCTGACGCTACCGTTGCCGTTGCCGTTGCCGTTGCCGTTCATGAAGTCTTGCCGGAAGGTTTCATCTTCCTTCTGGTAGTGGCGCCGCAGGTGGTCAATCTGCGCAGGAGTCAACTCTTGCGCCAAGCGGGCCAGGGCGGGCATGCCCTGCAAGACCATTTCATCTACCCAGGTGCGCACCTGTTCAAACCGCTCGCAAACCATCGCGGGTGTCAGGTCGCCTGTGGCCAGTCCACGCCATTCGGCCAAGGCACCAGCATAGGCAGGCAAGTGAGTGCGTCTGTGCCAGGCGTGCCAGCGGTCGATTTCGCCACGCAGCCAGGCGCTCTGGGGCGTGGACAGATCGACCATGCCGTCGAGCTTCCAGTAAAGCAGTGTGGGTATGCGGTTGTAGGCGAGCGTGACCAAGCCGCAGCCAGACAAGACGCCAGCCGCAAGAATGACGGCGAACCAGATTCTCAGGCGCCGCCCCAACGTCAGAAAGGAAGCATGACTAAGGCTCATGGTGCCTGCCATCTTCCCAGATTGACGGGAATTGAGCAGAAAACAGGGAAATATCAGCGCGATCGCCCCGCAATGCAAGTGCTCACTTCCGTCTGCCCCCTCCGCCAGCAAGGACTGGGCGTGGTCGGGTCTCGACGGGGAATGCCTCTTGCATCCAGTCGCGCAACGTGGGTCTCATAACCGGTTGCGCCTTGCCGGTCAAACTCCATTCGCAGCACCCATGCCTTCCGCTGCATGGCGTTGTCGGTTTCCTTCATGATGAAGTTGCCCACGCTGTAGATGATGGGCTTGCCTTGGTAATGTTCGACATCCTGGGTAACGTGCGGATGCCCGCCGATGACCGCATCGGCGCCAGCGTCGATCATGCGGCGCGCCAGTTGCCGCTGGCGCGGGTTGGCGACGGTTTCGTTCTCCCACCCCCAGTGCATGAACACCAGCACCAGATCGGCCTTGTGGTGGGCGCGGGCAAGGCGAATGTCGTCTACCACTTGCTCGTCCTCGCTCCAGGCGATGCCGGGCGCGTCGTGGGCGGCCTCGAAGCTGCGGGGCATGTATTCGTTGTAGCTGAGCACCGCCACGCGCAAGCCTTGTCGCTCCAACATCCACGGCGTGTGAGCCTGTGCCAGATTCATGCCGCCACCGGCCTGCGCCAGCCCGGCATCACGCAACAAACCGAGCATCTGCGAAAAGGCTTGTCTGCCGTAATCCCCGGAATGGTTGTTGGCAAGCGTAACGCCGTCAACATGCTTGCGAAGCACAGGCAACACCCTGGGGTGCGCGCGGAAGGTGTAGTTCTTGTCGGCAGGTTCGCCCGTGGTGGCTACGACGCATTCAAGGTTGACGATCCGCAAGTCGGCCTGCGCGAAGAGCGAGGCAAAAGCGGCGAAAGGGTCGCCACCACGCTTGATCAAGGCGCCGGGGGCGTCGTCCAGGGTGGTGTCTCCGGCAAACACCAGAGAGAACTTGGCTTCTTGCGCCGCCGTCAACCCACAAGCCAACGCCAGGCAAGCAGCGACCAGCAGCGCCTTCATGGCTGCACCCCATGCAACGCGCATGTGTAAATCAGTTCACGCTCCTGTGTGCCGACATACAGGCGCTGTTCGCCGGTCAGGTCGATGGCTTGGCTCCCACCTAGCACCAGAAAAGGCGGTAAGTACTTGGCCTGCTGGATGAGCACGGGCTGCCGTGGAGTCACAAAGTACACGTACACGAGTGCCCGCTGCACATGTACCCCCTGCCCCACCAGAATGGGTTTGAACTGGAAGCGTCCACCAATGTCCACGGAAGGCACGTTGTAGGGATTGGTCACGGGTTGCACTGCCACCTCATGGGTGACACCCGCGTAGGTGACCTGGCATTCCAACCGCGCCTGGGCCTGGCTCGCACCGGCCCAAGACGACAAGAAGATGAGGAGAAACACCCGTGCCTTGCTTTGCTTCATGCGGGGCATTTTGCATGCATCCAAGGCAGAAAACGCTGGGGTTTATGCACAAAAATTCCTGTGCCACCTCCCGTGTACCGCTTGTGATCATGCCAGGGCACAGCGGGCGCATTGCTCACGCAAGTGGTTGATTTATATGGCCGAAGGTTTTCTGCTCAAAATCCGCGCAGTCTAGTCAAAGCCTTGATTTTCAAGGGCCTGGGCGACTGTTTCAGAAGATTTCAACAAAGTTATCCACAGAAAACCTGAGCAACCTCAAAGAGTGTTTCAAATCAAACACTTGGGCGAACATCACAAGAAAAAACTTCAGATTCACCTGGCCAGCCCATATGGGCAATGGCCGGGCCTAGGCCCCACTTGGGGGTGCTTGCGGCAGGTGTCTGGTCGAAGCTCGTAAACCTGGCAACGGCGGGTTTTAGCGTCCAGAAAGCAGCAATCGCCGTCGGCCCTGCGTGCAAGCGTGAACAGGTTGCTCTTGTGGTTGAAATGGTCGATCTGTGCCGCTTTCATCAGCCTGCGAGCAATTTGCTTTGGCTGTTCGTGCTCGGCCTCGAAAGGATCGACGAGCCCCAGCCGCACGAGGTCTGGCATGCGAACCTCCACGGGCATGGTGCAGCAGTTGGACACGCAGCTGTCGCACAAACCTTTGCGGTAGCGTGACCACGTCTCCACGCGGTCAACGTCTACAAACTGGACCGTTCTCATTGAGCAATGACTCTGTTTCGCCCTTGTGCCTTGGCTTCGTAAAGCGCCCGGTCACTGGCTGCGATCATGGCTTCGGTGGTGTAAGGCGCTTGCCCGGGAATGCCGACATGAACGCCCACGCTTACGGTGACCGGGATGTTGTGCCCCAGCACCGCCACAGGGTGTTCGGCAATGGCGCAGCGCACGCTTTCAGCCACCACCATGGCACCCTGAACGTTGGTGCCTGGCAGCAAGGCCAGGAATTCTTCGCCGCCGAAGCGGGCCAGCATGTCTGCACGTCTGAGTCTTTTGCCTACGCGCTGCGCAACCTCCCGCAACACGTGATCACCAGCCAGGTGCCCGTAACGGTCATTCACAGTCTTGAAGTGGTCAATATCTATCATGAGCAAGGCCATTGGCGTATTGTCCCGCGCCGAGCGGGCGCCAAAACGCTCCAGGGCATCGTTGAGCTCCAGCCGGTTGTAAACACCCGTCAGGCCGTCGTGGGTGGCCAGGTCGTGCTGGCGTGCCACAGCCTGCTCCATCTGCATGAGGACGAAGCCCATGGTGTTGAGCAGGATCACAGCCATTGCGGCCATGTAGGTCCAGGCCTGAACCTGATCGGGAACTCGGTAGTTGGATTGCCAGTCTGCCTGCATGACCATGAACAACCCGCGCAACGTGAACATCATGACCAGCAGCAAGGTGCCTGCAGTCAACACGAGGCGCCCCGTCAATCGCTTGCCGTGCAGGCCGGGCAACCAGGCATGCAGGAGGAACATAAAAGATAGGCCCGCCAGGCACACGGAGCCAAGCACGTTGCGCCACTGGTCGTGATGCAAGAACACCGAGGCAATTAGAGCCATGGCAGCAACGGCAGCCCATTCAACCCACGGTGGAATATTCCACGCTCGCCGCCCCTGGTAAGCAATGGTGGCGCGTAAATGCAAAGCGATGGTGAGCGCCGTGAGCACGTTGACGATCAGGATGGAGACGTGCGGCCAGCCCACAGCCCGCAAGGCAAACATGGGATACGAGAGGGCGTTCACGACCAACCCCACACCCCATATGCCCAACCCGGCATGAGCCCGGTCACGCCAGGCCACCACAAGTACGGCAACCGCCAGCACGGTACTGACGATGGTCAGAGTCCACAAAAGGGAAACAAGATCCAGCGTCACACGAGACTCAGTACGCAGGCTTGAACATGGATAGCAATTGCAAGGCTGTGCTGGGGTGCTTGGCAAAGCTCTCAGCGACCAGTGGCGTGTTCATGTACTGAGTGAACCCTGGGGTTGCCTGCACGGCTGGGTCGCTGAGATCACGAAAACCCATGGACCAGTCCGCGAAGACGCGTTCATCCGCCTCTTCCTCGTCAACGACGATGGTGCCGCTGTGTCTAGGGTCGGCCTTGATCACCTCGAAGAGCGACTGTACTGCGGACCGCTCGCCTTCGATCAACTGAAGAAAATCGCCGTCATGGTACAGAAGCATGCCCGTAATGCCCGCCTTCTGGTTCTTATCTCTTGCCTTTGTAAGGAGGTCCAGCAGATCGGCCTTAGAAAAGGCCACTGTGGCTGCACTGACGTAAACGAGCCTGTACATCTGCATCTCCTTTCTCTGCATCGGTTTAAACGGTACCTCAGACCTTCAAATCTGCCTCTTGGTCCTCGTAGCTGGCGGCAATCTTTCGGAAATCTTCATGAATGGACAGGAAGGCATCCAGAACATCAGGATCGAAATGAGTGCCTCGCCCCTCGCGCATGATCCCTACCGCCTGCTCATGGGTGAACGGTGGCTTGTAGATGCGTTTGCTGATGAGTGCATCGTAAACGTCTGCCACGGCCATGAGGCGGGCCGATGTGGGTATGGCGGTTCCCGACAACGACTGCGGGTAGCCAGAGCCGTCCCACTTTTCCTGGTGAGAAAGGGCAATTTCCTTGGCAAGACGCAGAAAGTCGAGCTCCAGCCCCAAGGCCTTTTCGGCTCGCATGATCGACTCGTAACCAATGGTGGTGTGAGTCTTCATGATTTCAAACTCTTGCGGCGTGAGTTTGCCTGGTTTGAGGAGGATGTGATCCGGTATGCCTACCTTGCCGATGTCATGCAGAGGTGCGGATTTGAAGAGCTGCTTGATGTAGTCGTCGGTCAGCTCCTGACGGAAGTTTGGGTGCTCACGCAACTGTTCCGCAAGGCGTTTGATGTAGCGTTGGGTACGCAGGATATGGTTGCCGGTTTCGTTGTCGCGCGTTTCGGCCATCGACGACATGGCCAGCACGGTAACGTCCTGTATGGCTTCGACCTGACGCGTGCGCTTGGCCACCTCGGACTCCAGGTACTGTGCCTTGTCGCGAAGGAAGTCTGCCGACGCCTTCAGGGCCAGGTGGGTTCGCACGCGAGCCATCACGATGGGAGGGCTGATGGGCTTGATGATGTAGTCGACCGCGCCAAGCTCCAGCCCGTGCGTCTCGTCTTCCACCTCGGATTTGGCCGTCAGGAACATCACGGGAATGTCGCGGGTCTTCTCGTCAGCCTTCAGGCGTGTGATCACTTCGTAGCCATCCATGCCCGGCATCATGATGTCCAGGAGGATGAGATCCGGGTTGCCTCCCGCCTGAAGGAGCTTGAGCGCTCGCTCCCCGCTGTTGGCCACCACGACACGGTAGTCATCGCGCAGCAGCTCGGTCATAAGGGCCAGGTTCTGCGGTGTGTCGTCCACCACCATGACGGTGGGACGAACCAGCGCCAGATGTTCTTTTGCAGATTGTTCGTTGGTCATGATTGGCTCTTTTCAGGTTGTTTGTTCTTCAATGCGCTGGCATCCAGCTGGGCGAGCAAGTCTGTGGCTGCGTCGAAGTCGAAGTCTGAGATGAGGTGCTGCAGACGCTTGGCCGCCTCCGGACTCAGCGCCTTGTCCACCAGCCCCTGGTGCCCCTCAAGCCACGCCTTCGCCGCTATGTCCCCGCTCTCCAGCAGCGGGCCGAGCTGCTCGCGCAACACCCGCAGCGCACGCTCGTCCAACGCCACACCTGCCCCCTTGTCCTGCTCTGCCTCCTGCGGCTCGGCTCCTGCACCCAGCTCCAGACTCAGCTCCTGCAACAGCGGCTCCAGCTCCTGCCTCAGCCCCTCCAGCGCTTCTTGCCACCCCCGCTGCCACGCCTCGCCCCGCTCTTCGCCCTTGAACTGCTGCTCCAGCACCTCCGCACGACCTTGCACCCGCTGCGCTCCAAGGCTGCCCGCCACGCTCTTGAGCGTGTGCGCCAGGCGCTGCGCCACCTCCACGTTCCCGGCCATCGCCGCGCGCTCCAGCTGCTCGGGCGTATCCCGGTGCTGCTGTGTGAACTGCCTGAGCAGGTCCACGTAGAACTCGCGCTTGCCCATGCAACGGCGCAACCCCTGCTCCACGTCCAGCCCTTGTATGGGCCGTGTCAACACCTCTGTCTTGGCCTGCGTCGGCGCCTGCACTGCCTGCGCACGCTCCTGCCGCCCCGACTGCACTCTCGCCACGCCCTTGGGCTCTATCCACCTCAGCAGCGCCGCCCACAGCTTGTCCGGGTCTATCGGCTTGGCTACAAAATCGTTCATCCCCGCTGCCAGGCACTGCTGGCGATCGCTCTCCATCGCGTTGGCCGTCATCGCCACCACCGGCAATCTCGCGAATCGCTGCTGCCCCCGTATCGCTCGCGTCGCCTGCAAGCCGTCCATCACCGGCATCTGCATGTCCATCAGCACCAGATCAAACCCGCCCTCATCACGCTCAAGCTTGCCCAGCGCAACCTCTCCGTTGTCCGCCGTCTCCACCTCAAAGCCCGCATCCCTCAGCATCTCGCTGGCCACCTGCTGGTTGATCTCGTTGTCCTCCACCAGCAGCAACCTCGCCCCTTGAATGCTGCCCAGCGCCAACTCACCAATTGGCGAAGGCGCCATGTGCGGCACGCTTGGTGAGCGGCCATGCAACAGGGTCATGAGCGCGTCAAACAGATCCGATGCGGTCACGGGCTTGTGCAGGAAAACATCGATGCCCGCCAGCCGCAGGTCCTCCTGGTTGACTTGTTCGCCCATGCCCGAGACCATCATCAGCAGTGGCGAAGCCTTGAGTGGCTGGCTGCGCAGTGAGCGCGCAAGGTCCAGGCCGCTCATGCCAGGCATGAACATGTCAAGGCTCACCAAATCAAACGGCTGGCCTGCGTCGTCTGCCGCCTGCACGGCACGCAGGGCTTCACGCCCGGTGGCTGCCGCCTCTGCCTGCAGCTCCAGCTGGGTGTACATCTGCACCAGAAGCTCGCGCGCGTGTTCGTTGTCGTCCACCACCAGCACACGTCGTCCCCGCGTCGCGCTTTCCGCGCCATCGTCCCGAGAACGCGGCGTGGCGTCGTCAAGCCAGATTTCAAACCAGAAGGTGCTCCCCACATCCGGCGTGCTTTCGACCGAAATGTGCCCGTCCATGAGCGTGACGAGTTGACGTGCGATGGACAATCCCAGGCCCGTGCCGCCGTAGCGCCGGGTGGTGGAGCTGTCTGCCTGTGTGAAAGGCTGGAACAGCTTTGCGCATTGCTCGCCGGTCATGCCTATGCCGGTGTCACTCACCGCAAAACGCAAGTGCGCCTTGTGACCACGCCGCGCAAGCTGGCGTATCACCACGCTGACCTCACCGCGTTCGGTGAACTTGACTGCGTTGTTGCCAAGGTTGACCAGGATCTGCCCCAGCCGAAGCGGATCGCCCACCAATACCTGAGGCACATCAGGCGCCACATCAAAGATCAGCTCCAGGCCCTTGACGATGGCCCTCTCACCGATCATGTTGCGCAGGTTTGCAAGCACATCGTCAAGTTTGAAACGGGTGCGCTCAATGCTCAGTCGTCCTGCTTCGATCTTGGAGAAATCGAGAATGTCGTTGACCACGCCCAGCAGGTGTTTACCTGACTCGGCAATACGGTTCACGTAGTCTTTTTGTTTCGGGTTGAGTGGCGTGCGTGAGGCCAGATGCGCCATACCCAGAATGGCGTTGAGCGGCGTGCGGATCTCATGGCTCATGTTCGCCAGGAAATCCGACTTCACCTTCGCAGCCGCTTCGGCCATGTCCTTGGCATCGCGCAATGCCTGGGCTGCCGCGTGCTCGCGTTCAACGTCTTCGATGATGGCCAGTATGCCGCGCTGCGGATGCGCAGGGTCCAACAACTGCGCCGTGATCCTGACCCACACGGCACTGCCGTCGCTGCGGCGCAACTGCAGCTCCCGCTGCATGCCCTTGCCATGCATGACGGGTTGGTACATGGCGTCTCTCATCTGCGCATCGGTCTCGTCGTCGAGGTACCACACGCGCGTTGCCTGCCCCAGCAGTGCCCCCGCCGAGTAGCCAAGCAGAACCTCAAGGTGCCGGTTGCAGCGGGCAATTTTCCTGCCCTGCATGAGCACGATTCCAACGGGTGCGGAATCAAACAGGGCCGTCTGTTCGGCCAACACGGCCTGTAACTTCTCGTTGCTGACGGCTAGTTCCTCTGTGCGTTCGGCAACCAGTTGCTCGAGCCGTTCGCGCAGCGCCTGGAGCTCGCGCCACTGTGCATTGCGCTCGGTCACGTCGCTCCAGATGGCGGCAATGTATTTCTTGCCTTGAAGCTCCAGACCACTGGCGCGCAGCATGATGTCGCGGACCTCCCCATTGCGACGACGCTGCTTGGACTCCAGCATGTGGTTGCCCGGCGAAAGAAGCAACTGCGCGTAGGCCTTTCGCTCGGATGGCAATATGCCCACGTCAATATCCATGACGTTGAGTTGCGCGAACTCCTCGGCGGTGTAACCCAGGTTTTCATGAGCCGCTCGGTTGAACTCGACAAAACGGCCAGAGTAGGGATCAAGCAAACCAATCGAGTCGACCACTTGGTCTGCAATTGCAGCGAAGATGGCCTGCCGCTCGTGCAGAGCACGCTCTATGGCCACCTGCTCCGAGATGTCCTGCAATGTACCAACGGCCTTCTCGGGTTTGCCATCGTGATCCAGAACGGTCTCGGAGCGCATGTGAATGTGCCGCTGCGGCCCCTCGCCGCTCGCCAGACGGAAAACGATGGAAACAGGTTGGCCCTCGCCCATCTTGCGAACCTGCTCTTCGAACATTTTCCGGTCATCGGGGTCTACCTTTTCAAGAACTGCCTCAATGGTGGAAGCCAGCGCATCGGCACCCAGGCCAAACAGCGCGTAGGCCTGTTCACTCCAGAAGATCTTCCCTGTTGAAAGCTGCAACTCCCAGTAGCCCATCTGAGCCATGCGCTCGGCGGTCCGCAGCCTCTGCAGGTTGGCGGCGGCCTCGTCTCGCGCTTCCAGAATGGCCGTCATGTTGCGGGAAATGCCCAGCACACCAATCACCTCGCCCCGTTCATTGCGCATGGGCGTCTTGAGGGTTTGCGAGCGCTCCACGTGACCGTCGCTGGCGAAGGTCAGGTCTTCGTCGTTTGCCTGAGTGCGGCCTGCATCAATGGCCGCCTGGTCGTTTGCCCGGAAGAAACGGGCCAACTCCGCATCCACAAAGTCGAAGTCCGTCTTGCCCAGCAACGCTTCTTCGGTGGCCCCGTAGAGTTGCTCGAAGCGCTTGTTGCAGGCCAGGTAACGGCCCTGCGTGTCTTTGAGCCAGACCAGATCTGGAATGGTGTTGATGACCGCGCGCAGCATGGCCTGCTCACTCTGCAGGGCTGCTGTGCGTGCCCGCAGAAGTCTGCGCATCGACAGGATCCACAGGCCGAGCACGGTGGCGAATGCAACAACGGCAAGCGCCAGCCAGCGCAAGGGGTAGAGCAGCGCCGTCCAATCGGTGGGTGGGGTCAGCCACTTCTTCACGAGCGCATCCATCTCTGCTGTCGAGATGCTGGCCATGCCGCGGTTGATCAGCGCCAGCGTCTCGGCATCCCCTTTTCGCACGGCCCGGTGGAACTGTCCTTGGTACAGGTCGAATGCTTTGACGTAGTCACGGTGCACGCCCTGCTGGTAGAGGTAATAGTTGGCCGGGTACTGGTCCAGACAAAAGAGTTTGATCTCATTCTGCTGCGCGCCTTTGATGAGCGACACGTAGCTCGGATAGATCTGCAACGACGATATCCCCGAATTGCGCAGCACGTCGATACAGGCGTCACCCGCCATCACTCCAATCTGGAAACCACGAAGCCTCGCTACACCGTCGATGCCCGAGATGGACTGGTGGGCGTAGATACCCACCGGCAAGTCGAAATAGGACGGCGAGAAGTCATACAGTGGCTCTCGCTGGGGTGTGCGAAAGATCATGTCGATGGCGTCGGCCTTGCCTTCCAGCAACATTTGCTGCGCCTGTACCCACTGCATGGGCTCCAGCTTCACCTTCACGCCCGTCTTTTTCTCCCAGAGCTGCCAATACTCGATCAGCATGCCTGTCGGCTTGCCGTCCACATCGCGGAACAGGAATGGTGGGTAGTTGTCGTCAGCAACGACGTGCAATTCGGCCGGCTGAGCCCAGGCGCGGGATGACAGCCATGGCAGGGCGGCCAGGCACAGCAGAAAAAGAAGAAGCAGCCTGGCTGGGGAGCGCGCTGTGCCGGTTGAGCTGTTGGAGCAATGACTCATGGTGTCCCCTGCAACAGTTGTTGGGCGCCGTCGAAGTCGAAGTCTGAGATGAGGTGCTGCAGACGCTTGGCCGCCTCCGGACTCAGCGCCTTGTCCACCAGCCCCTGGTGCCCCTCAAGCCACGCCTTCGCCGCTATGTCCCCGCTCTCCAGCAGCGGGCCGAGCTGCTCGCGCAACACCCGCAGCGCACGCTCGTCCAACGCCACACCTGCCCCCTTGTCCTGCTCTGCCTCCTGCGGCTCGGCTCCTGCACCCAGCTCCAGACTCAGCTCCTGCAACAGCGGCTCCAGCTCCTGCCTCAGCCCCTCCAGCGCTTCTTGCCACCCCCGCTGCCACGCCTCGCCCCGCTCTTCGCCCTTGAACTGCTGCTCCAGCACCTCCGCACGACCTTGCACCCGCTGCGCTCCAAGGCTGCCCGCCACGCTCTTGAGCGTGTGCGCCAGGCGCTGCGCCACCTCCACGTTCCCGGCCATCGCCGCGCGCTCCAGCTGCTCGGGCGTATCCCGGTGCTGCTGTGTGAACTGCCTGAGCAGGTCCACGTAGAACTCGCGCTTGCCCATGCAACGGCGCAACCCCTGCTCCACGTCCAGCCCTTGTATGGGCCGTGTCAACACCTCTGTCTTGGCCTGCGTCGGCGCCTGCACTGCCTGCGCACGCTCCTGCCGCCCCGACTGCACTCTCGCCACGCCCTTGGGCTCTATCCACCTCAGCAGCGCCGCCCACAGCTTGTCCGGGTCTATCGGCTTGGCTACAAAATCGTTCATCCCCGCTGCCAGGCACTGCTGGCGATCGCTCTCCATCGCGTTGGCCGTCATCGCCACCACCGGCAATCTCGCGAATCGCTGCTGCCCCCGTATCGCTCGCGTCGCCTGCAAGCCGTCCATCACCGGCATCTGCATGTCCATCAGCACCAGATCAAACCCGCCCTCATCACGCTCAAGCTTGCCCAGCGCAACCTCTCCGTTGTCCGCCGTCTCCACCTCAAAGCCCGCATCCCTCAGCATCTCGCTGGCCACCTGCTGGTTGATCTCGTTGTCTTCCACCAGCAACAGCCTCGCCCCTTGAATGCTCTCCACCATCGCGGCAGGCGGGAGTGCCCTGGCAACCGTTGCATCAATGCGCCGTTGCCCACCCATGATGTCGATCAGGCTGTCAAACAACAACGACGGTGCCAATGGTTTGACCAACACTTGCTCATAGCCTGCGGCCTTGGACTGGCTGAACACCTCCTCCCGACCGAACGCTGTCACAAGAATCTGGTGCGGCGGCTGCAGCAGATGCATGCCCTGGATTCTTTCGCCCGTTTGCAAACCGTTAAGTCCGGGCATCTGCCAGTCCACCAGCACCACGTCAAAGGGTTCGCCTTGCAAGTCAGCGGCACGTAGGCGCTGCAACGCCGTCTCGCCATCGGCCACGGCCTCGGCGCGGAACTGCATGCCTTCCAGCTGGCTTTGCAACAGCTCACGGGCAGTGGCGTTGTCGTCCACCACCAACACTCGGGACCCACGCAAATCGTGCGAGGCAAGCGTGACGCGAGCAGCACTCTTGCCCTTGCCCAGCCGTACAGAGCTCCAGAAGCGTGACCCTTGTCCTGGCGTCGAATCCACACCGACCTCTCCCCCCATGAGTTCAGTGAGACGCTTGACGATCGCCAGCCCCAGGCCCGTGCCGCCATAGCGCCGCGAGGTGGAAGTGTCTGCTTGCTGGAAGCTCTGAAACAGCTTGGCCGTCTGCTCCGAGCTCATTCCAATGCCTGTGTCCTGCACCTCAAACCGCAGCTCGACTTCCGTGGCTGTTTCCGCAAGCTTGCGGACGAGCACCTTGATGTGGCCTGAATCGGTGAACTTGACGGCGTTGTTGCCGTAGTTGATGAGGACCTGCCCTAACCGCAGCGGGTCGCCCACCAGTTGCATGGGAACGTCCAGCCCTATGTCGAAGATCAGTTCCAGGCCCTTCTGGTTGCACTTCTCACTGAGCAGGCTGGTCAGTGTATCGAGCACCTTCGGCAGACTGAATTCAATCTGCTCCAGGTCCAGCTTGTTGGCTTCTATCTTCGAGAAATCCAGAATGTCATTGATGATGCCCAGCAGATGGTGAGCGGACTGCTGGATCTTGTCGATGTAGTCAGACTGCTTGGGGCTGAGTTCGGTGCGGGAGAGCAAATGACTCATGCCGAGAATCGCGTTCATCGGCGTTCGAATCTCATGGCTCATGTTCGCCAGGAAGTCAGACTTTGTGCGTGACGCCGACTCTGCCTGTTGCTTGGCCGCAGTTAGCTCAGTTTCTTTTTGACGCAACTCCGCGTTCGCCTTCTGCAGTTCCACCGTACGGTCTCGCACCCGCTGCTCCAGACTGGCATTGAGGTGCTCAATCTCCTGCCGCGCACGTTCGCGGTCTGTCACATCGATGCAATGGCCAATATAGGCAATGAGTTCGCCGCGCTCGTCGAAATGAGGACTACCGTCGCATCGAAGCCAGCGCGTCAAACCATCGCGATCGGTGAGGCGGAACTCCGTGGTGAAGGCCTTCTGACTTCGCACTGCCTCAGCAAAGATGGCCGCCAGGGACTCGCGATCCTGCGGCTCAAGCGCCTGCTGGAGCCCTCCTCCCAGCAACTCTTCCTCGGTTTTTCCGGTAAAGGCCTTCCACACGTCGTTCACGTACGTGAGACGCCCCTTGAGCGTCGACGCCCAGACCAGCACGTCGCCAGCGTTCGCCAGCGTTCTGAAGTGTGCCTCGCTGTCGCGGAGCTTCTGTCCAGCCTCCAGAACGCGCTGCCGCATGATGTTGAAACTGCGCGACAGCACGACAATCTCATGCACTCCCGACTCTGGTACGGGCTGCAGCTTATCGTCACCGTTCATGAACGCCAGGTTGGCCGACTCCAGTCTGGCCAGGGGGCGTGCAACGTAACGACGCAATGCCCACCACAACAATGCCGTCAACAGCAGTCCCATGGCAAGCAGTGGAGCGAGCCTGCGGACAGTCAAGGCCTGTGCCTGCGCATACTCCCTTGTCAGGTCATATTCCAGAAACACCACTCCACGCCGCAGGCTTCGCAACTGACTGTCATCCGTCGCCGCCGAGTAAGGCGCCATCACCGAGATGCTTTTGCCATCCTCGGAAACATGCAACTCCGGGATGCTGCCAGACGTCACCTGGGCAAACCGCTCCATAGAGAAGCCTGGCACCACGTCCTGAACCAGGCGCCGCTGCCAGCTCAAGCGGTGCGCCATTTCAATCACGCCTTCCGCGTTGACGAGTAGCAGGCTCCTGGTTCGCAGATCAGTGGTGCGAACACTCAGGTCGGCCGCGACGATGGCTCGCCGCTGAGCTAGGTCACGCTGTGCAATGCGCGCGATTTCCTCGGCGTGAGACAGAGCATCCCCGGTCGCTCGGTGCAGCGTCTGCTTGCGGCTATCGGAAACCGCGTTGTAGAAGGCCAGCGACATGCCGCAAAAAAGCAGCGCCAACACTGCCAAAGGCAGCGCGTTTCTGAGGGTGAGGTGGCGTCTCATGCGGCAGGATGGAAGCGGACGTCGAAGAGATCATTCATATCCAGCTGATTCCGGATAAGCCCGTTTTCCAGCATCTTGCTTTGCAAGGCGCGAACCATGCTCATCAGGTGCTTGTCATCGGTCATCCTCATCCTGGAGTCCGCGGCATCCGGAAGATGAAGCCCCCGGAATGTGGACGTCACCTCCTCGGGGGATATCTGCAGACGCGGCGCGATGATGGCTGCGGCCTTGTCGTGTTCCGCCAAAAGGTAATCCCTGGCCCGGAAGTGGGCCGCCACCAAAGTCTTGATGGCGGCGTACCGGCTGGCCACAACGTCGCCGCGAACGACCATCACGTCAACAATCCGCCCAGGTATGGCTCGGCTGTCAAACAGGCGCTCACCGCCCAATGATTCAAGCTGGGTGACCCAGGGCTCGGCGGTGACGATGTAATCCGCCAGGCGCTGCTTGAACACCTCGACGCTGCGGTCCAGTGTCATGGGTACCTTCACCACGTCTGCAGGCTTGAGGCCTTTTGCCTCGATGAAGCTCTGCATCATCACGGCGCCCGCTGCACCATCCTCATAGGCAATTCGTTTGCCGCGCAAGTCTGCTGTGCGCAAACCAGGCTGGCCGATCACCGCATCGGCACCCTCCGAAATGTCCAGCACGGCAATCACGCGCAGATCAAGCCCGTCTGCCCGCGCCGTTACGAATTCATCCAGCGTCAACTGTGCTGCCTCTAGCCTGAGTGTGGCCAAGGAGCGCAACGTATCTGTGTTCGACAGCAGTTCCACCAGGCGAACTTGTTCCGGCGGCAACCAGCCCAACTCCCGCGCCAAGAAGACAGGCTCGTAACCCGAAAACACAATGCTGCCCAGCCGTATGGGGTCTGCAGGCGCGGCGCACCCCGGCAACAAGCCCAAAGGCGCCAGCGCCAAAGCTCCCAGGAAGCACCGCCTGCGCGTCAGCGGGCCTTCCTTGTTTTTTTCTTGGCGAGTGAACGCTGCCATGTTGTCGTGCCGTGGTTGCTACCGAAGCCGGTAGGGGTTTTCAGTCAAAGAACAGTCTATTTGCAAAGCATTGCAAGGGCACTTGTCTTGAATCAAAAGGACGCGCAATCGAAGCCGAGCACTGGTTCCGAACATCACGCAAAGGCTCATTTCTTTTGAAATATGCCACACAAATGATTCATACACCTTAAATGATTAACTTATATGAGTTTAATGATTACCTCATCGAGTATAAACCACGTTTGTCGTAGACAAAACCATATACACTGTACCCTCACGGGTAATCTCAACGGTTGATTGCCACCGCTCATCCCCGGAGAAATCCACCGTCTATCACCAAGGATCTAGAAATGGGATTTATCACCAGCCTCCGAATCGGCCCTCGCTTGGGTTTTGCGTTTGGCGTATTGCTGTTGCTGATCGCAGGCATGGCAGCCACCGGATTCATCGGTGCAGTCAAGCTGTTTGAGGAAAGCAAAACGATCTACGAAGACCGCACGGTTCCGCTGGGCGACCTGAGCAGGATTGACTACCTTCTTCAGCGCAACCGTGTGCTGGTGCTGGACATGCTGGTTGTTGAATCACAACGAAAACTGGGCCATTTTTGGGGTGGATCACACTGAAAATT
>JAYSGB010000042.1:0-36227 GCA_041913045.1 Burkholderiaceae bacterium | reverse complement strand
TGTATTTGCAGTGTGGTTTGGTGCGGCGCAGCCGCACATATTGATGTTCCACGCAAAAGCGGCTCAATGCCCCCGACATCCGCGCTATACACCAACAGAGGTACACAGACACGGACAGATGTGTATAGGCGCAGATACCGGGGGCGAAGGCCTTTGGACTGGCCGCATGCGCGGCGATCTGCCCAGGCCGTCTTCGATATCGATGTCGAGGCTTACCTGGGCAGATCGCCAAACTGCAACACACACTACCGAAAGGTCAGTCAGGGCGCCACCCTGACAGTGAAGTCGAACGCCAATCGACTTCACGAGCAAGCGCCGTAGCCGCATGCCTCTAATAGGGCTGGTGCGGCTGCAATGGGCGCTGGAGAGTGAAATTCTCTTCTTCGACCCAATCCACCGCCATTGCGAATCCGAGACATCGGAAAACGCAAATCAGGGGGGAAGTTGGGCGACCGTGAAACGGCGCTGGGCAGGAAATGGCCCAGTGACCTGGTCAATGGTGAAAGTCAGTGCAAGACTGACCGGCGGGACGTGTCGAAAGAGCGTAACGCCTGCCGCACAGGATGGCTTCTGAGGTACCGGTGACGGTACAGGACGCTGAGGGGAAACCTGGACGCGTTGGCACCTTGGGAAACCAGGGGTCGGTGGATAGCTCAAACCTGTAACGGCACCCTTGGAGGGTGCTGTGCGGAGCAACGTGGAGCCATAGGCATGAAGCCATGGTTCGTCGTCGATGAGACAAGCGGTGAGTAAGGGAGGGGCTATGAACATCGCCCCCCTGAAATCTACGGAAAGCTGAAAAGCTAGCCGTTTTGTTGAGACAGTGGCGCCACGTTGCGCAGTAGCCGTGACCAAAACGGGGAACCTCTTGCCGTACCGATTCGGGTGGCACCGGTCGGGTTGGATGGACAAGAGGGGGAGATTCGGTGAGTAGGGTTTGATTCAACGCGCGATACGACCGAAGCGCGTGAAGAAGTTGCCGGGCATGGCCTGGGCAACACGGGGTTTGGCGACCCCGCCCGAAAGCTGGAAGCGTTTGCGAAAGTGTGTGTTCCCGCAAGGGAAATCGAAGGGCTTGGCAGCCCGTTGCAGTCATGCGCCGACCTCAGACCTTGGCGGGTTGGAGGGCGAAATCGGGTCTTGGCGGACTCGACAGCGGCGTGGAAATCATCAAGAGAGGAGAACTTGTAAGCAGGAAATATTGACTCTGCCCCCTCCCTTCAGGGAGGGGGTTCTAGGCCGTTGCCGAGCAGAAACACAGGGGGAAGTCCCCAGTGTGGACACCGTAGCGAACCCTACAATCCAGGCATGATTCGATCTGAGATGGCAACCACTTTGGCGCAGAGATTTCCGCAGTTGAGCGTGCAGGATGCCGAAGTCAGTGTTGACACCATGCTGTCCGCCATTACCGGTGCGATGGTGCAAGGTCGACGGGTCGAAATCCGTGGTTTTGGCTCCTTTACTGTTAGCGAGAGTGCGCCACGTGTGGGGCGCAATCCGAAGACCGGCGAGCGCGTCAATGTGCCGGGAAAGCGCAAGGCGCATTTCAAGCCCGGGAAGCACCTGAGGGACTGCGTGATCCGGAGCCAGGTGGCTTTCTGAAGTGATCCATTGACGCGTTATGCATTCCCGGACTCCGGTGGGCAAAGCCACTCGCGCCTGGGTTTTTTGGGGCCGATTACGCCAAGCATGCGCTACCGCGGAAGCAAGCGGTCACCGTTTCGCTCGACTGGTCGGTGTCACCACGAGGCAGCTTTAACGAAAATTTTTTGCTTAGGGAAGGTCTGCAAAACCCACCAGTTGGCACGTTGCGTGCATGACTGAAGCCATGAAGCAAATGAGCCTGGACAGCACTGGATTCGAGCGCAAGACCAAGAGGACGCGCAAGCGCGAGTTCCTCGACGAGATGAACCTGGTGGTGCCGTGGGCAGAGCTGGTGGCGCTGATTTCGCCGCACGCACCTGCGCGCAGCGCCAAAGGCGGACGCCCGCCCTTCGCGGTGCAGACCATGCTGCGCATCCACTGCTTGCAGCAGTGGTTCAACCTGTCGGACCCTGCCATGGAAGAAGCGCTGTACGACACGCCGCTGTACCGTGAGTTTGTCGGCCTGGACATGGGAGAGGAGCACCTGCCCGATGAAAGCACCATCCTGCGCTTTCGCCATCTGCTCGAAGCCCACAACCTCAGCGTACAAATCCTGGCCACCGTCAATGCCACGCTGACGGCCAAGGGCTTGCTGCTCAAACAAGGCACGGCCATCGATGCCACGCTGATAGCGGCGCCCAGCTCCACCAAGAACAGCAATGGCGAGCGTGACCCCGAGATGCACCAGACCAAGAAGGGCAACCAGTGGCACTTTGGCATGAAAGCCCACATCGGTGTGGATGCCGACTCCGGGCTGGTGCACACGGTCACGGCCACGGCGGCCAATGAGCACGACATCACCCAGGCGCACGCGCTGCTGCACGGCAAGGAGACGGACGTCCACGCCGACGCGGGCTACCGGGGCGTGGAGAAACGTGAAGAAATCCAGGAACGCGAGCACCAGCCCAACTGGTATGTGGCCATGACGCCCAGCAAGCGCAAGGCGCTGGAGGCCAACACCCCGATGGGCGCTATCTTGGAGCAACTGGAGAAGACCAAGGCCAGCATGCGCGCCAAGGTAGAGCATCCGTTTCGGGTCATCAAGCGCCAGTTCGGCTACGTCAAGGTCAAGTACCGGGGGCTGGCCAAGAACACGGCCAACCTGATGACGCTGTTTGCGCTGTCCAACCTGTGGATGGCGCGCAAGGCATTGATGAAACTGCAGGTGGCTCGGGGATGAGTGCGTCCGCAAGCCTGAAAAGGCTTGGCCCAGGCGGCCACGAAGCTGCAAACGGGGTTGAAATTGCACCGATTGGATCTCTGAAACGTCAAACAGTGCCCTCATCTGGAAAATCAACCGACAAATCCCGCGTCAGCGGTGGTTGTGCAGACCTTCCTTAGATTTGCTCAGATTCCGAATGCCAGAATGCGTGTATTGTTAACGCATGAGTCAGTTACTTGTGTTCCGAGTTCTTCGTTGTCCGGATCGTTGAAAGTAGTCAGTTGATGCGGGGTTATCGATACTGTTACAATTTGCAACTTACTGTTTGGCACACCTGCGCGAAAGGCAGGGTCGCAAAGCCTCCGGTCTAAAGTCTGTCCTCCTGGCAGGCCACGATAGCGGGGTTGCCGGTAAGGATGTCTCCAATGCCTTGGAGGGCTTCCTTGCTGTCAAGGGTCAGTGTGCATATTGAGTGCACAGTAATCTCGCTTTGTCTCCTCCTCTTTCTGCTGCGGTGTGCCGGTTTCCTTTCACCCGTGCCCCTGCGGCTGTCACGCAGAAAGAGGTTAGAGCATGTCTTCTCCGATGTTGGTCCAGATCCAGGCCAGCCTGGCGCAGATGCAGGCGTCCATCGAGCCTGTGATTGCGCCGCCTGCCGCTGATCAAGGACCCGCCATGTCTTTTGCCGAGCACATGGGTGCCATGGTGCTTTCCGTGGACGACCAGGGCAAGCAGGCCGGTGACCGTATGGCAGCGGTCGAGCGCGGTGAAAGCGACGATCTTGTGGGCGCCATGCTCAGCAGCCAGCAGGCCAGCCTCTCATTTTCCATGCTGATGCAGGTGCGCAACAAGGTGGTGGGCGCGGTCGACGAGCTCATCAAGCTGCAGCTGTGAGCCCCGGGGAAGCCTTACCTTGATGAACACGCTCAAACCTCGCATGCTCCAGTGGCAACCCAAGTCTGGCTGGGCCCGCTGGTTCCGGCCGCAGGCGCTCAAGCCCCTGCTCCCGGTAGTCGTGCTGGCCATCGGCCTGACTGCGGTGACCATGATGTTCCTGTGGAACAGCCAGTCAGCCTACAAGCCGGTTTTCGGCGCCCGGGAAAACGTGCCCACCGCAGAGATGCTGGCCGTGCTGGATGGCGAGAGCATTGCCTACCGGCTCCACCCCGACAGTGGGCAGGTGCTGGTGCGTGACGAGCAGCTCGGCCGGGTGCGCATGCTGCTGGCCGCAAAGGGCGTGGTGGCCAAGCTGCCTCAGGGGCTGGAACTGGTTGACCGCAACGACCCGCTGGGTGTCAGCCAGTTCGTGCAGGATGTCCGCTTTCGACGGGGCCTGGAGGGCGAACTGGCCCAGAGCATCATGGCTCTGGAGCCTGTCAGCCAGGCGCGCGTGCACCTGTCGATCGCACGCTCCTCATCGTTCGTTGCCAGCTCCACGGACAAGAGTTCGGCGTCCGTTGCCTTGACCCTGCACCCTGGCCGCACTCTGGGCGCGGAACAGATCGCCGCGATCATCAACCTGGTTGCCGGCAGTGTGGCCAACCTCGACGCCAAACGTGTTAGCGTGGTGGACCAATCGGGCAACCTGCTGTCTGCCCGTGTCGACCTGACCGACGGGTTCGAGGTGGGTAGCATTGGTAACGAAGCCGCTCATCGCATGCAGGAGGAAGTCCGGCGCAATGCGCAGGCCCTGCTGGCCCCCCTGCTGGGCGATGGGAATTTCCAGGTCAGCGTCACCGTCGAGGTGGACAACGACCGCGTGCAGGAAACCCATGAGCGTTATGGAGACGCGCCCAAGATCACCAACGAGGCGATGCGCGAGGAGCTTGACCGTGACCGGCTGGCGCTGGGCGTGCCCGGCTCCCTGAGCAACCGGCCGGTGGCCGTGCCCGACAAGGCGCCCGGTGCCGAGGAGGGCAACACCGCGCAGCGCAGCGCCACCACCCGCCAATACGCCTACGACCGCAGCGTCACCACCATCCAGCGTGGTCGGGGCCAGCTGCGCAAGCAGAACGTGGCGGTGGCCTTGAACCACGCCGTGGCACCCGCAGGCCAGGGCGGCTGGACGGCTGAAGACCTGACGCGTATGGAAAACCTGCTGCGCGGCGGTCTGGGCATCGACGAGGCACGAGGCGATAAGCTGGTTGTTTCGGCCATGCCGTTTCCTTCCAGGGCCGAGCCGGCGCCTTGGTGGCGCGAGCGCGAGAACGTGACCGACATGGCCACCTGGGCCGCCTACGCGCTGGCAGCGCTGCTGGCCTACCTGCTGGTGGCGCGGCCAGCTTTGCGGATCCTTAAGCAGGCCGTGGACAAGCCGAATCAGGCTGAACTGGCGGAGCTGCAGGAATTGCCTGCCGCGCCGGAGCCCGACATGCTCACGCAAAAGGCATTGCCGGAACCGGCGATGGCCCCCGGTGGCCAGCAGGCCGACGAGCGCGGCATGCCCGTGGTGCCGCTGCTGGAGGACTACGACTTGCCGCCACCCGGCTCGCCTGTGGATGTGCTGGTGAACCACCTGCGCGTGCTGGCGGGCAAGGAGCCGGAGCGCGTGGCGGAGGTTGTCAAACAGTGGGTGCAGAAAAATGGCGCAGAACACTGATCTCAATCCCGCCGCAGAAGGCGATGAACCCAGCCAGCTGGAGTTGGCCGCCATCGTGCTGCTGAGCATGGGCGAGAAGGCCGCGGCCGATGTTCTGCGCTGCCTGTCGCGCGAGGAACTGCTGGCCGTGACCCAGGTGATGTCGCGCTTGAGCGGTATCAAGGTCGGCGAGGTCCGCACCGCCTTGCAACGCTTCTTCGACGACTATCGCCAGCAAAGCGGTGTGCACGGCGCGTCGCGGGCATACCTGAAGAATGCGCTCGATCTCGCCCTGGGCTCGAACATCGCCAACAGCGTGCTCAACAGCATCTATGGCGACGCCATCCGACCGAAGATGGCCCGCTTGCAATGGGCTTCACCCAAATGGGTGGCTGATCGCATCAGCCGGGAGCACGTTCACATGCAGGCCGTGTTCCTGGCGTTCCTGCCGCCGACCCTGGCGAGTGCTGTGACCGATGCCTTGCCTCCGGAGGGGCGGGACCAGGTGCTCACGCAGGTTGCCCGCCTGGACAGTGTCGACCACGATCTGTTGATCGAGCTGGAGGGACTGGTAGAGAGCTGCCTGGAGAGCCTGGATACCCAGAGCGCAGCCGTGGAAGGCGTCAAGCAGGCGGCCGAGATCCTCAACCGCCTGCCGGGGAACCGCCAGGAAGTGGTGGCCCAGATGCGCTCGCGCGATCCGGAGATCGTCTCCCAGATCGAGCGGAGCATGTACGACTTCTACATCCTGTCGCGCCAGAACGAGGCTGTCATCACCCGCATCATCGAAGAAGTGCCACTGGAGCTTTGGGCCGTGGCTCTCAAAGGGGCCGAGCCGGAGCTGCGCCGCGCGATCCTGCAGGCCATGCCGCGCCGTCAGGCGCAGGGTTTCGAGGACACGATGCGCCGCACAGGGCCGGTGCCCATGAGCCGGGTCGAGCAGGCCCGCGAAGCCATCATGAACGAAGTCAAGAACCTCGCCGACGCGGGCGAGATCGAGATTCAGCTCTTTGCCGAGGCGGTGGTCGAATGAAGTACTTCCGCCCCCACCGTTTTCCCAACCTGTCCCGCGCCCAGGGCATGCAGTCCGCGCAGCTCGACGGCGCTGCCGTGCAGGATGCCAGTACCGGCTGGCAGGAAGGCTATGAACAGGGACAGGCCCGCGGTTTCGACGAAGGTTACGCCAGTGGGCTGGAGCAGGGCCGGCAGGACGGTCTGGCCGAGGGGCGCCGCAAGGGTCTGGAACTGGGCCGAGAAGACGGGCGTGCCGAGGCCATGGCCAAATTCGCCGGCCTGGCTGTTCCCGTCGACAAGGCCTTGACCAGCCTGCGCAAGCTGCACGACGACTACCAGTCCGCCATGCGACGCGAACTGGTGGACCTGGTGGCCAAGGTGTCGCGGCAGGTGATCCGTTGCGAACTCGCCCTGCAGCCCAAGCAGCTGGTGACGCTGGTCGAGGAGACCCTGTCGGGGATGCCTCCTGCGAACGGCAAGGTCGAGGTGCTGTTTAATCCGCTTGACCTGGAGCGGGTTCTTGACCTCGATCCGCAGCGTGCACAGATGTGGAACCTGGTGGCCGATCCGCGCCTGGAGGCCGGTGAATGCCGTGTCAAGAGTGGCGGGCAGGAGGCCGATGCCGGTTGCCGCCAGCGTTTGCAGGCCTGCATCGATCAGATTGAAGCCCAGGTCCTGGGTGACGAGCCTGAAGGCGAAACCATTGGTGTGGACACGGCGCAAAGCGAAGGGGTCGAGCAGTGATCACTGACCTCATCCGCAAGCTTGAACTCGACGAGGTGCCCGTGGCCACGCCCACCGGGCGCCTGGTCGGCGCGTCAGGGTTGCTGCTGCAGGTCAGAGGCTGCCCGTTGCATACGGGGCAGCGCTGCAACGTCGAAACCGCCCATGGCCAGTGGGTCGAGGCTCAGGTCGTGGGTTTTCGTGAAGACGTTTCCTTTGTCATGCCGTTCAAGCAGACCGAAGGCCTGTCCGCCGGGGCGCGTGTGCTGCCCGTGCCGCGTGGCAGCGGGCTCATGGTCGGCCCTTCGTGGCTGGGGCGCATCGTCAACGGGCTCGGCGAGCCGGTGGACGGCAAGGGCCGCCTGGGTGGCGAGCAACTCCTGGACGTGGAGCCACCCAAAGTCAACCCCCTGCGCAAGCAGCCCGTGCACGAGCCGCTGGACGTGGGGGTTCGCGTCATCAATGGCTTGCTCACGCTGGGCCGGGGCCAGCGTGTCGGCCTCATGGCTGGCAGCGGCGTGGGCAAGAGCGTGTTGCTGGGGCTGATCACCCGGCAGACCGTGGCCGATGTCGTGATCGTCGGCCTGATCGGCGAGCGGGGCCGCGAGGTGAGGGAGTTCATCGACCTGTCCCTGGGCGAGGCCGGCCTGCGCCGTTCCATCGTGGTGGTGGCCCCCGCGGACGAATCCCCACTGATGCGTTTGCGCGCCACCGAGCTGTGCCATACCCTGGCAGCGCATTTCCGCGACCAGGGGCTGCACGTGCTGTTGCTGGTGGATTCGCTCACCCGTTTTGCCATGGCGCAGCGCGAGGTGGCTCTGGCCCTGGGCGAGCCGCCGGCTACGCGCGGCTACCCGCCATCGGTATTCAGCCTGCTGCCGCAGCTGGTGGAAAGCGCGGGCAACGGCGAGCACAGCCAGGGGAGCATGAGCGCCATCTACACGGTGCTGGCCGAGGGCGACGACCAGCAGGACCCGGTGGTGGACACGGCCCGGGCCATTCTTGACGGCCACATCGTCATGTCGCGTGCGCTGGCAGAGCGCGGGCACTATCCCGCCATCGACGTCGGGGCCTCCATCAGCCGCTGTATGTCGCTTGTGACGGAGGCCTCGCACCAACAGGCAGCGCGGACTGTCAAGGCGTTGCTGGCCCGCTACAACCAGGTTCGCGAACTGCTGCCCCTGGGGGCGTATGTTCCCGGCGCAGATCCGCAGACAGACCGCGCGGTGGAGTTGTACCCGAGTATCGAGGGTTACCTGCACCAGGGCGTTCACGAGCCGGCACCCCTGGCCGAATGTCTAAACCGCCTTGAGGGGCTGCGTGCATGAAGACACCTCAACAACTCCATGCCCTGGGACACGTTGTGTCGCAGCGCGCCCGGGAACAGGAACGTCTGGGCGTCGAACTGGCTCGCCAGCAGGCCGTGCGGGAGCGTTACCGCACCAATCTGGAACGTCTGGAGCGCCTGTACGAGCAGAGCGGGCCCAGCGGCGCGCAGCAGATGGCCCTGTCGATGAACTGTGCCAACTACAAGCAGGCCGTGATCGGTCTAGCGCAGAGCCACAGGGAGCAGCTGGGCCAGCACGAGGCGAAGATGGCCGCGACGCAGCGCGCGCTGGTGACCGCCACGCAGCGCCACGAGGCGCTCGACCAGTTGCTGCGCCGCCGTCACCAGAGCTTGGCGGCAGACCAGGCCTTGCGTGCCCAGAAGCAGCAGGATGAACAGGCTTCGCAGGTGTGGCTGAGGGGGCAGCGATGACGGTTTGTGGACTCTGCTCCTTAATTTGTGCCCGGTTTGGGTCGCCTTATGCCGTACAGCCGGGGGTGGGTCCCCGGTTTACCGGAGGAAAATACCATGGCTGACATCAATCCGACGTCGTGGGCCACGCAACTGGCCACGGCTTACACCCAGGGCACGCAAAGCCTGATCACGCAGCAGACCAAGACGGCCGACGCGACGGCCAGTGCTCTGACGAAGCTGCGCACGGCATTGTCCAACTTCAATGCGGCGCTGGCTAGCTTGTCTGGCAAGAAGAGCCTGCTGCAGAACACGGCCACGCTGAGCAACACCGCCGTGGGTGTCGCCAAGGCTTCGGCCTCCGCGCAGGCGGGCAGCTATTCGTTCTTCGTGGAACAACTGGCCAGTGCGCACCAGGTCGCGTTCGAAGACCTGCCGGCGGTTCCCGTCATCAGCGGCGGCCCGCTGGTGGTTCAACAGGCCGATGGATCGAGTTTCACCGTGGATCTCGTGTCGGCCGACCAGGACGGTGACGGCACCCTGTCGCAGGCCGAGATTGCCCGTGCGATCAACCTGGCTTCTGGCAACGGGGGCAAGGTCACCGCTAGTATCGTCACGCTCAACGGTCAGGCGCAGCTAATGCTCACGGCAGGCAGTACCGGCGCAGGCGGCCAGATCAGCCTGGATGTGAGCGGCCTGCCGGCCAGCGATCTCAAGACCGCGCTGTCCACGCCCAGACAGATGGTGGCCGCGCAGGACGCGGTAATTTGGCTGGGTGAGCAAGGCACCGGCATGCGCCAGCAGCAGGCCAGCAATACCTTCACCGGTATTTCCGGTGTGGAACTGACGCTCCAGCAGGCCATGACCGCGGGGCAGAGTGCCGTGACGTTGACCGTCGCCTCTGACAGCTCGGGCACGGCCGAGAACGTCAATAATTTCGTCACGGCGTTCAACACTTTGAAATCCGTGCTGGACGAACTCACCAAAGCCGGTGAGTCGGCCAGCCAGCGCGGAATTTTCTCTACCGACGCAGGCGTGCGGTCGCTCAAATCCAGGCTGAACGACATCCTGCGCCAGAGCTTTGGCGGCACTAGCCTCATGAATCTGGGGGTGTCCGCCGACCGGCAGGGCCAACTCAGCCTGGATGCCAGCAAGCTCGCACAGCGGCTGAGCACCAATCCCGATGTGCTTGACCAGGTGTTCGGCTCAGCCAGCCTGTCGAGCAGTTCCGGGTTGTTGGGTGCCATGGACCGCGCCGTCGACACCTGGCTCAACGCCTCTATCGGCCAGATCCAGCGCCGCCAGGATGCCGTTCAGACCTTGCAAAAGACCCTGGCCCAGCGGCAGACCCGCCTGGACGACCAGTTCAACGCCGCGTACGAGCGCTATCTGGCGCAGTTCAGCCGCTTGCAGTCGCTGACCAGTCAGATGGAAGAGACCTCCGGTCTGTTCGGGCAGCTCTCGAACTGACCATCGCCGACAAACTTTCCAACCTGCCAAGCCACGCCGTGAACTACGACGCTTACAACAGCTATCTGAACGTCAACCTGGGTGCCCAGACCGCCCAGGCGTCTCCTGTCCAGCTTGTACTGATCCTGATGAGCGGCATTCAGGACGAGCTGGCTCGAGCCAGGGCGCACATCGAAGCGCAGCGCCACGAGCTCAAGGCGATCAGCATCGACCGTTGCGTGAACATCCTCAACGGTCTGGCAAGCGCGCTTGAAACGGACGGCGGCGGCGAGCTGGTGGAGAACCTGGGGGAGTTGTACGACTACTGCGCAAGGCGCCTGCACGCTGCGGGGGTCCAGCTGGACACCGCACCCATCGACGAAGTGGCCAGCCTGCTCGGTACCCTGCGAGAAGGCTGGGAAGGTTTGCAGCGCCACCATGGATGACACCCGGACCATGGAGAAGCTGACCTTGCGTTTGCGCGCTTGCACGCAGAGCCGCGACTGGAACGCCTTGCAGTCGCTTGATGCCGAAGTGCACACGCTGGTGGCCCGGCTTGTCGCATCACGCGTGCCGGGCGCGCACGACCGCCCGGCCGTTTCGTCCCTGCGCCAGGCGCACGCGCAGGCGTTGGAGACGTGCCGCCAGGCGTGCACTCAAGCACAGACACGCATGCAGGAGTTGTGCCTCCACCGGGAGGGCCGCCAGGCCTATGCCATCGCCGAACAATTCGAGGACCAGTCATGACCGTGGCCATACAGACACCCTTGCTCACCCTGGGTGTTCCATTCGCAGACGGCGCGCCGGGCGCCGCCATTCAGACGGCCGGGTTCGGTCTGGATCTGCCCCTGTTCGTCGACGTCCTGTCGCAGTTGCTGCCGCAAGACCTGCTACCTGCCGTGGCAGACACCGAAACGGTCGAGACGGCCGACGCACAGGCCATCCCGGCGGATGGGGCTGGCGCCGCGTTGGCCATACACCAGGGGACGCAAGACGTCGACGCGGGGTTGGTGTTGCGTCTATCACTGGCAGCGCAACCGTCGGCGGTGGGTATGGATTCGTCGGAATCCGGTCCGGCAGCAACTGCCGGACCGCTCGTCAGCGGTGTGTCACGTGGCGACGCCGTGCCGGACGTCTGGGCGTTGAGGATGATGACCGCCGCAGGCGATGAAGAGAAGCTCCCCGCTGGCGCCAAGCTTCAGGGGGTGGGTATCGACGCAGATGCTGCGAACGCCCTCACCGCCAAGCTGGCGGACTCCGGACGTGCCGCTGCTGCGGGTGCTGTCCAGTCCGTCGGTGAAGGTCAGGCGAAGGCGTCGGGGCAAGTGCAGGCCAGCAGCCCGCTGGCGGTCGATGGAACGCCGAAGGTCGCCGACATGGCCACGGTGGTGCCTGCAGCGGGCCATGCACAGGATGCGCAGGCACCCCTGGCCTTGCACCCCCGTCAACCCAGCCTGTGGCAGCGTCCGCTGGCGCAAGCCCTGGGCGAACGCCTCCAGATCCAGTGCGCCCAGGGCCAGGAGCGTGCCGTGATCCGGCTGGACCCGCCCATGCTGGGCCGTGTTGAGATCATCCTGCGGCAAGAGGGCGGCAGCTGGCAGGTCCAGCTCAGCGCCACGCATGCCGATGTCACACGGCAGTTGCAGTCCATCAGCGAAGGCCTGCGCCAGGAACTTTCGTTGCGCCAGCAGGCCAGCGTGACCGTGCAGGTCGCGTCCGATCACCTCGGCTCGCCCGACGGGCGACAGCAGCGCCAGCGGCAAGAGAGCCGCGAAGAACCGCCTGCACGCGCCAGCGGCGGTGACGAAAAAGACGCGGCCCAAACCTTCGATCTGGCCTGAACCCGGTAACCCCACATGAAAAAGAAACTCAAACTGATTGCATTGGTCCTGGCCGTTTTCATCGTTACCGCCATCGGCGTGGGGGCCGTTGTGCTGTGGTGGGTCAAGTCCACGCAGAGCGACGATGCCGTAACGGCGCAGGAGCATGCGCCCGTGGAGGACAAGCGCGAGTACAAGTACGTCAGCCTGGACAAGGTCATCGTCATGCTGCGTGCGCAGGAAGGGGCACCACTGTCGAACTACATCGCCGTGGACCTGGTGTTCAAGACCCCCAAGGATGGCGAAGGCGCTGTCAAGAACCAGTTGCCGCTGTTGCGTAGCATCGTGGTCAAGGCTCTGTCCTTCTACACCCTGGAGCAGGCGAGTCTGCTAACCATTGACGAACTGACTGCCTCCATCAACCAGGCGCTGGATTCCGCCTACAAGGCTGAAGGGCGCGAAAAACCCTTCACAGTGGCCATGATCGGCAAGCTGATCATCGAGTGAGCATGGCCATGCACAACGGTTACACCGAAATGGCTAGCGTGCAGGCGGCAGACCGCTTTGCCGCTGCGGAGGAGCAGCGCCATCTTGTGGCCCATGCCCCTATGGTGAAGCGCGTTGTGCGTCAGCTCTCCTCTCAGGCTGCGGGCGCCATGGACCGCGACGACATGATGCAGATCGGCCTCATGGGGCTGCTGGATGCACTGCGCCGCTACGGCGAGCCCGACGAGCGCTTCGAGGCCTACGCCGTCCTGCGTGTGCGCGGAGCCATTCTCGACGAGCTGCGCCGCCAGGACTGGCGCCCCCGTACCGTGCGGCAGGAGAGCCACCGCGTGCGCGACGGCGTGCGCGAACTGCGCCGGCGCCTCGGGCGTGAGCCCAGCGAAAGCGAGATCGTCGCGGCGCTGGGCATGACCGTTGACGACTACATCGCCTACCAGCAAGACACCAACTCTGAGGAAATGGCGAGTTTCGACGAACTCGTGCAGGAGATACACCAGCCTTCCGGCGTACAACACTCGCCCGAGGCCGAGTGGATCGCGCGGCGCAGCATCGAGCAGGCGCTGACCGCACTCAACGAGCGGGAGCAGCGCGTCGTCCAGCTCTATTACGAATTCGAACTCAGTCTCAAGGAAATCGCCGCGGTGCTGCAGCTGACCGAGGCGCGCGTGTGCCAGATCAACAAGTCTGCACTGCAGAAGATGAAGGCCCTGCTTCAAACCCACTGACTCAAGAACACGGACTGTATCCATGCAACTGTTTTTTGGCTTCTTCATCGTCATCTTCTGTGTGTTCGGGGGCTTCCTGATTCATGGCGGTAATCTTGGTGTGATCTGGCAGCCGATCGAATTGCTGATTATTGGAGGCGCGGGGCTGGGCGCGATCGTGGTGGGCAACCCGCGCCACGTGCTGACCGAAATGCGGCTGCAACTGGGCAAGGTGCTGTCGCCAAGGAAGCGCGATGCCTACGAATTCCAGCGCCAGCTGCTGCTGTTGATGTACGAGCTGCTGCAGACGGCGGCAGGCGGTCTCAAGGCGTTGGACGCCCACGTGGAGCAACCCCACAAGAGCCAGCTGTTCCAGAACTACCCCATGGTGCTGGACGAGCCCAAGCTGCTGCACTTCATCGTCGACAACTTCCGCCTCATGGCCATGGGCAAGATCAACGAGCACGAACTTGAAGGTGTGCTGGACCAGGAGCTCGAAGCCATCGATGAAGAACTTAACCAGCCTGCCAAGTCGTTGCACAAGATCGGCGAAGCCATGCCGGGCTTCGGCATTCTGGCGGCGGTGCTAGGTATCGTCATGGCCATGAACTCGGTGGGCGATGGCGCGGGTGCTGCCGAGATCGCGGCCAAGGTGGCAGCAGCCATGGTGGGTACCTTCATCGGCATCTTCTTGTGCTACGCCGTGCTGGACCCGATCAGCAACATCATGAAGCAGGTCGTCAAGAGCGACATGTCCAACATGGAATGCGTGAAAGTGGTGCTGGTTACCCATCTGTCGGGCAAGCCCGCGTTGCTTGCGATTGACGCCGGCCGCCGTCTCGTGCAGCTCAATATCAAGCCCAGTTTCTCGGAGCTTGAGGGGTGGATCAACGCCCTGAGCGGTGGTGGCGACGACGAAAAACCGCAGTTCAACCGCCGTGCAGGAGACCGCCGTGTCCAGCAAGGGTAAGGAACACAAGGCCGCCATCATCAAGCGTGGCGGCCGCCGTCACGAAGAGGAAGAGCATGGCGGCAGCTGGAAGGTGGCGTTTGCCGACTTCTGTCTGGCGCTGATGTGCCTGTACCTCGTGCTGTGGGTGCTTGCCGCGCGTCAGACGGAGGAGGCTCAGGCATCGCTGCAAAACTCGTCCAGCAGCCTGCTCGACCAGGGAAAGGGCCGCATGAGCGAGACCATGGGCGGTCCTCGCGGCAGCCTGATCTCACGTGAGCCGCTGCCCCGCCACAACGAGGCGGTGCCTTCGCGCAAGACCGGCCACGGCCCCGACTACCCGGACGAAATCGGCAAGCCCACCGGCAAGAGCCGCGTGCGCTACGAATCACCCACCGACCTGCGCGATCTGGCCGAAGTTCTGGCCCGTATGAGCGAACAAAGCGGCCTGAAGGCCAACCTGCAGACCGTGATCACCCCTTACGGCCTGCGCGTCATGCTGCATGACACCGACAACGAAGGCATGTTCGAGCTGGGCAGTTCCGTGCCCACTGCCCGGTTCCGTGATCTCCTGCAACAGATGGGGCCGCTGTTTGCCCGCATGGAAAACCAGATGCTGATCGTTGGACACACTGACGCGCAGCCTTACGCCGACCCGCACAACCACGCCCGTTCCAACTGGACGCTCTCCAGCAGCCGTGCCGCAACGGCGCGCGGTCTTCTGGTCGACGGTGGGATGCCCGACGCCAGTGTGCTTCAGATGGTTGGCATGGCCGACCAGGCGCCGCTGGACGTGGCCAATCCGCTGGCCAGCCGCAACCGCCGCATCGAACTGGTCATCTTGACCAAGGCGCAGGCCGATGGGATTGCCGCGATGTACGGCGCACCGGAAGTGGTGGAAGAAGAAGCCCGCAAATTGATGCCCAGCGTGGATGCCGTCTTGCCCGGCCCGGGCGTGCTGGCGGTACTGCGCGACCAACTGCGTGCTGTCGGCCGCCAGTTGAGTGGCGCCACGCCATCCGCCCCGGCGGGCCAATGACGGCGAGAGACACGATGGATACCAAACCTACCCGAGGCAACCGCATGAGGATCTCCAGCAACACCCCTGTGGACAGCGCCCAGCAGTCCAAGCCTGTTGGCACGGCGAACACCGAAAACACGGCTCATGCCGCACGCCCCTCGCCCCGTTCCGGGGCAGGTGAACTGCGTTCCGGCGTGCTGCTGCCGGCGATCGAGGCCATGAAGGAAATGCCCGAAATCGATCAGGCACGCGTGGTGGAGCTGCGTGACGCGCTCGCACGGGGCGAGATCGCTTTTGATCCGCAGAAGCTGGCGCGGCTGATCACCAAGTTCCACGGAGGCCAATCGTGACAACCAAGAGGGAGGTTGGTCGTTACCTCGACATGGTGCGCGCGGACGTGCAGGACTACCACGCCTTGCGTAACCTTCTTGACGCGCAGTTCGAGGCCGCATTGCGCCACCAGGTGGAGCGCGTCAGGCAGGTGTGCAGCGACATCGCCGGCCTGGTCGACGTCATCGACCAGCGCCGAGCCGAGCGCATGACACTCGCATCCGCCTTGACCAAACAACCGCCTGCAACGGCGCACGCGGCCTTGCAGCGGCGCCTGGGCGCGGCGTCGGCTTCACTGCTGGCCGACTGGACCCGAGAGCTGGAAGGCCTGGTGCGCGAATGCAAGCGCCTGAACCTGCGCAACTGCAGCCTGCTGACCGAACAGCACGAAATCATGCAACGCGTCCTGCAGCAGGAGGTGTCGACCTATGCGCCTGCCTGACGCCAGCTGGGCCCACGCCGCGTCTGCGTCCTCCCAGGCCGCAGCCGGGGCCGTTCGCCCGAACGGCGGCGGCGGGTTCACGCGACTGTGGCGCGAGGTGGATGCCGAGGTCAGGCACTTCATCGAGCATGGCGGCGAGCAGACGCCTGCCATGTCCGTGGAAGGTGCCTGGCAGCGCTGGCGCCTGAACCCGGTGGCGGCCGGTAACCGGTCCGAGTCCGTTACTGCCGAGGGCACGAGCCCGGCTGACCGCGCGGCATTCCTGGCAGACATCCAGGCGCCTGCGGCGGAGGCGGCCCAGCAGCTGGGGGTGGCGCCGGAGCTTGTGGTGGCCCATGCCGCGCTGGAGTCTGGCTGGGGTGCGCGGCCCCTGCGCAACAGCGACGGCTCGAACAGCCACAACTTCTTCGGCATCAAGGCTGGCGGTAACTGGCGTGGCGCCGTGCTGGACGCCATGACCACGGAACACGAGCAAGGCCAGGACGTCAAGCGCGCAGAGCGCTTCCGAAGTTATCCGGACATGGCCAGCGCCATGCGGGACTACGCGCAGCTGCTGCTGGGCAACCCGCGCTACCAGACGGCCTTGAACGCAGGCGGAGACGCCGAGGCATTCGCACAGGGCCTGGCGCGCGGTGGTTACGCCACCGATCCGGACTACGCCCGCAAGCTGGTCCGCGTGGCCCGTCAGCTTCAGTCAGGGGAATGAGGCGTGACGATCCTGTTCAACGGCTCCACCACTCCCTGGTCCACGACCCGGGCATCTATCACCTTGCCGCTGGCGCTGTTGCGCACACGCACCGTCTGCCCCAGCGAGCCGTTGTCCAGGCTTTCACCCGAGTGCGTCACCTGCACGCCGCCGGTGCGCGCAACGATCTGCACTGGCGCTCCGCGCCGCACCATCAACTCGGCCAGCAGGAAACGCTTTTGCACCACCTGCCCCGGGCGCAGCGCCCGCCGACTGGTCTGTGCCTCGGCATCTTCCGGGTGGGCCAGGGCATCGGGCATGGCTGTGATGTCACGTTCCTCGGTTCGCAGGTCGTCGGCCCGTATGGGTTGGCGTGCCGAAATCGGCGTTGCCGCCACCACCACCTGTGCCAGCACACGTGCCCGCACCACGAAGGTCTCGCGCCACGCGCCCGCGCCGCTGCAGGTCACGTCGAAGCGCATGCGCGAAAGCTGTTTCGTTTCCGCAGGCCGGATGTCCAGCGGGCGCGAACAGGCGCCGTCGTGGCTCAGTCGCGTCGCGACCTGGATGTCAAACACCGGGTCCTGCCAGTCCTGCGCCTCGGCGAGCGACTGCAGGTACTGCCGGGCCGCTTCCGCGACCTTTTCCTGTGGGGTGTGGGGCTGGGCGAAGGCCAGCCAGGGCCAGCCCAGGCACAGGACCAACCATTTGCAAGAGAAAGGAGAACGCATGGCCATCAATTTCAATCAGGTGCTCGACGTGCATGCCGATGCGCTGAAGCTGCGCGCGGAACGCACCAAGGTGCTGGCTTCTAACCTGGCTAACGTGAACACGCCGGGTTACCAGGCGCGGGACATCGACTTCGCTGCCAGCCTGCGCCGTGCCACCGAGGACGACGCCATGGATCTGCCTCTTGACACGCAGTCCACAGCACTGGGCTACCGCGTGCCGAACCACCCCTCGCAAGATGGTAACACCGTGGAACTCGGGGTCGAGCAGGCAGCTTTTTCACAGAACGCGTCTGATTTCCAGATGAGCCTGACCTTCATCAACATGAAGCTCAAGGGCCTGGCGCAGGCCATTTCGGGGCAGTGACCATGGCATTCAACCAGATCACCCAGATTGCCGGTTCGGCGATGTCCGCACAGACGGTGCGGCTCAACACCATTGCCAGCAACCTGGCCAATGCGAACTCCGCCGCCAGCGAGGAAACCACGGCATACCGCGCCCGCAAGCCGGTGTTTGCCGCCATTTACCAGCGTTCCGACCAGGGCCAGGTACCCGGCGCGCGCGTGCAGGTGCTGGACGTGGTGGAAAGCACCGAGCCGGTGCGCAAGGTTCACGAGCCCGACCACCCCATGGCAGACGCGGAAGGCAACGTGTTCTATCCCAACGTCAATGCCGTGGCCGAGATGACCGACATGATGTCGGCGTCCCGTGCCTTCGAAACCAATGTCGAGGTGCTGGGGCGCGTGCGCTCCATGCAGCAGTCGCTGCTGCGCCTCGGGGAGAGCTGAAACCATGGAAACCCTGCTGTCAGGCGCCAGCGCCGCCAATGCCACCTCGGGCGCTTCCGGGAACGCTGCCGTAGCCCCCAACGGCGACACCAGCAACATGTTCCTCACCCTGCTGGTGGCGCAGATCCGCAACCAGGATCCGCTCAACCCTCAGGACTCCAGCGAGTACGTGAACCAGCTCAACCAGCTGTCGCAAACGCAGGCGCTGCAACAGCTGGTCAGCCAGAACAACGCCAACGCCACCATGCTTGAAGGCCTGCAGGTGCTGGCCATGGGCGCGCAGGTCGGCTCGCAGCTGTCGGTGCAGGTCAGGCAGATCGAACTGGGTACCGAGCCCGTGGCCGGGAGTTTCACGCTGGCCAGCGGCAGCACGCAGACCACGCTGGTGCTCACCGGCGCGGACGGCCTGCCCCGCAAGGTCGAGCTGGGCCCGCGCACTGCGGGCGCGGTCAACTTCGAGGTCGACCCGGTGGCCCTCGGTCTGCCCCCGGGGCGCTACACCATTGCCGTCGATGCGGGTGAACAACCGGCACCGGCCGTCCAGGTCACGGGCACGCTCAACAGCGTGCGCATGTCCAGCACCGCAGGCATCGTGCTCGATGTCGCGGGCGTGGGCTCCGTTTCTCCCGCCGATGTCACCGCCTTCAACGGTTCCCGCACTTCTTCCCAAAGCTGAAAGGATCGATCATGAGCTTCGAAATCGCGCTCACCGGCATCAACGCCATCAACACCGAGCTGGAGACCATCAGCAACAACATTGCCAACTCCGGCACCTACGGTTTCAAGTCGGGCCGTTCCAACTTCGCCTCGATGTACGCGGGTACTCAGCCCACGGGTGTGGAGGTCTCCTCCATCACGCAGAGCATCGGCATTGGCGGCAGCGTGCTGAACACCGGCCGCGGCATGGACGTGGCCATCAAGGGCAAGGGTTTCTTCGCCACCCGTTCCACCACCGGTGAAATGCTGTACACCCGCGTCGGCATCTTCTCGACGGACAAAGACGGCTTCGTCGTCGACAGCTTCGGGCGCAAGCTGCAGGGCTATGCCGCCGTGCAGGGCAGCACCGCCCTGGGGGCCTTGGGTGACCTCGTGGTGACCAAGGGGCAGCTGGCGGCCAAGGCCAGCGACACGCTGAACTACGTCGGCAACCTCTCCGCCGACTGGGCGGCCCCCGCTGTCACGCCCTTCGATGCCGCCGACCCGCAGACCTTCAACGGCTCTTCCGTTTCCGTGGTGTACGACTCGCTGGGTGCGCAGCACACGGTGACCCAATACTTCGTCAAGAGCAACACCAACGAAGTCACCGTGCACTACGCGTTCGACGGCACCGTGCTCGGCACCACCGGCACGCTGCAGTTCGGCACCGACGGTCAGATCACGTCGCCCACCGCTCCGGTGCCCGTCGCCCTGGGCACGCCTGCAGGTGCCGACCCCATCACCGTCGGTGTGAACTACACGGGCACCACGCAGTTTGCTGGCCAGACGACCACCAGTGTCAACGGCACCAACGGCTACGCGTCGGGCGCATTCACGGGTGTGGCCATCGAGGACGACGGCTCCGTCATGGCGCAATACAGCAACGGCCAGAAGCAGCGTGTGGGCACCGTGGCCCTGGCAACCTTCCCCAACGAAGACAAGCTGGTGTCCGTGAGCGACACGAGCTGGACCGTCTCCAACGAGTCGGGCGATCCCTTGTTCGACGCACCGGGCAACGGGGTCGCAGGTTCGCTCACGGCGGGGGCGCTGGAACAGTCCAACGTGGACCTGACGGCTCAGCTGGTCCACCTCATGACGGCACAGCGCAACTACCAGGCCAACACCAAGGTGTTTTCCACGCAGAACGCGATGATGCAATCGCTGATGCAGTCCGTCTGAGGCAAGCGTCATGGATGCCCTGATCTATACCGCCATGAGCGGCGCCGAACGCGCCATGCGAGCGCAGCAGGTGCGGGCCAACAACCTGGCCAACCTGAACACGCCGGGTTTTCGCGCCGACCTGGAGTTCGCTTCCAGCGAGGCCGTTCCCGGTTACGGTTACGACGACCGCCACATGAGCGAGCTTCACGCCAATGGCGTTTCGGCGCGTGAAGGGGCGCTGCGGCAGACCGGGCGCGACCTGGACGCAGCGGTGGTGGGTGAGGGCTATTTCACCGTGCGCATGGGCAACGACGGCGAGGCCTACACCCGTGCCGGCCAGTTCACCCTCGATGCCGACGGCGGCCTGCGGCTCAACGGCCGCGAGGTGCTGGGCGATGGCGGCGCCATCGTGCTGCCGCCGCACAGTCGCATCGACATCGGCCAGGACGGCACGATTTCCATCCAGCCGCCCGGGCAGACCGAGCTGCAGGCCGTCGACCGGCTCAAGCTGGTGCGGCCGGCCGCAGGCGCGGTCATGAAGAACGAAGCCGGTCTGGTGGTTGCGCGTTCCGGCGAAGACCTGCCCGCCGACGACACCGTGCAGGTTCGCAGCGGCCACCTGGAAGGCAGCAACGTGTCCGCCATCGAGGAGATGGTTGCCACGCTCGCCGTCACCCGCGACTTTGAAATCCAGATGAAGCTGTTGCGCGCCGCCGAAGGCATGGCCGAGGCGGGCAACCGCCTGGTGCGCGGCTGAGCGGCCCGATTACATCCCCAAGATTGAACAGACAGGAGTCACCATGAACCCCGCCATGTGGATCAGCAAGACCGGCGTGCAGGCACAGGATGCCAAGCTGCAGGCCATTGCCAACAACCTCGCCAACGTGAACACCACCGGCTTCAAGCGCGACCGCGTGGTGTTCGAGGACCTTTTCTACCAGGTCGACAAGCAGCCCGGTGCGGCCGTTGACGGCAACGCCGTGGCACCGTCCGGGGTGCAGCTCGGCAACGGTACCCACGTGGTCGGCACGCAGAAGGTGTTCACCATGGGCAACCTGCAGACCACCGGGCAGGCGCTGGACGTGGCCATCGTCGGGCAAGGGTTCCTGCAGGTCGAGCTGGCCAATGGCGAAACCGCCTATACCCGTGCCGGCCAGTTGCAGGTCAACGCCGAAGGGCGCCTGGTGAACGCGCAGGGCATGCCCCTGCTGCCCGAAATCACCATCCCTGCCAATGCCACATCGGTGAGCATCGGCGAGAACGGTACCGTGACCGCCGTGGTGTCGGGCTCCAACACGCCTTCGGAGCTGGGCCAGATCACCCTGGCCGGTTTCATCAATCCGGCTGGCCTGTTGGCCCTGGGTGACAACCTCTACCAGGAAACGGCCGCCAGCGGCACGCCCACCGAGGGCGTGCCGGGCGAGGACGCCCTGGGCAAGCTCAAGCAGGGCGCGCTGGAGGGGTCGAACGTGCAGGTGGTGGAAGAGATGGTCGAGATGATCACCGCGCAGCGCACCTACGAGATGAACACCAAGGTGCTGTCCGCGGCCGACAGCATGATGCAGTACCTGGCCCAGGCGGTGCGCTGATGAGACCTTATCTGCTGCCGCTTCTGGCGGCCTTGCTGCTGTCGGCGTGTGCGGCGATCGAGCCGCCCCAGGCGCCTGCGCTGGCCGACCAGAGCATGCCGCCGCTGCAGCCAGCTGCGCACAAGGGCCAGTCCGGGGGCGTGTTCCAGGTCGATGCCCCCTGGCTGCTCACTTCCGACAGCCGGGCCTTCCGTCCGGGCGACGTGTTGACGGTGATCCTGCAGGAGACCACGCAGGCCAGCAAACGTGCTGGAACCAACTTCGATAAAAGCAGCGAAACGGCGATCAATCCGATGGTCATCGGCGGCAAGCAGGTGAATGCCGCCAACATCGGCTTCGGGGCTGACCGCAACTTTGCGGGCAACGCCAGCAGCACCCAGCAGAATGCCCTCCAAGGGGCCATTACCGTCGTGGTGCACGAAGTGCTGCCCAATGGCCTGTTGCGCATATCGGGTGAGAAGAAGCTCTACCTCAACCAGGGTGAGGAGTTCATCCGCCTCAACGGTTATGCACGCGCGGCTGACATCGACGCCGACAACCGCTTGTCGTCCCAGCGGATCGCCAACGCCAACATCGCCTATTCAGGCAAGGGCACGCTGGCCGATGCCAACAGCGCGGGCTGGCTGACGCGCTTCTTCAACAGTCCCTGGATGCCTTTCTGACGGTCCTCGAGGTCATGTCCATGTCACGCTTCTTCTGTCCAGCCGCCGTGCGGCGCAAGTTCCCGGCGTTTGCGGCCCTGTGTCTTTTCCTGGCCTGTGCGGCCTCGCAGGCCGCGCAACCGCTGCGCAACCTCGTACAGGTGGAAGGGGTGCGCGACAACCAACTCATCGGCTACGGTCTCGTCGTCGGGCTCAACGGTTCGGGCGACAGCACGCAGGTGAAGTTTTCCGGCCAGTCTGTGACCAACATGCTCAAGCAGTTCGGCGTCAAGCTGCCCGAGCGCACCGACACCAAGCTCAAGAACGTTGCCACCGTCATGGTCAGTGCGGTGTTCCCCTCGGGCTATCGCAAGGGGCAGACGATCGACATCACTGTCTCATCGCTGGGCGATGCCAAGAGCCTGCGTGGCGGGGTGTTGCTGCTGACGCCCTTGCGCGCCGCAGACGGCGAGGTCTACGCCCTAGCCCAGGGCAACCTGGTGGTGGGGGGGCTGTCGGCACAGGGGGGCAGCGGTTCGAGCGTGACCGTCAATTCGCCCACGGCAGGCCGTGTCCCCAATGGCGCCAGCATCGAGCGCGAGATCGAAACCGATTTCGCCGTCCGCGAAACCGTCAGGCTCAGCCTCAAGCGGCCGCATTTCCAGACCGCAACCAACATCGTCGACACCATCAACCGCCGCTTCGGCGGTATCGCCAGCACGCAGGACGCCACGAGCGTGGAGGTCCGGGCACCTGCGGACCCGACACAGCGTGTGGCGTTCGTCGCCCAGCTTCAGGCGCTGTCCATCGACGTGGGCGTGGACGTGCCCAAGGTGATCTTCAACTCTCGCACGGGTACTGTGGTCATTTCCGAAGGCGTCCGCGTGCGTCCCGCCGCGGTCTCGCACGGTTCGCTCAAGGTGGTCATCTCTGAGCAACCCACCGTCAGCCAGCCAGCGCCTTTCTCGCGCGGGGAGACGACCGTGGTGCCCCGTTCGCGCGTGGCGGTGGAAGAGGGCAACGGTCGCATGTTCCACTGGTCCAGGGGCACTCGGCTCCAGGACATCATCGACACCATCAACAGCACCGGCGCTTCGCCCGACGACATCATGGCCATCCTGCAGGCGCTGGACCAGGCCGGCGCCATAGACGGCGAGTTGGTGGTGATCTGAGGAATCCGGTCATGACTTCCATTCCCCTGAACGTCGGGCCTGGCATGCTGGTACTGCAGTCCGCCGCCGGTACCGACGGCTCTGCCCAGTCCGTGCCCGTCCCTGCCTCGGACGCAGCCTACCGGGCCCGCGCCGAAGCCGCCGCGGTAAAGTTCGAGGCCTTTTTTATCAGCGAGATGCTCAAGCAGATGCGCCGGGCGGGCAGCGAGCTGGCCCCCGAGGACAGCGTGTTCAAGAGCAAGGTCAACCAGGACATGCTGGACCTGACCGACAACCTGATGGGCGACAACCTGGCCGGGCAAAGGGCTTTCGGGATTGCCGATGCCATCCTGCGCCAGCTGCTGCCAGAAAACGGGGTTGCCAACGCCGTATTTAAGGTTTCCGCCACGCCGGTCGCCTTGCTCCGTCAAGGGGAAAAGGCCGGCAAGGCCAGCCCGAGCCGGGAGCCCTGACCCCAACGGGGTACTGACCGAAGAACCCATCCTAAAGGCACGTCATGACGATTTCCAACAACGCGCTCAGTGGCGCACTGGCCGCACAGGTGGCACTGAACACCACCAGCCACAACATCGCCAACATCATGACGCCAGGGTTCACCCGCCAGGGCACCCTGCTGGCGACCGTGGGCTCCAGCGGGCTGGCACGCACGTCGGCGGGCAGCGGTGTGTCGGTGCCCACGCTGCTGCGCTTCAGCGACAGCTACAAGAGCCAACAGCTCTGGCAGGCAGCCTCCGAGCTGGGCTCGCGCACGGTGCCGCAGCCCTACTTCACCCAGCTGGAGCAGGTCATGGGTGACGACAGCTCCAGCATCAACAAAGGCCTGGACGTCTTCTTTGCCGCCCTCAACGCGGCCAGTGTCGACCCCACCTCCAGTCCCTTGCGCCAGCAGGTCATCACCTCGGCGCAGGCGCTGGCGCAGCGGGTCAACAGCCTGAACCAGGTGCTGGCCAACCAGCGGCAGTCGCTGGCCTACCAGCGCAAGGCCACGCTCACACAGATCAACAGCCTGAGCACTGACATCGCCAAGCTCAACGAAGAGATCGCCGCCACCCAAGCCACGGGGGTCAATCCGTCCGGGTTGATCGACGCCCGAGACCTGAAGATCGACGCGCTGGCTAGCCTCGTTGGGGTGCAGGTGGTCGATCAGGCCGATGGCACTCGCAGTGTGTCCCTGCGCAATGGGGTGCCCCTGGTGGTGGGGGCTCTTGCTGGCAAGCTCTCGGAGCAAGGCTTTGCCGATGGTTCGCATGTGTTGCAGGTGAAGTTTGCCCGCGAATCCTTCACGCTGGGCAGTCAGCCCCTGGGCGGCCAGCTCGGCGCCATGGAGGAGTACGAAACGCGTGTCCTGGTGCCCACGCTCAAGGTCGTCGCCGACCTGGCGCAGTCCATTGCCGACAAGGTCAACACCCAGTTGGCTGCGGGGTTCACCATGAACGGCATCCCAGGCACCCCGCTGTTCGAGATCGACACCACTGGCAGCGGCCTGATGAGCGTCACCGATGGCCTGCTGGGTCAGGACCTCGCGTTCTCTGCCGACGCGGCGAATCCCGGCAACAGCGACAACCTGTTGCTGCTCATCGATCAGCGCAACCAGAGCGTGAACGCTGGCGTGCTGGGCACTGTGCGCATGGGCGACGTGCACACGCAGCTGATCGGCCGGCTGGCGATGGATAGCCAGCAGAACCAGGCCTCCCTGGACACCGCGCAGACCGTGCGCAACCAGGCCGAGGAAAGCTGGAAATCCACCAGCGGTGTCAACCAGGACGAAGAGGCGATGAACCTGATCCAGTACCAGCAGATGTACCAGGCCAACATGAAGGTGATTGCGGTGGCCAATCAGCTGTTCGACGCCACCCTGGCGGCCATTGGTTAAGGAGCGTGATCATGCGCATTGCCAGCACCCAGTACCACACCACCATGAACACGGCCATGCACACCGCGCAAGGCCGCCTTGAAAAGGTCATGCAGCAGATGGCCCGCGGCGACCGTGTGCTGCTGCCGTCGGACGACCCGATCGCCAGCGTCAGGCTGGCGCGCATTGCCAGGGAGGAGGCTGCCCTGGCGCAGTACCGAGACAACATCGCCGCATTGAGCGTGCGCCTGCGCCAGAATGAGGTCTATCTCGAAGGCATCGGCAACGACCTCCAGCAGATGCGCGATCTCATGGTCTGGGCGGCGGATGGCGGCAACACGTCCGCCGATCTGAACGCCATGGCGGGTTCCCTCACGGCCTTGCGTGACAGCATCGTGGCCACGGTGAACAGCCGGGACCAGGAAGGCCGCTATGTGTTCTCCGGAACCGCCGTGAATACGCCAACCCTGACCGTAGACACGACGGCTGCGGTCGGCTCGCGCTATACCCTCACCGGTAACACCGGTGTCCAGCAGGTGGTGGTGGGTAATGGCTTCACACAGGTGTCGAACACCACGCTTGTGGACGTCGATGTGTTTCTCAACCAGCTGGACCTGAGCATCCAGTCGTTCTCCGGGACGGGGGTCAACGTCAATGACCCGGCGGTGCGGACCGAGCTGACCACTACCTTCAACCAGCTTGACACGTTCTTCAGCGGTGTCAGTGCCTGTATCGCGCAACTGGGTGGCGCGATGACCACCCTCGAAACCCTGGACGTCACACACGCCAATGTCAGCCTGTCGAACAAGCAGGCCACCTTGAACCTGGGGCAACTCGATTACGGGGACGCGGCAGTCAAGCTCAACGGCTACAGCTCGGCCCTGCAGGCCACGCAGAAGGCGTACGCCAAGGTCAGCGCCTTGTCGCTATTCGACGTGATGTGATTGCAGCGGGGGATAAGCTCATGCAGGTCACGCCATACCAGCCTGTGCGAACGCCCGCCGCATCTGGCCGGCTGTCCGCCGACGGCCCTCAGGGGCCCGTGCGGGGGCTGGAAGCGTCCCGGTACGCTGCACTGGTGGATGCCGAACACAGCAAAGCGCCAGCCGTCGAGGCTCATCAGGCGCCTCGCTCCGGTTTGCGGGCATGGGATCCCGGGCGGCAGCAGACCATCACCTCGACGCGACAGGCGCTGGTCTACCTGGAGCAGTTGTCGGGGCAGTTGCTGCGTCTGCGCAAGGACGTTGCGGCACGTCTGTCCGAGTTGCGGGCGGCGGCCCAGCCACAGGGTGGCAACACGCTGCCCGTTGTGGGCAATGAACCATGGATTGACTCGCTGGATGCGGTGGAGCGGGTCTGGCAACAGCGTCCCGAGCTTGCCCGCCGCACCATAGACAGCCAACTGCGATACGCCGGTGCCAGCGGATCGATGCAGGCCTTCCGGGTCAGGGGACTCGACGCGCGGGCCCTGCAAGGCGGTGGCCGCGAAGTGCTCACCTTTGCGCTGCAGGACTGGGCGGCAGGCGTCAGCTCGGTCACTCTGGAGCCAGAAGAGGGATTGGCTGCAAATATCCGCCGTCTGGATCTGGCGCTTGGCGCTTCGGGCGTGCGTGCCATGCCTGATGGGCGCGGCGACGTGATTTTCAAGGTCGATGAATCGCTTTGGCCTAGGGTCCGTGACGGGTTGTCCGTGAAGGGCGAAGGGCAGCGGTACGCGGCCGGCGCCCTGCACCGTATCCGCGCAGAACCCGAGCCGGATGCCGTGTCCCCAGCCCAGTGGCGCCGCGCTACGGACGACACGCAGTCGCTGGAGCGTGTGCTTCAGGCCGTGCTCCGGGCCATCGATCGGATCAAACATGCCCAACGGCAGGTCAGCCAGGCCCTGGCCGAGGCCTCTGCAGGTGCTGCCACCGAGGCCGACCCTACCCAAGCCGCATTTGCCAAGAGTTTCGAAGCGCTAGGCAGCCAGCCCGGCTATGGCGCGTATGTGCAGGTGGCGCCAGCCCTGGTGGGTATCAGCCGCGAACGCGTGCTGGCACTGCTGTCCGGGGCGTGATGGTCCGGTGCGCAAAAATAATCTGCGCACCCATTTAAGTTTTCCTTTCCAGCGTCGCCCAGTGTTGTTGAGGCCTTCGATATCCGAAGGCCCCGCACCACAGGAGAAATCACATGCTCAGCTTGCACACCAACTTTGCTGCTCTGTCCGCGCAAAATTCCACTGCTTCCACCAACAAAACGCTGACAACTTCGATGACCCGCCTGGGCACCGGTTTCCGTGTCAACTCCGCCATGGACGACGCCGCTGGCCTGCAGATTGCCACCCGCCTGAACGCCCAGGGCCGAGGTATGGCCGTGGCCATGCGCAACACCCAGAACGGCATCTCCATGCTGCAGGTGGCCGAAGGCGCCATGAACGAAGTGACCAACATCGTGCTGCGCATGAAGGATCTGGCTACCGAAGCGGCCAACGGTTCGTCCACTGCAACCGACAAGACCGCGATGAACACCGAGTTCGTTGAACTCGGCAACGAACTGACCAACATCCTGACCAACACCAAGTTCGGTGGCCAAGCGCTGTTTGCCACAGGCGGCACACTGACTGCGGCGGTGACTTTTCAGATTGGTTCCGACGCAGCAGAAACGTTCGCTTTCGATGGCTCCGCCGCCAATACTGCTGTCGACACCGCCGTGACGGCACTGAAGGGTGGTAACTTGACCACGGCAGCCAACGCAGCTATCACGCTGGCCAACACGACCCTGGACAAAGTTGGCGAACTCCGCGCCAAGCTTGGTTCTGGTGCCAATCGCCTGGACCACGTCTACAACAACCTCGGCAACATGCGTACCAACACCGAAGCTGCCAAGGGCCGTATCATGGACGTGGACTACGCCAGCGAAACCGCCAACATGACCAAGCAGCAGCTCCTGCTGCAGGCTGGTACCTCTATGCTCAAGCAGAGCAGCAGCATGTCTCAGCTGGTGCTGTCTCTCATGCAATAAGCAATCGCTCTTGCCGGGCGGTTCGCCGCCCGCGAAAGCATGTGGAGCCAGCCGTCTTGCGGCTGGCTTTTTTTCTAATGCGTCCCTTCTTGGCTTGGGGGGAGTGTGCCGTCATCAAGCGAGGGGTGTGCCATGTCGATCGAACGTGTCCATGCGGTGGTGGCGACCCCAGGGACTTTGCAGCGGCAGCGTGGCGAGACGCTGCCCAGCGTTCTTCGCCAGCCAGTCACAGCGGTCGAAGCGGGGCAGCGGCGGCCCGGCGAAGCGGCCACGCGCTGGCGCCCCGATGCGGGCGGCGAGCCCCAGCAGCGTTTGCAGTCTGGCGATGTCGTGCAGGTCCGCGTGGTGGCCACGCAGCCGCGCCTGGAACTGGAGCTGTTGCCCGACCTGCCGCTGCCCGCGGCCAAGACCCTGCCTGGCGCCGTGCGGTCCATGCGCCTGGACCAGGCCGCGCTGTATCAGGTGCATTGGCACATGCCGGACGCCCATGCCCTGGTAACCGTATGGCGGGTGTTGTTGCGCGCGCATGCTTCACAGCACGCGGTGGGTGCACTGACTGCCCCGCCAACGCCCCAGACAGGTGACGAGGCGCCAATGCCTGCCGTGGGGCGTGAACTGGCCTTGCCAGCCGCCGTGATGCGTGACGCCCTGATCGCCATGGACGCTACCTCGCGCTGGGTGTTTCCCGTCCTCGCCTGGGGCGGGATGCACGTCACGCTGCGGCTGCGTGTTTCGGGGGAGCCGGAATCAGCGGGTGGACGCCAACGCCGCCGCGACCCGGCCAACTCCGTGCTGGAGGTGGTATTGCGACTGCCCGGGTTGGGGCCGGTGCTGATACGGTTGCAGTGGGGCGGCGATGGCGTGTGGGTAAGCGTGGTACCGGAGGAGCATTCCGCCGCCGTGCAACTGGAGGCTGTCTGGCCCGAGCTGCGGGCTGCGCTGTCGCGTTGCCCGTGGCCAGTGCAGGGTTGCAGGCTGGAACTGCAGGCGGGCAGCGTGGGAAGCATGCCGCAACATGACGACCGGCCCGTCGTCTCTCCGGCGCTGCTGGGTGTCGCGGCCGAGCTGGTGTCTTTCCTCGCCAGGCAGTGGCCTGCGCAGCCCGGGCGCATTGCCGGGCAGGCGGCCAACCCGCCGGGTTCTATCCCAGCGACCCCACGATACTGACATCGCGCTGATCGGGCACCTCGTTGTACGACAGCACGTGTAACCCCGGTGCGAACAGCCGGGCGTAGCGGGCCAGCAGCGGCCGGATCTGCGGCATCACCAACAGCACCGGGGCCACAGCCAGCTGTTTCATCTGTTCCCTGGCCAGCGGCATGTGACTTTGCAGCTGCGACAGCAGATGGGGGTCCACCGGGAAGTTGTCCAGCAGCACCTTGCCGGCTTGGCGCGCCTGGTTGAGCGCGCCTAGCAGCAGGTTCTCCAGCTCGTTGCTCAGGTTGAAGGCGCGGATCTCACCTGTCGGCCCGCAGATCTGGCTAACGATCTGGCGGCGCAGCACGCAGCGCACCTCTGCTGCCAGCAGCAGCGGGTCCTTGGTGCTTTCGGCGTTTTCGAGCAGCGTGGTAGCCACGGGCACGATGTCCTTGAGGGACACGTTCTCTGCCAGCAGAGCGCGGAACACCTTCAGCAAGGCACTGTGGGTGTAGGCTTTTTCCAGCGCGGCCGACAGCTTAGGGGCCAGCGTCGCCAGGCGTTCGATGAGTGCCGGAACGTCTTCGTGCTGGAAGAGTTCCGGCAGGTTCTCGCGCACGACCTTGGTCAGGTGCGTGGCGACGACGCTGGGCAGGTCGACCACCTGGTAACCCAGGCCCAGCGCATGGGCCTTGTGCTGCGGTTCGATCCACACCACGGGCATGGCAAACGACGGGTCAACGCCGGGAATGCCGTCCAGATCGCCGTAGACCTGAGGTGAGGGAATCGCCATCAGCCTGTCGGCATGAACCTCAGCCTGCGCCACCACGCTGCCGTGCAGCATGACCACGTACTGGGACGGTTTGAGCCCGAGATCGTCGCGCACGGCCACCAGCGGCAGCAGGATGCCCAGCGACTCGCTCAGCGTCTGCCGCAGGCCCTTGAGGCGCTTGACCAGCGAAGCGCCATGGGCCGGGTCGATTAGCGGCACCAGCTTGTAGCCCACGGATACCGTCAGCGGCTCCACGAAAGGCAACCCTGCCCAGTCCAGGTCGGGCTGCGCCTCGGTCAGCAAGGCGGCCTGGACGGCCTGCTCCGGCTTGTTCGGGGGCCGCAGGCTATGCTGGCTCATGCGCCATGCGGCGAACCCCAGCAAGGCGGCAAAGGCCAGGAAGGTCAGGCGGGGCATGCCCGGGATCAGGGCCAGCGCCGCCATCAGCCCCGCCGCACTGTAGAGCACGCTGGGCGATGCCAGCACCTGCGACGTGACCTGTTTTTCGATGTCGCCCGAATCGCTGATGCGGGTGACGATGATGGCCGCCGACGCGGACAGAAGCAGCGCCGGGATCTGTGCCACCAGGCCGTCGCCGATGGTGAGCAGGGCATACTGACGGAAGGCATCGCCAAAGGACAGGTCGTGCATCAGCGCGCCGATGGCCACGCCGCCCACCAGGTTGATCAGCAGGATCAGGATGCCCGCGATGGCGTCACCGCGGACGAACTTCGATGCGCCGTCCATTGCGCCGTAGAAGTCTGCTTCCGCCGCCACTTCGCGCCGGCGCGCCTGTGCGCCTTCCTGGTTGATCAGGCCGGCGTTCAGGTCGGCGTCGATCGCCATCTGCTTGCCTGGCAGCGCGTCCAGCGTGAACCGGGCAGACACTTCGGAAATGCGCTCGGCACCTTTGGTGACCACCACGAAGTTGATGATCATCAGGATGACGAACACCACCAGGCCGACGACGAAGTTGCCGCCGATGACCACGTTGCCGAAGGCTTCGATCACCTGACCGGCCGCGTGCGTACCCTCGTGCCCATTGAGCAGCACTACCCGTGTCGAGGCCACGTTCAGGGCCAGTCGCATCAGCGTGGCGCCCAGGATCACCGTCGGGAAGACCGAGAAATCCAGCGGCCGTTTGCTGCTGACGCTGACCAGGATGACGATCATCGCCAGCACGATATTGAAGGTGAACAGCACGTCCAGCAGCAGCGGCGGCAGAGGCAGGACGATCATGGCCAGCAGCGCCAGCAGCAAGGCCGGCACGGCGTAGCGCAGCTGCTTCAGATCGGTCCAGATGGCTTTGAACGGGTTCATCGTTATAGGGAATTCAGGTCAGGTTCGAGGGAATGTCCAGGTCGGTGGGCAGCAGCGGCTGCCGGGTGCGTGCGCCCTGGCGGAAGGCCTGGAGCTGCATCACGTAGCGCAACACTTGTGCGACGGCGCGGTAAAGCGCCACCGGAATCTGCTGGTTGACCTGGCTGGTGTTGTAGATGGCGCGCGCCAGCGGCGGCAGTTCTATGACTTCGACCCCGCTCTTGCGCGCAACCTCGCGAATGAAGAGGGCCATTTCATCAATACCCTTGGCGATCACGAAAGGCGCGTCGGCCCGGCGGGTTTCGTATTTCAGTGCCACGGCATAGTGCTCGGGGTTGACGATCACGGCATCCGCGGTGGGTACCGTGCGGCGCACGTTGCGCCGGGCGATCTGCTGCTGCAGTTGGCGGATGCGCTGGCGCACCTCGGGGCGGCCTTCCGAACTCTTGTGCTCCTCCTTGAGGTCGCGCTTGCTCATGCGCTGTTCGCGCAGGAAAACGAAATGCTGCACCGGCAGGTCGATCAGGGCGAACAGCAGGAAGACCCCGCACAGCGCCCAGACGCCATCGAGAGCCAGTCCGACGGCGCCGAGCAGCGCATCGTTGAAGGCCAGGGACTGCAGGCGCACAAAAGCGGGTACCGACAGGGTGGTGATCTGGTACAGCACCGAGAGCATCACCACGGCTTTGAGTGCGGTGGCCACCGTGCCGGCAAGGTGTCTGGGCTTGAAGAGCCGCTGAAAGTAGCCCAGTGGGTTCAGCCGCTCCAGCTTGGGTGCCATGTTCTTTGTGGTGAAGGTCCAGCCACCCGGGTAGAGCGAACCCAGCGCCACGGCCAGGGGCACCAGCAACAGGGGCGCCACCATCTTGCCCAGCAACACCATGGTGGAGGAAAAGGCCAGGGACCACACATCTTCCAGCGCGGCCTCGCCGTCCAGTGGCGCAAAACCCAAGGCGAACAGGTACTTGAAGTCCTGCTGGTAGGCAGGTACGAGCTGCACCATCAATGCCAGACAGGCCGCGATGCCAACGGCCATGGACACGTCCTTGGAGCGTGGCACCTGCCCTTGCTCGCGTGACTTGCGCAGCTTCTGCGGTGTGGCTTTTTCGGTCTTGTCGCCTGTCTGCGATTCAGCCATTGGGCCCTGCCCTCATCAGTTGCTCCAGCAGCTCCAGCGTGCGCTGGGTCAGGCTGATGTAGTGGTCTGGCAGGAACCTGATCATCTGCGTCAGCATGAACAATCCGAACACCGTGACCAGCGAGAAGCCCAGCGAAAACAGGTTGAACGCTGGCGCGATGCGGTTGAGAAAGCCGAACCCGATCTGTACCACTAGGGCCGAAAAGATCACCGGTATGGCCAGCAGCAGGGCCGCGCTGAACACCCAGGCCACCTGCAGCGGCAGGGTTTCGAGCGCTAGCGAGCTGATGCCGCTGCCCACCGGCCAGGCCCGGAAACTGGCGCCCAGCACCCCGGCGAGCACCAGGTGACCGTCCACCGAAAAGAACACCAGCACGGCTAGAACGTACAGGAAAGCCGACACCACGTCCGAGGAGGTGCCGTTCATCGGATCGTTCATCTGCGCCATGGCCAGCCCCATCTGGCTCGACAGCATGTAGCCCAGCAGCAGGATGGTGGAGACCGCCAGGTGGAACGCCAGGCCGATGAGCAGGCCGATCAAGGCTTGTTCCGCCGTCACGACGATGCCATGCAGCGAGAACGGCGAGATGGCCCGAAGTGGCTGCGCTACCGGCAACAGAATCACCGCCAGCACCAGGGACAGCAGCACCCTGACCGAGACGGGCACCATGCTTTCGCCCAGCATGGGGGCGGCGCTGACCATGGCCAGCACGCGGCAGAACGGCCACCACAACGCCAGCAGTGTGGCAAGCATCTGGTGGAAGGCCAGTTCCATGGTGCTTGTCGGGGTGCGTCAGAGCACCAGGCTGGCCGCCTGCTGGAAGATGGCCACGCAGAAGTCCATGAGCTGGGAGGCCAGCCAGTGGCCGAGCAGCGCGATCACCAGAAGCGTCACCAGCAGGCGTGGCAGGAAGCTCAGCGTTTGCTCGTTGATCTGGGTGGCCGCTTGGAACAGGCTGACCAGCAAGCCCACGATCAGCGACGGACCGATCAGGATCATCACCAGAAGCATGACGAGGTACAGGCTCTTGGCAACTAGGTCGACAGCGATTTCGGGGGTAAGCATTTTGGTGCTCCGGTTGGCGGTGTCACATGGCCCGCACGCTGGTGACGAGGGTGTTGACCGTCAGGGTCCAGCCGTCCACCAGCACGAACAGCAGCAGCTTCAGCGGCAGAGAAATCACCAAGGGTGAAAGCATCATCATCCCCATCGCCATCAGCACGGAAGAAACCACCAGATCGATGACCAGGAAGGGAATGAAGAGCAGGCAGCCGATCTGGAAAGCGGTCTTCAGCTCGCTCAGCACGAACGCGGCCAGCTTCACCGTGAAAGGGTGCTTCATGGGATCGCTGACTTCAGGCGCGTTAGCCAGGTGAGCGATCTGTTCCAGGGAGCTTTTGCTTGTCTGCGCGAGCATGAAGCGCGACAGCGGCAATTCGGCCTCATGCAGCGCCTGGCTGAGGGTGATTTTGCCCTCGTCGTAAGGCACGAAGGCGTTCTCCCAGATGCGTTCTCCCACCGGGCGCATCACCAGCAGGGTGAGGATGAGCGCTACGCCAGTGACGATGCGGGTGGGCAGGCCTTGCTGCAGGCCCAATGCTTGGCGCAACAGTGACAGCACGATGACGAAGCGCGTGAAGCAGGTCATCATGAGCATCATTGCGGGCAGCAGCCCGAGAAGCGTCATGATGATCAGCACCTGCGTCTTCACCGTGAACTCGGTGGTCGCGCCGTTGCTGGTACTGCCCAGTATCGAAACCGTGTTGGCCCAGCCTTCCGCAGGCCACAGCGTTGCGATGGCCAACGTTCCCGCAACGGCCAGCGGCAGGCGCAAGCCGTGTCGTTGCATGGGGGGCATCATCCTGCCAGGGAATCCAGGCTCACGTCGGTGATCTCGACCACCTTCAACCCGTAGTTCTCGCCCGACACCACCACCTCGGCCCGGCCAATCGCGATGCCGTTTACCTTGATGGTCAGGGGTTCGCCCGCCAGGGTGTCCAGCTCGATCACGCTGTCCTTGACGATGCTCATGAGGTCGTGCAGCGACACCTCGGCCGAGCCCACCTCCAGGGTCAGCGTCACCGGGATCTTGCGCATCAGCTTCATGAGGTTGCGCGGTTGTTCGACCGGGGCCTTGGGCGCTTCGAGTGTCAGGTCGGCGTCGAGGGGCTCGTCCAGCAGCGGCTCGACGGAAAAATCATCGTTGGTCTGGAGGGGGGAGGGGGTTTCCATGATGGTTTCACTCTTCTTCAAAGGAGGTCAGGCAGAGCTTGCCCTTGTGTTCCGCGACGGCCGCGCGGAACACCACGGACTCGCCGATGCGCACATCGGCATCGCCCAGGCGCACGGGGATCACGTGGCCGGGTTTCAGGTCCAGCACCTGGCCCAGCAGCATCTGTTTTTCTAGTAGCCGCGCATGCAGTTGCAGCCGCAGCGCCTGCGGCAGATCGGGTGACGGTGCGCGGACGATGGAATGGCGTTGGGGCGAAAGATGCTCCAGAACGGTGTCCATGCATTGTTCGTCAAGGGTCAGCAGCACATGGCCCACCAGTGAGTCGTCTGCCGCGTGTACCGGCGTCTTGAGTAGCCACGCGCCGATGGCCGGGGGCATGGACTGCCCGGACGTGAGGGGCGTCGCGTCCGTGTTGTTCTTGCCGTCGCCCAGACCGGCGCCGATGCGCGCCAGCGTCGCTTTGACCAGCACTTGGCCAAGGGTGTGGAACAGGCGTTCCTCGGTCGTGGTTTCCGGCGGGACTTCGTCCGGGGTCTCGCTGGCGCCAGGGGACATGGCGCCATACCTGCACGCCAGCAGGTTCAGCAGGACCGAGCGGTCGGCATGGAAGCCTATGCGGCCCTGTCCTGTAGGGTAGTGGAGCCAGCGTGCCATGCGCAGGCCGCCTGACAGTCGTTGCAGCCTGACTTCGCCAAGCCGCAGCAGGGGGCTGCGCCGTGGGCCCAGGTATTTGCGTAGGGCGGCCGACAGATCTTCATGCAGCAGCGTGTTGAACTGCTTGAGCAGATGCATGGGACGGCCCAGGTGGCAAGGGTCCAGTACCTGGTGTGCCACGGTAGTACTGGTGCGCCTAGCTTGTGCAGAGGTTGCGCTGTGGCTCATTGGATGAGGGCGTAAGTAGCCCGGCAGAGGTAAAATTCGCTCAGCCAACTAGCACAAAAGGGAGAAAGCAAAACCGCAGCGATTACACGTGATGTAACTTGCTCGATGGCAACAAGCACACTACCCTGGTTATCAGAATATGGTGCTTATTGGCAGCCCCGCTATCATGATCAACGATCAGTACGTCGATGGTAGACCGGAGGTTTTGCGACCTCGGCTTTCGCGCGAGTGTGCCAAAATGGCTCTCATTTTATCCCATGTAGAAGAAAGTGTGTGCCAGTCTGCAGAGAGTGTTGGGCGGATTCAAGGACGAGGTGCAACAAAGATGAACCCGGTGAAGGGTGGCTGAG
>JAYSGB010000041.1:0-36551 GCA_041913045.1 Burkholderiaceae bacterium | reverse complement strand
TTTCCCATCGCGGTACCTTACCGGTTGGGTGTTGCACTTGATTATTGATTCCACCATGCTAAAGGAGTGAATGAATGAAAATCGAAACGTTGGCCGTGCATGCTGGATACCAGCCCGACCCCACCACCAAGGCGGTGGTGCCGCCCATTTACCAGACGGTGGCTTATTCTTTCGACAGCGCGCAACACGGTGCTGACCTGTTCGATTTGAAGGTGCCGGGCAACATCTACACCCGCATCATGAACCCCACCCAGGCGGTGCTGGAAGAGCGTGTGGCAGCACTTGAGGGCGGTATCGCGGCGCTGGCCGTGGCGTCCGGCCAGGCGGCCATCACCTACGCCATCCAGACCATTGCCGAAGCGGGTGACAACATCGTGTCGGCCACGGCCCTGTATGGCGGCACTTACAACCTGTTCGCGCACACGTTGCCGCAATACGGCATCGAGACGCGGTTTGCCAATTCCGACGACCCCTCCAGCTTTGAAGCGTTGATCGACGGCCGGACCAAGGCGCTTTACGCCGAATCCCTGGGCAACCCGCGCGGCAACGTCACCGACATCGCGGCGCTGGCCGAGATAGCGCACCGCCATGGCGTGCCGCTGATCGTCGACAACACCGTGCCCAGCCCCTACTTGTGCCGACCCATCGAGCATGGTGCCGACATCGTGGTGCATTCGCTCACCAAGTACCTGGGCGGGCATGGCAACAGCATTGGCGGCGCCATCGTGGACTCGGGGAAATTCCCCTGGGCGCAACACAAGGAGCGCTTTCGCAGGCTCAATGAACCCGACGTCAGCTACCACGGCGTGGTCTACACCGAAGCCCTGGGGCCTGCGGCTTACATAGGGCGTGCGCGCGTGGTGCCGCTGCGCAACATGGGCGCAGCGTTGTCGCCGTTCAACGCATTCCTCATCCTGCAGGGCATAGAGACCCTGCCGCTGCGCATGGACCGCATCTGCGAAAACACCCTCGCCGTGGCGGAGTACCTGCGTCAGCACCCCAAGGTGAAGTGGGTGAACTACGCAGGTTTGAGCGACCACCCAGACCACGCACTGGTGCGCAAACTCATGGGCGGGCGTGCCTCAGGCCTGCTGACCTTCGGCGTGCAAGGTGGCCGTAGCGGCGGAGAACGTTTCCTTGACGCACTCAAGCTGTTCACCCGGCTGGTCAACATCGGTGATGTGCGATCGCTGGCCACACACCCGGCGTCCACCACGCACCGCCAACTTTCGCCCGAGGAGTTGGAGAAATCTGGTGTGACCGAGGACACGGTGCGTCTGTGCGTCGGTATCGAGCACATTGACGACCTGCGCCATGATCTGGCGCAGGCACTAGCAGCTGTGTGAGTGTGAGCGGCGGTGGCGGCTCAGTTCCCGCCGTGTTCCACCGTCCAGCCCGCGCCCGTGGCCTCTTTCAGCGCATCCTTGACCCAGGGCAGGGATTCGCGCCATTGTTGCGCCAGGGTAAAGGGCGGGTTGATGACGTGCATGCCGCTGGCGCGCATGGCGGTGTGTGAACGGCCTTGTGCCACCTGTGCGCTCGTGCCTTCTGCGGGCGTCAACCCCACGTTCAATTCCGCCTGCGCCCACGGGCGCTGAAGTCGGGTGCAAAGCGCCTTGAGCTTACGGGCCAGGGCATGCGCCTCCGGGCGGCCAATCACCGGGTACCAAATGGCGTAAGTGCCCGTGGGGAAGCGTTTGAGCGCGTCCTCCAGGCACTCGACCACGGCGTTGTAGTCCGTCTTGAGTTCGTAGCTCGGGTCCATCAGCACCAAAGCGCGCCGGGTGGGCGGAGGCAGGAGTGCCCGCAGGCCCTCGAAGCCGCTGCGCCGCAGCACCTCGATTTGCTTGCCGCGCTCCAGCTCTGCCACCTGTTTGTCCAGCAGGCGGGCGTCCGTCGGGTGCACCTCGAACAGCTTCAGCTTGTCCTGCGGGCGAAGCATGGCCTGACTGATCCAGGGCGAGCCCGGGTAGGTGCGCCAGTCACCGCCCGTGTTGAAGGACTGGATCATGTCCAGGTAGGCGCGAGCCATGTCGGGCACGGCCTGGCCTTTGGATTCGGCCGCCTTGGCTGCCGCCCGCAGGCGCGCAATGCCCGCGTCAGACTCGGCGGAGGTGCGTGCGTGTTCCTGGTCAAGCCGGTAAACGCCTGCGCCGGCGTGGGTATCCACCACCAGCAGACCCGTGTCTTTCTGGCCCATGTATTGCAGGATGGCAACCTGCGTCATGTGCTTGAGCACGTCGGCATGGTTGCCCGCGTGGAAGGCGTGGCGGTAACTGAACATGGGGCGCATGGTACCCCACTACGGGCATCTGCGGGTGGGTGTTTGCACCGCAGCATGGTTTGAATCTATAATGGTGGGCTTCGCAGCGATTCCCTGGGCTCCGCGGCGAAGCATCAACCCCACCTAAGAGGTTGCCAGCAGAGCAACACCGACCGTGGAAAAGAGCCCGCCAAACCCCTCTTCACAGAGAGAAAACCATGCAAAAAACAACCGTCAGCGCCAAGCCCGCTGAGGTGGTGCATGAGTGGTTTGTGATTGACGCCACCGATAAGGTGCTCGGACGTGTCGCCAGCGAAGTGGCACGCCGTCTGCGCGGCAAGCACAAGGCCATTTACACCCCTCACGTTGATACCGGTGACTTCATCGTCGTCGTCAACGCCGCCAAACTCAAGGTCACGGGTACCAAGTCCCTGGACAAGGTGTACTACAGCCACTCCGGTTTCCCCGGTGGCATCTACGGCACCAACTTCCGTGATCTGCAGGCCAAGCACCCTGGCCGTGCCCTGGAAAAGGCTGTCAAGGGCATGCTGCCCAAGGGCCCCCTGGGTTACGCCATGATCAAGAAGCTCAAGGTGTACGGTGGTGCTGAGCACCCGCACACCGCCCAGCAACCCAAAGTGTTGGAAATCTAAGGAGCTGACATGATTGGTGATTGGAACAATGGCACCGGCCGTCGCAAATCGAGCGTCGCCCGCGTGTTTCTGAAAAAAGGCTCCGGCAAGATCACGGTCAACGGCAAGGACATCGAACAGTTCTTCGGCCGCCAGACCTCGATCATGATTGCCAAGCAACCCTTGGTGCTGACCGACAACGTCGAAACCTTCGACATCCAGGTCAACGTCCACGGTGGTGGTGAATCCGGCCAGGCCGGTGCAGTGCGCCACGGTATCACCCGTGCCCTGATCGACTACGACGCAGCCCTCAAGCCCGCCCTGAGCGCTGCTGGTTACGTGACCCGCGATGCTCGCGAAGTCGAACGTAAAAAGGTCGGTCTGCGTTCCGCACGCCGCCGCAAGCAGTTCTCCAAGCGCTGATCGCGCTGGGCAGTCTGCTGCCGAAAAAGCCGCCTGCTGGCCTTGTGCCGGGGGCGGTTTTTTCTTGCCAGAGGGAAAGACCCTGCTGGCAGCAAAGGGAATCACGTCGACAATCGGGATTCCTGACTTTTTTGCTTTAGTATTTGTACGTTCGTTTCAATCCGGAAGGTCGCACCATGAGCGCAGTCGCAGAACAAGTCGAAACCGAAATGCCCGCCCCGTTGGTCTTTACTGACAGCGCTGCGGCCAAGGTCGCCGACCTGATCGCCGAGGAGGGCAACCCCGACCTCAAGCTGCGCGTGTTCGTGCAAGGCGGTGGCTGCTCTGGCTTCCAGTACGGCTTCACCTTCGACGAAATCGTGAACGACGACGACACGCAGATGAGCAAAAACGGCGTCACTCTGCTCATCGACGCCATGAGCTACCAGTATTTGGTGGGTGCCGAGATCGACTACAAGGAAGATCTGCAAGGCGCTCAGTTCGTCATCAAAAACCCCAATGCCACCACCACCTGCGGTTGTGGCTCCAGCTTCAGCGTCTGAACTGAAAGCGCTCTCTTCAGGCCGGGTAGATGGCGCCCAGTATGCGGGGGCCTTGCGCGCCCGTGACCTGGGGTTCGTTGCCAGGCTTGCCCTCCATGGCCTGCTGGGCCAGCCAGGCGAACGCCGCTGCTTCCACCTGAGAAACCGGCCACCCTCGGCTGTCGGTCGTCGACACGCTTGCGTGGGGTATCAAGGCGGCGATTCTGCTCATCAGGTAGCCGTTGCGTGCGCCCCCTCCGCAGATCAGGACTTCCCTTGGGCTAACGCCGTTCCATGGTGCATCGGCTATGGCTTGCACAATGGTTTGTGCTGTCAACTCGGCGAGCGTGGACTGTACGTCTGCCGGGCTGATGCCTGAAAAGCCCTGCAAGCGCGCGTCAAGCCAGTCGGCATTGAACAGGTCCCTGCCAGTGCTCTTGATGCCCTTGGCTTGGAAATAGGGCTCACTCAGTAGGTGCGACAGTAGCGCAGCATGTCGCTGGCCGCAGGCCGCCCAATCGCCGTTGGCGTCGAAGTTCCGCCCGGTGTGCCGGTGGCACCACAGGTCCAGCAACACGTTGCCAGGGCCGGTATCCAGGCCCAGCACCCGCCCATCTGCAGGCAGGGCGGTGATGTTGGCAATGCCGCCGATATTCACCACCGCAACCGATTCACCGGTCTGACCGAATACCCGCTTGTGGAACGCAGGCACGAGAGGGGCACCTTGGCCGCCTGCGGCAATGTCACGACTGCGGAAGTCGGCGACGACCGTTATGCCGCACAACTCGGCGAGCAACGCTGGCTGGTTCAGCTGCAAGGTGTAGGGCGTGGCGTTGCCCGGGGCTGGCGGGGCATGGCGGACCGTTTGCCCATGCGCACCAATGGCGCATATGGCGCTGGCAGGAAGACCACTTTGCTGCAGCAGCTGTTGGACAGCCTGTGCGTAGAGTTCGGCAAGCTGATGGGCGGCCACAGCAGAACGGTGAAGTTCGTTGGGCCCGGGACGGTTCAAGGCCAGCAGTTCTGCGCGCAGTTCGGCAGGAAAGTCGAGTGCGCAGCTGCCAAGCACACTGGCTTGGCCGTGGTCATGGAAGGCCATCAGCACGCCGTCCACGCCGTCGAGCGACGTGCCCGACATCAGGCCAATGTAGTGCTGTGCCATGCCGGTCACGCGGAGATGCGCCCAGCGGCGCATCCCATCATTCTGCGCTGGCCTGGACGATGGTGGCCGCAGACACCAGCTTCTGGCGCATGGCCGTGGCCACCTGTTCGAAGGCCGCGCGTGAGCGAGCCGCAATCGGTTCGCCAGAGCTTTCGCGGGCAATGTTCAGGGGGTCTTGATGGGTGCCACGAACGCGGTATTCAAAATGCAGGTGCGGGCCGGTGGAGGCGCCGGTGGAGCCGACGGCGCCAATCACGTCGCTCTGGGACACGCGTTGACCCTTGCGGACGTCGATCCGGCTCAGGTGCGCGTACGCCGTGGATTTGTCTTGACGGTGTTGAACGACGATGAAGTTGCCGTAGCCGCGCTGCCAGCCAGCGAACTCCACCACGCCGTCTGCCACGCTGCGCACCGGGGTGCCGGTGGGGGCGGCAAAGTCGATACCAAGGTGTGCCTTCTTGTTGCCGGAAATCGGGTGGAAGCGCATGCCGTAGCCGCTGCTCACGCGCGAAAACGCCAGCGGAGAGGCCAGAAAGGCGCGGCGCATGCTTTCACCGGCAAAGTTGTAATAAGAGCCTTTTTGCCCAGGTTCCTGGAACCACACCAGTTGGTGTGCCTTGCCCTGGTTGATGAACTCTGCGCTCAGGATGCGGCCAAACCGCAGCACTTCGCCATCGGCTTCGAGGGCTTCATAGACCACGTTGAACGTGTCGCCTTGACGAAGGTCGCGCCGGAAGTCGATCTCGGAGGAAAACAGGTCTGCAAGCTGGGATGCGATGTCGTCAGGCAGCCGGGCCGCGTCGGTCGCGGCGAAGAGCGAGCTGCGGATGGTGCCGCTGCTCAAGCGCACCGAAGCGGTGAATTCGGCGGATTCGACGCGCGACGTCCAGGTTTCACCAGTGCGCTCCACCACAACGCGAGAGTAGGTGGGGCTGCTGTCGCTGGGGAGCCAGCGCGCGGTCAGGCGGAGCAGGCGTTGGTTGTCATCGGCCTCGGCCATGACCAGTTTGCCAGCGCGGCCCTTGAAGAGTTCTGCCGCCACCTTGTCGGTGCGCAGGAATGTGCTGGCAGCGCTGTCGCTGACGCCCAGGCGCTGCAGAAGGCTTTGGGCCGTGTCTTCACGGCGGGTGGTGTCGCTGCGGAAGAGCACGAAAGGCACCGGTGCGTCGAGGCTGCCCTGGGCTGTTGTGGCCACGGCGGGCTGGACAGCTTCCACCAATTGGCGAACAGGCAGATTGTCGATGTCGGCGTCAGAGGGGGCGACGCCAAATGCGGTGACGCCCGTGCCCAGCAGCAGCGCACCCAAGCCACCCATGACGCGCTTGGGGTGACGCTGGAGCACCAATTTGAGCTGACCGAACAGTTCGTTCATGTGAATTCGGATACAACATGGGCCCGCAGCAGATGCACTGCTGGCACATGGAAAAAACGGGGAGTGGCTTGGAGCGGTGACCCGCCTCCAGAACCTCGCCTGGGACAGGCTGGCGTAGTGCAAGAAGCAGGCCAACTAGAATCCCAGGTTGAATCAACGCTCAAGTATAACGGGTGCACCTATTTGGGCATCTGTAATAACCCTTATGAACAATCACGATCAGGCTTCAAATACAGCATTTTTGTCTTCTCCGGCGGGGCTGGCCGACAAAAAGGACGAGGCACCTTTGTCCGATGCCGTTCGTCACGCCCTGGCCGTGACCCGCAGGGGTTGCGAGGAGCTGATTCCCGAGGCCGACTGGATCAAGAAGCTGCAGAAGAGCGAAGCCACCGGGCAGCCTTTGCGCATCAAGCTGGGGCTGGACCCCACGGCGCCAGACATCCACATCGGCCACACCGTGGTGCTCAACAAGATGCGCCAGTTGCAGGACCTGGGTCACCAGGTGATCTTCCTGATCGGGGACTTCACCAGCCTGATCGGCGACCCGTCGGGGCGCAACAGCACGCGCCCGCCGCTTACGCCCGAGCAGATCAAGGCGAATGCTGAAACGTACTACAAGCAGGCCAGCCTGGTGCTGGACCCTGCCAAGACCGAAATCCGCTACAACAGCGAATGGAGCCTGCCGTTGGGTTCGATGGGCATGATCCAGCTGGCGGCCAAGTACACGGTGGCGCGCATGATGGAGCGCAACGATTTCCACCAGCGCTTCACGGCGGGCACACCCATCAGTGTGCACGAGTTTCTGTACCCGCTGATGCAGGGCTACGACTCGGTGGCGCTGAAGAGCGACCTGGAGCTGGGCGGCACCGACCAGAAGTTCAACCTGCTGATGGGCCGCCACCTGCAGGCCGAGTACGGGCAGGAACCGCAGTGCATCCTGACCATGCCGCTGCTGGAGGGGCTGGACGGCGTGGACAAGATGTCCAAGTCGAAGAACAACTACATCGGCATCACCGAAGACGCAAACACCATGTTCGCCAAGGTGCTGTCCATCAGCGACGAACTGATGTGGCGCTGGTACACGCTGCTGTCGTTCAAGTCGCTGGCCGAGATCGATGCGCTGAAGCAGGAAATTGCTGGCGGGCGTAACCCCAAGGACGCCAAGGTGATGCTGGCCAAGGAAATCACCGCGCGCTTTCACAGTGCAGCGGCGGCGGACGTGGCGGAGCAGGACTTCATCAACCGCAGCAAGGGCGGCGTGCCCGACGAAATCCCGGAGGTAAGCCTGACCGGGGCGCCGCTGGGCATTGGCGCGCTGCTGAAATCCGCTGGTCTGGCACCGTCCACCAGCGAGGCTAACCGCCTCATCGATGGCGGCGGTGTGCGTGTGGATGGTGCAGTGGTCAGCGACAAGGGCTTGAAGCTGCCTGCCGGCACCTTTGTGGTGCAGGTGGGCAAGCGCAAGTTCGCTCGAGTGACGCTGGGCTGACCTTCAGCGGGCGCCCGCTGCTTCCAGCATGCGCACCATGGCCGTGTAGCCCCGTGCGCGGGCCAGTTGCAGCGGCGTTTCACCGTGCCGGTCGGCCAGTTGCAGGTTGGCGCCAGCGCCAATGAGCGCCTGGAGCGTGGCCTGGTGTCTGGTGCCGCCGTCGCCGAGCACGATGGCCTCGATCACGGCCGTCCAGTGCAGGTTGTTGACGTGGTCCAGCGGCGCGCCTGCGGCGATCAGTTGGCGCACGACGCCTGCGTGCCCCAGGTGGGCGGCGGCGATCAGGGCAGTGTCGTCATAACGGCTGGTGACCTGTTTGGCGCTGGCGCCCAATGAAAGCAGCACTGCCAGCGTCGCCTCGTCGTTGGCGACGGACGAGATGGTCACCGCGTCGTAACGGTCGTTTTCCAGACGGTTGAGGTTGGCGCCCGCCTGGGCGAGCAGGCGCAGCGCGTCGCGGTGCCCGCCATGGGCGGCCAGATGCACGGCCGTGCGGCCATGGCCGTCGGTTTCCTCCAGGTTGGAGCCTGCGGCCAGTACTTGCCGTAGCCGGGGCAGGTCGCCCCGGTGGGCTGCCGCCAGCAGGCCGCTGTACTTGGCCGCCTCGCCTTGGGAGGGCGCCACTTGCGCCTGGGCAGCCGGGAGGGCAGCAGCCCAGCCTGCTGCCGCCACGCAGCCCAGCCAACGGCGGCGCGTCCATGCCAACGCTTGTGCTTGCATGGTCATGGCAAGGCTCACTTGAGTTGGTCTTGCACCTTGGCCAGGGCGGCCACGGCGCATTGTTCGTCGAGGTGGCCGCCCGGCGCACCACCCACGCCAATGGCGCCGATCACTTCGTTGCCTGCCTTCACCGGCACGCCACCGCCCAGCAGCAGATAGCCGGGGATGTACACCAGGTTGGCGGCTGCGGGGTTCTTCTGTGCCGCTTCCATCATGGCCAGCGTGGTGTTCTTGGCCGAGGCCGAGGTGTAGGCCTTCAGGCGGCTGGCTTCGAGGGTGTGGGGGCCAGCGTTGTCGGCGCGCAGCACGGCACGCACACTGCCTGCGCGGTCCACCACGGTGGCTGTCACGGCGTGGCCGTTGGCGGTGCAAGTGGCCACGGTGGCTTCAGCCAGTTGTCGGGCCAGGTCCTGCGACATGTTCTTTTCGGTGCGCACAGCCTGCGCCTGGGCGGCGGTGGCAGCGGCTGTGAGGAGCAGGGCGGTGAGTGCGGCGCGGTGTTTCATGGGTTCTCCTTTGGGGGTGGTTGCGGTCAACGGGACCGTGGGAGAACTGTAGAAAAACCGCGCGATTCTGCACATTCGTGCGGCTACGCCTTCGGCTCCGTATATTTACGGAGAGCACCGTGTTGCGTCAGGCATCCACCAGCCACGCGTATTGGCGGATGAGCTGGGCCAGCGACTCGGCCTCGAGCTTGGCAAACAGGTTGGCGCGGTGCGTCTCCACGGTGCGGGGCGACAGGGCCAGGGCGCGCCCGATTTCCTTGTTGGTCAAGCCTTCAACGATCAACGCAAGCACCTCCTTTTCCCGTTCCGACAGGTGGCCGTAGCGTTCGCGCGCCAAGTGATCGCCATGCAGCCGCTCGCGGGCCTTCACGTGGTTACGCACGGCGTTTTGCAACGCTTCGATCAATTGCTCATCGTTGACAGGTTTTTCGAGGAATTCGGCGGCACCCGACTTGAACGCGCGGCGGCACATATCCACGGTGCCGTGGCCGGTCAGCATGACGATGGGATGGTCGATGCCCTGCGTCTTCAGGGTGTCGAGCAGGCTCAGGCCGCTGATGCCTGGCATGCGCACGTCCAGCACGATGGCGCCTATACCCTGGCGGTCGAACTGTTCCAGAAATGCCAATGGGTTGTCCCAGGTCTGCACACGCAGGCCAACGGTGCCAATGAGCAGGGCCAGGCTGTCGCGTACGGCGCTGTCATCGTCAACGAGGTGGATGACCGGTGAATGTGCCTCGGTGGTCGGCTTCATGCTGTGTCGCTTGGCGCCTGCAAAGGCAATTGAAGAACGAAGCAGGCACCGGCTTGGGGGGCAGGGTGCAGGGTCAGGCTGCCATCCATGCGGGACGCAAGGTTTTCGCAAAGGCTCAAGCCCAGTCCCAGCCCGCCTTCCTTGGTGCTGAAGAAGGGCTCGAATATCCGGTGGCGCAAATTTTCAGGTATGCCAGGGCCGTTGTCCTGTACGCGCAGTTCACCGTGTGCGCCGTTGGTGCCAATGGTCAGGTTGATCCGCCGTTGCTCCGCCGATACCTGTTCAAGCGCTTGAAGGGCGTTCATCAGCAGGTTGTGGATGATCTGGTCGAGAGCCACAGGGTCTGCCAGCACGTTGACAGGCCTATCTGCTGTCTGCACAGAGACTGTCACCGAACGCCTCCGGCATTCGGGGTCGAGCAGGAACAGCACACGCTGCACGGCGTCACCCAGGTTCACGCCCTCCTTGGTCTGCTGGTCAGATGGCTGTTCCACCAGACGACGCAGACGGGTGAGGACGTCCGCCGCACGACGGGCTTGTGCGGCAGCTTGTGTCATGGCATCGCGGGCGGTGGCTTCGTCGGGCGGTTGTTCTGCCAACAGCCGCTGCGCGGCCTGGGTGTTGGCCAGCACAGCCGTCAGAGGTTGGTTAAGTTCGTGTGCCAATCCGGCCGCCAGTTCGCCAAGGGTATTCAGCCGCGCAACCTGCCCCAGGCGCAGCAGCTCCTCTGCCCGGCGCCTCGCCTGGCGCTGGCGTGTCCAGGCGACCAGGAAGGCAACGGCCCCCCAGACCGCAAGGCACCATGCGGTCATGCTGACCCATGGCAACTCGCTCCAGCCTGCGCGTCGCTGTATGCGCACTTCAAACGGTTGGCTTTCTGCTGCCAGCGTCTTGGCGAACGTGAAGTTCCAGCCTCGTGCGGGGGATTGGCCTGGCTGGAGCAGCCATTCGTTGTCTTCCAGAGCAAGTGTGACCCGTGCCGGGTGGTCGGGGCCCGACATGGGCCACTCTTCGGTGGGCACGGTGCGGGCCAGATCAATCACCATGGCGTAGCTGGCCGGGAACCCCGCCAGCACCAATCTGTACTTTCCCGCTGTTGAATCCAGGTCTGCCAGTACTGCGCGGCCCAGTTGCCGTGAACGCTCTTCGGCTCGCGCCAGTGATGCGTCGTTCCAGGAGTCGCCGGAGCCGCGCCTTAGAACCTTCAGAACCTGAGGGTAAAGCGCTGGAAGGCGTTGTTCGGGGCCTGAGTCTTGCCCGGCGGGAGCCTGTAGGAGCCCCACGGTGGCCAGGATGGCGTCGTGCTGCACGACGCGCTGGCTCAGCAGGCGGTGCGCAATCCGCGCATCGGTGTCAAACGATTGGTGCAGGTTGTCCAGTTCCCAGCGGGCCAGCAAAGAGCAGCCAGCAACGGCGGCCAGCAGGCCGCTCAGCCACCACACACGAAGGTTCCACCAGGAGCGCATCGCGGCATTCTGGCATGACAGTGCGAGACAATACACCCATGACAGTATTTGCAAAAGCTTGGCTCACACCAGCGCGTCTGATGTGGGCGTCGGTGGTGGTGGCGCTGATCACCATCGCACTCAAGACGCTGGCCTGGTGGTTCACGGGGTCGGTCGGTTTGCTGTCCGACGCCATGGAGTCGGTGGTGAACCTGGCAGGTGCCACGTTTGGTTTGGCCATGGTCACCGTGGCGGCGCGCCCGGCGGACGAGGACCACCCCTACGGCCACCACAAGGCTGAGTATTTCTCTTCGGGCTTCGAGGGGGTGCTCATCATCGTCGCAGCGTTGGGCATTCTGTGGGCGTCGGTGGATCGCCTGTGGCATCCGCAGCCGCTGGAGCAATTGAGCTGGGGCCTGGCGCTTTCGGTGGCCAGTTCGGCGCTCAACGGCCTGCTGGCGTGGGTCATGCTGCGGGCCGCGCGGGAGCACCGATCAATGGCACTCGAGGGGGACGCCCGGCACCTGTTCACCGACGTGTGGACGTCGGTGGGGGTGGTAATAGGGTTGGTTCTGGTGTGGTTGACCGGCTGGCTGTGGCTGGACGCGGTGGTGGCGATGGGCGTGGCGGCCAACATCCTGCGCGAAGGCTTTCACCTGATCTGGCGATCGTCCCAAGGGCTGATGGACGAGGCGGTGGACCCCGAGGTGTTGCAGACGGTGCAGCGCACGCTCGACGGGTTCGCCCACCGCCGTGGCGAGACGGAGATCGTTCGCTTCGACCACCTGAGCACCCGCAAGGCCGGGCAGCGCTGCTTCGTGGACGTGCACATGCACATGCCAGCCAGTTGGTCGCTGGGGCGCGCGGCTGCCCTGCGTGGCAGCGTCGAGCAGGCGTTGATGAGCGCCGTGCCGGGCTTGCGCGCAACCATACAGTTGTTGCCCAGCGACGTTGAGGCGCATTTTGACGACCCCCGTGATCTGATCTGACCCAGGAGCGAACGGATGAAGGCAGTGTTGCAGCGCGTGAGCGAAGCGCGGGTGGTGGTGGATGGCGAGGTGACCGGTGAAATTGGCGCTGGTTTTCTGGTGCTGCTGTGCGCCGAGCGTGGGGATACGGACGTGGTGGCCGAGCGCATGCTGACCAAGATTCTGAAGCTGCGCGTGTTCAGCGACGAGGCGGGCAAGATGAACCGCAGCGTGCAGGACGTGAACGGTGGCCTGCTGGTGGTGAGCCAGTTCACCTTGGCGGCGGATGTGTCTGGCGGCAACCGGCCCAGCTTCACGCAGGCAGCGGCGCCGGAGGAGGGGCGGCGGCTGTATGAGCGCTTTGTCGAGCTTGCCCGAGCCGCGCACCCCCAGGTGGCCACGGGCCGCTTTGCGGCAGACATGAAAGTCCATCTCGTCAACGACGGCCCAGTGACCATTCCCATCCAAATGACCGCGTAGAGTCAGGGCCTGGATACCCGAGACCAACCATGACCGACACCGACCCATTTGCACCTTTGCGCGCCCACGGCATGCCGCTGCACGCCGTCTTTGACCTGAATGGCCTGCCACACGATGTGCTGGACCGCCTGGCACTGACTGAGGAGGAGCGCCAGTGTTACCGGCAGCTGATCCTGATCGGCAACCAGGGTGGCGGGTTCTGGCAAGTCTTGCAGCGGCGCGGGATGCACGGCAGTGCGCCCGTGGATACCTTTGTGGGCGAATGCGTGCGAGAGTGGATGGACGGCTCGCTGGCCGGGCACGCCTGGCTGCAGCTGTTTCCAGGCACAAGACCGATCGGGTTGCAACGCTTGGGTGAGCTGGCGGGGTGGCACCACCCGTCGCCGTTCTGGGTGGGGGTGGATGCGGAATGGGGCAGCTGGTTTGCCTACCGCGCGGCGGTGCTGGCGGACACGTCGTTGCCCGTTACACCACGGCGAGAGTCTGCGTCACCTTGCCTGAGCTGCAGCGGCCAGCCGTGCGTGAGTGCCTGCCCCGCTGGGGCGTTGGCCAGTGATCAGACTGGGGCCTGGCGCTTGCAGGCCTGCCTGGACTACCGGAAGCAGCCCGGCTCAGCGTGTATGGACCGTTGCCTGGCGCGCAATGCCTGCCCGGTCGGTGAATCGCACCGCTACAGCGACGAGCAGATCGCCTACCACTACCTGCACTCAATGCGCGCTATCCGCGAGTGGTACTGACGCGCCGCCAGCCTCAACCCGCGTAGGGGTTGGGGTAACCCAGGCGGGCCAGGATCTCGATCTCGCGTGCTTCCATGGCTTCGGCGTCTTCTTCGCTGGTTTCGTGGTCCCAGCCCTGGGCGTGCAGCGCGCCATGCACCAGCAGGTGCGCGTAATGGGCCTGCAACGTCTTGCCCTGTTCTGCCGCCTCGCGCGCCACCACCGGTGCGCACAGCACCAGGTCGGCCATCACCACGGGTTCCAGCGCGTAGTCGAAGGTCAGCACATTGGTGGCGTAGTCCTTCTGGCGGTAATCGCGGTTCAGTGCCTGGCCCTCTTCGGCATCGACGATTCGGACGGTGAGTTCGCCGTCGGCGTCGAGCGCATGGCGCAGCCAGCGGATCACCTTTTGGCGGGGCAGGGCGGCACGGTGTTCGGCCACGCCGTCAAAACGGCCGAATTGCAGGGAGAGAGACAGGTCGGGCAGGGTCATTTCGATGACTTTCGGATGGGGCGGCGTTTGTTTGTGGGGCGTGCCTGGGCACGCAACGCGGCTTCCCAGGCCAGGCGGGCCCAGGGCAGCATCAGTGCGGGGGATTCCATCGCTTCCTCGGGCGCCGCGTGGTAGTGCAGAGACATGTCCTTGCCCTTGGCCTGGTAGACAAAGCGCGGGCAGCCCGCGTCGCGGAAGGCGGGCAGAGCGTCGTCGTCCGTCTTGAGCCACAGGCGTTCGCCGTCGCCCAGGTCGGCAATGATGGCGAACGTGAGGCCATCGACGCTGATGCCCCAGCCGCCGAACATGCGCCGCGCCAGGCCTGGGCCTATGCCTTGCAGCAGTTCCAGGCAGTAGGCGGTGAATTCGGGCAGCTCGCGCGTGGCCATGGGTGTTCAGCGGCTGGTGGTGCGTGTGCTGCGCCGCGGTGGTGGTGCGCTGTCGTCATGCGGCGCACTGCTGCCCGCGTCGTAGGCGTCAACAATGCGCGCCACCAGCGGGTGGCGCACCACGTCGGCGCTGGTCAGGCGGTTGAAGGCAATGCCCTTGACGCGCTTGAGCACGCGTTCGGCGTCAATCAGGCCGCTCAACTGGGTGCGCGGCAGGTCGATCTGGCTCACGTCCCCTGTGACCACGGCCTTGCTGCCGAAGCCGATGCGGGTGAGGAACATCTTCATCTGCTCGGGCGTGGTGTTCTGCGCTTCGTCGAGGATGACGAAGGCGTGGTTGAGCGTGCGACCGCGCATGAAGGCCAGTGGCGCGATCTCGATCTGCTGGCGCTCAAAGGCTTTTTGCACCTTGTCAAAACCCATCAGGTCGTAGAGCGCGTCGTACAGGGGGCGCAGATAGGGGTCCACCTTCTGCGTGAGGTCGCCGGGCAGAAAGCCCAGGCGTTCGCCCGCCTCCACCGCAGGGCGCGTCAGCACGATTTTCTGCACCGCGCTGCGCTCCAGCGCGTCCACCGCGCAGGCCACGGCCAGGTAGGTCTTGCCGGTGCCTGCCGGGCCGATGCCAAAAGTGATGTCGTGCGTGGCCATGTTGGCCAGGTAACGCTTCTGGTTGGCGGTGCGGCCTTGCACCTCGCCACGTCGCGTCTGCATCACCACGGCATCCACCGAATCGCCGGGCAGGGCGGTGTCGCCGCTGAGCATGAGCTGCACCTGTTCTGCCGGAATGGGCGCGCGGGCCATCTCGTACAGGGCCTGGAGGACTTCCATGGCCTGTTGCGCCTGGGCCTTGGGCCCTTCGACGCGGAACTGCTCGAAACGGTGAGCCACTTTCACCTGCAGGGCGGCTTCGATGGTGCGGATGTGTGCATCCATGGGGCCACAGAGGTGGGCCATGCGGGTGTTGTCCGGGGGAGAGAAGGTGTGTCTGAGAATCAAACCGATAATCCGGTAAAAGGAAGAACCCCAATGATAGGCAAGTTGAGCGGCACCCTGCTGGAAAAGAACCCTCCCCAGATCCTGGTGGACTGCCATGGCGTGGGCTACGAGGTGGACGTGCCCATGAGCACGTTCTACAACCTGCCCGCGTCGGGCGAGAAGGTGGCGCTGCTGACGCACTTCGTGGTGCGCGAGGACGCGCAGATCCTCTACGGCTTTGGCACGGCCAGCGAGCGCGAGGCATTCCGCCAGTTGATCAAGATCAGCGGCGTGGGGCCGCGCACGGCATTGAGCATTCTTTCGGGCATGAGCGTGGCCGACCTGGCGCAGGCCGTGACGGCGCAGGAGGTGGCCCGGCTGGTGAAGGTGCCCGGCATCGGCAAGAAGACGGCCGAACGGCTGTTGCTGGAGCTCAAGGGCAAGCTCGGTGCAGAGCTGGGGCCTGTGTCGGGCGCGCCGCAGACCGATGCCCATGGCGACATACAGCAGGCGCTGCTGGCGCTGGGCTACAACGACAAGGAAGCGGCCGCTGCGCTCAAGGCCCTGCCTGCCGACGTGGGGGTGAGCGAGGGCATCAAGCTGGCGTTGAAGGCGTTGGCAAAGTGAGGGCGCGCCGATGAGCATAGAAACCGACGACTTTGCCTTCCAGGCGCCCAAGCGCATGGTGTCTGCCGCACCGGAGAACACCCGTGAGGAGGCGCTGGAGCGCGCCCTGCGGCCGAAGGGGTTGCAGGAGTACGTGGGCCAGGCCAAGGTGCGCGAGCAACTGGAAATCTTCATCGGCGCGGCGAAGAAGCGCCAGGAGGCGCTGGACCACGTGCTGCTGTTTGGACCACCCGGCCTGGGCAAGACGACGCTGTCGCACATCATCGCGCACGAACTGGGGGTGAACCTGCGCCAAACCAGCGGACCCGTGCTGGAAAAGCCCAAGGACCTGGCCGCGCTGCTGACCAACCTGGAGCCCAACGACGTTCTCTTCATCGACGAGATCCACCGGCTTTCGCCAGTGGTGGAGGAAATCCTCTACCCCGCGCTGGAGGATTACCAGATCGACATCATGATCGGCGAGGGGCCAGCGGCGCGCAGCATCAAGCTGGACTTGCAGCCCTTTACCCTGGTGGGGGCCACCACGCGCGCGGGCATGCTGACCAACCCGCTGCGTGACCGCTTTGGCATCGTGGCCCGGCTGGAGTTCTACACCGCTGAGGAGTTGCGCAGCATCGTGCGCCGCAGCGCGGGGCTGTTGCAGGCTCCCATCGAGGACGAAGGTGCCTTCGAGATCGCACGGCGCTCGCGCGGCACGCCGCGCATTGCCAACCGCCTGCTGCGCCGCGTGCGCGACTACGCCGAGGTCAAGGGCACGGGCACCATCACCCGTGACATGGCCAACCGCGCGCTGGCCATGCTGGACGTGGACCCGGTGGGCTTCGACCTGATGGACCGCAAGTTGCTGGAAGCCGTGATCCACAAGTTCGATGGTGGGCCGGTGGGGCTGGATAACATCGCCGCCAGCATTGGCGAGGAGCGCGACACCATCGAGGACGTGATCGAGCCCTACCTGATCCAGCAGGGCTACCTGCAGCGCACGCCACGCGGGCGCATTGCTACACTGGCGGCCTACCGCCACCTGGGGGTGGCGCCGCCAGCGCAGGACGACTCCCTTTTTACCGAGTAACGCCTCCGCGGCCCGGCGTGGGCAGCGAAGCATGGGGGCCCATGAACTTCGTCAGGTCAGCGCGCCGCGCGCGTCCACGCGGACGATGCGCTCTACCATGCCGTTCGCCAACCCGCCTCGCACGCCGATGAGGTGGTCGTGGAGATTGACCGTGGGGTCGCAGTGGCCGGGGATGAGCCAGAGAGAATCACCTACCGCTGGCAAGGGCGTGCCGGGGCGGGCCACGCGCAGGATGCCGTGTTCGTCTCCACCGTTGGCAAATTCCAGCGCAGCGCCATGCACGCGCGGCAGGCCCGAGTCAATGGCATGTGATTTGTGCCCGGCGTCGCACACGGCGTGCTCAGCACTGGCGCTGATGACCTGCGTCTTGATGAACAGGGCATGCTCAAAGCGCGGTTGGCTGGCCTCTGGTTCGTTGCTGGCGTAGTCCGCGTCCATGAACAGGTAGGAGCCGGTCTGCAACTCGCCATACACGCCGCTGGCGGCTTCCAGCACGAAAGTGCCGGTGCCAGCGCCTGTGATCAATGGCGTGGGTAACCTGGCGGCTTCCAGCAGGGTGCGGGCTTGCGTCACCTTGGCCAGCGTCGCCGAAAGCGCGGCACTGCGCTCTTCAGGTGTGCGCAGGTGCTGTGCCTTGCCGTGGTAGGCCTGCAGCCCTGCAAAACGCAAGGAGGGGTACTGGCTTATGGCCTGGGCCAGCGGCACCACGCCTCCCGGTTGAGATACGCCGCAGCGGCCTTGGCCCACGTCGAGTTCCACGAAAACGTCGAGGCAAGCGTCTGCCGCGCCTGTCTGGCGCATGGCGTTGTCCAGTCCCTGCACGCCAGCCAGGCTGTCAACGGCGATGGCCAGCCGTCCGCCGCGCGCGGCCAGTGTTTGCGCCAGCGTGGCTACCCGGCGCAGCTTGACCGGGGCAACCACCTCGTTGCTGATGTAGATGTTGTTCACGCCGCCAGCAGCCAGGGCCTCTGCCTCGGCGGTCTTTTGCACGCAAACGCCCACGGCTCCGGCCTGCATCTGCAGCAGTGCCAGCTCGGCGCTCTTGTGCATCTTGGCGTGGGGGCGCAACCGCATGCCGTGCTGGCGGGCGAATGCCGCCATCTTGTGCAGGTTGCGCTCCATGGCGTCCAGATCGATCACCGGCGCAGGGGTGTCGATGGCGGCCACCGGCTGGCCGACCAGGCTGTCAAGCGGTGTTTTCATCCAGGCTGTCCTGTTCCAGGTGACTGCGGTCGGCCCAACCCACCAGGCTCAGGCCCTCGGGGGTCCAGAGCAGCCTGTTGATGGCGGCATTGCCCAGCTCCCAGGTGCGGGGTGCCTGCAGCTCCACCCGGGTCGCGGCACGGTAAAGGATGTCGAGCACCCCCCCGTGTGCCACCACGGCAATCTGCTGGCCCAGGTGGCGCGCGGCTATCTCGTCCAAGGTGGACAGAACACGTTCGCGCAACTGCAGCAGGCTTTCGCCTTCGGGTGGGGCGTAATCAGGCACGCGTTTGCGCCAGGCCAGGGCGTCGTCGGGCCAACCAGCTTCCAGTTCGGCCCAGGTCTGGCCCTGGAATGCCCCGAAGCAGCGCTCACGCAATCCCTGGTGGGTTTGCACATCGTGCCCCAGCACGCTGGCAATGGCGCTGGCCGTCTGGTGGGCGCGGCTCAGGTCGCTGGCGTACACGGCGTGCACGTCCTCATCGCGCAAGGCCTGCGCGGCGCGGCCGGCCTGCCAGAGCCCCGTATCGTTGAGCGGAATGTCGATCTGGCCTTGGATGCGGGTGTCCTTGTTCCACGCGGTTTCGCCGTGGCGTATGGCCAGAATGCGGGTGCAATGCACAGGGAAACTCCTTGGTGTTGTGCCGGGCCACTGTGAGGTTTGCGGCCCATGGGCACTTGTGCCTAGAATGACATGGTAACGGCCCCACGCCCGGGCACCGGTCAACCAGGACATTCTGCTCATGAGCTCATCCATTCAAAAAGAAATCGACGAACGTGCCAACCTGACCGGGTCCAACAAGTTCGAAATGCTCTTGTTCCGCCTGGGTGACTCTGCAGGCACGGACCGTTCCGAGCTTTTTGGCATCAACGTCTTCAAGATCCGCGAGATTGTTGCCATGCCGCCGGTCACCGCCATGGCGGGATCGCCCCAGCACGTGCTGGGGGTGGTCAACCTGCGTGGGCAGGTTATTCCGGTGATCGACCTGCCCGCCGTGGTCGGTTGCGTGCCCAAGACCGGCCTGAACATCATGCTTGTCACCGAATATGCGCGCACCACCCAGGCCTTCGCTGCCGAGTCGGTGGAAGACATCGTGCGGCTGGATTGGAACCAGATCCTCTCGGCCGACGGCACCGTGGCACGTGGCTACGTGACCAGCATTGCCCGCCTGGACGGTGACAACAACAACACGCGCCTGGCGCAGATCCTTGACGTCGAGTCAATCTTGCAGCGCGTTTTGCCCAGCGAGAAGGTCGAGGTGACCTCGGAAACCGTTGGTCCGGCGGTCAAGATCAAACCCACCGCAGTCGTGCTGGCCGCTGACGATTCCTTTGTTGCTCGCAGCATGATCGAGCAGGAATTGAAAGTGTTGAACTTGCCCTTTGTGATGGCCAAGACGGGCAAGGAGGCTTGGGAGACGCTGCAACAGATCGCGGCAGATTGCCAGACCAAGGGTGTTCCGGTGAGTGACCGCGTGGCGGTGGTGCTCACCGACCTGGAAATGCCCGAGATGGATGGCTTCACATTGACCCGCAATATCAAGAAAGACCCGCAGATGCGGGGCTTGCCGGTGGTGATCCATTCATCTTTGACGGGTGACACCAACGAAAACCATGTGCGCAGCGCTGGCGCGGACGCTTACGTCGCCAAGTTTGCGGCCAAGGAGTTGGCTGAGGTACTCCGAACCGTTCTGGCGCGCTACGACGCTGTGACCGCCTGACCAACCGTTGTTCAGTCCGGCCAGGAGGCTTGCGTCACCTGGGGACTTCGATCACCACGCGCCTCGGGCCTGAAGGCGGGCGCGGGAAGCCTTGCAGAGCGGCGTCCAACAGGGCAGACCACATGGCCTCGGTGTTATGCCAAGGCCCATCGTGCGCGGCTCGTGTCTCGTAGGCCACCTGGCCTGCCGGGTTCCTGATGAGCAGGCTGATTTCTCGCTGGTAGTACGGCGGGCGCAAATCCATGAACATGGGCGTCCAGACAACGCGTCCATTGCCCGTGACCACGTAGCCTCGCCCGCCAAACCCCCAGCCCGGCCAAGGCTCATAGGGCGAGTCCCAAGGCGCGTAAGGCATTTTGACGGAGCGGGCGCTCACTTGCACTGACCATTTCGCGGGTTGGGATTGATCACCAGCCAATTGCAGCCCGGCCTTGGTCAAGGCTGCGCGCGTCAGTTGTTCCAGCAAATCCTGCTGAAGAGCCATCTCTCCTTCCCGCTGGGAAGGTAGGCGCTCGAACCGGTAGGTGTCGCCGCTTTCTGGCACCTTGCCAACGGGCCAGGTGGCATAGCTGGTCACATCGTTGTCGAGCCTGATCACGCCAGCGCACCCACCCAGAACGGCGGCCAGCACAAGCAGTGCTACCAACTTTGCCGGGCGGTGGATTTTGATCATGACGGAGTTCAGGCGCTGGTACTTAGGGGGATGACCTGTTCCTGAGGTAGAGGCGCGGCGAGGGGCAAGGGTTCCTCGTCAAAGGCCGTGTCGCCGTCCTCACTCGCCACACCAGTGGTCTGCAGCGTCTCGAAGGGGTAGAGCTTGCGGTCCATCAGGTGGCTGGGCACCACGTTCTGCAGGGCGGTGAGCATGTTGTCCACGCGGCCGGGGAAGCGCTTTTCCCAGTCCTTGAGCATTTCCTTCATGTGCTGGCGCTGCAGGTTTTCCTGGCTGCCGCACAGCGTGCAGGGGATGATGGGGAACTCGCGCACCTGGGCCCAGCGGATCAGGTCTTTCTCGGCCACGTAGGCCAGCGGGCGGATCACCATGAATTCGCCGTTGTCGCTCACCAGCTTGGCTGGCATGCCTTTGAGCTTGGCGCCGAAGAACATGTTGAGCAGCAAGGTCTGCAGGATGTCGTCGCGGTGGTGGCCCAGCGCAATCTTGTTGCAACCCAGCTCACGTGCCACCCGGTACAGGATGCCCCGGCGCAGGCGGCTGCACAGGCTGCACATGGTCTTGCCTTCGGGAATCACCTTCTTGACGATGGAGTAGGTGTCCTGCGTCTCGATGTGGAAGGGAATGCCCAGTTTGCTCAGGTAGTTGGGCAGCACCTCCGCCGGGAAGCCCGGCTGCTTCTGGTCCAGGTTGACGGCCACCAGCTCAAAGCGTACGGGCGCACGCTGTTGCAGCTTCATCAAAACGTCGAGCAGGGCGTAACTGTCCTTGCCGCCCGACAGGCAGACCATGACGCGGTCACCCGCTTCTATCATGTTGTAGTCGGAGATGGCCTGCCCGACCAGGCGGCACAGGCGCTTTTCCAGCTTGTGGTTTTCCCGTTCGATCTTGAGGTCGGAAGAGGTGGAGGCGGGGCTGGGGGCGCCCTCCGTGGTCCATGCAGCGCTCATCGGTGTCGTCTGTTGGCAAGGTGCCAAGCGTCGAAAAAAACGCCAATTATCCCGCGCCGCAGGATTTTCAGGGGGTCAGCGCCGATTCAAGGGGTTTTGCCGACTGTTCCAGATGTTTTGGCAGGGGTCTGGCCATCCATCAGACGGCGCACCGTGCCGTTGGCTTGCAATTGCTCAAACGCCGACTGGGTGCGCTTGACGAGATCGGCAGGCGTACTCTTGCTGTAAGCCATGTACAGACCGGTGGTCATCTCATTGAGCGTCAGGATCTTCTCCAGCCGTGTGCAGTCCAGTTTGATGGCTTGGCAAAGGGGCAGGGTCTCGCCATCGGTAAGGGGTACCAGGTCAACTTGCCGGTTGGCCAGTTTGGCCAGGTTGTCTGTTGCGCTGGCAGACACGACCAGCCGACCGAAGTTCTTGCGCTGCAGGTACTGGTGCCGCACATCGTCCCGGATCACGCCAATGGTGTACGGACGAGCGTTTTCAATGTCGCGGGGGGCTATGTCATCGCGGTCGCGCAAGCGGTACAGGTGGTAGCTGATACGCATGAATTCACCCACCCACTGGAACTGTGATTCGCGAGCAGGGGTGCGGGCGATCATGTAGATGAGCGCGTTGGGCTCTGTCAGCGCAATGTCATAGGCCCTGGCCCAGGGGTAAATCTGGATGCGGTAGTCCTGAATGCCTGCCGCTTGAAGCGTTTTTTCCAGCACCGCAGTGGCCGTACCCGCAATTTGACCGTTCTGGGCGAAGGAGTAGGGGGGCGCGTCTTCGGTCACCACACGCACGGGTTGCGCCATGGCCAACTGGCCGAACCACACTCCGGCACAGAGCAACAGGGTAGCGGACATGTGTTTCATGCAGACCTCTGAAAGTTTGAGTGGTTCGGGTTACTGAAAGTGAGGTTGTCAGCCGGAGGTTATGTGCACGACACAGCGGTTTCTGCCAGTGGCCTTGGCCTCGTAGAGTGCCGAGTCGGCATGCTCAAACAGGTCGTCAAAGGTATGCGTTCGGCCCGGGTCAAGCTGGGCCAGGCCGAGGCTGATGGTCACGTGCGTGGCGGTTATGGAGTCTTTGTGTTCAATGTCCAGCCGTGCCACCGCCAGTCGCAACCTGTCAGCGATCTGCGCCGCGTGGGCAGCGTCTGTAGCGGGCAGGAGAATGGCGAACTCCTCGCCGCCCAGTCTTGCCACAAGATCGGTCGCCCGCGCACAGCCATCGCGCAGCGCCTGAGCCACCAAACGCAGGCACTGATCTCCGGCTGCGTGGCCGTAGGCGTCGTTGTAGCGCTTGAAGTGGTCGATGTCGCACACCAGCAGCGAAAGCGGGTGCCCGTAGCGCAGCGCACGGTGGAATTCGAGTTGCTTGACCTCGTCGAACTGGCGGCGGTTGGCCAGGCCGGTGAGCGTGTCGGTGCGAGCAAGGCTGTCCAGGCGGGCATTGGCCGCTTCCAACTCCGTTGTGCGCTCCTTGACGAGTTGAGCCAGGTTGTCGCGGTGAACCAGAAGCTCCTGTTCGTAACGCTGTTGCTGTTCAAGGTAACTGGACAGGTTGCCCTGGAGCTGATTGACCCCCGCCACCAGTTGGGCCAGCTCGTCGTGGCGAGTGGTGTTGCGTTCGAGCTTCAGCTTCTGGGCAAGGTTGGCAGGGGTCAGTCCGCCCAGGTGTTGTGCAATGCGGCGCACATGGACGGTAACCAGCTTGTTGAACATCAACATGATCAGGCTGGCCAACAGGAGTGACTGAACCACCTGGGTGACGACGATGGCGGCCACCTCCGAGCGCAGGCGCATCCACAGAACCCGCTCGTCGCCGTACAGTGCCAGCTCACCTATGACTTCCCGGCCACCAGCAAAGGGCTCATAGTCAAGCTGTACCCGCAGGACGGGGATTTGCGTCGAGGGCTGCCATCCTTCACGCGTGTTGCGCAGCACTTCGGGGGTGCGGTTGGCCGACTTGAGCGTGACCTCGATCTGCCCGACCGACGCAACGTTGGCAACACTGCTGACGTGTGCTTCCAGCGATTCGCGGTCCATGTCCCAGATGGACTTGGACAGGGTGCGCTGGTAGATCTGCCCAATGAGCGTGAGCTCGCTGGACAGCGCGGAGATGTTGCTTTGCCAGGCAGACCATGTGCGCACACCGACCACTGCCAGCGTGAACACCAGGCAGAAACCCAGGGTGGCGATCACCAACCTGGAGCCCAGCGAGGCGCTTTCGTGGCCAGAGTTCGCGGGGGTCACAGCCATTTCTTTTGCAAGGCGTCGTATGTGCCGTTTTTCTTGATCGATTCCAGGCCCTTGCGGAAGCGCTCGACCAGCGCGTCAGACGTCTTGAGCCCGAATGCCATGTAGTTGCCATTGCCGCTCAGTTCGGGAATGAACAGGGCCTTCTGCAAGACGTGAGACGGGTCATCGCCGTTTTGCCGGGCAATGTGGTACGCGCTGAGTTCGTTCATCACCCAAAGGTCAATACGGCCGAGTTTGAGCTTTTCGTAATTCTGTTCGTACTTGCCGCTCGATTGCAGGTTGCGCCCCAGCGCAAATCCTTGTTGCATCAGGAATTGTTCACCGATGTCCTGGTTGACCGTTCCGATCTGGAGGTTTCGTGCGCTTTGCAAGTCGCTGATCTGGAGTTTGCGGCTCTTCCAGGAGAACAGGTAGAAGTTGGTGGGCATGATGGGCCCGATCCATTTGAAGAGCTTTTCCCGTTCCTTGGACCGGTGGATCGCATAGATCAGTACGTTCTCACTGTTTTTTGCCGTTTCGTAAGCGCGTGCCCATGGAAGGGACTGGATTTGCCCTTCCATGCCAATTTCCTTGAGGACAGCCTGTACCACCTCTGTGGCGAGGCCAGTGATCTTGCCGTTCTCGGTGTAATTGAAGGGGGGATACTCTTCGGTCAGGATGCGGATGGTCTCGTGTGAAGCCGCAGGCAACGCGCACGCAGCCAACGCAAGCAACACGCTTGCGCGGCGCAGCAAAGCCGCCATGGCAGACAGGATCATGCAGTTCTCCGTGAGCGTCCCATGGTCAACGACCCTCTCAGGGCCTGGGTAAACGCATATCCATCATATTATGTTGCGTGGTCGCCGTTCATGGTTGTGAAGCAATGGTCACCATTGACCGCTTTCCATGCGTATGGCGACCTCACAGTCCTCGAATATTTCCAGCTTTGCAATTCGCACCCGCACGCCAATGACGCCAGGCAGCTGCATGAGCCGGTGTGTGAGCTTGCCGATCAGGCTTTCCAGCAGGTTGACGTGTTCGGCGGTGCACTCGTCGATGATGATCTGGCGCACCTTGCGGTAGTCGAGCACGTGGCTGATGTCATCGTCATGGGGCATCAGCGGCTGGGTGCCCTGGTTGAGCTCGGCGTCCACCTGGATCGGTTGAGGGCCGGTTTTTTCGTGATCAAGGATGCCAAGGTTGGCATTGAAGCGCAAGCCTGTGAGCGTCAGGATCTGGGTGCCGGCCTTGGGGACGGGAAACGTGGTCATGGCAGGGGGCAAGTTAAGAGGTTGGGGTCAGTTCCTTGACGTGGAAGACCTCCACGCCCACGGCTTCACAGTCTGGGTACACATCGGGTTTGCTCGTGGCCACGCGCACGGCACGCACGCCCGGGTGCGCCAGCAGGCGGTGGGCCAGGTCGTCACACAGGGTTTCCTGCAGTTCCACGTGGCCCTGGGCGAGGCGCAAGGCCACTTCGGCCCGCACGAAGTCGTAGTCCACCACCTCGTGCAGCCGGTCCAGGGACGGCCGGGAATGCTCAAAGGGTACGTAAAGCTCAACATCGATCCAAAGGCGTTGTGTCACGCCTTTTTCAAAGTCGTGGGCACCAATGTGCGCTTGCACCTCGTGCCTGCGCAAGAAGAGCTTGCGGCAGTGCAGGCGCAGATCGTCCATCAAGGACAGGTGGGTGGGGGGCATGACGTCGATCATGGTGTGGCGGTTGTGTTGTCGATGGCGAACATGACGTCGCGTGCCAGCGGGACGAGGTGCTGGCCGTTGTCCACGCAGACGGTGGTGCCAGTGATGGAGGGCGTCTGCGCCAGGAACAGGCAGGTGCGCGCCACGTCGGCCGGGTCGATGGGGCGGCGCAGCAGGTTGACGCGGCTGGCGCGGTCAAAGTTGTCTTGCGTTTGCGGGCCGCTGAGGAACATCAACCCTGGGGCCACGCCGCAGACGCGCACCTGCGGTGCAAGCGCCTGGGCCTGCAGCGCCACGGCGCGTTCAAGTGCCAGCTTGGTGACGGTGTAGGAGAAATAGTCGGGGTTGAGGTTGAAGACCTTCTGGTCCAGAACGTGGATCACGCAGCCCTGCACATCCGGATGCTGTGCCAGCCTGTCGGCCAGTTGGCGTGACAGGTCCAGCGGCGCGATGAGGTTGACCTCGAGTTGGTTGCGTGCAAGAGCCGGGTCGAAGTTTGCACCGGTGTCTGGCTCGAAGGCAGAGGCGTTGTTGACGATGCAGTTGAGTGGTCCTGCAAGCGCTTGTACGTGCTGCATCAGCTCGGCACGCCCTGCGTCGCAGGTCAAATCGCCTTCGATGGCGGTGGCGTGCAGGCCGCGCCCGGTGAGGGCCTCGCAAAGTGACCGGGCTGCCTGGGCAGAGTGACGGTACTGGCACAGCACGTGCCACCCGGCCTCGGCAAAGGTGGTGCACAGGACGGCGCCCAGGCGAACGCCGCCTCCGGTGACCAGCACGGACGGCGGGGTGATGGTGGGTGGTGTGGCAGGCATGGCTTGGGGGCTTATGATGGCGCGCACATTTGTATGACGCACACACCATCTTGAGCGAATCCTTGTTGTCCGAGAGGCTGAAAGCCCATATTGTGAGCGAGCTGGCCGCCTGCGGTGGCTGGCTGCCTTTTGACCGTTTCATGGCTCTGGCGCTGTACACGCCCGGCCTGGGTTATTACGCCAATGAAACGGTCAAGTTCGGCGCCATGCCACAGGGCGGTTCGGACTTTGTGACTGCGCCGGAATTGTCGCCCTGGTTTGGCAGAACGCTGGGCCGCCAGGTGGCGCAGGCCCTACGCGCGACGGGCACGCAGGATGTGTGGGAGTTTGGCGCAGGCACTGGTGCGCTGGCGCAGCAGGTGTTGACCCAACTCCGCGCAGAAGGGCTTGCAGACTTCACGTACCACATCGTTGATCTGTCTGGCACTTTGCGGGCGCGGCAGCAGCAGACGCTGGGTGATTTTGCAGGCCGCGTGGTTTGGGAGGACCGGCTTCCTGAACGCTTTGACGGTGTGTTGCTGGGCAACGAGGTGCTGGACGCCATGCCCGTTCAGTTGCTTGCCCGCACCAAAGGTGCATGGTGGGAGCGCGGTGTCGGCCTGGACCCGGATGGTGCTTTCGTGTGGCAGGACCGTCCGACCGCGTTGCGGCCACCGGTTGAGGTGGAAGGCGATCACGATTACGTGACCGAAATCCATTCGCAGGCCGAGGCTTTTGTGCGTACGCTCGCGGAACGCTGGGGCAAAGGGGCGGGTTTCTTCATCGACTACGGTTTCCCCGAGGCTGAGTACTACCACCCCCAGCGTGCCATGGGCACGCTGATCTGCCACCGGCTGCACCGCAGCGATGCAGACCCGCTCACCGATCTGGGGTTGAAGGACATCACCGCACACGTCAACTTCACGGGCGTGGCGCTGGCGGCGCAGGACGCTGGTCTGCAGGTGATGGGGTACACCAGCCAGGGGCGCTTCCTCATCAACGCCGGGTTGCTGGCATTGGGGCAGGATGCGCCGCTGGCCGAGCGTGCAAACATCGCCCGCCTGGTGAACGAACACGAAATGGGCGAGTTGTTCAAGGTGCTGGCGGTGGCCCCGATGGCCAGTGCCGATGGCTGGTTGCCTTTGGGTTTCGCCCAGGGCGACCGCACCCACACACTCTGAGGCGGAAACCATGATCCGCTGGATGATCGTCATCTTCCTGGCGTTGCTGCTGATCAGCTGGTTCACGCCGCTGTTGCAGAAGTTGGGGTTCGGTCGCCTGCCTGGGGACTTTCGTTTTCGGGCGTTTGGGCGGGAGTGGTTTCTGCCGGTCACCACCACCATTCTTTTGAGCTTCGTGGCCAGCCTCATCAGCCACCTGATCTGACCTGCTGGCGACGTCTGGAGCTTGTGGTACCAGGCGGGGTATCTTGAAAACAGGACCGGCAGCGCCACATGTGGCGTATTCGCCTGCCTTTCAACGCCACAGTTTGCCCCGCCATGGAACCCTTGCACGTCGTCTGTCCTCATTGCCACACCACCAATCGCATCTCGCCTGCGCACCTGGGTAACGCGCCAGATTGCGGCAAGTGCCACCGGCCCCTGTTCACCGGGCGCCCCGTGGCGTTGGACGAAGCCTCGTTCGAGCGCCATGTGTCGCGCAGCGATTTGCCGGTGTTGGTGGACTTCTGGGCGCCATGGTGTGGCCCGTGCCGGATGATGGCTCCCGCTTTTGAAGCTGCAGCCGGGCAGCTGGAGCCGCAGGTGCGTTTGGCCAAGGTCAACACCGAGGAGGTGCAGCAACTGGCCGCGCGCTTCAACATCCGCAGCATTCCCACGCTGGCGCTGTTCTACCGTGGCCGCGAACTCGCTCGCCAGCCCGGGGCGATGGGGCAGGCCGACATAGTCCGCTGGGTGCGTTCAGCCCTGGCTGGCGCCCATTGACCTTGAGTCGAACGCGTTGAGCGCACGCTCAACGGCAGCGGTGCGCGCTGTCGCAATGGCCTGAGCGATGTGCGGGCCAGCCTTGCTCGCGTCTGCTGCGTGTGCCATGACCTGAGCGGCAATGGGGGCCGTTTCCACGGCCAGCGCGGCGTCAAGTGCAGCGCCCAGGCGGGCTGATTGAGGGTAGGCGTCATCCTCGTGGCCCAGGCGGCCACGGGCGTCACATTCGCAGGCCAGCAGAACTTCGCGGAACCGCTCGGGGCGGCGCAGGGCGTCGCAACGGTCCAGCAGGCGCCAGATGGCTTCGGCGCCAAATGCCAGGCTCTGATGGATGTGGCCGTGCTCTCGTGCCACAACCTCCGCCAGTTCCTTGCATTCCCTGGGCACGCGCCAGCGTTCGCACACAGCCTTCAGCAGCTTGACGCTGCGCCCTTCGTGGCCGATGTGGCGTGGCAGCACGTCGGCAGGCGTGGTGCCCTTGCCTAGGTCGTGGCACAGGCAGGCAAAACGCACCGGCAGTGGGGCGTTCAGTTGCGCGCTCATGTCCAGCACCATAGCCAGGTGCACGCCCGTGTCGATCTCGGGGTGGTATTCAGCCCGTTGTGGCACACCCCAAAGGCGGTCAACCTCTGGCAGCAGTACCTTCAAGGCATTGCAGTTGCGCAGTACCTCCAGCATGCGCGACGGGCGTTGCTCCATCAGCCCCCTCGACAACTCCTGCCACACACGTTCTGCCACCAGGTGATCTACCTCACCGTTATCGACCATGTGGCGCATCAATGCCTGGGTTTCGGGGGCGACGGTGAAATCGGGCCAGCGCGCCGCGAAGCGCGCCATGCGCAGGATGCGTACCGGGTCTTCGTGGAAGGCATGCGTCACATGTCTGAGCACCTTCGCTTCCAGGTCGCGCAGTCCGCCGTACGGGTCGATGAGCGCAGGGCTGTGGGGGTCGAAGCGGCCATCCGCATCCAGTTCTGCCACAGGCAGCGCCATGGCGTTCACCGTCAGGTCGCGCCGGGCGAGGTCTTGCTCGATGGTCACATCGGGGGCCGCCTGGAACTCGAACCCGTGGTAGCCGCGCGCGGTCTTGCGTTCGGTGCGCGCCAGTGCGTATTCCTCGCGCGTCTCGGGGTGCAGAAAGACCGGAAAGTCCCGCCCGACGGGCAGGAAGCCCTTGGCCACCATGATTTCGGGCGTGGCACCTACGACGACCCAGTCGCGGTCGGCGTGCGGCGTGCCGTCAGGCAGGCGGTGCGTGGTGTGGAAACGGCCGAGCAGACCGTCGCGAACGGCACCGCCTACCAGGTAGATGTCCATGTGTTGTGGCAGGCGGGTTCAGCGGCGCAGCCGGTAGGGTTCCTCGAAGTCCAGGAAGTCCTGTTCGGCCAGGGCGTCTTGAATCCAGGCGTGCACCCCCGGCAGGGCACGCACTCTTTCGACGTACGCTGCCACGGTAGGCGAGACTGGCAGCGCGTAACTGTGCAGACGCATGCACACCGGGGCATAGTAGGCGTCGGCAATGCTGAATTCGCCGAACAGCATGGGGCCGCCATGTTGTGCGAGCAAGCCCTCCCACATGCGGGTGAGGCGGGCAACGTCGGCGCGAACGGCGGCGTTGTCGCGCCAGATGAACGCGCCGGTGTCGGGCAGATGTGCCTCGATGTTCATGGGGCAGGCGCTGCGCAGCGCGCCGAAGCCGCTGTGCATTTCGGCGCAGACGCTGCGGGCTGTGGCCCGAGCGGCGGCTTGCGTTGGCCACAGTGCCTTTTGCGGGAACCGTTCGGCCAGGTATTCGGCAATGGCCAGGGTGTCCCAGACGGCGACAGGCCCGCCCTCGGCAGCTTCGTCTACCAGCACCGGCACTTTGCCCGTGGGGCTGACGCCGCCCAGGGCCTGCTTGAATTTGGAATCCGCGTTGAACGAATCAAAGCGGACCATGACTTCCTGAAAGTCAATGCCAGCCTGCCGCATCAGCACCCAGGGGCGCATGGACCAGGAAGAGTAGTTCTTGTTGCCGATGTAGAGGCGCAGCATGAAGGTTTTCCTGTTTACGCGTACTTTTCGAGGATGCGGGTGGAGCGTTCGACGTCGGCCTCGGCCTCGGTGCCGGTAACGGCTTCCATCACAGTGCAGGCCATCATCCGGTAGAAGGCCTTGTCCATGGCCTTGCGGGCTGCGGACATCTGCTGAGCAACGTCCTCGCAGGGGCGGCCGCCCTCAACCATCTCGACCAGGGCGCGAACCTGGCCTTCAATGCGCCGCAGGCGATTGACGATATCGCGCTGGTGCTCGGAGCGATAGGACGCTGCCGCGGTAGGGGCAGTCTTGGCGCTGCGCGAGGTGGCTTTTGGGGTAGTGGCCATGGTGTGTCTCTCGAGATTCGGAAAAGGAAATACGGGCAAGTGTGCCAAAAATTCCAGGAGATCGGGCACTTGACCCTTCAGTCAATCCCTGTTTGTTTCTTTATAAACCCTACCCCCTAGGGTAAATGCCAATGCTTGATTTTTGACCTCTCCGATATCGTGCAGGCACGTTGGGCTTGAGATTTGTCAAGCCGACGTACCCCCAACTGCGAAAGAGGTGCAAGCAATGCGCATATGGAAAAGAAGTGCTGTCGTGATGGTTCTTTCGGTCGCTGCCCTGGCAACCAGTGGTTGCGGCACGTTGTCCACCATTGGCAAGCTGGAAGACGGAGCTGCGGGCGAGGCGGGACGCATGTGGGACCGCTGGATCGAGGGTGAGGGTGACATCGCCGTAGCGACCACATGGTCGCGCAAGGTCAAGGACGGGATGACGGTGGCTCAGGTGGAGGAAATCATCCGCATGGTGGCGGTGGAGCACAACATCCGCGACGTGGGAACGCTGCCGCTGTCCAAGGAGTTGGAGGCGCGATCTGGCAAGAAGGAGCCGGTGTTGACGATCTACCAGTTCTGCAGCCCGACGATTGCCCGCCACATGGCGGACTTCAGCCCGGCCATGTCGGCTTACATGCCTTGCCGGGTTTCCATGGTTGAGCAGCCGGATGGGTTGTGGCTCTACACATTGAACATGGACATGATGGTCAAGATGGGGCGCAAGCTGCCATCCCCCTTGAAGGAGGAGGCCTGGAGCGTGCGCGAGGCCATGTACCAGATCATTGACCGGGCTGCCAAGGGCGAGTTCTGAGCCTTGACGCCGAGGGTGCCTGGAGAGGGACGCCCGAATGTCCACACATGAACAAGAGAGACGAGGAGACAAAAGGATGAAGCAAAAGACAACCTGGAAGCGGTTGGGCATGGCTCTGACCGTGCTGGGTGCAGCCCAGGCCGCCCATGCAACCAACGGCTATTTCCCGCACGGCTTTGGCCTGAAGGCCAAGGGCATGGGTGGCACGGCAGCCGCCCTGGCGCAGGACGGTTTTGCCGGGGTGAACAACCCGGCGGCCGCCATGTTCGCGGGAAACCGCTGGGATGTGGGTGCGGAGATATTCACTCCGAAGCGGGACGCTCAACTGGTGGGGGCAACCCCGTTGGTGGAAAGCGGCCGCGATACCTTCCTTATCCCGGAGTTTGGTTACAACGTGAAGTTGTCTGAGCAGTTGGCGGTGGGGTTGACGGTGTATGGCAATGGCGGGATGAACACCTCCTATGCGCCCTTTCCAAACAACATGAACATGCTGGGTGGAACGGGCAAGCTGGGTGTGGACCTGATGCAGCTGATCGTGGCGCCCACCGTGGCTTACCAGTTCACGCCGGGGCACTCGATTGGTGTGTCGCCACTGTTGGTGTTGCAGCGCTTCGAGGCATATGGGCTGCAGGGGTTTTCGACGATGTCGTCAGCGCCCGGCAACCTGACCAACCGGGGCAAGGACACGAGCACCGGCATTGGTGTGCGCCTGGGTTACATGGGGCGGCTGAATGATGTGGTGACCTTGGGTGCGTCGTATTCACCGAAGATCGGCATGAGCCGCTTTGACAAGTATTCGGGCTTGTTTGCTGGTGGCGGTGACTTCGACATCCCGGAGAACTACAACCTGGGCGTCGCCTTGCAGTTGACACCGGATGTGCAGTTGGCCATGGACTGGCAGCGCATCAACTACGGCAATGTGCCATCCATCGGCAACGCGAGCCTGCCACCATTGATGGCCATGCAGCCGCTGGGTGCTTCTGCCGGATCCGGCTTCGGATGGCAGAACATCAACATCGTGAAGGTGGGCGTGCAGTGGCGCCTGAACGAAAAGTGGACCCTGCGGGCGGGTTACAACCACGGCGACAACCCGGTGACATCGGCTGACGCAATGTTCAACATCCTGGCACCGGGTGTGGTGCGCACGCACATCACCTTTGGTGGTACCTATTCACCGGACAAAAACGCAGAATGGACCTTTGCAGCGTGGCATGGCAGACGCGAGAATGTTGTCGGCCCCAGCGTTGATTTTTCTTCCCCTATGACGCCACCGAACCCCACAGGGGCACGCATCGGAATGAGCCAGAACGGCTTCGGGTTGCAGTACAGCAGAAAGTTCTGACGCCCACTGGTTTCCGTGCGTCAACCCCGGTGTACCCAGCGTGCACCGGGGTTTTTTCCATCAGGACGCGCGGCCTGCGCGCTCGCGCACGTGCAGCAACGGGTCGGCCTGACCAGCCAAGTCCAGGTAACGGGCGGCCGTGGTTTCAAGTGCGGTGGGCTGGATGCCAAGCTCGGTGACCGTGGGCGTTGAGCCAGAAGCCACGTTGTCCACCTCCATGGAGCGCAGGTTGTCGGTGCTCATCAACGGCTCGCCAGGCAGGCATTCCATGAACAGCGCCTGGAAGTAGGCCATTGCACGGGGCAGGCCGATAACGGGGCGCGGGTTGCCGCTGAGACGACCCGCCATGCGCACGATATCGGCAAGGGTCAGCACTTCGGGGCCCACGCATTCGTAGGTTTGGCCGATAGTCTGCGGTTGCTGCAGGCAAAGCACAACGGCCTGTGCCACGTCTCCCACCCACACCGGCTGGAAGCGGGTGTCGGCACCCGCCAGCGGCACGATGGGCAGAAGCTGCTGAAGCCGCGCGAAGAGGTTGAGAAACTTGTCTTCTGCGCCGAAGATGACGCTGGGCCGGAGCACGGTGAGATCCAGGCCCGCCTCGCGCAGCGCAGCTTCACCGCGAGCCTTGCTGGCTTGGTAAAGCGAAGGTCCTTCCAGGTTGGCACCCAGGGCGCTCACATGCACGAGGCGACGCACGCCGCTGGCTTGCATGGCACGCGCAATCGTCTGCGGTAGTGCAACATGGACCTCTTCGAAACGCCGGGCGCTGCCATGCAACACAGCGATGAGGTTGACCACCGCGTCGTGCCCCGGAAGGAGCGCGCGCAGGGCGGCCTCGTCGTGCGGGTTGCACTCAATGACGTCCACCATCGGCAGGGTCTGGACGGCCTGGGCGTTGCTGAAGCGGCGCGTGGCGACGGTGACGCGAACGCCTTGGCGGGTGAGTTGCTCGCAGACGTGGCGGCCGACAAAGCCGGTGCCACCCAGAAGAAGAACCTTTTTCATGGGTACGGTGAGGTTGGTGAAGGAAAGGGGTCAGGGCAGGTCGTTGTTGGGAGCCTGTGCGGATGCGGCGCGCGGGCCGATAGGTGCTAGGCGGCTGCTCAAGCGCTGCGGTTCGCCGGTGATGAGCGCGGCGTAGTTGGTGGTGTTGGATAGCACGCGTTTGACGTAATCGCGCGTTTCGTCAAAGGGAATGTTCTCTATCCAGATGGGGGCCTCTAGCACGGGGCCATTGCGCCACGTCCGTGGGCGGCCAGGGCCTGCGTTGTAGGCTGCCGCAGCCATGGCCATGGACCCTTCAAAATCGTCCAGTGCCAGCTTGAGGTAGGCCGTGCCGATGACGATGTTGGTGTCGCGTTCGGTGATCTGGTGAGGCTTGAAGCCGGTCAGGCCGATGCGCTTGGCTGTCCAGCTGGCGGTGGCGGGCATCACCTGCATCAGGCCAGATGCGCCTACATGGGAGCGCGCGTCCATGATGAAGCGGCTTTCCTGCCGGATGAGGCCGTACACGTAAGCCGGATCCAGGTTGATTTCGCGGGCACGCTTGATCACCGCGTCCTTGAAAGGCATGGGGAAGCGCTGGGCGTGGTCCACCTCGTTCTGGGTGCGGACGCTCGTGTTGATGCAGCGGTCCCAGATTTCGTGTTTGCAGGCCAGGTCTGCGGCCGCGAGCAGTTCGCGCTCGCCCATGCCGCCGGGGGTGTGCAGGGCGACGCTGTAGTTCCATTCACGCACGCCTTCGCTGCGCAGGCCAATCTGGATGGCCTTGAGGGCGCGCTGTAGACCAGGGTTGTCGCGGGCGGCCTGTGTTTCGGCAGCGGTCAAGGGCATGGGGGCCAAGGGCAGGGTGATCGTCTGCCCCAGGGCTTCCAGGGCCAGTTGCTCGTAGAACCCCGCAGCGCCCGCTATGCGCTGGTACAGCGCCGTTGCCTGTTTGCGTGAATCCGGGGTGTTGCGGGCCTGCAGCGCGCGGCCCAGCCAGTAGGTCCAGACGGGTTCTGCTTGTTGGGCGGCGCTCATTGCGGCAATGGCCGCTTCAACCTGCTCCCACGCCCCGGCGCGCAGCGCTGCGCGAGCACGCCAGCCGAGGTGGTCGTCATTCAGGTGGCGGTTCTGCGCTTTCGCGAATGCTGCCGGTGCCTCGTCTGATAGACGCAGTGCCAGCCTCTTGCCGATGACACCCCAGACCCAGCTTTGTTCTTCGGTGGTCAGCTGGGTACGCCAGCGCAGCTTGTCTGCCTCTTCGGCAGCGGCTTGCGGGTCACGTACCGCCAGCCGGATGAGCGCCAGCGTCACCAACTCCTTGGTGCGGGTGCGGATGGCGGTGACCTTTTCGTCAAGGTAGCGCTCGGGGTTGGTGTGGATGGTGTTGACGAGGCTGACCCAGGCGGGGTCTAGCATGCCTACGGCCTGGGTGGCCACGGCGGGCTGGTTGTATTCCATGGCCCAGCGGGCCCGGTGCCAGGCGGTTTCGGCTGGCAGGGCGCGGGTCTGCAGCCAGAACTGGGCCGCAGCCGAGCAGCCGTCGTCGGCTTTCTTCTGCGCCAGCCACAAGGAACGCACCTGTTGCGCGGCGTCTGCACCCTGGCGGTCGCGCTGGGCCAGCAACGCGTAGCACTGGACTTCCCGGTCATCGTTCATGCGAAAGCGTGGCAACTCTTCCAGGAACAACGGCCAGTTGGCGGCTTTACCCAGTAGCAAAAGCCAGTCGTTGCGCAGGCGATCTTCGTAGTAAGTGCCTGCGTAGCGGCTCAGGAAGGCGCGAATTTCGTCAGGGGAGGCCGTTTCCAACCGTGCTTTGAGCTCCCAATATGCTGCCAGCGGTTCCAATTGGTGGCCCAGGACTTGCGGCAAGGCCGCGCGCAGTTGCGCCGAGTTGTTCTTGGCGAAAGCCTGGCGCATGTCCAGCAGGGCGCGTTCGGCGTCGGTGAGCGGTTGTGCGGCAGCGGGCGCGAGCATGGCCGCCCAAGGCAGCACGGCGGCCGCCATAATGGTCAACAATCGGTGTCGCAATGTCTTCTTCAGTGTCATAAGCGAATTATGGATAACAAAGACCCCTCTGCCCAGCCTGATCCTCTGCAGCGCAAGGCCAATTGGCGCAAGCAACTGGTGGAGGAACGCCTGCACCTGGAGGACCGGCTGGCCCGCAACGACGCGCTGCAGCGGGTGATGCGGGTGTGGCTGGTGGACAGGCCGGACGTGGTTATTGGCGCTTACTGGCCCATCAAGGGTGAGTTCGATCCTCTGCCTGCTTTGTTCCGCTGGCAGGAGGCGGGGATGGAGGCCGATGCGATGGGGGCCACGCGGCGGCGGCGTATCGGGTTGCCGGTGATCAACAAGATCGACAAGACGCTGACTTTCCATACCTGGTACCCGGGCTGCCCGATGGAGGAGGACGCCTACGGCATTCCAAAACCCAAGGACACGGAGATCATTCAGCCCACGCTGCTGTTTGTGCCGTGCGTGGGCTACGGACCGGGGGGATACCGCCTGGGTTATGGCGGCGGCTTTTATGACCGGACGTTGGCGGCGCTGCAGCCTAAGCCGTTCACGGTGGGGCTGGGGTACACCAATGGCTTCCTGCCCGACTTGGAGCCGGAGCCGCACGACGTGCCGCTGGATGCGATCTTGAACGACAACGGGGTGGTTTGGCCGTTGTCTTGAGGTTTTTGCTGCTCTGAGGTTTTTGCGCGGCCAAGGCGTGTGCGCCCAGGGGCTGGCGCTTCAACGAGGCGGCCGGTGCGCAGCACCGGCTTCCCTGCGATGCTCTATGCCGTGGCCACGCGGCAGAAACTCCCTACACGTTTCTAGCGAAACGCTCCGGT
>JAYSGB010000040.1:0-37150 GCA_041913045.1 Burkholderiaceae bacterium | reverse complement strand
TGACGAAGCGCGCTAAAGCGCGCAGCCACGGCATCTGCGCTTCTCGGCACCTCGTAAGGCGCGCCAGCCCCTGGGCGCACACGCCTTGCAGAAGCAATGTAGGCACACCACCGGTGGCGCTCCAACGCACTTGGTGGCTGCGGCAGGGCCAGGCCTGCCGCAGCAAGCGAGGTGTAGGCTCGCAACATCAGCGAGGTCTGCCCAATCAGAAGCCCCCGTGCTCCGCCACCAGCGCGTCCAGGAACGCCTGCGTCAGCCGCAGCGGCGCTGGCGACTGCCGCACGATTGCCGAAAAACGGCAGGTGTAGCGCAGCACCTCGGGTGCCACCGCACGCATACGCCCGGTCCGCACAAAGCCCTCCGCGTAGTGGTCTGGCAAGAAGCCCACGAACGCGCCAGACAGCACCAGCGTCGCCACCGCCTCCTGGTCCGACGCCGTGGCCCGCCGCTCCAGCCTGCGCTGGTGCGTCAGCGCCATGTTGGGCGAGTGGTAACCCAGCGCGGCCAGGTCCTGCTGGCGCAGATCGTCCCAGCCGAGCGGCTCGTCGTGCGCGTCAAACCACGGGTGCCCCCGGCCCGCGTACAGTTGCATCGTCTCGCCAAACAGCTCGTGGTAGGCCAGCGTCTCGGAATGCCGGTGCTCGGGAATCACCCCCAGGTGGTAGCGCCCATCAATCACCCCGCGCTCAATCATGCCAATGGTGCCCACGTGCAGGTGCAGCGTGGCTTGCGGTGCCGTCTGCCGAAAGCGAGCCACGGCCTCGGCAATGTGCGCCTCGGGGTTGGAAGCGGTCTTCTCGAACAGCGCCACGTGCAGGTCGCCGCCCAGTCTGCGGTGGATGTCGTGCAGGCTGCCCCGGAAGGCGTCGGTGGCGGCCAGCAGGCGCAGCGCGGCGTCGTACACCTGCTCGCCTTCGGGCGTGAGTGCAAAGCCCCCGCGCCCCCGGCGGCACAGCACCAGGCCCAGGCGCGTTTCCAGGTCCTTCACGTGGCGGCTGATGGTGGACATGGCGATGTTCAGCTCCAGCTCCGCCGACGCCATGCCGCCGCACTCCACCACGCTCTTGAAAACACGCAGCAGCCGCAGGTCGGCATCGCCCAGCTGGCCCAGCACGGCCACGTTTTTTACTTGCATGAACTGTTAACCAAAGATGGATAAGTTTTCATTCATAAGAGTAACACCGGATTTCACAATTCACACATTCCCCTTTCAAAAGCGCTCACCATGGACCTGACCGACAGCCAGCACATTCAAGCCCGCCCCCGCACCGATGCCGCCTGGCTCGAAGCGCACTGGATGCCCTTCACCGGCAACCGCAACTTCAAGGCCGCGCCGCGCATGATCACCGGCGCCCAGGGTGCCTACTTCACCGACATCGACGGCAAGCGCATCTTCGACGGCCTCTCTGGCCTGTGGTGCACGGGTCTGGGTCACGCACGCAAGGAAATCGTGGAAGCCGTGAGCCGCCAGGTGGGCACGCTGGACTATTCGCCCGCCTTCCAGTTCGGCCACCCGCTGTCGTTCGAGCTGGCCAACCGCATCGTCGAGCGCATGCCCGAAGGGCTCACCCATGTGTTCTTCACCGGTTCGGGCTCCGAGTCGGCCGACACCTCGCTCAAGATGGCGCGCGCCTACTGGCGCGCCAAGGGCCAGGGCACCAAGACGCGCCTGATCGGCCGCGAAAAGGGTTACCACGGCGTGAACTACGGCGGCATCTCGGTCGGCGGCATCGTGGGCAACCGCAAGCTGTTCGGCCAGGGCGTGGAGGCGGACCACATTCCCCACACCCAGCCGCCGGCAGGCACCTTCCAGAAGGGCATGGCCGAGGACGGCGGCCGCGCGCTGGCCGACAAGCTGCTGGACGTGATCGCCCTGCACGACGCATCCAACATCGCCGCCGTGATCGTCGAGCCCTTCTCGGGCTCGGCCGGCGTGGTGATCCCGCCGAAGGGCTACCTGGAGCGCATCCGCGAGATCTGCACGCAGAACAACATCCTGCTGATTTTTGACGAGGTCATCACCGGCTTTGGCCGCTGCGGCACCTGGACCGGGGCCGAGGCCTTTGGCGTGACGCCCGACATCCTGAACTTCGCCAAGCAGGTCACCAATGGCGCCCAGCCCCTGGGCGGCGTGGTCGCCAGCAAGGAGATCTACGACACCTTCATGGCCGCAGGCGGCCCCGAGTACATGCTGGAGTTCCCGCACGGCTACACCTACTCGGCCCACCCCGTGGCCTGCGCGGCGGGCAACGCGGTGCTCGACATCCTGCAGAAGGAAGACATGCCCGGCCGTGTGAAGGCGCTGGCGCCCTATTTCGAGAATGCCGTGCACGGCCTGAAAGGGGCCAAGCATGTGGCCGACATCCGCAACTACGGCCTGGCCGCCGGCATCACCATCAGCGCCCTGCCCGGTGAGCCCGCCCGCCGGCCCTACGAGATCGCCATGAAGTGCTGGGACAAGGGCTTCTACGTGCGCTACGGTGGCGACACCATCCAGCTCGCGCCGCCCTTCATCAGCACCCCGGCCGAGATCGACAGCCTGGTGAGCGCCTTGGGCGACACGTTGCAGACCATCGCCTGAGTGCGAGGGCGGCTGTTCAGTCCGAGCGGTCGCCCATCAAGCCGCCGAGCAGGCCGCCACCCAGCACGGCACCACCTAGCACCGAGCCCTCTTCGCGCGAGCCGCCACGCTGCGGCGCCGCCGCGAAGATGCGCGAGGCCAGACGCGAGAACGGCAGGCTCTGTATCCACACGTGTCCAGGGCCGTGCAGCCGGGCCAGGAACAGCCCCTCGCCGCCAAACAGAGCGGTCTTGATCTTGCCCACGTACTGGATGTCGAAGGTCACGCTGGCGGTGTGCGCCACCAGGCAGCCGGTGTCCACCAGCAGGGTTTCGCCAGCCGCCAGGTCGCGCTGCACGATGGTGCCGCCCGCATGCACGAAGGCCATACCGTCGCCTTCGAGCTTCTGCATGATGAAGCCTTCGCCGCCAAAGAAGCCCGCGCCCAGCCGCTGCTGGAAGTGCACCCCAACGCTCACCCCCTTGGCCGCACACAGGAAGGCGTCCTTCTGGCAGATCAGCGTGCCGCCGAAACGGTCCAGCGGCACGGGCAGGATCTTGCCGGTGTAGGGTGCCGCAAACGCCACCTTGCGCTTGCCTGAGCCGTTGTTCTGGTACACCGTGGTGAACAGCGACTCACCCGTGATGAGCCGCTTGCCCGCCCCCAGCAACTTGCCCAGCATGCCGCCCTGGCTGGCCGATCCATCGCCAAAGATGGTGTCCATCTCGATGCCAGCTTCCATGTAGAGCATGGAGCCCGCTTCGCCAATGGCGGCTTCGCCGGGGTCCAGTTCGATCTCGACGAGCTGCATGTCGTCGCCGTGGATGGTGTAGTCGATCTCGTGCATCGCCATGGTGGCGCCTCCTGAACAAGCAAGGTTTGAATACGGGCGACAAGCATAGCGCCGGGCGCTGTTTGCGGCGCAGTCCGGCGGCCCTGTTACAGTTTCATGCGCGCCTGGGGGCGCGTGTCGTTTGGAAGAACCCAACAACGGGGAACTGCATGGGCGTGCACCTGCTGTCTGATCATGAATGAAGCCGATCGCAACAAGGAGCGCCTGGCCTTGGCGCTTGAGGCGGCCGGGCTGGACCTGTGGGAGAACAACCTGCTGACCAGCGAGGTCACCCGCAAGGCGTTGAAAACAATGCAGGAGCTGGGTTACAGCGACGCCGAAGCAGCTGCCAGTGTCGACAAAATCTTCGAGCTGTTCCACCCGGAAGACGTGGCCAAGGTCAAGGCGGCGGTGGACGACCACCTCAGCGGCCGCACACCCCAATACCGTTGCGAGTTCCGGCTGCGGGCCAAGAGCGGTGAGTGGGTCTGGTACGCCAACTACGGCAAGGTGATGGATGGCGGCAGCGACGCCCCCGGCCAACGCTTTGTCGGTGTCACTTTCAATATCGACGACCGCAAGCGCAAAGAGCACGAGATCGAAGAGATCAACCGGCAACTGGCAGAGAAGAATGAGTTGCTCGAAAACTACAACCGTCAACTCGAACTGTTAGCGTCCACGGACTCCCTGACGGGGCTGGCCAACCGGCGCCGGTTGATGGAGCTGGGGGCCAACGAATGCAAGCGCACAGAACGTTTCCAGCATGCGTTGTCTCTGCTGATGATTGACATCGACCTGTTCAAAACCATCAACGACGCGTGGGGGCACCAGGTAGGCGACCAGGTGATCTGCGCCGTGGCCGACATTTGCCGCGCCCGCACGCGCCAGGGGGTGGACGCGGTGGCGCGTGTGGGGGGCGAAGAGTTTGTGGTGCTGCTGCCTGAAACCGGCCATGCCAGCGCTTGTGGCCTGGCAGAGTCTTTGAGGCTGGCGGTGGAGGCGGAGCGCGTACCCGCGAACGACGCGGGCGGCGAAGCCCGCTTCACCGTGAGCATTGGCGTGGCCACCCACAGTAGCGTTGGCATGACCTTTGAACAGCTGCTCAATCAGGCTGACAAGGCGCTCTACCGAGCCAAGCAATCTGGCCGAAACAACGTCAAGGCATGACACATCCCGCAGGTCCTTCAGAGCGCCCGCAACCGGTGAGCTTTGCCGAGGCGCTGCGCTTCTGGCTCAAGCTGGGCTTCGTCAGTTTTGGCGGCCCCGCCGGGCAGATCGCCATCATGCACACCGAACTGGTGGAGCGTCGGCGCTGGATCAGCGAAAAGCGCTTTCTGCATGCCCTCAACTATTGCATGGTGCTGCCCGGCCCCGAAGCGCAGCAACTGGCCACCTATCTGGGCTGGTTGTTGCACCGCACGCGGGGCGGTATTGCGGCGGGCGCCTTGTTTGTCCTGCCGTCCTTGTTCCTCCTGATCGCGCTGTCGTGGGTCTACATCGCCTTTGGGCAGATGCCGCTGGTCGAGGGTCTGTTCTACGGCATCAAGCCAGCGGTCACCGCCATCGTGGTGCATGCGGCATACCGCATAGGCTCGCGGGCGCTGCGCAACGGGGTGTTGTGGGCCATTGCGGCGGCGGCTTTCGTGGCCATATTCGCCCTCAATGTGCCGTTTCCTGCCATCGTGCTGGCAGCGGCGCTGGTGGGCTACGCAGGCGGCAGGCTGGCGCCGGGCAAGTTTCAGTTGGGTGGCGGGCATGGCGCGGCGGGCAAAAGCTACGGCCCGGCGCTGATCGACGACGACACCCCCACGCCCGAGCATGCACGGTTCCGCTGGCCCAGGCTGGCCCGCGTGGCCTTTGTGGGCGTCTTGCTTTGGGCGTTGCCCATGGCCGCGTTGACGCTGGCCTTCGGCTGGAGCCACACCCTCACACAGATGGGGTGGTTCTTCACCAAGGCAGCCCTCATGACTTTCGGCGGCGCCTACGCTGTGCTGCCCTATGTTTACCAGGGCGCAGTCGTGCACTACGGTTGGCTCAGCCCGGTGCAGATGATCGATGGTCTGGCATTGGGCGAGACCACACCGGGGCCGCTGATCATGGTCGTGGCTTTCGTCGGCTTCGTCGGCGGTTATGTCAAGGCGGTGTTCGGTCCGGACGCGCTGTTCCTCGCGGGGGCAGTCGCCGCATCGCTGGTCACCTGGTTCACCTTCCTGCCGTCTTTCCTGTTCATCCTGGCGGGTGGGCCGCTGGTGGAGTCCACCCATGGCGAGCTGAAGTTCACTGCGCCGCTCACAGCCATCACCGGTGCGGTGGTGGGGGTGATCCTGAATCTGGCGCTTTTCTTCGGCTACCACGTGCTGTGGCCCCAAGGCTTTGCCGGGGGCTTTGACTGGGGTTCTGCGCTGATTGCGCTGGGTGCAGCGATTGCCCTGTTTCGCTTCAAGAGCAACGTGATGTACGTGATTGCAGCCTGCGCCCTGGCCGGGTTGTTGCTGCGAACGTTGGGGGTATGAGCGGAAGTGCAATTCTTGCGTTGACCCGCTCGCACTGGCGGGCGGTTTTTTTTGCACTGCTGGCCGTGGTGCTGGTGTGGGGTGGCGGTGAATGGGCTGGCCAGCGTGAGCGCAATGCGCAGTGGGACAGCCTGCGCCGCTCTGCCGAGGTGCAGATGCTGGCCCTGCGCGGCGTGGCCACGCGCTACAGCTACCTGCCATACACGGTGGCTCAACAGCCGTTCATGGCCGCATTGCTGCAGCAGCCCACGTTCCCCGCGTTGCGCGACGAGGCCAACGCCTACCTGGAGCGCATCAACCGCCAGGCGGGTTCCGACGCCCTGTACGTCATGGCCGCTGATGGCACCACGCTGGCTTCCAGCAACTGGGCCTTGCCGCACAGCTTCGTCAACCAGAACTACCGCAACCGGCCTTACTTCAAAGAGGCATTGGCCGGGCGGCCTGGGCGCTTCTACGGGGTGGGCAAGACCACGGGCGAGCCCGGACTCTTCGTCTCGGCGCCGGTGCTCGACGGCGAGCAGGTGATTGGCGTTGTGGCTGTGAAGGTGAGTTTGCAGCCCGTGGTGGCCACCTGGGACCAACTGCGCGACCCCGTGGTGTTGCTGGACGAACGCGGCATTGCCTTCCTGGGGTCGGTGCCAGAGTGGCTCTACAAGACCAGCCGCACCCTGACGGCAGACGAGGTGCATGCCGTGCGTGACGTGGAGCAATACGGCAGCGCGTGGCAACCCCAGCCCCTGCCTTGGCAGACCGCGCGCCCGGGCGAAGAGCCGAGGCTGGAGATTCAGACACAGGACACCGCACGGAGCTATTTGGGCCTGTACGAAAGCCTGCCCGATCTGGGCTGGACGCTGGTGCTGATGGCTGACCGGCAGGCGGTCTCCCTGGCGCGGCAGCAGGCTTGGGCCTTGCTTTCCCTGGCGGCTGGTGTGCTCATCCTTGGGGCGCTGTACTGGGATTTGCGCGAACGCCGCCTGCGCGAAACCCAGCAGGCACAGGCCGAACTGGAGCGCCGCGTGCAAGAGCGCACCAGCGAGCTGCAGCAGGCGCACGCGTTTCGCCAGTCCATGGAAGACTCCTTGCTGGTGGGCATGCGCGCGCGTGACCTGGAGGGGCGCATCGTCTACGTCAACGCCGCGTTCTGCGACATGGTGGGCTACCGGGCCGACGAACTCATCGGTCGCCTGCCACCGTACCCCTACTGGCACCCGGACGATATCGAAAAACACTGGAGCAACAGCGACATGACCCTGGCGGGCAAGGCGGCAGCCACGGGGTTCGAGTCGCGCGTGCGCCACCGCGACGGCCACGACGTACTCACCATGGTCTACACCGCCAGGCTGATCGACGGGCAGGGCCGACACATTGGCTGGATGAGTTCGGTGGTGGACATCACCGAACAGAAGCATGCGCAGGAACAGCAACGCCAGCGCGAGGCACAACTGCAGCGCGTGCAGCGCGTGGTGACGGTGGGCGAGATGGCCTCCACCCTGGCCCACGAATTGAAGCAGCCGCTCGGCGCACTGGTGAATTACGCGTCCGCCGCACGGCGCTTCGCGGAGCAAGGGCGCCTGGACCTGCTGGACGACAGCCTGGCCGCCTTGGGCAAGCAGGCCCAGCGGGCATCGGAATTCGTCAGCCGCATACAGCGCTGGGTGCGCCAGCACCCGGAGCAGTGGGAGGTGTGCAACCTCGCCGACGTGGTTGAACAATCGCTGGGCCTTTTGTTGCGTGCCGAGGCGCTGCGCCTGGGCATGGCGCTGCGGGTCGATGCCAGCGGTCCGCCCCCCGTGGTCAAGGGCGACCGCGTGTTGCTGGAGCAGGTCGTCATCAACCTGGGTATCAACGCGCTGCAGGCCATGCAGTCCTCCAGCAGCGGCAAGCCGGAACTGCAATTTCGTATCAGCACAGAAGACACGGTCGTACGGCTCGAAGTGCTTGACCGTGGGCCGGGCCTGCCCGAAGGCAAGGTGGAGGAACTGTTCGAGCCCTTCTTCACTACCCGCCAGGACGGCTTGGGCCTGGGGCTGAACATCTGCCGCACCATCGTTGAAAGCCTGGGCGGGACGTTGACGGCAGCCAACCGGCCCGGCGGCGGCGCGGCCTTCACCCTGTGCCTGCCACCTTGCAAGGAGCCTGCACAACATGTCTGACCTGGACCAGTGGCTATCGCAGGCCACGCTGTACGTGGTGGACGACGACGAGCCCGTGCGGCACAGCTACCAGGCGCTGTTCCTGTCGCGGGGCTATGCCGTGCGTTCCTTTGGCGACGGCCCCGCCTTTCTGGGCGCGGCAGAGCATGACCGCCCCGGCTGCGTGCTGCTGGACCGGCGTATGCCCGGCATGAGCGGGCTGCAGGTGTTCGACGAACTGCTGGCGCGCCGCAGTCTCATCCAGACGGTGTTCCTGTCGAGTTACGGTGAACTGCCGCTGGCGGTGGACGCCGTCAAGCGCGGCGCCTGTGACTGGCTGGAAAAAGGCTGCAGCGACGAACAGATACTGACCACGGTGGCTGAGGCGCTGCGCCGTTCCATAGACGCGGCGGCAGAGCGGCAATCCCACGCGGCGGTGCTGGCGCGCTGGCAGCGGCTCACCCCCCGCGAGAAGGAGGTGGCCCTGCTGCTGGCCCAGGGGCTGACCAGCAAGGAAGCCGTTCGCGTGATGGAAGAGCGCAGCGCCGATGGCCGCACCATCGAGCCGCGCACCATCGACACCCACCGCGCCAAGATATTCATTAAGCTGGACGTGCGCTCCACCCACGAACTGGGCATGCTGGTGGGCCGCCACGGGCTCGAGTGAGCTGAAGCGGCGCCGCGCCGCGATGAGCCGTGCAGGGATAATCCCCGGCACGCGCGCAAGGCGCATGAACAGTATTCGTCAGGAGTGGACATGTCTTCTTTCCCCGTGGATGTGGTGGTGATGGCCGCTGGCAAGGGCACACGCATGAAAAGCAAGCTGCCCAAAGTGCTGCACCGCCTGGGTGGCCGGGCGCTGGCCGCACACGTGATCGACTGCGCGGCGCGCGTGGGTGCGCGGCAGGCGGTGGTCATCACTGGCCATGGCGCTGAGGTGGTGGAGGCCGCGCTGCAGCCGCTGGCCACAGACGCGCTGCGTCTGCAGTTCGTGCGCCAGGAGCCCCAGTTGGGCACCGGCCACGCCGTGCAGCAGGCCGTGCCCGTGCTGGCTGACGACGGCGTGACCTTGGTGCTTTCCGGCGACGTGCCGCTGACCCGGCCCGAGACGCTGCAGGCCCTGATCGCGCTGTGCGAAGGCAACCACCTCGCGCTGCTCACCCTGGACATGTCCGACCCCACCGGCTATGGCCGCATCGTGCGCGACGCTGGTGGCGGCGTGCGCGCCATCGTGGAGCACAAGGATGCCAGCGACGAGCAGCGCCGCATCACCGAGATCTACAGTGGCATCATGGCCGTGCCCACGCGCTTGCTGCGCGGCTGGCTGGCCCGGTTGGACAACCGCAATGCCCAGGCCGAGTACTACCTGACTGACGTGGTGAAGTTTGCCGTGGCCGACGGCGTGCCCGTGCTGGCCCACCGCATTTCCGACGCTTTGCAGGTGGCGGGCGTCAACAGCCCCTTGCAACTGGCCGAACTCGAGCGTGCGTTGCAGCGCCGCGTGGCTGACGAGTTGATGACCCAGGGCGTGCGCCTGGCCGACCCGGCCCGCTTCGACGTGCGCGGCACGCTCACGTGCGCGCAGGACGTGGAGATTGACGTCAACTGCATCTTCGAGGGCCGTGTGGAACTGGGCGAGGGCGTGCGCATTGGCGCCAACTGTGTGATCGCGAATGCCCGCATTGAGGCAGGCGCTGTCATCCACCCCTTCACCCACATCGACGGCGAAAAGGCCGGTGTTCGGGTGGGGCCTGGCGCGCTCGTGGGGCCGTTTGCCCGTCTGCGCCCGGGTGCGCAACTGGGCGCGGACGTGCACATCGGCAACTTCGTCGAGGTGAAGAACTCCACCCTGGCCGACGGTGCCAAGGCCAACCACCTGGCCTACCTGGGCGACGCCACGGTGGGTGCGCGCGTCAACTACGGCGCGGGCAGCATCACCGCCAACTACGACGGTGCCAACAAGCACCGCACGGTGATTGAAGACGACGTGCACGTGGGCAGCAATTGCGTGCTGGTGGCTCCGGTCACCATTGGCGCGGGTGGCACAGTGGGTGGCGGCTCCACCATCACCAAGAGTACGCCGCCGGGTGCGCTCAGTGTGGCGCGGGGCAAGCAGGTAAGCATTCCCAACTGGGAGCGGCCCGCCAAGGCGCCCAAGGCCTGAAGCCGCGCAAAAAGGGCTTTGAAAGGGGCCTTACCAGCCCCAGACCAGCGAGCTGGCCACCCAGGCGTTGCCGCCCTTGGGGTTTTGCACCTGCACCCATTCGCCCTGGCGGCGGTTGGTGCGCAGCACGTCGCCATAGTTTGCGCTGCCCACCAGCGCATGCTGGGTGCCGGGGCCCGAGCGCAGGTTGGCGGCCTTTACCTTTACCACGTGGTAGCGGGCATCAGACGTGACGCTGCGGGCAATCCAACCCTGGTCACCTTCAAAGTCCTGCACGCGCAGCCAGGTGCCCTTGCGCTCCAGTACCTGCAGAGGGTAGCCACGGCTCAGCTTCCACAGCACCTCGGTGTCGGTGCCTGGGCCTGCGCGCAGGTTCACCGTCGGGCTGCGAACGCTGACGAGTTCCTGTGCCCAGCTCGGGGCCAGGGCGATCAGGCACAAAGCGGTGGCTGCGATCAGGGTTCGGGCTGGGGCCAGCAGATGCATGCGAATTCCTCCTTCTTGACGCACTGTTGCAGATGGTGTCATTCAGGCGGACCGCCTGTGAGCGCCAAGGTTCCCAAAATTATGCGCCCATTGCTCACATTTCTGAGCGAAACAACAGAGAGATCAACCTGCGTTGGTGTGGACTGTCGTTTCTGGCAGAGGTTGCTGGGGCGCGAACTTGGCCCGTTTAGTGCTGAAGAACGCGCGCACGTTGCGCACGTTGGCGTGCTGTGTCAGCAGACGTTGCGCCAGTGCCTGGTAACCCGGCATGTCGCGCACCGCCACCACCAGCACAAAGTCCGGCCCGGGGCTCACGCGGTAGCACTGCTGCACAGCCGGGTCGGCCACGGCCAGCGCCTCAAACGCATCCAGGTGTTCCTGCCCCTGGCGGTCCAGGCTCACTTCCAGCAGGGCCGTCAGGCCGTGGCCCAAAACGCTGGCCAGCCGGTCGGGCTGCAGCAGTGCCACTTGCTTTTCGATGATGCCTGCCTCTTCCAGCCTGCGTATGCGGCGCAGGCTGGTGGCGGGGGACACACCCGCCAGCGCCGCCAGTTCGTGGTTGGGGCGGCTGGCGTCGCGTTGCAGTTCCTCCAGCAGCCGGAGGTCTATGTGGTCAATGATTGAATAATTCATCTATGTAGCTATTTTGGATGATTATTGCTTTGAATGTCCATTAAGAAATATTCGTTCGTAATAGTTATAAAAATGGCCGCATATTTCTTGTTGGCGGTAATAGCATCTCCCCATATTCACTTCTGACAGGGGTTAGAACATGTGCGGAATCGTCGGCGCGGTGTCCATGCGCAACATCGTCCCGGTGCTGGTGCAGGGCCTGCAGCGCCTGGAATACCGGGGTTACGACTCCTGCGGTGTAGCCGTGCACACGGGTGCACCGGCCGATGGCGCCGTAGCAACCCCCGGGGCTGGCCTGCACCGTGCCCGCAGCACCGCCCGGGTTGCCGAGCTGCAAGCCCAGGTCAGCCACGACGGGCTGGCCGCAGGAACCGGCATTGCCCACACCCGCTGGGCCACCCACGGCGCGCCAGCGGTGCACAACGCACACCCGCACTTCAGCCACGGCCCAGGCGCGGTGGCGGGCGACCGGCCCGCGCGCGTGGCCCTGGTGCACAACGGCATCATCGAAAACCACGCCGAACTGCGGGCTGAACTGCAGGCGCGCGGCTACGTGTTTGAGAGCCAGACCGATACCGAAGTCATTGCCCACCTGGTGGATGCCGTTTACGAGGGCGACCTGTTCCAGGCCGTGCGCGCCGCCGTGGCACGCCTGCACGGTGCCTACGCCGTGGCCGTGTTCCACAAGGACGAACCGCACCGCGTGGTCGGTGCGCGCGCCGGTTCCCCCCTGGTGCTGGGCGTGGGGCAGGGGGGCGAACACTTCCTGGCCAGCGACGCCATGGCCCTGGCCGGTGTGACCGACCAGATCGTCTACCTGGCCGAAGGCGATGTGGTGGACCTGCAACTGGGCCGCTACTGGATCATCAACGCCCAGGGCGAGGCGCTCACCCCTGCACAACGCCCCGTGCGCACGGTGCAGGCGCACAGCGGCGCGGTGGAACTGGGCCCCTACCGCCACTACATGCAGAAAGAAATCTTCGAGCAGCCGCGCGCCATTGCCGACACTCTGGAAGGCATTGAAGGCGTGGCCCCCGAGCTGTTCGACGGCCAGGGCGACCACGACAAACCCGGCACCGCCGCGTGGCGCGTGTTCAAGGAGATCGACCAGGTGCTCATCCTGGCCTGCGGCACCAGCTACTACAGCGGCTGCGTGGCCAAGTACTGGCTGGAAAGCATCGCGGGCATACCCACACAAGTGGAAGTGGCCAGCGAATACCGCTACCGCACCAGCGTGCCCAACCCGCGCACCCTGGTCGTCACCATCAGCCAGAGCGGCGAAACCGCCGACACGCTGGCCGCGCTGCGTCACGCGCAAAGCCTGGGCATGAACCACACGCTCACCATCTGCAACGTGGCCACCAGCGCCATGGTACGTGAATGCGAACTGGCCTACATCACCCGCGCGGGGGTGGAGATCGGCGTGGCCAGCACCAAGGCCTTCACCGCCCAGCTGGCCGGGCTGTTCCTGCTGACGCTGGCTCTGGCGCAATCCAAGGGCCGCCTGAGTGCCGAAGACGAGGCGCACCACCTCAAGGCCATGCGCCACTTACCCGTAGCTCTGCAGGCCGTGCTGGCGCTGGAGCCGCAGGTCATCCGCTGGGCCGAAGACTTTGCCCAGAAAGACAACGCCCTGTTCCTGGGTCGCGGGCTGCACTACCCCATCGCACTGGAAGGCGCGCTCAAGCTCAAGGAAATCAGCTACATCCACGCCGAGGCCTACCCGGCCGGTGAACTCAAGCACGGCCCGCTGGCGCTCGTCACCAGTGCCATGCCCGTGGTCACCGTGGCGCCGAATGACGCGTTGCTGGAAAAGCTCAAGAGCAACATGCAGGAAGTGCGTGCACGCGGCGGCGTGCTCTACGTGCTGGCCGACGCCGACACCAACATCCAGAGCGAAGAGGGCGTCCACGTCATCCGCATGCCCGAGCACTACGGCGTGCTGAGTCCGTTGCTGCACGTGGTGCCGCTGCAACTGCTGGCCTACCACACCGCCTGTGCCAAGGGCACCGACGTGGACAAGCCGCGCAACCTGGCCAAGAGTGTGACGGTGGAGTGACAGTCAGCCCGGCAGCACGAAGCCCTTGTCCCGTACCAGCCTGACCGCAGCATCCACCACCTCCGGGGCATACAGCCTGCCCCTGTTGTTTTCCACTTCGGTCAGGGCTGCATCCAGCCCCACGGCTGGCCGGTAAGGTCGGTGCGATGCCATGGATTCGATCACGTCCGCCACCGCTAGCACACGCGCCTCGGGCAGTATCTCGTCACCCTTGAGTCCCCTGGGGTAGCCGCTGCCATCCATGCGCTCGTGGTGCTGGCGGATGATTTCGGCCACCGGAGTGGGAAATGGCACGTCCTTGAGGATGTCATAACCCGCCTGGGCGTGTCCTTTCATCATCTCCATTTCCAGCTTGGACAGGCGCGTCGGTTTCGTCAGGATCTCTGACGGCACAGCGATCTTTCCGATGTCGTGGACCAGACCCAGCAACTCAAGGCTCTTGCAGCGCTCTTCGCTCCAGCCCATCTCCTGCGCAATCGCGCTCGCAATGAGGCCGACACGGCGTTCGTGCCCGGCGGTGTATGGGTCGCGCATCTCGACCATGTTGGACACGGCCTGCAACGTCCCCCGCATGGCTCCTTCCAGTTGGCGAACGTAGGCAGCGATCTGCTCTTCGGAACGTTTGCGTTCAGTAATGTCCTCCGCCAGCACGATCGTGGCGGGCTGGTCGTCGTCCCAGGTGATGACGCGCGCCGTCAGGCCCAAATGGATGAGTTGCCCGTCGCGTCGGCGGAATGGCACCGTGTAAGAAACGCTGTTGTGCTTGCCGTCATGCAGTTCCGCCCAGGCCTGCCGTATGTGGCGCAGGTTTTCCTCGTCCTGGGCGGTGAATGTCAGGACGTCCTTCCCGATCAGTTCCTCTGCGGGCCAGCCCGTGATCTCGGCGTATTTGGGGTTCACATAAATGAACTTGCCATCACGCCGCACATACATTCCGGAAAGGGTCTGCTCGACCATGCCGCGAAAGCGCCGCTCGCTCTCGCGGAGAGCCCTTTCACCTTCCCGGATGTCGGTCAGGTCCGTCCAGGCCACGATAGCGTCGTTGCCCACCACGGTCACAGTTCCCTGCGCGGTGCGAACGTTGCCGTCCTTGCAACGCAGCGTCAACTCGGGTGATGTCACGGGTTGCCCCAGCCGAGCTTGTGCAATGCCCGCCTCCCAGTGCGAACGCAACGCTTCGCGTTTCTGGTCCGAGGGGTAAGCATGTCTGAACCAGTCGTCTTCGGCTGCGATGTCTTCCAGCGCATAGCCCAGCCACTGTGCGTGCGCGTCGTTGATGGCCCGGATACGGCGCTCACCCAGGTCCATGATCAGCATCGGAACCGGAGATGCCTTGAATACCTCTCGGAACCGAACCTCGAGCAACTGGGCTTGCTGAGAGGTTTCCAGAAACTTCTCGCGTTGCGCCAGATTGTCCAGCGCAAAAGACATGTCACCAGCGATTTCCCGCAGCAGGCGCAGTTGCTCTTCGTCAAACACCACCAGACCGCTCGCGTACAAGGTCACCAAGCCCAGCAGCTTGCCCTGGCACATCAAGGGAATGACGGCGCGCTGGATGACCCCTCTGTCTTGAAGGTACTGGCTCCATTTCGCCAACTCGCTAGCGTGCAGATACGCCGGGTCCACGGGAATGCGGGGCAGGGGTTCGCTGAACACTTGCCCTGATGCAGCGCTGCTGACCATCCTGCGAAGCGGGCTGTTGGGGTCGCTCAGCAAATGTTGAAGCAGTGGCAACTGGGCATTTCCTATGCCGTGGTGCTGTTTTAGGTGCAGGGGCCATGACTCATCGTTTGCCATGGCTACAAACAGAATCGGGAACGTGCCATGGGCCAGCAGGGCTTGGGCCAGATTTTCAAGCAGCGCCTCTCGGCTTTGGCTGTGCACCAGCGAGCGGTTGGTGGCGCTGAGCATCTCGTAAAGATACTGAAGGCGCTGTATCCGTTCTTGCGCCTTGAGCCGGGCAATGGCTTCGCCAACTTGCAAGGCAACGTTCCGCAGAAGAGTGCTCTCCTCGGCCAGAAAAAATCCCCAACGGTCAGCTGTTGCATCCGGGTACCAGACGGAGATGTGACCGACTTTCCGGCCATCCACACAAACTGCTTCGCGCAACTGGTGGCGTGCCGGTTGAGCGGGCAGTTCTGCGCCATGTTGGCCCCAGTCGCAGTCCACACGTGCGAACAAGCGGTCTGGGAACATGAATCCTGCCGGAAGCAGTTCAGCCACGCCTTTGAGCAAGGTCGTGACGTCGAGACCCGGACGCTCGGTGAGCTCTGCCACCGAGTTCATGCACTTCAACTCCTTGATCCGTTCACTCAACTGGTGTACCAGTTCTTCCCGCTCGCGCCCCAGGCGTTCACGCTCGATGACTTCGTCCTGCAGCTTCACGAACGGTTCGTGCACCTTGTTGCGCACCAGCGCGATGTATACAAACCAGTATGCGTGGATCTTCAGCAGGTGCCCGATGAGGTTGGACTCGGCATACACGCTCACGTACTGGGTGAAGGCAAACTCCGAAAGCATCATCGCCACAATGGCCGCGAGCATGCCGGAGAACACCCCGGGCGAAACAAGTTGCCGCCGCTGCCAGAGCAAGAGGGCGGACAGGCCGAGCATCGCGATGATGATGTATTCGCTGTAGATCTTGAAAGACGTCAGTCCCTGACCCTCAAGGTAAGCGTCAGGGAAGTGGCCTTGGAAAATCAGCAAGGCTGCGGCCAGCGTGCTGCAACCGAAGATGAGGTGTGCCCACGCGATGCGCATCTGCCGTTGCAGAAGAAAGGGCGCGGCCAGGAGTGCTCCCGCCTGCAGGAAGCGGGCCGCCACCCACAGCTGTGTCGCGGGGTTGGCATTGTCAACAGGAAGTATGTGCATGCCCTTGAAGGCAAGGGTATGCAACAGATCAAGCCCCGCGCACCAGCCAATCGCAACCGAAACAAACGCCGCCAAGGGGTCGCGTGAGTAGCGCATCGCAGTGGATGCCACCATCAGCGCGGAAAGGGCCACCGTGATCGAGAAAAGCTCGGCCAGTGAGTGGAAAAGCAGGTAGTTCACGGGCGCGCCCAGCCAACTGATGCCGGAAAGCACCGCTGGCGGAACGAGCAGGCGCACCGGTGCTCTCCAGGCAGGTTCGTCATCAGCCACTACGTGCGCGGGAGTTTGCATGACTGTTTCTCAGGCTAGTGACGCATGGGTGAGGTGTCTCATTCGGATCGTAAACCTTGTCCAGCCTGGATATTCCTGTAATATGACCAAATGTTCTCCAAATTCTCATCCTCCTTCGCCGCAAACGCCGCACGAGCTGCGCGAGCCTGTCGCTCGCTGCCGTGTGCCGCGCGTGAGGGAAGGATGATGAGACCGTAAAGTACCCAGTCCCCTTTTCTCCCCCAAAGGCCACGGCTAACCCCCGTGGCCTTTTTCTTTGTCCCTTCGTTTTCGCAACCTGAAAGGCCCCCTTGCCATGAAACCGCAGCCGCAACACCCGCCTCATTCCCACAAGCTCATGCCCATCACCGAGCGCCCCGCCGACCTGTTCGTGCGCGGCGAAGGGGCCTGGCTGTGGGACGCGGAGGGGCGGCGCTACCTGGACTGGTTGCAAGGCTGGGCCGTCAACGCGTTGGGGCATTGCCCGCCCGTTATCACCCAGGCCCTGCTGGCGCAGTCGCAAAAGCTGCTCACGCCCAGCCCTGCGCTCTACAACGAGCCTTCGCTGCAGCTTGCCGCGCGCCTGTGCGAACTGACGGGCTTCGACCAGGTGTTCTTCGGAAGCACCGGGGCCGAGGCGAACGAGGGGGCAATCAAGCTGGCGCGCAAGTGGGGGCGCACGCGGCGTGCAGGGGCGTTCGAGATCATCACCTTCGACAACGCCTTCCACGGGCGCAACCTGGCCACCATGGCCGCCAGCGGCAAGGCGGGCTGGGACCAGCTCTTCCCGCCCAGCATGCCGGGCTTCGCCAAGGCGCGCCTCAACGACATCGACTCGGTGCGTGCGCTCGTGAGCGAGCGCACGGCAGCCATCATGCTGGAGCCTGTGCAGGGCGAGGCCGGGGTTCGGCCTGCCACGCGCGCATTTCTGCGGGACCTGCGCCAGTTGTGCGACGAGCGCGGCCTGTTGCTGATTTTTGACGAGGTGCAGACCGGCTGCGGCCGCCTGGGCGAACTGTTCGCCTTCCAGCACTTCGGCGTCACCCCCGACATTCTCACCCTGGGCAAGGGGTTGGGGGGCGGGGTGCCCATTTCGGCCGTGCTGGCGCAGGCGCATTGCAGCGTGTTCGAGCGTGGCGACCAGGGCGGCACCTACGCAGGCAACCCGCTGATGTGCGCGGTGAGCCTGGCGGTGCTTCAAGAATTGAGCCAACCCGCGTTTCTGGCCCATGCCCGCGCAATGGGCCAGCAGCTGCGCTACGGCTTGGAAAATCTAGCGCAAAAGCACGGTTTGGGCGAGGTGCGTGGCGAAGGTTTGCTGCTCGCGCTGGAGCTGGGAGCTGAAATTGCGCCGCAAGTGGTGCACGCTTGCCGCGAGAGCGGCTTGCTGCTCAACGCAGCACGGCCGCATTGCCTGCGCTTCATGCCCAGGTTGAACAGCACTGCTGAAGAAATCACGCTGGGGCTGGATGTCCTGGACGGCGTGCTGGACAACATCTTCGCCGGGGCTGAAGAGGATGCCGACTGGGCTCAGCCGTGTAAGTAGCCTTTCACCGGCATGTCCGTCTCGGCAAGGTGGTGGCCCATGAAGTGCTCCAGGTAGCGGGCCAGCCCCACCTTGTCGAACAGGCCTTCTTGCGTCCGCGTCAACCACTCCTGCAATTCGCCTTCCACCCGGCGGTGAATGGCGCGGTGCTGCTCCAGCGTGGGGCAGTTGTGGCTGTCCAGCAACTGTTCCTCCAGCGCGTCGTGCCGTCGCGACAGGCCTAGTATTTCCTCCAGCAGGTTGACGGCATGCTCAGGGTGCCAAGGCGTTTCCCGGAGTGTTCCCAGGAGTTCGTTGACGATTTCAATGAGCATGATGTGCTGCTCGTCCAGCACAGCGTTGTGCACACTCAGGCTCGGGGACCACTTGGGTATGTGGGTCATTGGCGCTCCCGTGTAGACGGCCAGCCGCGTTTTTACCGCATTCCTGGAACAAATGCATGAAAACCCCCGGGGGTCTTTCCAATATGCGTTCTGACGGTAAAAATGATGACACGGCAGGGAGTCATGTCTTGCAACCGTCCAAAGGCTACGGATATGAACCTGTTCGCGCGTCTCTCTCTCAAAGCTCGCCTGATCGTCACGACCGCTGTCCTGGTGGTGCTGGGCGTGGCAGCCGTTTCGGCCTTCAACGTCTTCTCGGTCCGTGGCTCGTCCATGCAGACGTTGACCGACAGCACCAGAGCCTTGGCCGACGCCAGGGCGGCGGGCATGGCCGAGTGGGCCAAGTCGCGTGTGGCGGCGGTGCGTTCGCTTGAGCCGGCCACAGCGCTGGCAGATCCTTTGCCCGCATTGGTGCAGGCCGCCGTTGGGGGCGGGTTTGATACGGCCTACATAGGCTACGCCAACAAGACAGCCATTTTTTCGTCACCCCAGAACCTGCCTGCAGACTGGGACCCCACAGCTAGGCCCTGGTACAAGCTTGCTGAAAGCACCAGCGGCGTTGCGTTGACCGACCCCTACGTAGACGCGGGCAGCAAGAAGCTGGTCATCACCTTCGCCATGGCGGTGAAAAATGCGGGGCAAACCACGGCGGTAGCTGCGGCAGACATGTTCATGGACGTGGTGGCCGAGAGCGTGACAGCGATCCGGCCTACGCCGTCCAGCGACGCATTCGTTGTCTCGCGTGGTGGCAAGGTGCTGGTCCACGCCAACCTCGACATGGTGCTGAAGGAGGCCACGGCTCTTTCTGCCGACTTGACGCCAACGACAATCGAGGCCATGGCAGGCAGCGGTGAACTCACCCCTGTGTCCATGGGTGCCGAGGCCCGTTTGCTCTTGGCGCGGCCCATTGCTGGCACGCCCTGGCTGCTCGTCATCAATCTGCACCGTGGTGAGGCGTTGGCCAGCGTGACGAAGCTCCTTCTCGCCTCCGTCATTGGCGGCGTGGCTGTGGCAGTCGTCAGTGTGCTGGTGGCCGCTGCCGTGGTGGCCAGGTCAATGGCCGGGCTTGGGCGGTTGGAGCGCGCCATGAACGACGTGGCGTCCGGCGACGGCGACCTCACACGCAGACTGCAGATCGATGGCCGCGACGAACTGGCACGCATTGCAGATGCCTTCAACCGGTTTGTCGAGAAAATCCGGCTGACCCTCGTCGACATACGCCAGACCAGCCAGTCCGTCCACCAGGCGTCGGAAGAAATCGCCACCGGAAACCACGACCTGTCGTCCCGCACGGAACACACCGCTTCCAACCTGCAGGAAACCGCCTCCACGATGGAGGAGATGACCAGCGCCGTCACCCAGTCCGCGCAGACGGCCACGCAAGCCAACCAGATCGTGGCCCACGCTGCACAGTCGGCGGCCCGTGGCGGTGCCGTGGTGGAACGCGTTGTCGTCAGCATGGACGACATTTCCAGCAGCTCACGCAAGATCAGCGACATCATCGCAGTCATCGACGGCATCGCCTTCCAGACCAACATACTGGCACTCAACGCTGCGGTGGAAGCGGCCCGTGCGGGTGAGCAGGGGCGTGGCTTTGCCGTGGTGGCGGGCGAGGTCCGTACCCTCGCCCAGCGCAGCGCCGAAGCCGCCAAAGAGATCAAGACCCTGATCGAGGGTTCGGTTCAGGCCGTTGAGGCTGGTGCCGGGCTGGTGTCGCAAACCGGCGAGGCAATGCGCGACATCGTGGCCAATGTGGAAAAGGTCGCGCAGATGATGCATGACATCGCAGCCGCAGCCAACGAGCAGAAGGCGGGCATCACCCAGGTGAGTGATGCCGTCACCAATCTGGACCAGATGACCCAGCAGAACGCCGCCCTGGTGGAGCAGAGCGCGGCTGCAGCCTCCAGCCTCAAGGACCAGGCGCAGCACCTGGCGCAGACGGTGGCCCAGTTCAAGCTTGGAGAGAGTCTGCCCGCCCTGTCGTCCTGATGTGTTCGAGCAAAACTCTCTGGCTAGAATGCAAGCGTTGGCACACCTGCGCGCGAGCCAGGGTCGCAAAGCCTCCGGTCTTCGGTTCGGTACCTGAAGATAGCGGGGTTGCCGGTAGCTCTGGCACCGAAACCACACGGCATGTGGGCATTGAAGGCAGGGAGAAAAGCATGTTTGTCCGTCTAGGAACTGCGGCGTGGTGATGGACGTGTCCGTCGATTCCGCATCGCTCATCCGCGAACTCGGCTTCAATGCCGGGTTGATCGCGTTGCTGGCGGCCACTTATGGGCTTGCACTGTCGCCTTCCGCCCACCCGAATGCTGCTGTGCGGCGAGTCCGCAACCACTTCCTTTTCCTTCTGGGCGGGGTGCTGTTCGGTGCCGTGGGCATCGTTGCCATGATGGCGCCCGTGGAGATGTTCCCGGGTGTCTACCTCGATTCCAAATCCATCATTGTTACGTTGGCAGGAGCCTATCTGCCGTTTGGTCCGGCGGCGCTGGCCGCAGCCGTGGTTGGCGTGGCCCGTGTGGGCATGGGTGGAGCGGGCGTGCTGGCAGGGGTGGTGTCGGTTCTGCTGACCGTCTCCATGGGCATGGCCTGGCGCCATTGGCGACCGCGTCTGGACCGTCGCCTGGGGCACGGCCTTTCTCAGCCCTTATGGCTCTTGAGTCTGGGGCTGTGTGGGTCGCTGGTGGCTGTCTTCAGCATGTCCTTGTTGCCAGCAGAGGCTCGCGCAGTGGTGCTTCCGACCATGGTGCTGCCTGCCTTCGTCATCTTTCCTGGGGCCATCGTTGTCTTTGGCGTCTTGTTCGACAGCTTGCTAAGGTTGCGCAAGCGCGAAGCGGTTTTGCGCCAGGCGCTGCAAGATGCGCAGCAGGCGGCAAGCCTCTTTCTCCACAGCCGCGATGGCATCGTTTTCCTGTCGCCAGACCGAACCATCCTCGACGCCAACCCGGCTTTCTGCGAGATGAACGGCTACACCCGCGACGAGTTGTTGGGCAAGCCCAGCGAAATGATCCGCGTCGACAGCGAGGAAGCCGAGGTGCTGTTCAACCGCATCATCGACAAGGTTCGTCAGGACGGGCGCTGGCAGGGCGAGATCATGCGCCGACGAAAGAACGGCGAGGTGTACGTGGCCGATGTCACCTTTGACGTGTTCTTTGCGCCAGACGGTTCCGTGCAGCAGTGGGTATCCATCAGCCGCGACACCACAGAACAAAAGCGCCACGCCGAGGAAGTTGCCAGAGCCGCCAGTTTTGACCCGCTTTCAGGCTTGCCCAACCGCCGCCTGTTAATGCAGGAATTGCAGGCCTGCGTGAACGGGCCCCACCAAGGCGACCGCCCCGTGGGCGTTTGCGTGCTGGACGTGGACGACTTCAAGGGCGTGAATGATCGCCTGGGCTTTGCCAAGGGCGATGCCATCCTTCGGGAATTGGCTGCGCGCATCAAAACCTGCCTGCGCGAAGGTGACATGGTGGGGCGCGTGGGTGGCGACGAGTTTGTGCTGATCCTGACCCAATGTGAGAACCCCAGTGGCGTCATTGACCAGCTTGAGCAGGTGCGCCACTGCCTGCGCCAGCCGCTCGCCGTGGAGGGGGGCGAGCTCATGCTGTCTTCCAGTGTCGGGGTGACGTTCTACCCGGCAGACCATTCAGACGGCGACACCCTGTTGCGCCACGCGGACCTGGCCATGTTCCACGCGAAGGAAAAAGGCAAGGACCGCATCTACGTGTTTGACGCACAGCGTGACGTCAAGGCGCAGGAGCGGAGGGAGTCGGTCAGACGCATCGAACAGGCCCTTGAGGTTGACGAGATGGTGTTGTACTTCCAGCCCAAAGTGCGTCTGGCCGATGGTGTCATCGTGGGTGCTGAGACACTCATCCGCTGGCGCCATCCGGAGCGCGGCGTACTGGCTCCTGGTGTATTTCTGGGGGCCATTCACGGAACGCATGTCGCACAGAAGCTCGACTATTGGGTGATGCGTCAGGCACTGGCCTGCGGCCACGCATGGCTTCAGCTGGGGGTGCATTTGCCCGTGAGCGTGAACCTGTCAGTGGCCACGCTGGTGGAGCCGCGCTTCCTCGTGGAGGTGCGCAAGCTGCTCAAAACCTATCCCGATCTGCCGCGCAACTTCCTGGAAATCGAGCTGCTCGAATCCGACACCATGGACGACCTGACCATGGTCGATTTCGTCATCCAGGATCTGGCGCAGATGGGCGTGCTCTGCTCCATCGACGATTTCGGCACGGGCTATTCATCGCTCACCTACCTGCAACGCCTGTCCGCGCAGTCGATCAAGATCGATCAGTCCTTCGTGCGGGACATGTTGGAAAACCCGAAAGACCGCGCCTTGGTGCAGGGCGTCATCGGGCTGGCCAAGGCCTTTGACCGCCAGGTGGTGGCCGAAGGCGTGGAGACGGCCGCACACGCGGCAACGCTCAACGAGATGGGGTGCGACGTGTTGCAGGGCTATGGCGTTGCGCGGCCCATGCCGGTTGAGCAATTGCTGCCCTGGCTGGCAGCATGGCAGATGCCCGATACCTTCGTGCCGCCCTCTGTGCGCGAAGCGGTGGATGCCCTGGTCAAGCGCGTGGGGTGAGCGCTGTGGGCAAGGCGCTCATGCGTCTGGCTCAGTCAGCCCCAGTTTCTTGAACGCCATGCTGCACAGCGTGCCCACCAGACGCAGCACGTTCACGTCGTCATCGCTCCATTCACGGATGCCTCCCACCTGCTCGCAGCAGAAAAGCCCGTAGGGCTCGCCCAACACATTGATGCCCACGTCCAGCAGGCTGTGGATGTCGTTGGGTGCGAAATACAACTCGTTGAAACAACTGGTGGCTGGATGCAGGCGAGCGTGGCTTGCAACGATCAGGCTTTCCTCGTGCATGGCCCGAAAGTAAGGGGCGAAGTCACGTTCGTGCAGCGTCTGCCCGTGGCTGTGGGTCGAGTTGGCGGTTTCGTACAGATTGAGACAGATCACGCTCTCGCACTTGGCTGACGTATAGCGCCAAAGGCTGGTGCGACTGCAACCGAGAAGCGCCGAAATGGTCTGCGTCAGACCCTGGTAGAAAACATCAGGGCTGATGTTGCCTCGGATGGCTTCGTTGGCAAGGTCGGTGACCTTGTTTTTGTAGACGGTCTGCATGACGGAGCGGCGGCGCAATTCGGCGATATCAGGAATTATCAGCCGGGTGACAGTTTAAAAGCGATTTTGATGGCAAGTATCACTTTTCTGCGGTGTTTCTGGTCTGGTTCAGCGATAAAGGCGGGTTCGCGACGCAAAAATGGGCGTTGGAACGTGTCAAAATGTTAATACACGCGCTTTTGCAGTCGCAAGATTGGTAGTTGATTGCAGGGGTCTGCATGCAAGCCCATTTTTGAGGACGTCGTCGGTTGAAGGTCGAGCAGTTGCGGTTGGACAAGGTCAAAGCCCTGCTGGCGCAGGCTGGCTGGCCCCTGCCCGAATGCCAGCCCGGCCAGGAAGCCGCGTTTGTGCAGACCTTGCTAGACGCGCTGTGTGACCTCTCATCGCGTGACCCTCTCACGGGCCTGATGAACCGTCGCTCGCTCATGGTGACGCTGGAGCAGGAGCTGGACCGAGTGGCCCGCTCGGGCGATGCAGCCTTGCTGTTGATGGTGGACATTGACCACTTCAAGCACGTGAACGATACGCATGGGCATGTGGCCGGAGACGCTGTCATCCGTGCCGTCAGCCAGGCCTTGCTGGATTGCGTACGCCCCATGGACACGGTTGGCCGTTTTGGTGGCGAGGAGTTCGCGATCGTTTTTCCGAACTGCCCGCCAGCATTCGCTGCTGTCGTGGGTGAACGTATCCGGGCCCGGGTCCAGGCGCTGCTCATTGACGTTGCAAGCCATCCGCCGTTGAAAGTCACCGTCAGTTGCGGCGGGGCGTTTGCCCCACCCTGGTTGCGCACCACGCCCTTGTCGTGGGTGGAGCGCGCAGACGCGCAGATGTACCTGGCCAAGGCTGCTGGGCGCAATACGGTGGCCATCGAGCCGCAAGCCATCAGCGAAGTCAGCGCCGAAGAAAAGGGTCTGTTGTTCGGATTGAATCCGCCGGACCCGCTTATGATCCACGATCAAGCCGACCAATGATGTCGGCAGTCAAACCCGCAACGATGAACGCACCTTCCTCTGCCATGACCCAGCCCGCCCCCGAGGCGCCGGGGCCACTGTTCAGTCCGGCCAAGGGCAAGGTGGTGGCCATCACCAGTGGCAAGGGTGGTGTGGGCAAGACCTTCGTGTCCGCCAACCTTGCGGCAGCCCTGACGCGGCGTGGCCTCAAAGTCCTGGTGCTGGATGCCGATCTGGGCTTGGCCAACCTCGACGTCGTTCTGAACCTCTATCCCAAGATCACGTTGCACGACGTGTTCACCGGCAAGGCCACGCTGGACGATGCCATCCTCAAGGCGCCGGGCGGTTTCTCCGTCATCCTGGCAGGCTCCGGTCTGGTGGAGTATTCACGCCTCTCCCCTGAGGTGCGCGACGACTTCCTCAACCTCATGAGCGAGGTGGTGCCGCGTTTCGACGTGGTGCTGCTTGACACGGGCGCCGGCATCTCTGACGTGGTGCTGTTCGCGTTGTCGCTGGCATCCGAGATTCTGCTCGTTGCCACGCCCGAGCCGACTTCCCTGACCGACGCCTACGCCACCATCAAAGTGCTGGCCACACAGCAGCAGCGGCAACAGATACGCCTGATCGTCAACCAGGCTGTGCGGCCCGGCGACGGAAAAACCATCACCAATCAGTTGCAGACGGTGTTGAACCGTTTTGTCGGAACCCAGGCGCAGAAGCCTGTTGATGGGCGGCCTGGGCTGCCTACGGGCGTGCGGCTGGTTCACATGGGCGACATTCCGTCTGATCAGTCGGTGAAGGATGCGGTCATGCGCCGCCAGCTCCTGCTGGTGCACACCCCCGGCTCGCCCGCAGCCCTGGCGGTAGGGCAGATTGCCGGGCGGCTGGAAGAAACGGTCATCTCCCCAGACAGGGGGTGAGCATGGATTTGCCAGACCGCCCTGCCGAGGCACAGCCACTGCGGGAGCCGCTGGCGGACCTGGGTGACGCCGCTGTGGCAAACCCGATCCTGCGCGCGCTGCTGGACCGCATGCGCGACAGGAGCGACTTCCCGGCCATGTCGGCACAGATCGTCAAGGTGCTGCGCATTGCCAGCAACGAGAACGAGAGCCTCAACAGCCTGACCAGCTCGATCCTTGAGGATGTGGCGCTGACGCACAAGCTGCTCAGGCTGGTCAATTCTGCGCGTTATGCCCACCTGGGCGGGGAAATCAGTACCGTTTCCCGCGCTGTCAGCCTGATCGGGTTTTCCGAGGTGCGCTGCGTTGCCATGAGCCTGGTGATGCTGGAGCACATGCACGACAAGGTGCACGCTGAGCAGCTGAAAGACGAATTCCTGCGGGCCATGTTTGCTGGCACGCTGGCGGCGGACTTGTGCCTGTCTGCTGCAGAACATGAGGAAGCCTTCCTGGGGACGGTCTTCCAGAACCTGGGGCGTTTGCTGGCGGAGTTTTATTTCCCGGCCGAGGCAACGCGTGTGCGTGCTGCTTTGGCCGAAGGGCGGCAGAACGAAGAACAGGCTTCACTGCGCGCGCTGGGTCTGAGCTACGAGGCTTTGGGCCTGGGTGTGGCCCAGTTGTGGCACTTGCCACAGCACATGCAGCGCCTTATGCAACACAAGCAGGGCCAGCCACCCAGCCGCCAGCCTGTTGATGCGACCGAGCGTTTGCGCTGGATAGGCGCGGCTGCCCACGAGTTTGCCGATGCCTTCATGCGCCACGAACGACAGGCCTGGCCTGCCGAGTTGGAACGCCTGGGCGCCAGGTATGCGCCCTGCCTCGGCCATGACAGGGCGCGACTGGGGCAGTTGGCCATGCAGGCACGCACCAAGCTTGCTGCCATGGTCCAGGCGCTGGACTTGACCGTTGCCCGCGAGTCTCTGGCGGCGCGCCTGATCGATATGCCGGAGCCGTCTGCAGAGCAAAAAGATGGGCTTGGTGCCTACGCTCTGGAACCCGACGAGGGCGCAGACCGTGATGCCCCGCAGGCGGTCGAAACACCCATGGCCCTGCTTGCCAAAGGTGTGCAGGACGTGACACAGGCCATGGTGGAGGGCCTTGCGCTCAACGACGTGCTGCGCATGGTGCTGGAGACCATGTACCGTGCCTTGGGCATGCAGCGTGTTGTGCTGTGCCTGAAGGACGCAGCGGGGGAGCAGCTCAGTGGCCGACTGGGTTTGGGCCATGAGGCCAGCCGCGTTGCGCGTTTGTTCCGTGTGCCGCTGCAGTCGTCGGAGTTGTTGTTCAGCGCGGTCTGCTTGAAGGGTCTGGACACGCACATTCGCGACGCGTCAGCGGCCAATGTGGCGTCGCGCCTGCCCGACTGGTACCGGCGCGATGTTCATGCGCCTGCATTCCTGCTCCTGCCCATGCATTTCAAGGGCAGCCCTTTTGGGTTGATCTACGCAGATCGTGCAACGGTGGATGCCGCCGGTCTGCAGGAGCAGGAACTCGCGCTGCTGCGCACCTTGCGCAACCAGGCCGTGATGGCCTTCAGGCAGGCGCGTTCCTGATTCAGCGTTTCACTTGCCTTGCGCACGTTGGCGCAGCACATAGCGCTGCAGTTTGCCGGTCTCGGTGCGTGGCAGCTTGTCCAGAAACTCGATTTCGCGCGGGTACTTGTAAGGGGCCAAGGTGGCCTTCACGTGCTCCTGTAGCGCCTGCGCCAAGGCTTCGTCACCCGTGTGGCCTGGCTTGAGCACGCAGTAGGCCTTGACGATCATGCCGCGCTCTTCGTCGGGCTGGCCGACCACGCCGCACTCTGCCACGGCGGGGTGGCGCATCAGTGCGTCCTCCACTTCCGGGCCACCCACGTTGTAACCCGCGGTGATGATCATGTCGTCAGCCCGCGCCTGGTAGAAGAAGTAACCGTCGGCGTCTTGCATAAAGGCATCGCCGGGGTAGTTCCAGCCGTAGCGCACGTAGTTGCGCTGGCGCTCATCGTCCAGGTAGCGGCAACCCGTGGGGCCAGCCACGGCGAGTTTGCCCACCGTGCCGCGCGGCACTTCGTGGCCGTCGTCGTCCACCACCTTGGCCTGATAGCCGGGCACCACCTTGCCAATGGCACCGCGCCGCACCGCGCTGCCCGCCGACGAGATGAAGATGTGGAACATCTCGGTGGCGCCGATGCCGTCGAGCATTTCGATGCCTGTGGCTTCTTTCCAGAGCTGGCGTGTGGCGTCGGGCAGGCCTTCGCCAGCGCTCACGCAGATGCGCAGGCTGGGGATGCCATGCTCGCGGGCAAACGGAGCCATCTGCCGGTAGAAGGTGGGGGCGGTGTAGCACACTGTCACTCCATGGCGCGCCAAGGTGTGGACCATGCTTTCTGGCGTGTAGGGGCCTGGCGGAAAGTACACCGAAGCGCCCGCCCACATGGGGAATATCAGCAACCCGCCCAGGCCAAACGTGAAGGCCAGCGGGGGCGAGCCGGCCACGATGTCTTCGGGTTGCAGCCGCAGCACGTGGCGTGGCCAGGTTTCGCACGCGGCCAGCACGTCCAGGTGGGTGTGCACGGCGGCCTTGGGCTTGCCTGTGGTGCCCGAGGTGAAGGCCAGCAGCGCGATGTCGGTAGCGGCGGTGGGGCAGGGCGCGAACGCCGTGGGGTGCCGGGCGGCGCGTTGCTCGAGTGAACCAGGGGCGTCTGCCGAGCCGTTGAAGGTGACGATGGGCAGGGGTGCGTCCAGTGTGCTGGCTGCAGTTTGCAGTTCGTTGATCAGGCGTTCGTCGCACAGTGCGACGGCGGGGCGAGCCTTGACGAGGATGTCACCCAACTCTTTGGCGCGCAGCAGCGGCATGGTGGCCACGGCCACCAGCCCGGCTTTGACCACCGCGAGCCAGGCCAGGGCCATGGTGATGGAGTTGCCGCCGCGCAGCAGTACGCGATTGCCGGGTTCCAGCCCCAGTTCATCGATCAATAAATGGGCCATGCGGTTCACCTCGTCCAGCGCCTGGGCGTAGGTGAGCAGGCGGTCGTCACTGCGCAGCAGGGGGCGGCTGCCCCAGCCCCTGGTGTGTACGGCTTCGTCCAGCAGGCGTGCCACCAGGTTCAACTGGGGTGGAAACTGCAGTTCGGGCAGGTTGTAGACCAGTTGCGGCCACTGGTCGTCCGGGGGAAGGCGGTCGTGCACGTAGCGGTCGGTCTGTGCACTCCTGGCGGGGGCGACGGTCATGGCGGGGTCTCCTTCATGCGGGTCGCGCAGCCAGCGGCTAACGGCTGGCTTGCTGCTGTTGCTTGACCTTGCCGAGCAGGCGGTAGAGCTGTTCCATGTCGCGTGCGCTCAAGCCTTCGAAGGCCTCCACGATCCAGGCCTCGTGCACGCGTGCCATGTTGGCAAAGGCATCGTGCCCGGCGGGGGTCAGGCGCACGCGGAAGGCGCGGCGGTCGCCTTCCACGCCCAGGCGTTCCACCAGCCCTTCTGTCACCAGCTGGTCGGTGATGCCGGTGACGTTGCCGCCCGTCACCATCAGGCGGTGCGAGAGCTCCTTCATCTTCAGCCCTTCAGGGTGGCGCTCCAATTGGGCCATCAGGTCGAAGCGCGGCAGCGTGGTGTCGAACTGCTCGCGCAGGCCCGTGCGGATTTTTTTCTCGACGAGCTGGGCGCAGGTGAGCAGCCGCAACCACAGGCGCAGCGATTCAGGGTGCTCGCTGTGCACACGGGCTTCGAGGTCGAGGGGCGTCTCCATTGGGGCGGTTCGTGGATGTTGAAGGTCAATTATTTTAGATTTGAATCAATTCTGTAAGCCTTCGCATCGGCGAGGGAGCGGGTTTACCCGCAACGCCGATGTGTATCTGCGCAGTGCGTGCCAAAATGAGCCGTAGGGCCATTGCCTGTGAAAGGAGAAGACCATGCTCTACCGATTCAAGTCCAAGGCCACCGGAGACGTGGTGATGCTGGAGCCCAACGGCAAGCGGGTGCTGGAGATCCTGGGCAAGGACCCGGCTGGGCCAGGCATCATCCTCCTGGAGCAGATGCCGGGCGCCATAGATGCGCTCAAAGCGGCGGTGGTGCAGGAAGAGGCGGAACACGAACGGCAGAAGCAGGAAGCGCAGGCCAATGGCGAAGATGAGCCTGAAGCTGAACGCGTGAGCCTGCGTACCCGCGTGGCGCCCTTCATCGACATGCTCAACCACTGCATGCGCGAGCGCTGCGAGGTCGTCTGGGGCGTTTGACTGCTGCTCTGGCTGGTTCAGAGAGCGTTCATGAAGGTGTGCAGGAAGTGCCGCAGGGATTGACCCGGCTCGCAGCCGAGAGCCCTGGCCTGCCGGTTGACGTGGCTGATGGTGCCGCTTTCCAGGGTGCTGGATGCCTGGCCTATGCAGGCGCTGGTGTGTGACACGGTGCATGCAGCCAAACCGGCTTCTTCCAGAATATCCAGCGCGGCAATGCCAGCACCGTCCTTGCCCACACCTGCGTCATTGAACACACTCAGCAGCGGCCGCGCAGCAACGGCGTAGCGGCTCACACTGCGGCCGCCATGGGAGCCTGAAACGGCAATGCACCCAGCATCTTTTGGGGTGAGCTGCGTGATCGAGTCAATGACGAGCAGTGGGGGCGGCTTGGGCATGCAGAAAAGAAAATACCACCTTCCAGCCGAAGCAGGAGGTGGTATTTACGCGAGGTCAGTGGGGGGCTGGCGTCAGTCGGCGTACTGGCCTGCTGCCTCGATCACCGTCTTGAGCTTGTTGGTCTGGTCGGTCACGAAGGCCTTGTGACCTTCAGGCGTGACACGCTTGTCCTTGACCACGATGGCGCCCAGCGCGGCTTGCTTCTTGATGAAGTCCGGGTCCTTCAGCGAGGCCTGCAGCGCATCGTTGATCTTCTTGATGACAGGCGCCGGGGTGCCCTTGGGCGCGTACATGCCGTGCCAGATGGTCAGGTTGAAGTCCTTCAGGCCCATTTCCTGCAGGCTGGGGTAATGCTTGAGCAGGGGGTGGTCGCTGAGCGGCTTGGGCGTGGTCACGGCATAGGCCTTGACGCGGCCGCCTTCGATCTGGCTGGTGGTGTTGGTGGTCTGGTCGCACATCACGTCCACGGTGCCTGCGATCAGGTCGTTCATGGCGGGGGCTGTGCCACGGTAGGCAATGGTGGCCATGGACTTGTCGAGCTTCACGGCGTACTGCCACATCAGGCCGCACAGGTGCGAGGCAGAACCCAGACCGGCGTGGGCCAGGTTGAGCTTGCCGCCGTTGGCTCGAATGTAGTTCTCAAAGTCGCGGTAGGTGTTGGCCGGGATCTTGGGGCTGCCGATCAGGGTCATGGGCACGTCGTTGATCATGCCCAGGTACTCAAAGTCCTCCAGCGGTTTGTACTGCAGGCGGCGGTACAGGCTGGCGGTGGCTGCCATGCCGATGTGCCAGACCAGAATCGTGTGCCCGTCCGGTGCGGCGCGGGCCACCTTGGTGGCGCCGATGGTTCCGCCTGCACCCGCAGCGTTGTCCACCACGATGGTGGCGTTGTTCAGGTGCTTGCGCATGGTTTCGGCCAGTTGGCGAGCCACGGTGTCGGTGGGGCCACCCGCAGCAAAAGGCACCACGAAGGTGATGGGCTTGCTGGGGAAGTCCTGCGCCATCGCGCCCACGGCTGTGGTGGCGGCCAATGCAAAGGTCAGAAGTTTCTTCATCGGTGTCTCCAGGTTGAAACGTGAGCCCATGTTAGGTGGGGGTGGGCTGAAGTCCATACCAGAAACTACGTAGATGAATACCCTCAGCGATAGGTGCGCGCGTCCTCTATCACCTTGCCGTCGTTGGGCAGGCTTGCAGGGTCCACGAAGCGCACTTGGCCGCGCAGTTTGGTCACGTCGCGGATGGCGTTTTCCAGGCCGGCGGTGAGCGTGTCGGCGCGTTCGCCCGCGGCCACCTCCACCAGCAGTTCCATCTGGTCGTTGGCCATCTCGCCAGTCACCACCAGGCGTGCCTTGTGCACGGCGGGGAAGCGCCGAGCCACCTCGGCCACTTGGGACGGGTGCACGAACATGCCGCGCACTTTGGTGGTCTGGTCGGCCCGGCCGAGCCAGCCGCGAATGCGGGTGTTGGTGCGGCCCGTGGGGCAGGTGCCGGGCAGCACGGCAGAGAGGTCCCCCGTGCCAAAGCGGATCAGCGGGTAGGCAGGGTTGAGGACGGTGACCACCACCTCACCCACTTCGCCTTCGGGCACCGGGTCGCCCGTGCCTGGGCGCACGATTTCCAGGATCACGCCTTCGTCTAGCACCAGGCCCTCGCGGGCAGAGGTTTCGTAGGCGATGAGGCCTACGTCTGCGGTGGCGTAGCACTGGTAGCCGGTGACGCCGCGTTCGGCCAGCCAGTCGCGCAGCGATGGCGGGAAGGCCTCGCCCGAGACCAGGGCTTTGTGGATGGACAGTTTCTGTCCGGCTTCAGCGGCCTTCTCAACGAGGATCTTGAGGAAGCTGGGCGTGCCGCTGTAAGCGTTGGGGCGCAGGTCGTGGATGGCCGCGAGCTGCTGCTCGGTGTTGCCCACGCCACCGGGAATGACGGTGCAGCCCAAAGCCTGGGCACCGCTTTCCATGATCCAGGCACCCGGGGTGAGGTGGTAGCTGAAGCAGTTGTGCACCAGGTCCCCGGCCTCGAAGCCTGCGGCAACCATGGCGCGCGCAGATCGCCAGTAGTCTGTGCCTAGGCCTTCGGGTTCGTAGATGGGGCCGGGTGATTGGTACACCCTGCGAGCGCCCGATGCACGCACCAGCCCACGCCAGCCGATGGTGGAGAACCCGCCGAACGGATCGCCGCCAGCGGCGCGCGAGGCTTGCTGTTGTTCCAGCAGCTCGTGCTTGCGCGTCACGGGCAGTGTGGCCAGCGCGGCGCGGGTGGTGATGCTGTTGGCGTCCACGCCCGAGAGAATGCGCGCCATGGCGCCGCTGTCGCGTTGTGCCTGGGCGATGTGGGCGGGCAGCGCGGCCATCAAGGCGGCCTCGCGATCGGCAGGGGAGCGGGTTTCCAGGGCGTCTAGGTGGAGTTGGGGCATGGGAGGGCTCCCTGACAGAAAAACTGGCGGTGATGAAGAGAGAAGTGAGGCGCTCAGGCCAGCCAGCGCTTGCGGCGCTTGTAGCTCTTCACGTCGCGGAAGCTCTTGCGTTCGCCGCCGCCCATGCCGAGGTAAAACTCCTTGACGTCCTCGTTGTTGCGCAGGTCGCTGGCGGCACCGTCCATCACGATGCGGCCGCTCTCCATGATGTAACCGTAGTCCGCGTACTTGAGCGCCATGTTGGTGTTCTGCTCGGCGATCAGGAAGGTCACCTTTTCCTTGGTGTTGAGGTCTTTGACGATCTCGAACACCTCTTCCACGATCTGCGGCGCCAGGCCCATGGAGGGCTCGTCCAGCAGCACCACGCTAGGGTTGGTCATCAAAGCGCGGCCAATGGCGCACATCTGCTGCTCACCGCCCGAGGTGTAGGCCGCCTGCGAGGTGCGGCGCGTCTTCAGGCGCGGGAAGTAGGTGTAGACCTTTTCCAGGTTGGCGTCGACCTCGGCCTTGCTGGCGCGGGTGTAGGCACCGGTCAGCAGGTTTTCCTCGATGGTGAGGTGGGCAAAGCAGTGCCTGCCTTCCATGACCTGCACCACGCCGCGCTTGACCAGGTCGGCGGGGGAAAGGTTCTCGATGCGTTCACCGCGCAGCTCGATGCTGCCCTTCGTGACTTCACCGCGCTCGCCTTTGAGCAAGTTGGAGATGGCGCGCAGCGTAGTGGTCTTGCCCGCGCCGTTACCGCCGAGGATGGCTGCGATCTGACCTTCGGCGACCTGCAGTGAAACGCCTTTGAGCACGAGGATCACGTGGTTGTAGATGACCTCGATGCCATTGACGTTGAGAACGATGTTGGGAGTGCTCATGGATGGGACCTTGATGGAAATGCACCGGACGACGAACCAGTCCTCGGTGCCCTTGGATTCAGGGGCGCCGGGGGCTGGCGGCTGACCCGGCTGGGCCAGCCATCCGGTCACTCACTTGAGGTGAATGACCGGAGCGTTGCCAATCAGGACTGGCAGTCCTGCGGCGTACGGCGGGTCAGCTTCTTCTCGGCGGCGTACTTGTCAGCGGCGGCCTTGACCATCGGCTTGATGATCTGCTCGTCGGCCTGGTACCAATCGCTGGTGAACTGCCACTTGCTGCCGTCCCAGGTGTGGATGCGCGCCCAGGCGGCACCCATGTGGTCCTGGCAGCTGGTGGAGATGGGGCGCATCACGCCCTTGAAGCCCAGCCCGTCAAGCTTGGCTTGGGTCAGGTCCAGGTTCTCCAGGCCCCAGCGCACTTGTTCGCCGGTCATGACCTTGCCTTTGCCGTACTTCTCCTGCGCGCGGCGCACGCCCTCCACGGCCAGCATGGCGCTCATGGCACCGCGCACGTACAGCACGGAACCCACCTCGTCCTTCGGACCGGTGCCCTGGCCTTTGCTGTGGACCTTGTCCATGATCTCCTTGACGAAGGCGGCGTTCGGCTCGGCACCGTGCTGCATGGTGATGGCGTTGTAGCCCTTCGCACCTTCACCAATGTCCTTGACGTCGGGTTCGGCGCCAGCCCACCACACGCCGTAGATCTTGTCGCGGGGGTAGCCAGTGGCCTGGGCTTCCTTGAGCAGGGTGGAGTTCATCACACCCCAGCCCCAGTTGACCACGTAGTCCGGACGGTCGCGGCGGATCTGCAGCCAGGTGGCCTTTTGTTCAACGCCGGGGTGGGTCACGGGCAGCAGGCTCAGCTTGAAGCCGTGCATGGACGCGCGTTCCTGCAGGATGGGAATGGCTTCCTTGCCGAAGGGGCTGTCGTGGTAAACCAGTGCGATGTGCTTGCCCTTGAGGTTGGCTGCACCGCCCAGTTTCTTGGCAATGTCCTGGACGATCACGTCGCCAGCCACCCAGTAGGTGCCTGCCAGCGGGAAGTTCCACTTGAACACGCCGCCATCCTGCGATTCGCTGCGGCCATAGCCAGCGGTGATCAGCGGGATCTTGTCGGTGGGCGCCTTCTCGGTCAGTGCGAAGGTGATGCCGGTGGACAGCGGCTGGAACATCGTGGCGCCGCCATTCTTGCCTTTCAGGCGCTCGTAGCATTCCACGCCGCGGTCGGTGGCGTAGCCGGTTTCGCATTCTTCAAACGAAATCTTCACGCCGTTGATGCCGCCGCGCGCATTCACCAGTTTGAGGTAGTCCACAAAACCGTTGGCCCAGGGCACCCCGTTGGGGGCGTAGGCGCCAGTGCGGTACACCAGCACGGGGAAGAACTGCTCCTTGGCTTGCGCGTGAGCGCTCGGGGCCACCAAGGCGCCGGTCAGGGTGGTCGCAGCCACCGCAGCGGCAAGGGCGAGTGAACGAAGCTTCATGGTTTGTCTCCTGAGTAGTGGTTGAAGCGAGGGGCGGGGAACGAAAGAAATCAATGCGGGAACGGCCAGATGCGCAGCTTCTGCTTGGCAATGCTCCACAGCTTGGCCAGGCCATGCGGTTCCACGATCAGGAACCACACGATCAGGGCGCCGAAGATCATGAATTCGGTGTGGGACACGGCAGCGGTGGACACCGAGATGCCGACCAGATCGCCCACCCAGGGCAGGAACTGGTTGAGGAAGATGGGCAGCACCGTGATGAAGGCCGCGCCAAAGAAGCTGCCCATGATGGAGCCCATGCCGCCGATGATGACCATGAACAGCAGCTGGAAGGAGCGGTCGATGCTGAAGGCGGCGGGTTCCCACGAACCCAGGTGCACGAAGCCCCACAGCGCGCCAGCCACACCGATGATGAAGGAGCTGACCGCGAACGCGCTGAGCTTGGCGTACATCGGGCGGATGCCGATCACCGCAGCGGCCACGTCCATGTCGCGGATGGACATCCATTCACGGCCGATGGCGCCGCGCACCAGGTTCTTGGCCAGCACGCCAAACACCACCAGGAAGGCCAGGCAGAACAGGTACTTTTCCAGCGGCGTGTCTATGGTCCAGCCCAGCACGTTGAGGTTGGACACCGACACCGAGCCCGAGGCGTTGTTGTTGGTGAACCAGCCTATGCGCAGGAAGGCCCAGTCGCAGAAGAACTGTGCAGCCAGCGTTGCCACGGCCAGGTACAGGCCCTTGACGCGCAGGCTGGGAATGCCGAACACCAGGCCCACGAGCGTGGCGAAGAAGCCTCCGGACAGCAGTGCCACGATCAGCGGCATGCCGTCGATGCGGATGTAGGTGTTGTAGGCCATGTACGCGCCCACCGCCATGAAGGCGCCCGAACCCAGCGAAATCTGGCCGCAGTAGCCCACCAGGATGTTCACACCAATGGCCGCGAGCGACAGGATCAGGAAGGGGATGAGGATGGCGCGGAAGAGGTACTCGTCCACCAGCAGCGGGATGCCGATGGCCGCGAAGGCGACGATGGCCAGGATGGCCCAGCGGTCCTGCGCGATCGGGAAGATCTGCTGGTCGGCGCGGTAGGAGGTCTTGAATTGGCCGTTTTCTCTGTAGAACATGTGTTGTCCTCGAACAATCTTTTAGCTACGACACGCTTCGCTTAACTTTGCTTTGCAAAGTTAGTCTTCGCTGAAAAATCATTGACGTGCGTGTTTCACACGCGGTCAATGATTTTTTCGCCGAACAGACCTTGCGGCCTGAACAGCAGGAACACAAGTGCGAGCATGTAGGCGAACCAGATTTCAATGCCGCCGCCCACCATGGGGCCGAGGTACACCTCGGAAAGCTTTTCGCCCACACCGATGATCAGCCCGCCGATGATGGCGCCGGGCACCGAAGTGAGGCCACCCAGGATGATCACCGGCAGCGCACGCAGCGCCACTGTTGTCAGCGAGAACTGCACACCCAGCTTGGAGCCCCAGATCATCCCGGCCACCAGGGCGGTGATGCCAGCAACGCACCACACGATCACCCAGATGCGGTTGAGCGGAATGCCGATGGACTGTGCGGCCTGGTGGTCGTCCGCCACGGCGCGCAGCGCGCGGCCCGTGCTGGTCTTCTGGAAGAACAGCGACAGCGCCGCCACCAGACAGGCCGCCACCACCGCTGCAATCACGTCTTCCTGGTTGATCAGCACGCCACCCTCGAACATGCCGTCCAGGATGAAGATCGGGTCCTTGGGCATGCCAATGTCGATCTGGTAGATGTCGCTGCCGAAGATGGTCTGGCCCAGGCCGTCGAGGAAGTAGGTGATGCCCAGCGTGGCCATCAGCAGCGTCACGCCTTCCTGGTTCACCAGATGGCGCAGCACCAGCCGTTCGATCAGCCAGGCCAGCATGAACATCAGCACCGCCGCCAGCATGAAGGCCAGCACGTTGGCCAGGACCTTGTTTTCAAGGCCCAGCCAGCCCGGCACCCACTCTGCAAAGCGTGCCATGGCCAGTGCCGCGAACAGCACCATTGCGCCCTGCGCAAAGTTGAACACGCCCGATGCCTTGAAGATGAGCACAAAGCCCAGGGCCACCAGCGAATACAGCATGCCTGCCATCAGGCCGCCGAACAGGGTTTCGAGGAAAAATCCCATTTGTTCTCTCCGTGGTCAGTGCGAGGTGCCCAGATAGGCGCGGATCACTTCTTCGTTGTTGCGCACCTCGTCGGGCGGCCCGTCGCCAATCTTCTTGCCGTAGTCCAGCACCACCACGCGGTCGCTGATGTCCATCACCACGC
>JAYSGB010000039.1:0-38564 GCA_041913045.1 Burkholderiaceae bacterium | reverse complement strand
AGGTGGTTGCAAGAACCTCCACTTTGGCACTCTGATGCCGTTTCTGCGAGGCCCCGCCCGACTCAGGATGGAAACCTCACGTCAGCAGCTTCGCTGTAGGTGGGCGGACCATGCCATCTCCGAGAAAGGCGTTACTGCCATAAATCGCAGCACCGGGCCCCGGCGCGTATTCAACGCGGTCGATCAAAGAGACATCAAGCAGACCGTCGTCGCCGAGATAGATTTGGTTGTAGGCGTTGTCCGCAGCAGGAAAACCATCTATCAACAGTGTGAACCGCCCAAAATACTGGCCCGGAAGCCCATAACCACGCGCCCCGGTGTAGTAGTAACTGCCGTCGAAGTCCAACGTCAACCCAGGCAAACTCTCCAGAATTTCGGCCAAGTTACGGTAGCCGTGCCGCCGAATATCCTCGGCGGTGACCACTGATACCGCAGATGGTGCATCGGTCACTTCACGCACAAAGCCAGTGGCCCCGGTAACCTCGGTTTCCAGAAGCTTTTCAAAGGGAAGATCGATCAGATCAATCGTTTGATTGGCACCCTGAGAGGCCAGTACATGGGACGCCACGACTGCCAGAACAGCAGCCGCAAAAACGCGCAGCTTTACCTGAAGGTGTGACGCCATCAACTCATCCCAGGCAAATCGCTCCACCCAAAGGACCGTTATTGATCAACAAACTGACTTGCATTTGAGTTGAGCGGGGTAGAGTAGCGGAGTAAGGGTTAGGACGAGCATCGTGCTCGCAATCGTTGGCTGCTTGAGCGGCGTCAAGAATGCCCCAGAGCAGCCGAGAAAACCATCAGGCCGCACTGATTCTTTTGTAGGCCCATTCCTACAAAAAATCGGAATCGCCCTAACAAAACAGTAACCCTTTGGGCAAGCACCAAACGTCCTCACATCGAACGTCGCGTTCACACAGAACCGAGATATTTCATCAATCCCCACCGTCGGACTTTGCTTTAGCCGTCTGACTGACATGGCCACAAGATTAAAAAGACGAATCAGGTTTACTTGATACCGCATTCCAATTGCGGCCAATATGAGCAGCCCTCGCACCAATCGAGTAGGTTTAACTCACTTCTGGCGAGGCAAGGCTGAAAACAGCGCTTCCTCTGGTATTAGCTGACCCCATGCATTCATATTCAGAAGAATTGATTCAAGTGACATACCGAGTGGCGTCAACTCATAAACTACTCTAGGAGGTGTCTCAGCAAAGGCTGTCCGTTTGACTAAGCCGCTGTCCTCAAACCGGCGTAGCCTATGCGTGAGCGTGTGAGCGCTGATTCCTGGAAGCGCATTGCGCAACTCTGTGAATCTCTGAGGACCGCGCAGCAACTCACGAACAATCAGCGTGGCCCAAGGGCCATCCAATAGCAGTAGAAATCTCTCAATGCCACAAGAAGGCAAACTTTGACGAGCCATACAAGTCCTGACGCGTGCTAACGCAACGAATAAATCACGCCCTATAGTGTTTAAGTTAAGGGGCCGAGCAGTATTGTTACTGCTCGGCCCTTCATGCCTCGCTCACATGCTAAGGCCATCTTCGTCGGATGTGGCCACAGCGTGGGGAATTAGCCGCCTAGAGGCGGCACTATACCAAGCGCAGTCAAGATGGCTAGTTGGTCGAACTGCTCCCAATGGGCAGTAACCTTGCCGTCCGAGAGCGAATACGCCGTAATCCCCCTTACGAGGAAGCGTTTTCCAGAGGCAGGCAGGTGGAGGAACTGTCCCACATGTTCAGTGTCAGCATGCCAGATCGCAACAACTGTGTCTCCCTGTTCAATCATGCGATCCACGTGGTACACCTGGCGAAACGCGCTGTTGATAAAACGCACGGTCGCGTCGAAACCCGCTTTGGTGGGGGGAGCACCGAATGCCGGAGAATGGTCCACAAAGGAGTCCGCGAGCCTGTCGCTGACGACGCGAGACGCCCCTTCTGGATCGTTGATGTTGTAAAAGCCAGTGAAAAGTTCCGAACCGTATGGATTGACGCTCATGGCATCCTTCAAGAGTTGAGGGTTAACGACCAACGCCGCATTTTCGGCGCCAGATAGAACTCGCCTTAACGAGTTTTTCAAGAGTACATATGGCGCACCAGTTACGTCAAATGCACTAATAGGTTTTTTTAAGCTTCCAACAAAATTTTTTATCCACCCATTCAGAAAGTGGGGGTGACAGTTAAAAACGCGAAAAAATGCTGCTGAAACACCATCCCCTCGTGAGCGTCAACCTGGGAAAATCTTGCAAACCCTTGCGATCACTTTGATAGCTGCAGGGCGGTCATGACATCCTCACAAGCCATGAAGCAAAGCCGCCGCGATTTGAACCTGAGCACCAGCAAGACGCGCAAGCTCTCAAGAATCTCTGCCAAGTTGCGCTAGCAAAGTTTCGAATGTCTTCGGCAGTCACTAAAGAGGGTGTTGACGGCTCATCGGACTCTTCCAGAGCAAAAGTGGACGCCCCACCGCCTTGGTTTCCAGCAAATCTCAAAGGGAGGTCCGACCAAGCTGTGCGCAGCCTATCCGTCTGCCAGACCGACACGCGTAGTCATGCGCCCGCAATCGAGCGGGCTGTCACAAAGAATTGAAGCAAGCAAGGTCATTCAGCCCACCAGACGGCCTGACTCGCCGCTGAACAACTATCGGCGCAGGCTGATACTTTGGTATGCACCGCCTCACTACTGAGCAGATATTTACTGGTGAACCTCACATCTGCATGCGGTAAAGTTCTCTCATGAGCCTGTCACCAGCGGACGACTACCTGCCGGAGTCGTTTTTCACCACCCTGTACCCGGACCTGGGCATGGCGGACCCTGCCGCTGCGGCGGCAGAGGACTCGTCGTCACGCCTGGCTCGCCTTGTAGAGTTCTGGCCTGGCGCGGTGTTTTGCCTGGACGCACGATTGCGCTGTGTGGTAGCCAACCGCGACGCGCGAAATTGGTGCCACTGCCCGGTTGATCTGACCCAGCCCGGCACCCTCAATGAGTTGCTTTTTGAAGACCTCGTTCAGGCGCTCCTGCCTTGCCTGCCAAGCGCCTTGCGTGGTCTGGAACACGAGTTCGAAGGTGAGTTTCGCCACCCATCACTGGGAATGCGCTGGCTGCGTGTGCGTGTACAGCCGGACCACTGCTCCGGTTCTGTGCAAGGCCTGTTCCTGCACCTGAACGACCAAACCGAACAACGACAGAAGAATCGAGATGTCCACGACGACAACCGCCGTCTGCTGGCCCAGGTGCGCGAACATGCCGAACAGCTCGGTGCCAGCGAAGCACGGTTTCGCCTGATGGCCGAGGGAATTCGCGACGTTGGCATATTTTTCCTGAACGGAGAGGGACGCATTTCAGAATGGACCACGAGCGCAGAGCGGTTGTTGGGATTCTCGCCTTCCGAGGCACTTGACCAACCTGCCGACCGCTTTGACCCGGCCGACACGCCAGGTGAAGAAAACGACACGTTCCTGGCCCTGGAGCGGGCGACCTTGCTGGGGCAATGTGAATCCACAGGTTGGCGTGTGCGCCACGATGGCTCGCAATTCTGGGCACACACGGTATTTACTACGCTGAACGATCCCCGAACGGGCGAAACCTCGGGCTATTCGTGTCTGATGCGTGACATGACCGAAGTCAAGCGACTGGAGGATCTTCTGCGCCAGCTCAACCAGGAGTTGGAAGCACGGGTGGAGGAACGCACGCGCCAGCTGCAAGACATCAACCAGGATCTGGAATCGTTTTCCTACTCGGTCTCTCATGACCTGCGCGCGCCGCTGCGCCACATCGGCAGTTTCGTGAGCATGCTGCGCGAGGAACTGGAGAACCACGACTCGCATGACGTGCAACGCCACCTGGACACGATTGGCCAGGCGGCAGACCACATGGGGCAGCTCATTGAGGGGCTGTTGGCTTTCTCGCGTCTGGGCCGGGCGCCCTTGCAGCGCAAGAGCGTTGCGATGAGCGCCCTGCTGCAGTCCAGCATGAACCGCGTGCAGCACGACCCTGCGCTGCGCCGCCCGCCTGAGGCGGTGCGCTGGGAATTGACCCCTGACCTCCCGGAGGTTCAAGGTGACGCTTTGCTGCTGAGCCAGGTGTGGGACAACCTGCTGGCCAACGCGCTGAAGTACAGCCGCCCGCGCGAGGTGGCCGAAATCGCAGTGGGCTGGAACGCCTGTGGCGACGGCGAACCGGTGTTCTGGGTGCGCGACAACGGCGTTGGCTTTGACCCGCGCCGGGCAGACAAGCTGTTTGGGGTGTTCCAGCGCTTGCACCGCGCAAAAGAGTTCGAGGGCACGGGCATAGGGCTGGCGCTGTGCCGCCGCATTGTCGAACGCCACGGTGGACGTGTCTGGGCCGAAAGCGAACCAGGCAAGGGCAGCACCTTTTATTTTTCATTGCCCACTGACACCCAGAGGCATTCAAGTTGACAATGCCGCCTTGAGTACTCTCGCGTAGTTGTCGAATGCCAGCTTGCGCAAAGTGCTTTCCTGAAGGCCTGCCTGTACAAGTCGGTCCATGACCTCTGCCAGGTCACCATAGTGGTGAATAATGGCCCAGTTGCTGAGGCCGGACAGGTCTGTGCCGAAGGCAACATGATCTTCACCCAGGAGATCAATGGTTTCGCGAACCAGCTGAACGTACCCAGACAAGCTGTGGCGCGCTGTCGCGTTGAAGCCCCACAACCCCACAACACCACCTCTGGCCGCAATCGCCTTGGCGGTCTCGAGCGGTAACAGACGGTCGGTGGGCCCCGCGATGTTCATGCCAGCGCGCAAGGCGCTGTGTGACCAGATGACAGGCCGCTCCGAGCGCTCAGCCGCAACCATTGCAGCGGAAGGTGTCATGTGCGCCACATCGACCAGAATGCCAAGACGGTTGCAACGCGCGATGAGTTCCAGGCCCTTGGCCGTGATGCCGTTGTGCCAGATAGGCCGGGACTGAATATCCGCGAATGGATTGGGCGTGTAGTGCACAAGTTGAAGATGCCGTACACCCATGGCATGTACCGCATCAATGCGCGAAAGTCCATCGTCGGCAAAATCACAGCCTTCGCTGGCCAGCACCACAGCGGCTTGCCCTGCTTCGGCGGAATCAATATCTGACTTCTGGCGAACCACTGTCAACTGCGCAAGTGTTGCACTGTCGCGCATGTCTTTCAGACCGGATTCGGTAAAGGCCCAGAGTTCTTCCACGTTCGGCGAGGATGCGGGTAACAGACGCCCGTCGGAGCCCCGGCGCACAAGTTTGAGGTCAGGCACCCACTTCCAGGCCACAAGCTTGACGTGCCCAGCGGCCATGAACCGGTCTGGGCTGAATGTTGATGAGCGCGTTGGACCGAACAAACCCATGTGGCTGTGAACATCTGCCACCGGAAACCTTGACGCGGCAACATTTTGCGCAGACGCACTTCCTAGCGCTGCAGCGGCACCGAACGCGGCCCCCCATCCCAGAAATGAACGCCTGGAACAGCAAAACGCCGCCCATTTGCCAACGGCTGGAAATGGGGCATCGACACAACAGTCACTACCCCAGTCTTGTCCTTCGGTGTGCAACGCATCGTCGCGCATGAGGGTACCCTCCTGTTCGCCACTGCCAGTGAAGGCCTGCAACCTCCAACCGTTTGACTGATGGAATTGTCAGAAACATGCTGCGCGTCTGTCAACGCTCACTTGTTGAGCAGGTGCAAGTGGGTTGAATTCTTGACCTCCTCCATCACCGCGTAGGTGCGCGTTTCCCGCACCCCGGGCAATTGCCAAAGCACGGCCCCTGCAAAGTTGCGGTAGGCATTCATGTCGGCTGCGCGGGTCTTGAGCAGGTAGTCAAACCCCCCGGCCACCATGTGGCACTCCAGAACTTGGGGCTGCACCTGCACGGCGGCCTTGAACTCGTCAAACACATTGGGAGTGGTGCGGTCCAGCAGCACCTCCACGAACACCAACATGCCCGCGCCCAGCTTGAGAGGGTTGAGTCTCGCCTCATAGCCGAGGATGTAGCCCTCGCGCGTGAGGCGTTGGACCCGCGCCAGTACTGCCGTGGGTGACAGAGCCACCGCCTCAGCCAGTTTCAGGTTGCTGATGCGGCCATCACGCTGCAGCACGTCGAGGATGCGCAGATCGATGCGGTCGAGGTCTTCCATGGCCTGGGTCTCAATAGTGAATTATTCGTCATCTTATTTGAAATTCAGATAAACATTCAAACAATAGAGAGAGATCATCCGCGCATTCACCAAACATCTGGATGATCCGCAATGAACGCTCCCGCCCACCCGCAGCAACTGCAACCCCTGCCCGGTCTCGCGCAGCATGACCGCAGCGCACCGGCGAGCACGCCTTTTGCCCGCTTCGTCGATGGCCCCCTGGAACGTGAACCATTACGGCAAGCCATCACCGCCACCTGGCGCCGCCCCGAGCCGGAGTTGCTGCCCGGGCTGCTGGAACAGGCCCGGCTTGATGCGTCCACCCATGCCGCCACGCAAGCGCTGGCCCAGCAACTGGCACAGCAACTGCGCGAGCGCAAACCCGCCGTGGGCCGCGCCGGGCTGGTGCAGGGCCTGCTGCAGGAGTACGCCCTGTCGTCGCAGGAGGGTGTGGCCCTGATGTGCCTGGCCGAGGCGCTGCTGCGCATTCCCGATGCCGAAACGCGCGACGCGCTGATCCGCGACAAGGTGGGCCGCGGGGAATGGACGGCCCACCTGGGCCGCAGCCCGTCGTTGTTCGTCAACGCCGCCACCTGGGGCCTGCTGCTCACGGGCAAGCTGGTGGCCACGCACAGCGAGGCGGGCCTGAGCGCTACCCTGGGCGCGCTGGTGCGCAAGGGCGGCGAGCCGCTGATCCGCAAAGGCGTGGACATGGCCATGCGCTTGATGGGCGAGCAGTTCGTTACTGGAGAGACCATCGAAGAGGCGCTGGAGCGCGCACGGGTGAGGGAAGCGCAGGGCTTTCGCTACTCCTACGACATGCTGGGCGAAGCCGCCCTCACCGCCGAGGACGCGCAACGCTACCTGGCCGCTTACGAAGCCGCCATTCACGCCATTGGCCAGGCAGCGAACGGAGCGGGCGTACATACTGGTCCGGGCATCTCCATCAAGCTGTCGGCCCTGCACCCGCGTTACAGCCGCGCGCAGTACCAGCGCGTGATGGACGAGCTCTACCCCGTGCTGATGCGCCTTGCACAACTGGCCAGAAGCTACAACATCGGCCTGAACATCGACGCCGAAGAGGCCGACCGGCTGGAACTCTCGCTGGATCTGCTGGAAAAACTCTGCTTCGCGCCCGAGTTGGCGGGCTTCGACGGCATCGGCTTCGTCGTGCAGGCCTACCAGAAGCGCTGCCCCTACGTGATCGACTTCGTCATCGACCTGGCCCGGCGCAGCGGCCACCGGCTGATGGTGCGTCTGGTCAAGGGTGCTTACTGGGACAGCGAGATCAAGCGTGCCCAGCTCGACGGCATGAGCGATTACCCGGTCTACACCCGTAAAGCCCACACCGACGTGGCCTACCTGGCCTGCGCGCGCCGCCTGCTGGCCGCACCGGACGCCATATACCCACAGTTCGCCACGCACAACGCCCACACGCTCGCGGCCATCTACCACCTGGCAGACCCGGCCCGTTACCAACCCGGCCAATACGAGTTCCAGTGCCTGCACGGCATGGGCGAGCCGCTGTACGAGCAGGTGGTGCGCGAGCTGAAGCGTCCATGCCGCATCTACGCCCCCGTGGGCACACACGAAACGCTGCTGGCCTACCTGGTGCGGCGCCTGCTGGAAAACGGCGCGAACACCTCCTTTGTGCACCAGATGGCCGACCCCAGCCTGCCCATCGAACAACTGGTGCAAGACCCGGTGGACGCCGTGGAGGCGACTGGGGAAAGCGAAGGACAAGTCGGCCTGCCCCACCCGGCCATTGCGCTGCCCGCGGGGCTGTACGGCGATCAGCGCGCCAACTCCGCAGGGCTGGATCTGGCCAACGAAGCAGCGCTGCAATTCCTGCAAGACACCCTGCAAGCGAGCGCCGGCGTTCCCTGGCAGGCCCAGCCGATGCTTGCCCAAGGCGTGCCAGCAGAAAGCCACAACCCATTCCAGCCCGTGATCAACCCGGCCGATGCACGCGACACGGTGGGCCAGGCGCGCGAGGCCAGCGCAACTGAGGTGGGGCTTGCACTGCAAGCGGCCTCGGACTTCGCACCCGCCTGGGCGGCCGCGCCTCCTGCAGAGCGTGCCGCCGCGCTGGACCGTGCCGCTGACGCGATGCAGTCGGACATGCCGCGCCTGATGGGCCTGCTGATGCGCGAGGCGGGCAAAACTGCCGCCAACGCCATCGCCGAGGTGCGCGAGGCCATCGACTTCCTGCGCTACTACGCTGCCCAGGTCCGCCACAGCTTTGACAACGCCACCCACGTACCGTTGGGCCCCGTGGTGTGCATCAGCCCCTGGAACTTCCCGCTGGCGATCTTTACCGGGCAGGTAGCGGCCGCACTGGCCGCTGGCAACACGGTGCTGGCCAAGCCTGCCGAGCAGACTCCGCTGGTGGCCGCCGAGGCTGTGCGGCTGTTGTGGGATGCAGGCGTGCCACCCAGTGCGTTGCAACTGCTGCCCGGGCGCGGCGAAAACGTGGGTGCCCCCCTGGTGGCCGACAGACGCGTGCAAGGCGTCATGTTCACCGGATCCACCGAGGTGGCCCGCCTGCTGCAACGCACCCTGGCCAAGCGCCTTGGCCCCACCGGGCAGCCCGTGCCCCTCATCGCCGAAACCGGCGGACAAAACGCCATGATCGTGGACGCCTCGGCCTTGCCCGAACAGGTGGTGAATGACGTGGTGGCATCAGCCTTCGACAGTGCTGGTCAACGTTGCTCGGCCCTGCGCGTGTTGTGCCTGCAGCACGACGTGGCCGACCGCGTGCTCGCCATGCTGCGCGGCGCCATGGCCGAACTGCGCCTGGGCAACCCCGGCGAACTGGCGGTGGACGTGGGCCCGGTCATCGACGCTGAGGCACGCGACAACATCGAACACCACATCGCCGCCATGCAGGCACGTGGCCACACCGTGTTCCAAGCCCGCCAGCCTGAGCATGACGCCACACACCACGGCACCTTCGTGCCGCCCACACTGATCGAGCTGTCTCACATCGGGGAACTGGAGCGCGAGGTCTTCGGTCCAGTGCTGCACGTGGTGCGCTACGCCCGGCGCGACCTGGGCACGCTGATCGAGCAGATCAACGCCACCGGCTACGGCCTCACACTCGGCGTGCACACACGCATCGACGAGACCATTGCCCAGGTGGTTGCCAGCGCCCACGCAGGCAACCGCTACGTCAACCGCAACATGGTGGGGGCCGTGGTGGGTGTGCAGCCTTTCGGGGGCGAGGGTCTGTCGGGCACCGGCCCCAAAGCGGGCGGCCCCATCTACCTGTACCGTCTGCTCGCCCAACGCCCCAACAACGTGCTGGGCCGCGCCCTGGGCTGGTGCCAGAACGCGCCGTTGGCCGCCGCCGACAAAACACTTGCCCCCACGGCCACCGCATCATTGCAGGCACTGCACGACTGGGCAAACCAGCAGGGGCGTACCCACCTGGCCGCAACGTGCCAACGGTTCAGCGACCTCGCGTGGCCCAACGCCAGCGCGGTATTGGCAGGCCCCACAGGGGAACGCAATGAATACAGCCTGCACCCGCGCGATGCTGTTCTTTGCCTGGCTACCGCCGACACCGACCGGCTGGTGCAACTGGCCGCCGTGCTGGCCGTGGATAGCCGCGCCATCTGGCCAGCCGAACATGCCGCCTTACGCCAACAATTGCCCGAGGCTGTCCGGGAACGGATCGACCTGGTGGCCGACTGGCACACGCCAGCGGCCCGGTTCGACGCGGTGCTGCACCACGGCACCCCCGATGATCTGCACCAGCTTGGCGAGGCACTGGCACAGCGGTCTGGCGCCATCATCGGCGTGCAAGGCCTTGCGTCCGGACAGAACAACGTGGCCGTGGAGCGCCTGGTGGTGGAACGGTCGCTGAGCGTCAACACGGCTGCAGCGGGCGGCAACGCCAGCTTGATGACGCTGGACTGAAATTCAACTGTGCCCGCCGACATAATCCAGGGGATAGCCTGGAGAAAGCATGCCGACAGACACCCCTACACAAGCGGACTTCATCGTCATAGGCGCGGGCATGGCTGGTGCGTCCGTCGCGTACTGGCTGGCCCCGCACGGGCGTGTGGTCGTGTTGGAACGCGAGTCCCAGCCCGGCTACCACACCACAGGCCGTTCCGCCGCCGTGTATCTGGAGGCTTATGGCAGCGCCCAGGTGCGCGCGTTGACGCTCGCCAGCCGCGACTTCTTCCTGCACCCGCCCGCAGTGTTCGGCGAGCACCCGCTGATGACACTGCGCGGCGCCATGATGGTGGCCGCGCCCGACCAAGAGGCTGAACTGGACGCCCACGCCCAGGTGCTTGCAGGGCTCGGCCTGCGCCATGAACGCTTGACAGCAGAACAGGCATGCCAGCGCGTTCCGGTGCTCCGGCCGCAGATGGTTTCCGCAGCGTTGCTGGAGCCTGATGCATGTGACCTGGACGTGCATGCGATCCACCAGGGCTTCCTCAAAGGTATGCGCCAGCACGGTGGCCAACTGGCCTGCCAGGCCGAGGTACAGGCACTGCGGCATGAGGCGGGCCTGTGGACGGTGCAGACCACCGCAGGCACATGGCAGGCGCCGGTGGTGCTCAATGCTGCGGGAGCATGGGCCGAACGCCTTGGCCAGATGGCCGGTGCGCGCTCCATCGGCCTGATCCCCTACCGCCGGGCAGCCTTCACCTTCGCCCTGCCAGCCGGGGTGGATGCGAGCGATTGGCCGATGACTTACAGCGCAGGCGAGGATTGGTACTTCAAGCCCGATGCAGGGCTGCTGCTGGCCTCACCAGCCAACGCCGACCCCACCGAACCTCAGGACGTGCAGCCAGAGGAGTTGGACATCGCACTCGGCATCCACCGTATCGAAGAAGCCACCACCCTCACCATCCGCCGCCCGGCCCACACGTGGGCGGGCCTGCGCTCGTTCGTGGCAGACAAGAGCCTGGTAGGCGGCCTTGACGCACAGGCGCCGGGGTTTTTCTGGGTGGCCGGACAAGGAGGGTACGGTATCCAGACCGCACCCGCCATGGGCGAAGCCTGCGCCAGCCTGGCGCGTGGCCTGCCATTACCCCAGCGGCTGACGGACTTCGGACTCAGCGCCGAGGCCCTCAGCCCGCGTCGCCTTGGCTAGCAGCCTGTAGACACCCTCAAACCTGGGCGTATGACCGCCGCCCAAAAATCGCGCTGCCCACACGCACCATCGTGCTGCCGCTGGCCACGGCGGCCTCCAGGTCATCGCTCATGCCCATGGACAGGGTATCCAACCCAAAACCCTCGGCGTTCAGGGCATCAAACAAGGCCTTCGCACGTGCAAACACAGCACAGGCCGAAGCAAAGTCGGTTGCGGGCTCGGGAATGCACATCAGCCCGCGCAACTGCAGGCGAGGCAACGCAGCCACAGCCCGCGCCAGGGCCAAGGCGTCTTCCTGCGTGACGCCCGCCTTCGTTGGGCCACCGTCCACATTTACCTGAACGCACACCTGCAAGGGTGGCAGCCCAGCTGGCCGCTGCTCGCTCAGCCGTTGCGCTATCTTCAGCCGGTCGACCGACTGCACCCAGTCAAAATTTTCCGCCACCGGCCGCGTCTTGTTGCTCTGCAAAGGCCCGATGCAATGCCATTCCAGCCCGTTCTGGCTCCCCTCGCGCAGCCGGGCGATCTTGTCTACGCCTTCCTGCACATAGTTCTCGCCAAAGGCTTGCTGGCCTGCTGCCAAGGCCTCGGCCACAGCGTCCGCGCCGAAAGTCTTGGACACCGCCAATAGACGCACTGTCGCCGGATTGCGGCCCGCGCGTTCACACGCCTGCACGATGCGCGCGCGAACGTGCTGGAGATTGTCTGAAATCGTTGACATAATGGGAGAAACCACGCCTTACGGGAACCGGGATGGATATCACTCAACTGTTGGCCTTCAGCACGAAGAACAAGGCTTCGGACCTGCACCTCTCTGCGGGCCTGCCTCCGATGATACGGGTGCACGGTGACGTGCGACGCATCAACGTTGAGCCGCTGGACCACAAGCAGGTCCACGCCATGATCTACGACATCATGAACGACGCCCAGCGCAAGGTGTACGAAGAGCACCTTGAGGTGGATTTCTCGTTCGAGATCGAAGGTCTGGCACGCTTCCGTGTGAACGCCTTCAACCAGAACCGAGGCGCTGCCGCCGTGTTCCGGACGATTCCGTCCAAGATCATGACGCTGGATCAGCTCAACTGCCCAAAGATCTTTGCGGAACTTGCGCTCAAGCCACGCGGCCTGGTGCTGGTGACCGGACCCACCGGCTCCGGCAAGTCCACCACGCTGGCCGCCATGGTCAACCACCTCAACGAAAACGAATACGGTCACATCCTCACCATCGAGGACCCGATCGAATTCGTGCACGACTCCAAGAAGTGCCTGGTCAACCAGCGTGAAGTGGGGCCGATGACGCACAGCTTCGCCAACGCCCTGCGTTCCGCACTGCGCGAAGACCCGGACGCCGTGCTGGTGGGCGAGATGCGCGACCTGGAAACCATCCGGCTGGCCATGACCGCTGCCGAGACCGGCCACCTGGTGTTCGGCACGCTGCACACCTCCAGCGCGGCCAAGACCATCGACCGTATCGTGGACGTGTTCCCGCCCGAGGAAAAGGAAATGGTCCGCGCCATGCTGTCCGAATCTCTGGTGGCCGTGATTTCCCAGACCCTGCTCAAGACGGCTGACGGCAACGGCCGCGTGGCCGCGCACGAAATCATGATCGGCACACCGGCCATCCGCAACCTCATCCGTGAAAACAAGGTCGCGCAGATGTACTCGTCCATCCAGACCGGCAACAACTTCGGCATGCAGACGCTCGACCAAAGCCTGATCGAGCTGGTCCGCCGCAACATCATCACACCCGCCGAAGCCCGCGCCAAGGCCAAGATCCCCGACAACTTCCCCGGCTGAGCCGAAGGAGAGCGCAGATGGAACGCGATCAAGCGAGCAACTTCGTCAACGACCTGCTCAAACTCATGGTCAGCCGCAACGGCAGCGACCTTTTCCTTACGTCAGACTTCCCGCCCGCCATCAAGGTGGATGGCAAGATCAACAAGGTGTCGCCACAGCCATTGACCGGGCAGCACACCCAGGCGCTGGCGCGCGCCATCATGAACGACAAGCAGGCTGCCGAGTTCGAGCGCACACGCGAATGCAACTTTGCCATCGCACCAGCGGGTATCGGGCGCTTCCGCGTGAATGCGTTTGTGCAAATGGGCAAGGTGGGTCTGGTGATGCGGACCATTCCCGCCAAGATTCCCACGGTGGATGAGCTGGGCCTGCCCCAGCAACTGAAGAACATTGCCATGGCCAAGCGAGGCATCTGCCTGCTGGTAGGAGGCACGGGTTCGGGTAAATCCACCACGCTGGCCGCCATGGTGGACTGGCGCAACGAGAACACCCACGATCACATCGTCACCGTGGAAGACCCGGTGGAGTTCGTGCACCAGCACAAGAACTGCATCATCACCCAGCGCGAGGTGGGCCTGGACACTGACAACTGGGAAATCGCGCTGAAGAACTCCCTGCGTCAAGCCCCCAACGTCATCCTGATGGGCGAAATCCGTGACCGCGAGACCATGGAGCACGCCATCTCGTTTGCCGAAACAGGCCACCTCTGCCTGGCCACGTTGCACGCCAACAGCGCCAACCAGGCCATGGAACGCATCATCAACTTCTTCCCTGAAGAGCGCCACGCGCAGATGCTCAAGGACGTGTCGCTCAACTTGCGCGGCATGGTCGCCCAGCGCCTGCTGCCCCGCCAGGACGGCAAGGGCCGCTATGCGGTGGTCGAAATCCTGCTCAACAGTGGGCTGATCGCGGACCTCATCATGAAGGGCGAGATCAACGAGATCAAGGAAGTGATGAAGCGCAGCCGCGAAGTCGGCATGCAGACCTTTGACCAGGCGCTTTTCGACGCCTTCGAGGCCAACCTCATCACTTACGAAGACGCCATTCGCAACGCAGACTCGCAGAACGATCTCAAGCTCAACATCAAGCTCAACAGCCAGCGCGCGCGCACCACCGACCTGGCAGCGGGCACCGAACACCTGACCATCATCTGAAACTCGACGCATGAGCAGCCTGAACCCGAAGACTTACGAAGCCACACCTTCCATTCGCGTCGCCTTCCTGGGCCTGGGGGTCATGGGCTACCCCATGGCGGGTCACCTTGCTCTTGCGGGGCACCAGGTCACGGTGTACAACCGCAGTGCGGCCAAATCACAAGCCTTTGCAAAGGAGTTTGCACAGTGCAAGGTAGACACGGCAGCCACCCCGCGTGAGGCGGCCGCCAGCGCCGACATTGTGTTCTGCTGCGTGGGCAACGACGACGACCTGCGTTCCGTGGTGCTGGGTGACGATGGCGCCTTTGCTGGCATGCGGCCCGACACCGTCTTCGTAGACCATACCACGGCATCAGCCAACGTAGCACGCGAACTGTATGCCACAGCCCGTGCGCGCGGCCTGCACTTCATTGATGCGCCCGTCTCGGGTGGCCAGGCTGGTGCGCAGAACGGCATGCTCACGGTCATGTGCGGCGGCGACGCCCCCGTGTTCGAACGCGCACGCCCCGTGGCCATGGCCTTCTCGCGCGCCTTCACCCACATTGGCGAAGCCGGTGCCGGTCAACTTGCCAAGATGGTGAACCAGATCAGCATTGCCGGACTGGTGCAAGGCCTGAGCGAAGCCATCGCCTTTGGCCAGAACGCCGGGTTGGACATGAATCTGGTGCTGGACGTGATCGGTAAAGGCGCGGCGCAAAGCTGGCAGATGGACAACCGTGGCAAGACCATGGTGGCCGACCAGTTCAACTTCGGCTTTGCCGTGGACTGGATGCGCAAGGACCTGGGCCTGGTGCTGGACGAAGCAAAACGCAACGGCTCGCGTCTGCCCGTTACTGCGCTGGTTGACCAGTTCTACGCCGACGTGCAGCGCATGGACGGCGGGCGCTGGGACACTTCCAGCCTGATCAAGCGCCTGCGCTGAACCCAACCCCCTACGCAAGGGGGCTGCGGCTTCACGACGACTTACTTGGCCGGAGCGCTACCGCCGGCGGGTGCAGGTGCAGGAGCGGGCTGCATGCGTTGCAGCTCTTCCTCGGTGATGATCTCGAACACCCTGACCACCCGCTGCACGCCCGGAATGCTGCGGGTGATCTCGGTGGCGCGGTCGGCCTCGCGCTGGGTAACCCGGCCCATCAGGTACGTGGTACCGCGCTCGGTCAACACTTTCACCGCTGTGGCCTGCAGATCACGCGCGTCGACCATTGCGGCCTTCACGCGCGCGGTGACCAGCGCATCAGATGAACGCGCCGTGAAAGACGGCGAAGACATCACCGCGAGTTCGTCAACGGTCTCCCGCACGTTCTCCACACCCGCGACGATGCGCACCGCAGTTGCACGATCGGCTTCGCTGGGCACTTCACCCGTCAGCAGAACGCGGCGGTTGAAGCTGGTAACAACCACCCGGGCACGGTCACCGAATTGGTCGCGCAGACGCGAACCTGCCCGCAACTCAATGCCCTGGTCTTCCAGCTGCGCGCCGGATGTGCGGCGGTCGGTGGCCACCAGCACGCTCGTTCCTACAGCGCCCACCACCAACGGCGCGCATCCGCTGAGTGCGCCTACCAGGGCAGCAGCCCCCAACAGTGCAGCAGCGGGACGAAATACTGAAGGGATTCGATATGTCATGGTTCGATCTCCGGTTCCGGGTCTTCGCCCAACAACTGGACGTCAACCCCGTCACAAATGCAGTGCAGCGTGAGTTGATGGATTTCCTGTACCAAGGGGGCTCGCTCGCTGGGCACGCTGATCAGCACGTCGGTGTCCTTCACCATCTGGCCGAGCGGGCCCGGCTTGGCGCCACACATGGCCACCACCACCATCTCGCGCTCATGCGCGGCTTCAACGGCACCCAGTATCTCAGGGGATTGCGGCTGCGTTGTAACGACGAGTAACACGTCTCCCGGCTGGCCAAGGGCACGCACCTGGCGCCCAAAGACGGCACGTGCCTCGAAGGTGTTGTACAGCCCCGTCAGGGCTGCCACGTTGGCGCCCAGCGCAAAAGCAGCAAGCTCAGGGCGGTCACGCTCGAAGCGGCCCACAAAATACGCCACAAAGGCCTGCACCAGCCCCGCGGAGGCCCCGGTGCCACAAGCCAGAATGCGCCCGCCACTGGTGAGGGATGTGAGCACGGCACCGACGGCTGATTCGACCGCTGGCGCCACACTTTGCGCGCACTGGTACTTCAGGTCGGCGCTGTCGATGAAATGCTGTTGAATGCGTTGCAGGAGCATGGGCCGAAATCATACCTGTGCCCCAAGGGACTGCAGGCACATCAGGCCCAACCAGAGGCATCAAATGCGCCGCGCAGCCATTCCACCTCGGGGTGTTCGCCTGCACGCCCGTGGACCAGCACCACGTCGAACCGGCAAGGCGGCGTCGCCGGCAGGCGTGCCAGGTAGTGGCGCGCAGCAAACACAATGCGGCGCTGCTTGGCCACCCCTATGCTGCCACCCGCGCCTCCATGTGTGGCGCCGGTGCGCTGGCGCACCTCCACGAACACCAGCGTGCCATCGGTGTCCCGCATAATCAGGTCAATCTCGCCACCGCCGCGCCCGGGTGTGCGAAAGTTGCGCTGCAACAGGCGCATGCCTTTTTGTTGCAGGTAATTTTGGGCCGCGTGCTCGGCGGCATCGCCCAACTGCTTGGTGGTAACGCGCGTGGCGGCCCCTTGGGCTGCAGCAGCCCTTGCCCTGTTGGGCGCTCCCTGTTTCTGGATGGTCACCGTGAACCCTTCTTTTCAAACGGCACTGGCCGCAGCCCAAGACGCGGCCGGTTCGCAACATTATCCGGGCGGTGCGCTGTACGTGGTGGCCACGCCCATTGGCAACCTGGCAGATATCACATTGCGCGCACTGCACGTGCTGAGCCTGGTAGACACCGTGGCTTGCGAGGACACCCGCCACACCGCAACCCTGCTCCAGGCCTATGGCCTGCACAAACCCTTGCTGGCGGTGCACCAGCACAACGAGGCAGAAGCGGCGGCCAGCGTGCTGGAGCGGCTGCAGCGCGGCGAACGGGTGGCCTACGTGAGCGATGCAGGCACGCCAGGGGTAAGCGACCCAGGCGCGCGGCTGTGCGCCGCAGTCAACGCCGCCGGGCTGCGCTCCATCCCCCTGCCTGGCGCCAGCAGCATCACCACCCTGGTGAGCGTGGCGGGCCTGCCCCCCTTGGATGGGGTTGCCTTCGAGTTCACGGGCTTCCTTCCTTCAAAAGGCAACGATCGAACCCAGGCCCTGCGACGCCTGGCCCAGCAAGCTCAGGCCTGCGTGCTTCTGGAGGCGCCTCATCGCATTGCAGCCCTTGCCCAGGATCTGGCGGAAATGGGCGAGCGCCCTGTGACATTGGGACGCGAACTGACCAAGCAGTTCGAAAACATCGTGACCCTGCGCTGCAACGAGTTGAGCGCCTGGCTGGCAGCGGACGCCCACCGACTCAAGGGTGAATTTGCCCTGGTTCTGCACCCTTTGGTCACCCACCCAGATGAGCAAGAAGGGCCTTCAGCCGAAGCACTGCGCGTGTTGAAGCTGCTGGTGGCCGAGTTGCCAGTGAAGACGGCCGCCAAACTGTGTGCAGACATCACTGGCGAAGCAAAAAACCAGCTCTACCAAGCCGCGCTGGCCATCAAGAACGGCTGACTCGCTCAATCGCGGCGCTGGTCCTCCAAGGCACCCGAGGGACGTGGGCGCGCGTCACGCGGCTCACCTTCCGGGGAAACTTCTCGTACCTCCACATCCACTACGTCCTGCGCTTGTGTGCCGGTGCCGGTGCCGGTGCCGGTGCCGGTGCCGGTGCCGGTGCCGGTATGCCAGGGTGCGCCACCCGGCCACACACGCTGGCTGGTGAATTGCCGGAAACGCCCCACAATGACAGGCGCCTGCGGCTTGCGCCCACGCACCAGCGCCCACAACACACCCAGCAGCAGCAACACCAGCGCCAAAGCCAGCAACCCCAGAGCCAGCGCCGCCGTCACCAGCCAAAGTGCAACACGCACCACGGCCCCCAGCAAACCCGAGAAAAATCGCAGAATTTCGTTCATCTGTGATGGAGCCCCCTTGCAGGGGCGTAGTTCCAGCGCGGCAACTTCACGCCATAAAGCACAATCGACCATTACACAAGAGTTTCACGCTTCCTGCTTAATCTGCAGGAACCCGCTCCGTACCCCAAAAAGCCCCATGAAACGCCTGTCACAGTATTTTCTTCGAGGCCTCGTCGCCATCCTGCCCCTGGGACTGACGGTCTACCTGCTTTACACGCTGGTGGCGTGGTCCGAAACGGTGGCGCGGCAGTTGATCCGCCCAGTGGTGGGCGACTTCTACATTCCAGGCCTGGGGCTGCTGCTCACGGCGGCGGGCATCGTTCTGCTGGGCATGCTGATCTCGCAGCGCGTCACGGCCAAGCTGTTGTCGTGGGTGGAGATGCCCTTTACCAATATCCCCGTGGTTAAGAGCATCTATTCATCGCTCAAGAGCTTTGCGGACTACTTCTCCCCCCACCACAAGGAAGACACAGCCCAACAGGTGGTGATCCTGCGCATGCCTGACCACCCGCTGGAGGTGGTGGGACTGGTGACGCGCAACCACATGGAAGGGCTGCCGCAGGGTTTTCTGCCCGGGGACCGCGTGGCGGTGTACCTGCCCATGGGTTACATGATCGGCGGCTACACCGTCTTTGTGCCGCGCGAATGGGTCACGCCCATAGACATGTCCGTGGAAGAAGCCATGCGCTCGTCCCTTATCGCCTGGATGGCAGGAAGAAAGCCCACATGAGCATACGCAACCTGGATTCCCTGTTCGCCCCTGAGAGCGTGGCGGTATTTGGTGCATCTGACCGTCCCGCCAGTGTTGGCGGGACTGTATGGCGCAACCTGTCAGCCGAGTTCAAGGGCAAGCTTTATCCGGTCAACCCGCGCCTCAAGCACCTGGGTGAGCACGCGGTCTATGCCAGCGTGGCCGCATTGCCCCACGCACCACATCTCGCCGTCATCTGCACCCCGCCTTCAACCGTTCCCGGCCTGATCGCAGAACTGGGTGAACGCGGCACCAAGGCTGCCGTGGTGGTGACAGCCGGTCTGGACAAGCACCAGAAGCAGGCCATGCTTGATGCTGCGCGGCGCCATACCTTGCGCATTCTGGGGCCCAACTGCATAGGCATGCTGGTTCCGCACCTGGGCCTGAACGCCAGCTTTGCACACGCCAATGCTGCCCCGGGCCAATTGGCTTTCGTGTCGCAGTCGGGCGCACTGGTCACGGCCATGCTGGACTGGGCCAACTCGCGCAACATCGGCTTTTCGCACTTCGTGTCGCTCGGCGAACACGCCGACGTGGACTTCGGCGACATGCTGGACTTCCTCGGCAGCGACCCGCGCACCCGCGCCATCCTGCTCTACATCGAGTCGATAGAGGCGCCGCGCAAGTTCATGTCTGCGGCGCGTGCAGCAGCGCGCAACAAGCCCGTTATCGTGGTGAAGGCCGGGCGGTCCGCGCAGGGGCAGAAGGCTGCCGCCTCGCACACCGGGGCGCTGGCCGGGTCGGACGAGGTGTTCGACGCAGCCATTTCCCGCGCGGGCATGCTGCGCGTGTTCACGCTGCAGCACCTGTTCATAGCTGCCGAACTGCTGGCCCGCTTCCGCGACAACCGCAGCGAAAAACTCATCGTGCTGACCAACGGCGGCGGCGCCGGGGTGATGGCAGCCGATGCGGCTGCCTTCGCAGGCGTGGAATTGGCCACACTAAGCCCCACGCTGGTGGAGCAACTCGATGCAGTGCTCCCCGGCAACTGGTCGCGCAGCAACCCGGTGGACATCATCGGTGACGCGCCAGCGCAGCGTTACGTTGACGCCATGAAGGTGCTGCGCCAGGACCGCGACAGCGCCATCCTGTTCGTGCAGGCGCCCACTGCCATCGTGCCCAGCACCGACATTGCCCAGGCCTTGCTTCCGCTGGCCAGCGAGAGGCCACCCCGCGTGCTGGGCAGTTGGCTCGGCCACAGCGCCGTGGCCGAAGCACGCGCCATCTTCCGCGCAGGCGGTGTGCCCGATTACGACACCCCTGAAGAAGCGGTTCGCGCCTTTTCCTTCCTGCGCCAGTACCACCGCCACCAGGCCGAGCTGATGGAGACCCCCACCGCCAACACGCTCAACGGCAGCGTGGACCTGGCGGCCATTCGCAAACTGGCGCAATTCGTTCTGGCTGACGGCCGCGAGATACTGACCGAACCGGAAGCCAAGGAATTCTTGCGACTGGCGGGCGTACCCGTGACGCCCACCCGCGTAGTACCGCCTGAGCCGCCGGCGGTTGTCTATGCGGCAGAAACCCTGGGCTACCCGGTGGTCATCAAGATCCTGTCGCACGACATCAGCCACAAGTCTGACGTAGGGGGCGTACGCCTGAACCTGCACAACGCCGCTGAAGTGGAACAGGCCGCCCAGGCCATGCTTGACCGCGTGGCCGAGCGCATGCCCCACGCGCGGATCGACGGCTTCACCGTGCAACCCATGGTGCGGCTGAAGAACGCCCATGAACTCATCATTGGCGCCAGCGTGGACCCGCTGTTCGGCCCGGTGATCCTGTTCGGGCAAGGCGGTACCTCGGTGGAGGTGGTGGCCGACCGCGCGCTCGCGCTGCCTCCGCTGAACACGTCGCTGGCGGAAGCACTGGTCGAACGCACCCGCATCGCAAAGCTTCTTCGCGGCTACCGCGATGTGCCCCCTGCCCGCATGGACGCCATCACCGGCACCCTGGTGGCGATTTCACAGCTGCTGGCCGATGTGCCCGAAATCGCCGAACTTGACATCAACCCGCTGCTGGTCAACGACCAGGAAGCCGTGGCCCTGGACGCCCGCGTACGCGTGAGCCGCAACCGCCCAAGCGGTGCAGACCGCTTTGCCATTCGACCCTACCCTCAGGAGCTGGCCAGCACACACGACTGGAACGGCATCGGCACGCTGACCGTGCGCCCCATCCGCCCCGAGGACGAACCCCAGCATCGCGCGTTCATAGAGTGCATGGACCCTGAAGACATCCGCATGCGCATCTTCTACAGCCGCCGCAGCATTGAGCACAGCGAACTGGCACGACTGACGCAGATTGACTACGAGCGGGAGATGGCCTTCGTTGCCACCGTGTCCGTGAACGGTAACGAGGAAACAGTGGGCGTGGTGCGCGGCATTTGCGACCCGGACAACGACAGCGCCGAGTTCGGCGTGATGGTGCGCTCAGACATGAAAGGGCACGGCCTGGGTCGGCTGCTCATGGACAAGCTGATCGCCTATCTGCGCTCCCATGGCACCCAACGCATCGTGGGCACCATTCTTCGCGAAAACAAAGGCATGCTTGCGCTGGCCAGTGATTTGGGCTTCAGCGTGAAACCCCACCCGGAAGACCCTGACCTGCGCGAGGTGGAGCTACCGCTCAGACCAGCAAGGTGAACGCAACGATGAACAGCCCCAGTGCCAGGTTCACGCCCACCCACTGGCGTATGCTGTTCATCGCCGCGCCAGCGGCGGGCCAATCCGACGCCGCCACGCCGTGCTGCAGCCGCTTGAACAGCGCAAAGCGGATATGGCCAAAGATCAGCACCATCAGCGTGCCCAGACCGGCCATCACCATCCAGTCCAGCGGCATTTGGAACTGACCACCAGACTGCACCACCTCCTTGGCGACACGCCCGATCAGCCAGCTGCCGCTGAACAGCGCCACCAGCGAGGCCACCAACACCGCGCTGAAAAAACGGCGCAGCACCTCGTGCATCAGGCGCAGGCGCACGGGCGGCTCCAGCGTGGCCACGGCCGGGCGCAGGAAGAAGTGGGCAAACACCATCCCGCCCACCCACACGAGGATGGCGAGAACATGAACCAGTTTGAGCGCGGCGTACAGCACGGACAACCCCTTGCGGAAAAAGCCGCACCATAGCAGTTTTTGCCCCTGTACCTGCGCCGCCGCACCGGATTCCTGGTAACCGCTTGTCACTTTTTTGCTGCACCGCAACAAAAAAGGCTTGCATTCCTCGGGATTACCCCTATACTTCAAACCATGTTGCAGTGCAGCATTAGCCGAAGGGACTGACACGGTTTTGTCGCATCGGCGCTTCACAGTTCCATCTGGAACCTGTTTTCAACCTCTCTTCAAGGAGTACCGCCATGTTGACCATCGAGCAAATCGTTGCCGCCCAAAAAGCCCAAGTCGCCACCCTGTTCGACCTGAGCACCAAAGCCCTGTCCAGCGTAGAAAAGCTGACCGAGCTGAATCTGCAAGCCTCCAAGGCATCGCTCACCGAAGGCGCCAACCACGCCCAAGCCCTGTTGAACGTCAAAGACGCTCAAGAGTTGCTCGCCCTGCAAAGCGGCGCGCTGCAGCCCCTGGCCGAGAAAGCTGCGTCCTACAGCCGTCATCTGTACGACATCGCCACCGGCATGGGCACCGAAATCAGCAAGGTTGCTGAAGCCCAGGCTGCTGACGCCCAGAAGCAATTCGTTGCCGCCGTGGACACCGCAGTGAAGAACGCTCCCCAGGGTTCCGAGTCTGCCGTGGCCGCCGTCAAGAACGCCATGTCCACTGCCACCGCCGCCATCGAGTCGGTGCAAAAGGCCGTCAAACAGGCCTCCGACCTGGCCGAAGCCAACTTCAATGCTGTCACATCGTCCGCACTGAGCGCTTCCAAGCCTGTCAAGGCAGCCAAGACCGCCGCCTGAGCGATCTGCTGAAGCGACTCCAAGCCCCGTGGCCTCGGCCCGGGGCTTTTTTGTGTCCGCAACGGTGCAGATGCTGCCGACTCCAGCGACCTGTGAGCCTGGCGACAAACCGTCAGCGCGGCTCCCCGCATAATTTCCGGTGAACACAACCCCCAAGAGGACAGAGACATGAGCAACATCCAGACGGTCGGCATCGTGGGCGCAGGCACCATGGGCAACGGCATCGCGCAGGCCTGCGCGGTCAGTGGCATCAACGTGGTGATGGTTGACATCAGCGACGCCGCCGTGCAAAAAGGGCTTTCCACCGTGGCTGGCAGCCTGGACCGCCTCATCAAGAAAGAAAAGATCACCCAGGCCGACAAGGACGCTGCCCTGGCCCGCATCAAGGGTTCCACCAGCTACGACGACCTGAAGGCCGCCCAGCTGGTGATCGAGGCCGCCACTGAGAACCTGGAGCTCAAGATCAAGATCCTGCGCCAGCTCGACGGCCTGCTGCCCCCCGAAACCCTGGTGGCCACCAACACCAGCTCCATCAGCATCACCCAGCTGGCCGCGGTGACCTCGCGCGCCGACCGCTTCATCGGCATGCACTTCTTCAACCCCGTGCCCATGATGGCACTGGTGGAAATCATCCGCGGCCTGCAGACGAGCGACACCACCCACGAGGCCGTGCGCAACCTGGCACTGGCGCTGGGCAAGACGCCGATCACGGTGAAGAACGCACCGGGCTTCGTGGTCAACCGCATCCTGGTGCCCATGATCAACGAGGCCTTCTTCGTGCTGGCCGAAGGCCTGGCCACCCCGGAAGACATCGACGCTGGAATGAAACTGGGCTGCAACCACCCCATCGGCCCGCTGGCGCTGGCCGACATGATCGGGCTGGACGTGTGCCTGGCTGTGATGAACGTGTACTTCGCCGAGTTCAACGACAGCAAGTACCGCCCCTGCCCGTTGCTCAAGGAAATGGTGGCGGCAGGCTTCCTGGGCCGCAAGACCGGGCGCGGCGTTTACAGCTACTGATGCCTTGGCAGGATGCTGCGCTCAACGGCCCGCATCCTCCGTCTGTTGCTGGCGCTGTTGCATCAACTGCAGGGATTGCTGCAATTGCTCGTTGGCGCGCTCTTTCGCCGCCACCCCCTGCTCCACCTCGTTTTTCTTGATGGCAGCACTCGTGGCGGCTGTGCCAGCGGTTTCCACGCCACAGGCAACCAACAACGCCGTGCATACCAGGCAACTCGTAGCCGCAGCAAAACGACGTCTCACGGGAACCTCCTGAAGCAGATCGTTCTCGCAGCATAGCGCGTTGGGCGCCCGTCTCAAACATCAGAACAACACCGATCATGCAACGCCGAAGCCTGCTCATGTTTCCTGCGCTCCTTTGGCTGGCAGGATGCACACGGGCACCTCGCCTGATGGCGGTTCCCGCTGGACAAACCGTGTTGGCCTTTGGTGACAGCGTTACCCATGGAACCGGTGCCAGCGCGGGGCAGGACTGGCCCACGCTGCTGGCCACCCTGACGGGCTGGCGCGTCATCAACGCAGGCGTTCCTGGTGACACTGCCGAGAACGGCCGCCATCGACTGCCTCCCCTTCTGGCAGAACATCGCCCGGCGCTCGTCATCATCGAGATAGGCGGCAACGATTTCCTGCGCCGACGCCCCGCCAATGCAGTCAAGGAAGACCTCAGGGACATGGTGCGAACAGTCCGTCAAATGGGCGCCCAGGTGGCATTGGTGGCCGTACCCGAACTGTCCTTGATGAGCGCCTTGACCCGCCAGCCAACAGATGCGCCCCTGTACGAGGAATTGGCCACGGAGGAAGGTGTTGCCCTGGTGCCAGACGTTTTTTCGTCGGTACTGAGTGAGGCCCGTCTGCGGGCCGACCAGATCCATCCCAATGCAGATGGATACCGCCAATTGGCCGGCGGCATCCACGCGCAACTCAAGTCCCTCGGCGCTGCGCCATGAAACCAGTTGTAATCCCTACCATTTCCATCAGAGCAATCTAAAGATCACAATGCGGCCAAGGACACCCACCATGCGCCGTCAGCCGCTCGCCCACGACATCACCATGCGCTCGCTCGCAGCGCAGTTGCTCATCACCCCTTCGGCACTGCAAGAGCTCAGTCTGGAGGATGCAGCCAAAGTAGCGGCCTACATGGGACACCGCACAATCGCCGCAGGCAGCGTGTTCATGCGCGAGGGAGACGATACCGACTGCGACCACATGCTGCTGGTGCTCGAAGGCGAATTGTCCGTAGAGCATCACCCCATGCCCGGTGAAGACAAGCAGTTGGTGGTGCGAATCATGGGGCCCGGCAGCCTCATCGGTGAACTGGGTCTGCTCGACGGCGCCCCCCGCTCAGCCAACTGCGTGGCCGATACCACCATTGAAGCCGCAGTGCTGCAACGTCACGATTTTTTGCGGCTGCTGGAAGAGGACCCCCGAGTAGGCACCCGTCTGTTGTTGGCCATTGCTAAGCGCATGGCCGACCACCTGCGCGACTCATCACGCAAACTCAAACTGTTTGCCCAGATGAACAAGGTGTTGAGCGAGGAACTGGCTACCTACACCCGAAACGCCGATTCCGACTCGCAAACCTGACAGTTCTCAAGCCCATCACCCGGCCTGGACCGGCGGGTCCACCTTGGCACGCATGCGTATCACGCCAAACAGGCAACGTGCCTCGCACTTTTGGCACGCCGTGCATTTGTCGGCATCGTGCAATACCGAAACCTTGCGCCAGCCCTGCGGCTCCAGCGAAAGCAAATGCAGATGACACGACGCCACACACCAGCCGCAGCCAGTGCAGCGCGACACATCGATCTCAGGCAAGGCCTGGCGTTTCATGCCTGGACACGCGACCGGGCCACGCAAACCCGGTTACGGCCTTCATGCTTGGCTTGGTAAAGCGCCCTGTCTGCCGCTGCAATCAGGCTGTCTGCCTGGCTCGCATGGTCCGGAAAGACCGCCACGCCTATTGATAACGTGGCGTGAACAGCCTGTTTCCCTTGCCCCAGCCATGGACTGGCCGCGTAACCGCGAAGCAACTCGTCTGCCACGTCCAACGCCGCAGCTGCCTGGGTGTTGGGCAGCCACAGCAGAAACTCCTCACCGCCGTAACGACAGACGATATCGCTGGAGCGCACCCGCTCATTGAGGATGTCTGCCGTGTGTCGAAGAACGTCGTCGCCCACCTGGTGGCCATGCACATCGTTGATCTGTTTGAAGCGATCAATGTCGATCATCAACAAGGCGCCTTGTTGCCCCTCACGGCCGCAACGGGCCAACTCGCGCTCAATGGTGGCGTCCAGGTAACGCCGGTTGTACAGGCCGGTCAGCCCATCGCGGTTGGCCTGCTCCTTGAGCAACCCATGCAAGGCCTGAATCTCCGTCAATTGGCGCTGCAATGCCTGCTCGCTTGAGCGAACCTGCAAACGTGCCTCGTGGAGCCGCATCGATCGGCGATGCCCGTCCAGTGCCACAACGCCCAGGTAGAGCGTGATGACGGAGATGGACAGCGCCGTGACCAGCCCTGACGTTGCCGGGTGGAATGCCCATCCCGTGAACCACGCCACGGGCAACACCCCGGCCACAACCAAAGCCACCGACTGCACAAACCCCTTGGGACCCTTGAAGGCCATCAGGTTCTGTGAAACGCCCGTGAACAGGATGAAAGCAATCCAGACGGGAAAGTGCAAGGCGGCCATCCAGGCACCAAAGCACACGGCATCCACCCGCATGTTGCGTGTTTCAGCGGCCAACTGATCCTTTGCGCCCCTGGCTGTCAAATATGCCACCTGCGGGTAGACAAGAAACTGCAAGCCCAGCAGAACCCAACCCCAGGCGGCCACACCCATGCGGCTCATGTGCAAACCCAATACAACGCACAACAGCACAAAGCTGAACGTGCGGTTTCGGTGGTTCATGCGCACCGTCCAGTGGACGCGGTACGGCGCAGCGTTTTCGGTCTGTGAAGGCATGGGCAGCAACCTTCACAGCATAGCGGAACCTTCGGCGCCGAGAAGGGCCAATTCCGCAGAAATCAAGGCGCCTGTGCCCTGGCCTCAAGCTGGCTGGGCACAACCCCGCCGGGTCAGGGATTGTCAGCGCCGCCCACCGCCTCCACCGTTACCGCCCCCATTGCCACCACCGTTACCACCACCGTTACCACCCCCGCGGCCGGAACCTCCTTGGCCACCACGGTTATCCGCCCCTTTCACAGAGGCAGTCGCTTCGGTGCCAGTCGATTCAGTATGGCGCTGCTTGTTGACACCGCTCACAACGTCACCAAGACGCAAACCGAGGGAGTTGGCTATTGCCCCCCAGCCCATCCCGGCATCGCGCATGGCTTGCACCTCGCTTGTCGCTGTTGCCAGCTGCGCCCCCGTCGGGTCGGCGGTTCCATCAGCCGCCAGTTTGGCCTTGGCAATGTCCAGCGTGAACTTCTGCGTGGCTGCGGGATTGGACGCCACTGGCTCCACGGTCTGCGCGGATGCAAAGGCCACCCCGCCCGCAAACAGTGCTGCAGCCGATGTTTTAAGGAAAACACTGAGTTTGGTTGACATGGGAATCTCCATTCAAGTGGATACGTTTTTCAGTGTAGGCGCATGAACTTCACTTGTGGAACCGATGTGTAACGAAGCGTGCCCAGGCTGGGCAATGCACACAAGCGCACTTCCATTCAAGTTTTCAGTTTTGTTGCCGATAATGCCTTGACCCTTGGAGTAACTACGATGGACATTTCGCCTACCGCTGCCGTGAACGCCGCACTGCAGCTGCAACAAGCCCAGGTACCTCAGCAGGTTCAGGTGGCCGTGCTCAAGAAAGCGATGAACATCCAGGAATCTGGCGCCTTGTCGTTGTTGCAATCGGTCACAGGCACCCTGCCGCTGGCCAACTCCGGCCACCTGGGAACCCAGCTCAACGTCCTGGCTTGAGTCGCTACGCCTGCTTTGAGTTGCAGGCCAACAGCGCGCGGTGAGTCTGGTCCCGGGTCTGCGCCATGAGGTATTCCAGAAATACCCGCGTTCGCTGTGGTATGAACTTCCGGCTGGGGAGCGCGGCGTACATCGCAAGCTTTCCGGTGATCCAGGGACTCAGCACCCGGGTCAACGCGCCATGATTGAGGTACGGCGCCACCACATCCACGGCCACCGACGTGATGCCCGCCCCATCCAGCGCCGCCCGCAGCAAGGTGTCCGTGTGGTTCGCGGAAAGCACCGGACTCACGTCCACCTCCACTGAATCGCCAGACGACTCCGGACACCACATGCGCCAGACCCGGCTGTTGCCGTGAAGGTGTTTCAGGCGCAGGCAATCGTGCGCGGTCAAATCGGCAGGTTTGAGCGGCGTTCCTCGCCGTTTCAAGTAATCGGGTGAGGCCACCAGAATGGCCTCGGACTCGACCACCTTTCGAGCAACGATGTCTGCGTCGAAATGCCCCTCTGTCGCGAGCAGCGAAACGTCGTAGTCCTCTATCGCAGGCTCGCCGATCACCCCCACATCCATATCGATCTGAATATTTGGGTATTCCCGTCGGAACCCTGACAGCAGGGGAGCGACCACATACGAGGCGAGCACCGGGGGCGAGTGCACCCTGAGCGTACCTGCCAGCTCCCGGGTATGCGCACTGGCCAGCGCGTGTGCCTCATCAATGTCTTCCAGGATGTTGCGCACCCGACTGAGGTAGGTCTGCCCTGCCTCGGTAAGCGAAAGCCGCCGTGTGGTTCGCTGCAGCAACCTGGTGCCCAGATGCGCCTCCAGATCGGCGACCAGACGCGTGACAGCAGGGGCCGACATGTCCAGCGCGCGCGCCGCAGCAGCAAAGCCCCCCTCGTGCACCACACGCTCAAACACGCGCATTGAAAGCAAACGGTCCATGGTTGCAACTCGCCCAAAAACAAGAGGCTCAATTATTCCAATCTTTGGAATGACCCATGTACTTCTGACCTGTTTATCTATGTCCAAAGGAATTTTAAAGTTCACCCATCGACGAGATGACAACGATGCACCGCTCGCCGACTGGGTCGAAGTCCACCAACGACACCCCAGCAGAAACCGTCATCGAAACCGTACAAACCCAAGGACCGAAACATGAACCGCACTTACGCTTCCATCATCGCTCTCTCGCTGGCCGCCTTTGGCGCAGGCCAGGCTCTCGCTGCAGACGCTTCCGCGCCCAAGACGCGCGAACAGGTGAAGGCAGAACTGGCCGAGGCCGTTCGCACTGGCAACATCATCGGCAACGAACAAGGTCAGAAGCTCAACGAGATCTACCCTGGCCGATACCCCGCTCAAGCCACCACTGCAGGCAAGACCCGCGAACAGGTCAAAGCTGAACTGGCTGAAGCGGTGCGCACCGGCAACATCGTCGGCAACGAACAGGGCCAAAAGCTCAACGAAATCTACCCGGGCCGCTACCCCACCCAGACCAGCGTGGCCAGCAAGACGCGTGATCAGGTCAAAGCCGAACTGGCCGATGCCATTCGCACTGGCGACATCGTGGCTGGCGGTGACCGCGGTCAGAAGCTCAACGAGCTGTATCCGAACCAGTATCCGCGCGTCAACTGACCAGGTGATCGGGCATTCCATGCGCGCGCCCTGTGTGCGAAGATGATACGATCTCAGGAGGACACCACATGGAAATGCCCGCCCCCTCGCCCGTTCAACGAATTCCGGTACGGCACACCGAACTTGGTGAAGGTTTCAGCATCAAGCGAGCACTGCCGACCCGCGAATGCCGCATGGTGGGGGCGTGGTGCTTTCTGGACCACATAGGGCCTGCCGACATGCGAAACACCGATGGCATGTACGTTGGCGCCCACCCGCACACCTGTCTGCAAACCTTCACTTGGATGATCTCGGGGGAAATACTGCACCGTGACAGCCTGGGAAGCGAACAGGTCATCCGCCCCGGGCAGGTGAACCTGATGACAGCTGGGCGGGGTATTTCCCATACCGAAGACTCCGTGCCAGGAGAAGCCACACTGCATGCAGCCCAGCTGTGGATTGCGCTTCCGCCAGAGTGCGCGGACATGCCTCCTGCTTTTGATCACTACCCCGATTTGCCCAACTGGCAGGCAGATGGCGTGGAGTACACCTTGCTTGCCGGGCAATGGCAAAACCGCGAAGCGCCGACCCGGGTTTTTTCGCCCCTCGTCGGACTGGATGTATTTGCTGCGAACGCCGCGAGTCTGTCCTTGCCCCTGCAACAGCAGTTTGAGCACGGTCTGCTGGTCTTGTCCGGCCAAGCCACCATCAATCAACAGCCATACGATGGCAATGACTTCTCCTACCTGGCGCGGGGCGCTGAACGGGTGGAATTGCAACTGAGCGCAGGCTCACGGGTACTTCTGGTGGGCGGTGAACCCTTCACTTCACCCATGACCATGTGGTGGAATTTCGTCGGTCCCAGCAAAACCCATATCGCTCAGGCGCAGAAAGACTGGGAATCAAACTCCACCAGGTTCGGTAACGTCAAGGGTGGCGAGAACCGCCGCCTTCAGGCGCCCGCCCTGCCTGCGGGTTACGCTGTTTGATCCGGCCCTATGCGGGCAAGCGCCGCGACCACGTCAGACTGCGTGATCATGCCGACAAGCCTGTCTTTCTCGTCCACAACGGGTATGTGATGGTGGCCTGTGCTGCCGAACAAAGGCATCAACTCAGCCAGATGACGTGACATCCCGACCACACGAACGCGTCGGGTCATGATGTCACCCACGGTGTCTGGCACACCCTCGCTCCAGCCTGCGAGCTTGCGCCCTCTGACGTCGGCGGGTTCACTGCCATCCAGTTCCGCGGCTCGCATCAAATCGGCTCGGGTGACGATGCCAACGATGCCCCCACTGAGATCAACCACCGGCAAGGCCTTGATGCCATGTTCACGCAGCATGGCCCAAGCGTTTTTGAGCGGGGTTCGGCGGGTAACAGTCACTGGGTCGCGCGACATGATGTCGGCGCAACGCACCTGGTTCAGCTTGCGCTGGTAGGAGCGCAACTGTGTGTCATGCAGCAACGACTTGAGATCATCTCGGCTGATGTCGACCACCTGGTTGTAACGCGCAAGCACCGCCTCCAGGTCGGCATCCAGGGCTCGCGACTCTTCATCGCTTGCCGTGGCCAGGTCGGCAGGCGCAGGCAACTGCGGGTGCGGGTAGGCACGCCTGGTGGACGAGTTGTACACCACCCCCACCAACACCAGCAACAGCGAGTTCAGCAGCACAGGGCGCACGGCGAACATGGGGTCTGAAATGCCCGCCAACGTTACCAGCAGAGCGGAAGCACCGCCCGGCGGGTGCAGGCAGCGCAACGTGAACATGAGGCCGATGGCCAGCGCAACCGCCAAGGCTGCCGTCCATTCAGACGAGCCCAGCACCAGCACGCATGCCACGCCAGCCAGCGCCGACAGCGTGTTGCCCGCCAGGACGGCCCACGGCTGCGCCAGCGGGCTGGCCGGCACACCAAACACCAGCACGGCCGAAGCGCCCAAAGGGGCGACCAGCCACGGCCACGCATCGCCAGCAAGAAGGTGGCTGCTCCAACCCGCAAACAAGACGCCCAACCCGGCACCTGCCACCACGCGCAGGCGCTCACGCCAGTCGGGGCCGATGGCCGACGGCAGAAATGCCTGAAGCCAGATCGACAGACCGGCTGCTAGCGGTGAGCGGGACCTTGAAAAACGCACGCCCGAACTATAACGATGCGACCCCGACCTTGCTGCGCCAAGGTCAAGCCACCCGCACAGTACACCCCTTGTGCAAAGGACTTAACCGCATTTTCGGGCCATCAAGTGATACGCTAGCCCCATAAGCCAACGGTTTGCACGCATATGGACGCCGACAAAGTCATCACTTTCTGGTTCGAGGAAGTCGACCCCAAGCTTTGGTGGAGGTCTGATGCTGCGTTCGATGGCATGGTCACTGAACGTTTTGGCGAATTGCTGGCGATGGCGAGCGAAGGTCGTCTGGCGCGCTGGCGAACCAGTGCCCATGGCGCCCTGGCTGAAATCATCGTTCTGGACCAGTTTTCCCGGAACATTCACAGAAGCACGCCCAGCGCCTTCGCAAACGACGCTCTTGCGCTCACGTTGGCGCAAGCAGCTGTTGCAGCGGGCCTTCCCGCCAAGCTGCCGCCAGTGCAGCGCGCCTTCATGTATTTGCCATACATGCACAGCGAGTCAAGCGCCATGCATGAAGTCGCGATGCGGCTTTTCAGCGAACCAGGCCTGGAACCCAACTTGGCTGCGGAAATTCGCCACAAGTCCATCATCGACCGGTTCGGACGCTACCCGCACCGCAACGCCGTGTTAGGGCGCACCTCCACCGCCGAGGAACTGGCCTTCCTGAAAACCCCGGGGTCTTCATTCTGATGGGTCTACTCGAAGCATACCCGTGGCTCTACAGCACGCTTCTGCACACGCACCGCTTGGCGGTCACTGCCAGCGTACTGATCTTCATGGCTCGGGGTGTGGGTGTGCTTTTGAACCAATCCTGGCCAAAGCAACGGAACTGGCGTATGACCAGCGTCACCACCGACACGCTGCTTCTGCTGGCCGGCGCCAGCCTGTGGCTTTTGATGGCCCACAACCCATTGCAAGAACCATGGCTTGGAGCCAAGCTTTTGCTATTGCCTGTTTACATCGTGCTGGGCGCGTTGGCCCTGGGGCGCGCCTCAAGGCCCTGGCAAAGGCAAGTCTGCTTCGTGGCTGCGCTTGGCTGTGCCGCCACCATGGTCTCCATGGCCCTCAGCCGCAGCCCCTGGGGCTGGCTGGAGCCATGGACACAGTAACTCAGGCCTGCAAGGCAGCGGCAATGTCGGCCTCGGCCTGGGCAAAGCCCTTGGCTGCCGCCTCTGGACCCATGTTCAGGCCCTCAGCGTAGACAAGGCGCACGTCGGTCAAGCCCAGGAAGCCCAACACCTGCTTCAGATAAGGCACCTGTACGTCATTGGACGTGTCGCGGTACAGGCCGCCTCGCGCCAGCGCCAGGTACACCGTCTTGCCTTTGACCAAGCCCTCCGGCCCGTTCTGGGTATAACGGAATGTCACGCCAGCACGGGCGATGGCATCAATCCAAGCCTTGAGTTGCACCGGCACCCCGAAGTTGTACATCGGCACCCCCAGCACAATCGCGTCATGCGCCTGGACTTCGGCAATCAGCGCGTCGTACTCGGCCACCACTGCAGCCTGCTCAGCGCTGCGCTGATCCGCAGGCGTAAACAACGCACCCAGCGCAGCCTCGTCTAGCACGGTCACGGGGTTTTCTCCCAGATCGCGCAGTGTCACGCTCGACCCTGCGTTGGCCGCAAGCAGGCGCTCCACCACGGTGTTGGCAAGCTTCGAAGAGTTCGCACCTTCGCGGCGAGGACTGGCGTTGATTTGCAGAATGTTCATGATGGAGACCTTTCGTATAGAGCGGCCAAATCGGCCGAATTGATGTCTTGGTATGAACTTTAGAGTTTCTCTTCTGAAACATAAACAACCACAATCTTCATGACGTATTTCTAAAATAGAAACAATAAAACCCAACAAGACCACTCATACAGGCACCATGGACCGATTACTTTCTATGCGCGTATTTGAGCGTGTGGTTGACGAAGAAGGCTTCGCGGCAGCGGCGCGAGCTCTTGACATGTCAGCCCCAGTTGTCACCCGGCTGGTTGCAGACTTGGAAGAACACCTGGGCACACGCTTGCTGCAACGCACCACCCGGCGCCTTTCTCTTACTGAAGCTGGCCAGATCTACTTGAATCGCGTGCGCAACATCTTGCAAGACATTGATGAAGCACACGCCGTCGCCACAGCCCACACCACGGAGCTGTCCGGGCTGCTGAGATTGCACGCTCCCCCGGTTCTGGCCAGTTATGTGATCGCCCCGCTCCTCGCCGAGTTTCGTCGTCAATATCCCAAGATAGTCTTCGACATTCAGGTCGAGTCTGTGAAGGAGCCGCCCTTCGAGGACTACGACATCACACTCATGGGAGCGGACGACACCTTCGACGCAGACGTGGTGGCGCGCAAGATTGTGGAGTCCGACGCCATTCTGGTGGCGGCACCCGAGTATTTGGCACGCCGCGGGCATCCGGCCACACCAAAAGATCTTGCAGGGCATGAGTGCCTGAGGCTGAAGAAGCCAGATGGCCAGGCACGCGTTTGGCGCATGTGGCAGGCGCAAGACAAAGACAGGGTGGTCGAAGTGCCCATACAGCCTGTGTTGCTGGCCAACCACACAGACACGCTCCTGCGCGCAACGCTGGACGGCGCGGGCATCACCTCGGTGTCAGTTGACATGGTCGCGCCCTACCTGACGCGTGGCGACTTGGTCCGTGTGCTGCCACTGTGGATCACGGGCCGTCTTGCCATGTATGCGGCGCTTCCAAGCCGCAAATTCATTCCTCAGCGCACACGAGCTTTCTTGGATTACCTGGTGGAGGAAGCCCGGGAGCAGACGATCCAGGCCTTGGCCGCATGCAGTGGCTGCGACTGAGCCACTTCTGACGAGGGAAACAAAAAGGGCACCTTGTAGAAAGCGCCCACTTTTGGTCTGATTTGGCGCGGCTGGCGGGGATCGAACCCACGACCCTCGGCTTCGGAGGCCGATACTCTATCCACTGAGCTACAGCCGCATTGCCTGCACACAGAACCGCCTGATTCTAGCAGTGGTGGCAATGCTGCGGGAACCTTGGCCCGATCAATACCGGTGGTCGTCGGGCCGTTGGCTATAATTTCCGACTGTCTTCAGTCTGTCCATTACTGCGCCAGACCTTCGCAGCCTGCCCTACCGAGGAAAACATGAGCGACAACCACACCGGCCCCATCAAAACGCCGAAACAGCTGTTCTGGACATCGATGGCCGCGTTCATCCTGCCGGTGTTCCTCATCATCGGACTCGTCTACTACGTGACCAAGGCCGAAAAACCGGCGGCTGGTGCGGTCGATCAAGAACTGGCTACCGCCAAGCGCATTCAACGCGTTGGCTCGGTCGAACTTCGTGACGCCAACCGCCCCCTCCAGTCCGGTGAGGCTGTTTACACCGCCCAGTGCGCGGCTTGCCACGCCACCGGCATGGTGGGTGCGCCCAAATTTGGCGATGCTGGCGCTTGGGCTGCCCGCATTGGCCTGGGCTACGATGCTCTGTTGACGTCCGCACTCAAGGGCAAGGGCGCCATGGGTGCACAAGGCGGCGGCGCCTTTGAAGATCTGGAAATTGGCCGTGCGGTGGTCTACATGGCCAACAAGTCTGGCGGCTCCCTCGCCGAGCCTCAAGCTCCTGCTGCAGCCGCTGAAGCTGCCAAGTAAAGCGACAAACTACTTACCGAAAAAGCCGGCCTGGAGCCGGCTTTTTCATGCCTGTGCCTGTGCGGCAGGACTCATAACGCAACCTTGTCGGCCCACCAGCTCGGCATAGGCGCATTCAGCTGGGGTCCACACACCTGTATCCACCGCCTCTGCCGCCATATGCATATCTTGGCTATGAACCAAGCCAAGGCCTAGGTCGGTCACAACGAATAGCCGTCCGCTCTCATCCACATGGACCGACAGCACTTCTGCTGATCGGCCCGTGTGGGATTGAAGCGAAAAGTCCATCCGCACGCGCCACACCCATGGAGCGACCTCCAGCTCCACAAACACGCGTTGCGGTCCATTCTGGAAGAACCATCGGCCATGCTCGTCAGCCCCGTAGTTCCTGTTGATGAACTCGATCAGCTTGTCATGCTTGAGCAATGAACCCTTGCTGACAGTATTTGCGCCCACGCCAGCGAACGGCCCGGAGCGCTGAGCATTGTCATCGCGCATCCACCACTGTCCACGAGCATCCAAGCCAAGCCATCCATAGCAGTCGGGCACGTTGGGCCACTTGGCCATGGCGGCCTTGACGATGTCATCCATCGATCAACTCCCCTGGTTCTGTTGACAGAGTCCGGCAGGTTGCAGCAGGTTTGCCCCAACTTCCGGCACAGACCCGCCAAGCCCCTGCCTGAAACCGGCGGACGACGCCAGCCAGTTGGCAACCCATTGGGGCATTCCCAGCACATGCACCTGCCAGGGAGCTCCAGCGACCGCCTGGGGAAAACCAACATGCCCGCCATGTTCAGGCTGTACCAACGTAACCCACCGGCCCACTTCGGTTTGCTTGGGGAGACTCCGTCCAGGCACAAAGGGATCGTTTCGTGCGTTCAGCACCAGCGCCGGCAACGCGATATCAGCCAGCCGGGGTTTCGCTGCCGCCCTGGTCCAATAGTCATCCACACCTTTGAAACCGTGCAACGGCGCGGTGAACAGATCATCGAATTCGCGCAATGTCCTCGCCTTGCGCACCCCGTCAAGGTCGAACAGGCCTGGAAACTGCCGCCATTTGGTCTCGGCCTTACGCACCATCGTACGCAAGAACATCCTTGCATACACGTGCCTATTGAAACCACTGTCAATGGCATTGCCCGCCGCCATGAGGTCCACCGGGGCGGAGACCGCTGCCACGGCGTTGACCCATTGGCTGGCCATGGCGCCCCACTCTTGCGCCCAACGCAACAACGCGTTACCACCCAGCGATACGCCCACCGCCAGGATCGGGCGTGCGGGGTCCTGCTCGCGCAGCCGGGTCAGCAACCAGTGTATTTCTTCATGATCACCTGAATGGTAGGCCCGGGGGGCTGTGTTCATGTCTCCAGAACAACCCCGGAAATGCGGTACGCAAAACGCCCATCCTAAACGTGCCGATTCATCCGCAAAGGCTTGGGCGTAGTGGCTACCAGAACTTCCTTCCAAGCCATGAAAAAGCACCAGACGCGGGGCATCGATATTGTTTTTCTCTGTGATCAGGTGGTCAATATCAATGAAGTCGCCATCGGGTGAAGTCCAGCGATCCCGTCGAAACTGAGGCGTACCCTGGCGAAAACGCTGCCCAAACAACGCTGGCCAGATGGTTTGCGTGTTGCCATCAGGCAACCACCAAGGAGCCTTTTGGTCAATGCTGAAATCCCGGCTCATATCAATGGAGGGTAGCCGCAGCGGCGGATTGATCGAGCGGTGCGCTCAGCGTACCCGGACTCGCATGGTGAACCAGCAATCGCCAGCCTTGCGCCGTTTTGACGTAGACGTTGGTTGCCGTCACGTAAGCGTGGGTCACGCCGTCGTGGGCTGGCACTTCCACACGCTCCACCAGGCTATGCACACAGCATTGCCCCACCATGGTCTGCTTCACATGGGTAGGCACTGCGCGCACTGCGCCAGCCTCGAACAGGCGGGCGAAAGACTCTCGGATGGCCATTGCCCCCACCAACCGTGGGCCGCCCGGGTGCACACACACAGGTTCATCTTCGTCCGCCCAACAGGCCATCAATGCCTCCAGGTCCGCCCGTTGCAAGGCCTCATAAAAAGTCTGTTCCAGGTCATCCACGCTGGTGTTGGGAGGAATACGTCTGCGCATCGCACCATTGTGCCGCGACCGCCCACGCATCGGTAAACAGGCAACAAAAAACCGCCCGAAGGCGGTTCTCTGCGAAACTGACCCCAAGCGGGGCCCGCATCATTTCTTCTGGCGGAACTTGCGCAGAGCGGCGATCTGTGCGGCCATGACGGCCAACTCGGACTGGGCCTTGGCCAGGTCCACGTCGCTCTTGGCGTTCTTCAGGGCTTCCTCGGCGGCCTTGCGGGCGTCGTTGGCCTTGGCTTCGTCCAGGTCCTTGCCACGGATGGCCGTGTCGCTCAACACGGTGATGACCTTGGGCTGCACTTCCAGAATGCCACCGGCCACGAAGACGAATTCTTCGCCGCCATCGGCCTTCTCGATGCGCACCGCGCCGGGCTTGATGCGGGTGATCAGCGGCACGTGGCCGGGCAGGATGCCCAGCTCGCCGGCTTCACCGGGCAGCGCCACGAACTTGGCCGGACCGCTGAAGATCGACTCTTCCGCGCTCACCACCTCGACTTGAATGGTGCTCATTGCTTTTCCTCGTCAAATTTGGCAAAAAGTCGGCACAACGGGTTGGCCGGTGCCTGGCACCGGCCACACTCATCAGGCCAGCTTCTTCGCCTTCTCGAAGGCTTCGTCGATGGTACCGACCATGTAGAAGGCCTGCTCGGGCAGGTGATCGCACTCACCGGCCACGATCATCTTGAAGCCACGGATCGTCTCGGCCAGCGGCACGTACTTGCCAGGCGCACCCGTGAACACTTCGGCCACGTGGAAGGGCTGGGATAGGAAACGCTGGATCTTACGGGCGCGGGCCACGGCCAGCTTGTCCTCGGGTGCCAGTTCGTCCATACCCAGAATGGCGATGATGTCGCGCAGTTCCTTGTAACGCTGCAGGGTACCCTGCACGGCACGGGCGGTTTCGTAGTGGTCCTGGCCCACGACCAGCGGGTCCAGCTGGCGGCTGGTGGAGTCCAGCGGGTCCACGGCGGGGTAGATACCCAGGGCAGCGATGTCACGGCTCAGCACCACGGTGGAGTCCAGGTGGGCGAAGGTGGTGGCAGGCGACGGGTCGGTCAAGTCGTCGGCAGGCACGTACACGGCCTGAATCGAGGTGATCGAGCCCACCTTGGTCGACGTAATACGCTCTTGCAGGCGGCCCATTTCTTCGGCCAGCGTCGGCTGGTAGCCCACGGCGGAAGGCATACGGCCCAGCAGAGCGGACACTTCGGTACCGGCCAGGGTGTAACGGTAGATGTTGTCCACGAAGAACAGCA
>JAYSGB010000038.1:0-39936 GCA_041913045.1 Burkholderiaceae bacterium | reverse complement strand
GAGGTCTTTCACGCCTCGTTAAACCGTGTTGCACCTCGTCCTTGAATCCGCCAAGGGAAAACCCGCCCCAGGAACAGCCCCCCAGCCCGGGGAAGCGGCAGTTTCAAACACTATCATCGTGACGCTTGCCCTAGGACACATGAACCGACTTGCCGACGAAGCCACCACCGGAGACAACCGGACTCACCCAAGGCGGATGAATGCCTTGCTGGGTGCGTTGCTGAGTGCGGCCCTCCTTGCAATGTTCCCCGCCAGCTATTGGCTCAACCGCATGGAACGGGCTGACCACGAACTGAGCCACCAGGTTGAACATGCCGGGGAAGAAGTCGCGGCGCACATACGCACCAAGCTCAACACCGTGGAGTTGGTGTTGCGGGGAGTGCGGGGGTTTGTGGAAGGGTCCGACGCCATCACCGCGAACGAATTCCGCGCTTTCGTTTCGTCTTTGAGGGTGGAGGAAACCGCCAGCGGCTTGCTGGGCGTGGCGTACGTGCCCTATGTTCGTGGCGAGCAAGTGCGGGATTTGGAGCTGAACGCACGCACAAGCCTTGGCATGCCAGGTTTCAGGATTCGCCCCTCAGGGGAGCGGCTTGAATACGCACCCATCTTATTCATTGAGCCCCCCACCCGTAACAACGTTGCTGCGTTGGGGCTGGACGTACTTTCCGTGGCTCCTGCAAGGGAGGCTGCACTGCGCGCACGCGACAGCGGCGAGGTGAGCCTGTCGCAGCGGCTGGTGCTGGCACAGGACGGCATGCAGCCCGAGGTGGGATTTGTGATGTACCTGCCGATCTACAACCCGGACGCAAACCCAGAGACGCCACTGGAAAGGCGGCGCAACATGCGCGGCTGGGGAGATGCGCCTTTTCGGTTGAAAGACATTCTGCAACGCCAGGGCGGCTTGATGCACGACGGGCTGCGCCTGCAACTGTTTGAGGGCGACCAGCCGTCGGCTCGTAGCTACTTGCTTGGCCTGCTGAACAACAAGACTGTCAACTACCAGGGCGACATCACAACGGCCTACGCCTCCAGCGGAACGATAGAGTTCGGTGGGCAGCGCTGGACATACACGGTGGACCCGACGCCGGCATACATACAGGCGAATGCCGACCGCTCGCACCACTGGTTTGCGGCACTTGGGCTGCTGCTCAGCCTGGCGGCAGGCACCATCGTCTGGCTGCTGATGAGTTCGCGCGACCGCGCGCAGGCCACAGCCTTGGGCATGACGCAGGAACTGCGACAACTCTCATCAGACATCGAAGACACACTCAATGCCGTACCCGACCTGCTCTTCGAGTTCGACCGCAACGGCCGGTATCTGGCGTTGCGCTCGAAAACGGAAGAAGGGCTCATCGTGCCACGCGGGGAGCTCATCGGCAGACTTGCAGACGAGGTTCTACCGCCAGACGCGGCCAAGGGCTGCATGCGTGCCATCGCAGAGGCAGAGAAACTGGGTGTATCCACCGGCCAACAGATCGAATTGCCCATAGGCGGCGTGCCCCGTTGGTTCGAACTGTCGGTCGCCCGCAAGAAGGACAGCGACACAGCCGACCCGCGCTTCGTCGTACTCTCGCGCGACATCACCGACCGCGTCAAGGCCGCACAGCGCCTGCAGGAAAGCGAACGCGCCCTGACCGAAGCCCAGCGCGTGGCGGCCATTGGCCACTTCTGGGTGGACGTGCAGCGCCGCCGCTGGCGCGGGTCGCCTTCGGTGTGCGAGCTGATGGGGCTGCGCCCCGGCGGTGACCATGCGCTGGACCAGATAGCCGAGCTGGTGGAGGCGCGCGCTCGCCAGCGCTTCGTGGCCGCGTGCGCGTCGCCAGCGCCAGACACGCCATTGACCATGGAGTTCGGCGTGACGCGGGCCAACGACGGCGCGAGCCGCTGGATGCTGATGTGCGGACAGAGCGCAGCAGACGGCGACGGCTCCGGCACACGCTTCTTCACCTTGCAGGACGTGACCGCCCGCCGCCGCTCCGAGGAACAGCTCAAGCTGCTTGAAAAGGCCGTGGCCAGCCTCAACGACATGGTGCTGATCACCGAAGCCCAGCCCGTGGACAGACCGGGCCCGCGCATCGTGTTCGTGAACGACGCCTTTGAACGCAAGACCGGCTACACCCGCGAAGAGGTGCTGGGCAAGTCCCCGCGCCTTCTGCAAGGCCCCGACACCCAACGTACCGAACTGGACCGCATCAGGCAGGCGTTGATCGGGTGGCAGCCCGTGCGCGCGGAGCTGATCAACTACACCAAGAACCGCGAGCCGTACTGGGTGGAACTGATGATCCAGCCCATTGCCGACGAACAAGGCTGGTTCACGCACTGGGTATCTGTGGAACGCGACATTACCGAACGGCGCAGCGCCGAAGAGCGCGTTCATCAACTGGCCTACTATGACAACCTGACCCGCCTGCCCAACCGCAGCATGTTCATGCTGACTGCGGCAGAAGCTCTGGCCAGCCGTTCGAGCAGCCACGTGCTGGGGGCAGCCATCCTCATCGACCTGGACAATTTCAAGGTCATCAACGACAACTGGGGCCACCGCAACGGCGACCTGCTGCTGGCCGAGAAGGCCCGGTGCATTCGCGAAGCCGTGCCCCCTGCCGACACGGTGGCCCGCCTGGGTGGCGACGAGTTCATCGTGCTGCTGCACGACCTGGGGCAGGACATGGCCAGCGCCGTTCAGGAGGTGGAGCGCTTCTGCACCCGGCTGCTGGGTACCGTGTCGCGGCCGGTGACCATCGAAGGCATCGAGCATTTCGCATCGGCCAGCCTGGGCGCGGTGGTGTTTGGCGACACCCCGCTTTCAGTGGAGGAATTGCTCAGCCGCGCCGATTCGGCCATGTACTCGGCCAAGGACAGCGGCCGCAACACCCACCGCTTTTTTGACGGCAGGCTGCAGGCGCAGATTGCGGAACGCGCGGCGCTTGAAATTGAACTGCGCCAGAGCATTGAACGGCAGGAACTGTTCCTGCTTTACCAGCCGCAGGTGGACAGCGAGGGGCGCGTGGTGGGTGCCGAAGCCCTGTGCCGCTGGAACCATGCCAAACGTGGCGCCGTGTCGCCCGCGCTGTTCATTCCCCTGGCGGAAGACAGCGGCTTCATCCATGAGATGGGGCCCTGGGTGCTGAAGACGGCCTGCGCCTTCCTGGCCCAGTGGCCCAGGCTGCCCGGCATGGAGGAGCTGAGCCTGTCCGTCAACGTGAGCGCGCGGCAGTTCCACCACCCTGAATTCGTGCGGCAGGTTCACGAGGTACTGACGCACAGCGGCGCCAACCCTAGGCAGCTGAAGCTGGAGTTGACGGAAAGCATCTTCGCCGACGACGTCGAAGACATCGTGAAGAAGATGGAAGCGCTGCGGGCGCTGGGGGTGCGGTTCTCGCTGGACGACTTTGGCACCGGGTACTCGTCGCTGAGCTACCTGAAGATGCTGCCGCTGGACCAGTTGAAGATCGACCAGTCCTTCGTGCGCGACGTGCTGCTGGACACCAGCGACGAGGCCATCGTTCGCACCGTGATTGCGCTGGGCGAAAGCCTGGGGTTGAACGTGATCGCAGAAGGCGTAGAAACCGCCGCGCAGCGCGACTTTCTGCTGCGCAGCGGCTGCGGCCTTTACCAGGGCTACCTGTTCAGCCGCCCGATTCCGCCAGCGGAACTCGCCGCCTTTGTGAACCCGCCTGCGTAAGCCGCAAGCGGGCGCATGGCGTCAAGCCTTGTCGAGCCCCAGCAGGCGCACGGCGTTGCCCTTGAGGATGCCGGGCATCACCTCGGGCTTGAAGCCCGCCACCTCGAAGTCTTTCATCCAGCGCTCGGGGGTGATGAGCGGGTAGTCGCTGCCGAAGAGGATGCGGTCTTTCAGCAGAGAGTTGGCGTACTGCACCAGTTGCTTGGGGAAGTACTTGGGGCTCCAGCCGCTCAGGTCGATCCACACGTTGGGCTTGTGCGTGGCCACGGAAAGCGCCTCGTCCTGCCAGGGGAAGCTGGGGTGTGCCATCACGATCTGCATGTCGGGGAAGTCGATGGCCACGTCGTCCAGGTGCATGGGGTTGGAATACTCCAGCCGCAGGCCGCCGCCGCAGCGCATGCCGCTGCCAATGCCGCTGTGCCCGGTGTGGAAGATGGCGGGCATCTTGTAGTGGTTGATGACCTCGTAGATGGGCCAGGCCATCTTGTCGTAGGGGTGGTAACCCTGCACCGTGGGGTGGAACTTGAAGCCCTTGACGCCCTCTTCCTTGATCAGGCGTTCGGCCTCGCGCGCACCCATCTTGCCCTTGTGCGGGTCGATGCTGGCGAAGGCCATCATCATGTCGCTGTTCTCGCGCGCGGCCTGGGCAATTTCCTCGTTGGGAATGCGCCGGCGGCCCAGCTTGGATTCGCTGTCCACGGTGAACATCACCAGCCCGATCTTGCGTTGGCGGTAGTAGGCCACGGTTTCGGCGATGGTGGGGCGGCGGTCGCTGCCAAAGTACTTGTCGGCGGCGCGGTCATATTCCTCGCCGTAGTTGTCAAAGGGGTTCCAGCAGCTCACCTCGGCATGGGTGTGGATGTCGATGGCGATGAGGTCTTCGTGTTTCATGTGAGTCTCCGGCGTTTTGGCTGGCACGGCGGCCAGCCGTCAGAAAGGCAAGGGTTGGTGGGTGAGCAGCCGCTCGACGAATGCGCGCCGCGCGGCCTTGTCTTCGTTGCTGCCCTGTGCGCGGAAAAGGGACTCGGCCTGCATGTAGCTGTACAGCACAAAGGCGCGGTTGCGGCACTGCTGCTGCTCGAAGCCCAGCTCGGCAAAACTGGCTTCGATGTAGCGCAGGCGCATGGCGTCCACTTCGTCCACCACGGCGCGGGCAGTGTCATCACGGCGCGCCCATGCCCTGATGGCCAGCTCCACGGCGCCACCGCGCAGGGCACTGGCGCCATGGAACGGCAGACCCGCCAGTTCGTGAATGCGTGCCTGCGCATGCACCCCATGCCGCCCGTGCACGGCAATCACGTGCTCGGTCTGTGTCTGCTTCCAGCCTTGCAACAGGCGCTGCAGCAAGTCTTCGCGGTCGGCAAAGTGCCAGTAGAAGCTGCCGCGCGTCACGTTGAGCGTGCGCGCCAGCACGTCCACGCGCACGCCCTCCACGCTCTTTTCCACCAGCACGTCGGCGGCTACACGCAGCCAGTCCTGGGGTGACAAGGTGTTGCGCGAGGCGGCCCCGGCCTTCTCGGCCGGTTCGGGTGGATGGGTGCTGCCGGTGGACATGCGAATGGATCATAGCGACGGAAGGCAGGGGCTGGGTTTACCCGGATGTTGCGTTCGAAGAAAAGCTCCAAAATGCCACCATACAGTTTTGTATGGTAACGATCGGAACCATGCAATCAAGGGTAAACCCCTAATCGCAGAGAGAGACAAGGCACGTCAATTTAGTTATTATTTATAACTGTATCAGGACATCAACCTCTTGGAAAGATCACCCGCCATGACGACCCGCACCACCCCTCCCGCCACCGACGCCATCCACCTCGAAATGCAGGGTGCGGTTGCAGTCATCCGCCTGTGCCGCCCGGCCAAGCGCAACGCCTTGAGCGATGGCCTCATCCTGGCCATCCGCGACGCTTTCCAGAACCTGCCGACCGAAGCGCGTGCTGCCGTCATCCACGGCGAAGGCGACCACTTCTGTGCAGGGCTGGACCTGTCTGAACTCCAGGAACGTGACGCTGGCGAAGGCGTGCACCACTCTCGCATGTGGCACAACGCGCTGGACCAGGTGCAACAAGGCCCGGTGCCTGTGATCGCCGCGCTGCACGGCGCCGTGGTGGGTGGCGGGCTGGAACTGGCCAGCGCCTGCCACATCCGCGTGGCAGACGAAACCACGTTTTTTGCGCTGCCGGAAGGCACGCGCGGCATCTTCGTGGGCGGTGGCGGTGCGGTGCGCATCCCCAAGCTGATTGGTGCTGCCCGCATGACCGACATGATGTTGACCGGCCGCGTGTACAACGCTGTGGACGGCGAGCGCATTGGCCTGGCGCAGTACCTGGTGCCCACGGGCACCGCGCTGGAAAAGGCGCTCGAGCTGGCCCAGCGCATTGCCACCAATGCCCCTCTCACCAACTACGCGCTCATGCACGCGCTGCCGCGCATTGCCGAACAGCCAGCGGACCATGGCTTCTTCACCGAAGCGCTGATGGCATCCATTGCCCAGGCTGCGCCGGAAGCCAAGGAACGTGTGCGTGCCTTCCTGGAAGGCAAGGCCGCCAAGGTGCAAAAGGGTTGATGCCAGGCCAACGCAGAACACCCCAGGAGACAAGATGAGCACCCCCACCTTCCGCCCGATGACCTTTGGCGTGACCACCGCCGTGCTGCGTGACGGCCCCACTGGCACGCACTACCTGCGCGCTGACCAGGAACTGCAGCCCTACCCCGAGCGCCTGACGGACCGCCTGCGCCACTGGGCCGAAACCGCGCCCGACCGCACCTGGATGGCGCGCCGCCAGCCGACCGTAGGCGCGGACGGCAAGCCCGCGCTGGGCGACTGGCGCCACATCAGCTACGCCGAAGCGTGGGCCACCGCGCGCCGCATCGCCCAAGGCCTGATCAACCGTGGCCTCAACGCCGAGCGCCCGGTGGCCATCCTGTCGGAAAACAGTCTGGAGCACGCACTTCTGGCCCTGGGCTGCATGGTCGCGGGTGTGCCTTACGTGCCCACCTCGCCCGCGTACTCGCTTATCAGCACCGACTACGACAAACTCAAGCACGTGCTGCGTACCACCACGCCCGGCATGCTGTTCGCCAGCGACGCTGCGCGCTACGGCAAGGCCCTGCGCGCCGTGGCCAGTGAGGGTGTGGAAATCGTGCTGGCCGAAGGCCGCCTGGACGGGCTGGACAGCACCAGCTTTGCGGACCTGATCGCCACGCCTGAAACGCCCGCCGTGGACGCGGCCATCGCCGCCACCGGGCCGGACACCATCACCAAGTTCCTCTTCACCAGCGGTTCCACCAAGCTGCCCAAGGCCGTCATCAACACGCAGCGCATGTGGTGCGCCAACCAGCAGCAGATGGTGCAGTCCATGCCTGTTCTGGCCGAACAGCCCCTGGTGCTGGTGGACTGGCTGCCCTGGAACCACACCTTTGGCGGCAACCACAACTTTGGCATGGTGGTCTACCACGGCGGCACGCTGTACATCGACGACGGCAAGCCCACGCCTGCGCTGATGCACGAGACCCTGCGCAACCTGCGCGAAGTCGCCCCCACCGTGTACTTCAACGTGCCAACGGGCTTCGAGGCCATTGCCAACGCCATGAAGACCGACGATCTGTTGCGCAAGACGCTGCTGTCGCGCGTGAAGATGTTCTTCTACGCCGGTGCCGCGTTGGCCCAGCCCGTGTGGGACAGCTTGTACGAGAGCGAGGAGCGCGAGATTGGCCAGCGCATCGTCATGGGCACGGGCCTGGGCATGACCGAATCGGGCCCCTTCGGCATTTTCGTGACCAACCCCTACGTGAAAGCTGGCGACCTGGGCCTGCCCACCCCCGGCCTGGAACTCAAACTGGTGGACATGGAAGGCAAGACAGAAGTCCGCTACAAGGGCCCCAACATCACCCCCGGCTATTGGCGCGCACCGCAGGACACCGCCGACGCCTTCGACGAAGAAGGCTTCTTCAAGACGGGTGACGCGGTGAAGTGGATCGACGAGACCGACATTCACCTGGGCCTGAAGTTCGACGGCCGCATTGCCGAAGACTTCAAGCTCGCCACCGGCACCTTCGTGAGCGTGGGCCCGCTGCGCGCCAAGATCATCGCGGCGGGCGCCCCGTACATCCAGGACGTGGTGCTGACCGGCCTGAACCTGAAGGAAGTGGGGGCCATGGTGTTCCCCACGCCCAAGGTGCGCGAACTCTCTGGTCTGCCTGCCGACGCTTCTCTGCACGACGTGCTGGAAAGCGCCCCGGTGCTGGCCCACTTCCAGACCGTGGTGAACGAACTGGCCAAGACCGCCACCGGCAGCGCCAACCGCATCGCCCGCCTGTGCCTGCTGGCCGACGCGCCCACCATCGACCGTGGCGAGATCACCGACAAGGGCTCCATCAACCAACGCGCCGTGCTCACGCACCGTGCTGACACCGTGGCCGCCCTGCACGAGGACCGCCTGCACCACATCCTCAAGCCTCAGGCGCACTGAAAGCGGAGCAAAACATGGCCAACAAGGGTTTCTTCAGCGCGTTCGACGATGTGTGGATGCTTGATGGCGTGCGCACGCCGATGGTGGACTACTGCGGCGCGCTCGGTCACATCTCCCCCACTGACCTGGGCATCAAGGCTGCACGCGCCGTGCTGGAACGCGCGGGTGTGCCCGGCGAGCACATTGGTTCGGTGGTCACGGGCAACATGGCCCCTGGCGACTTCGATCAGTTCTTCCTTCCACGCCACATCGGCCTGTACGCCGGGGTGCCGTTGGAAGTACCCGCCATCATGGCGCAGCGCATCTGCGGCACGGGCTTCGAGCTGTTCCGGCAGGCGGGTGAGCACATCCAGGGCGGCGCCTGCGACGCCGCGCTGGTGGTGGGTACCGAAAGCATGACGCGCAACCCGATCGCCGCCTTCGACCACCGCACCGGCTTCAAGCTGGGTGCGCCCGTGGGCTTCAAGGACTACATGTGGGAAGCCCTGAAGGACCCTGCCGCTGGCATCAACATGATCCAGACGGCCGAGAACCTGGCGAAGAAATACGGCATCACCCGCGAGGCGGTGGACGAGTTCGCAAGCGCGTCCTTTGCCAAGGCCGTGGCCGCGCAGGAAAGCGGCTTTCTGGCCGGCGAGATCGTGCCCGTGGTGAGCGAGAAGTTCGAACTGGAAGGCTACAAGCCGCGCGGCATCAAGCTGCAAGGCAAGGTGACCGAGGTGAGCACCGACACGCACCCGCGCCTGTCGCCAGTGGAGGTGCTGGCCAAGCTCAAACCTGTGTATGAAGGCGGTGTGCAGACCGGCGGCAACAGTTCCGCGCTGGTGGATGCCGCAGCGGCAGCCGTGGTGACCTCTGGCGCCTATGCCAAGTCGCACGGCAAGAAGCCTCTGGGCCGCGTGGTGGCTGCCGCTGCCGTGGGCGTGCCGCCCGAGATCATGGGCATCGGCCCGGCACCGGCCATCCGCCTGTTGCTGGAACGCACCGGCCTGAAGCTGGACGACATTGCCCGCTTCGAGGTGAACGAGGCCCAAGGCGCACAGACCCTGGCCGTGGCGCGGGAGTTGGGCATGGACCTGGCGCGCCTGAACGTCAACGGCGGCGCCATTGCCCTGGGCCACCCGCTGGCCTGCACCGGCGTGCGCCTGACCATCACCCTGGCGCGCGAACTGCGCCGCAGCCAGCAACGCTGGGGCATTTCCAGCGCGTGCGTGGGCGGCGGCCAAGGCATTGCGCTGCTGATCGAGAACCCCCTTTAAACACAGAACACCATGAACATCCAAGGACAGGCAGCACTGGTCACCGGCGGCGGCTCCGGCCTGGGCGAAGCCACGGCACGTGAACTGGCCCGCCAGGGCGCCAAGGTCGCCGTGCTCGACATCAACCTGGCCAACGCCGAACGCGTGGCTGGCGACATCAATACCGCCCACGGCGCGGGCACGGCCATCGCCCTGCAATGCGACGTGACCAACGGCGACAGCGTGCAGGCTGCCATCAACACCGCCGCTGCCGCACATGGCACGGCGCGCATCCTCATGCAGATCGCGGGCATCGGCAGCGCCAAGCGCGTCATCGGCAAGGACGGCAGCCCCGCCCCGCTGGAAGACTTTGTGCGCGTGGTCAACGTCAACCTCATCGGCACCTACAACGTGGCACGCCTGTTTGCGGCGGCCTGCGCCAAGGCCGAGCCCCTGGCAGACGGCGAACGCGGCGCCATGGTCTTCACCGCATCGGTGGCGGCATTCGACGGCCAGGTGGGCCAGCAGGCCTACAGCGCGTCCAAGGGCGGCGTGGTGGGCATGACCCTGCCCATGGCGCGCGATCTGGCGCAGCACGGAATCCGCGTGTGCACGGTGGCGCCGGGCCTGTTTGCCACTCCGTTGATGAAGGAACTGCCCGAGGCGGTGCAGGAATCGCTGGCGGCCAGCATCCCCTTCCCCAAGCGCCTGGGTAAACCCGAAGAGTTTGCCGAGCTGGCTTGCCATATCGTCAGCAACGGCCACCTCAACGGCGAAGTCATTCGCCTGGACGGCGCATTGCGCATGGCCCCCCGCTGAAAGAACGAGCACATGAGCAAGACCGTTGTGTACGAAGTGGAAGTGATGTTTGGCGACTGCGACCCCGCCGGCATCGTCTTCTTCCCCAATTTCTCGAAGTGGATGGACGCCTCGTCGCTGAACTTCTTCGTCAAGTGCGGCGTGCCGCCCTGGCGCGAGCTGGTCAAGACACGCGGCATCGTCGGCACGCCCCTGCTGGAAATCAACACCAAGTTCATGCGCCCCGCCACCTACGGCGAACGGCTGCAGGTGCACACCAGCGTCATTGAATGGCGCGACAAGGTGTTCATCCACAAACACGTCGTCAAGCGTGGTGACGAGGTGCTGTGCGAAGGCACCGAGACGCGCGCATTCGTCGTGCATCCGCCCGAGAACCCCGACCGCATCAAGGCCATCCCCGTGCCCGAGGACATCAAGGCACTTTGCGGCGGCTGACCGTTTTTCCCCCGTTCCTCAACCACCCCCAGGAGACAAAGCGATGAAAACCATGAAAACCCTGATCGCCGTGGCCGTCACGGCACTGGCCGCCACGGCGGCACAAGCCGACATCAAGATCGGCGTGAGCCTGGCGCTCACCGGCCCCGGCTCCGGCCTGGGCATTCCCATGCAGAACCAGCTCAAGCTGTTCCCGCAGACCATCGGCGGCGAAAAGGTCCAGCTCATCATCCTTGACGACGCCACCGACCCCGGCAAGGGTGCCGCCAACGCGCGCCGCTTCGTCACTGAAGACAAGGTGGACCTGATCATCGGCTCCTGCATCACCGCCGTGGCCGCCGCCATGACGGACATCGCCTCCGAGGCTGGCACCGTGCAGCTGGCTGGCTCCCCCGTTGGCGTGCCCCCGGGCAAGGACAAGTGGCTCTTCCGCCTGCCCCAGTCCAACACCGTGATGGGCTTTGCCGCCGTGGAACACATGGTCAAGCAAGGCGTGAAGACGCTGGGTTTCCTGGGCTACACCGACGCCTACGGCGAACAGTGGCTCAAGGAAATCCAGCCCCTGCTGGACAACGCTGGCATCAAGCTGGTGGCCACCGAGCGCTTTGCCCGCACCGACACCAGCGTCACCCCGCAGGCCCTCAAGCTCAGCTCGGCCAACCCTGATGCTGTGCTGATCGTTGCATCGGGCAGCGGCGCAGCCATGCCGCACATGGCCATGGTGGACCGTGGCTACAAGGGCAAGATCTACCAGACGCACGCCGCTGCCACCCAGGACCTGATGCGCGTGGGCGGCAAGGCCGTGGAAGGCGCCTTCGTGGTGTCCGGCCCGGCCGTGATCGCCGAGCAGTTGCCCGACAAGCACCCCTCCAAGCCGGTGGCAGTGGACTTCGTTCAGAAGTACGAAAAGGCCTACGGCCCGAACTCGCGCAACCAGTTCGCGGGCCACGCCTACGACGCGCAAGTGGTGCTGGAAAAAGTGGTCCCCATGGCACTGAAGAAGGCCAAGCCCGGCACGCCCGAGTTCCGCGCTGCGCTGCGCGACAGCATGGAGACCATGGGCCGCACCGTGTTCTCGCACGGCGTGATGAACTGGAAGCCCACCGACCACTGGGGCTACACCATGGAAACGGGTGTGATGCTCAAGGTCGTGGACGGCAAGTTCAAGGTCGAGCAGTAACTCTCCGCATCGAGCCCGGCCGCGCCGGGCTCACCTGTGCCCCGGTGGGCAGGTGTGAACGGCGCGGCTTCCTTTTTGTCCTGTATAGACCCGAGGCCACCCCATGGACTCCACGATCGCCAGCATCCTCTTGCTGGACGGCCTGACCAACGGTGCCGTGTACGCCCTGCTGGGCCTCGCGACGGTGCTTGTCTTCACCGTCACGCGCATCATCTTCATTCCGCAAGGTGAGTTCGTTGCCTATGGCGCGCTCACACTTGCCCTGTTCCAGGCTGGCAAGGTGCCAGGCACCGTGTGGCTGCTGCTCCTGCTGGCCAGCGTGGCCGCCCTCATGGAGCTGACCACGCGCTGGCAGCACCACCGCAGCGCCACCATCGCCGTCAAGGCAGCGCTCAAGACGCTGGCCATGCCGGTTGCGGTCAGCATGCTGGCCATCTGGGCCGCACCGCAGCAGTTCCCGCTGCTGGTGCAGGCGGCGCTCAGCGTCGTCATCGTCACCGTCTACGGCCCGCTGGTGTACCGCGTGGCCTACCAGTCGCTGGAAAGCGCCACGCCGCTGGTGCTGCTCATCGTGTCCGTGGGCGTGCACTTCGCCATGACCGGCCTGGGCCTGCTCTTCTTCGGCGCAGAAGGCTTCCGCAACCCTGCCTTCTGGGATTTGCGCCTCAACGTCGGGCCCGTCATGTTGTCTGGGCAGACCATCATCATCGGCTTGGCCACCGTGGCGCTGATCGTGCTGTTGTGGCTGTACTTTGAAAAGTCTCTGCGTGGCAAGGCCTTGCGCGCCACCGCCGTCAACCGCACCGGCGCACGGCTCATGGGCATCTCCACCCACGCCTCGGGGCAGCTCACCTTCACCATGGCGGCCTTCATCGGCGCGCTGTCGGGCTTGCTCATCGGCCCCACCACCACCGTGTTCTACGACTCGGGCTTCCTCATCGGCCTCAAGGGCTTCGTGGCTGCTGTGGCTGCAGGCCTGTCCAGCTACCCCGGCGCCCTGGTGGCGGCCCTGTTCGTCGGCGCGATCGAATCCTTCGGCTCCTTCTGGGCCAGTGCCTTCAAGGAAGTGATCGTGTTCACCCTGATTCTGCCCGTGCTGCTGGTGCGCTCGCTGAGAAGCGGCCACTCCGACGAGGAACACTGACATGCAACTCAGCCCCAAAAACATGGGCCTGTTGGCCCTGGCTGCCGCGGTACCGCTCATCGCAGTGCTGCCCCTGCCCGACTTCTGGATCACCCAGCTCAACTACATCGGCATGTACGCCATGACGGCGCTGGGTCTGGTGCTGCTCACCGGCGTGGGCGGGCTCACCTCCTTCGGGCAAGCTGCCTTCGTCGGCATTGGCGCCTACACCTCCGCCTGGATGACGCTCAACCTCGGCCTCTCACCCTGGGTAACGCTGTTCATCGGCCTGGGCTTCACGGCGCTCAGTGCGCTGGTCGTGGGCTTCATCACGCTGCGCATGTCGGGCCACTACCTGCCGCTGGCCACCATCGCCTGGGGCCTGTCGCTGTACTACCTCATGGGCAACCTCGACGCTCTGGGCAAGTACGACGGCCTGCTGGGCATCCAGAGCCTGAGCATCGGCGGCTTCGACATCGGCCAGGGCCGCGCCTTCTTCGTGCTCACCTGGGCATTGCTGATCGCCTTTGCGGCGGCCCTGCTGCACCTGCTCGACTCCCGTTCTGGCCGTGCCATCCGCTCGCTCAAGGGCGGCTCGCAGATGGCCGAGGCCATGGGCATCAGCACCTTCCGCTACAAGGTCACCATCTTCGTGCTGGCGGCGCTGTTTGCTTCGGTGGCGGGCTGGTTGCTGGCGCACTTCCAGCGCACGGTTAACCCCTCGGCCTTCGGCCTGAAGATGGGCATCGAATACCTCTTCATGGCCGTGGTGGGCGGCGTGGGCCACGTGTGGGGCGCCTTCATGGGCGCGGGCCTCATCAAGCTCATGGACGACCAGCTGCAGGTGCTGCTGCCCAAGCTCATCGGCACCAGCGGCAGCTACGAGGTCATCGTCTTCGGCGTGATGCTGGTGCTTGTGCTCAAGTACCTGCCCGACGGCCTGTGGTCCATGGTTGAAAAGAAACTGCCGCGCCGCCCCCGCACCGTGGACTGGGCCAACGCCGCCGCCCTGCCTGAGCGCAGCAAGCCCGCGCACGGCGAACTGGTGCTCGACGTGAACAAGATCCGCAAACAGTTCGGTGGTCTGGTCGCCGTCAACGACATCAGCTTCCAGATCCACGCCGGGCAGATCGTCGGCCTGATCGGCCCCAACGGTGCGGGCAAGTCCACCACCTTCAACCTGGTCACCGGCGTGCTGCCGCTCACCAGTGGCGAGGTGACCTACCGGGGCGAACGCATCAGCGGCCTGGCCTCGCGCGAAATTTCCCGCAAGGGCATGGCGCGCACGTTCCAGCACGTCAAGATGATCCCCGACATGACCGTGCTGGAAAACGTGGCCCTGGGTGCCCACACCCGTGGCAGCAAAGGCGTGGCGTCTGCCATGCTGCGCACCAACAGCGAAGAAGAACGCCGCCTGTTCAAGGAAGCGCAACGCCAGCTGGAGCGCATTGGCATGGGCGACTACCTGCACGAGCAGGCAGGCAACCTGGCCATGGGCCCGCAACGTCTGATGGAAATTGCCCGTGCACTGTGCGCCGACCCGGCCCTGCTGCTGCTGGACGAACCCGCCGCCGGCCTGCGCCACAAAGAAAAGCAGGCCCTGGCCGACGTGCTGCGCCAGCTCAAGGGCGAAGGCATGAGCATCCTGCTCGTGGAACACGACATGGACCTCGTCATGCAGATCTGCGACCACCTGGTGGTGATGGAGTTCGGCACCCTGCTCACACAGGGCACCCCCGAACACGTTCAGCAAGACCCGAAAGTGCGCGCCGCCTACCTGGGCACCGAACATTGACAAGGCTAAAGACATGACCACTCCCCTGCTCCAGGTCCGCAACCTGCGTGCCGGTTACGGCAAGGCCGAGGTGCTGCACGGCATCGACCTGAGCGCCGCCAAAGGCAGCGTCATCACCGTGATCGGCCCCAACGGCGCAGGCAAATCCACCCTGCTCAACACGCTCATGGGCATCCTGCCCGGCAAGGGCACCATCGAATTCGGCGGTCAGGACATTGGCACGCTCACGCTGGAAGAGCGCGTGATGGCGGGCATTGCCTTGGTGCCCGAAAAGCGCGAACTCTTCGGCACCATGCCGGTGGAAGACAACCTGCTGCTAGGCGGCTTCCGGCAGATGCGCATGGGCAACGCCCAGTGGCGCGCCCGGCTGGACGACGTGTACAGCCTCTTCCCGCGCCTGAAGGAGCGCCGCGTTCAACTGGCGGGCACCCTGTCAGGCGGTGAACGGCAGATGCTGGCCGTGGGCCGCGCGCTCATGGCTCGCCCCGACCTCCTCATGCTCGACGAACCCAGCCTGGGCCTGGCCCCGCTGATCGTCAAGGAAATCTTCTCCATCATCCACACACTGCGCCAGACCGGCGTGACCATTGTGCTGGTGGAGCAGAACGCCCGTGCGGCGCTGCAGGTGGCCGACCACGGCTACGTCCTGGAAATGGGCGAACTCGGCGCACAGGGCCCGGCCAACGAACTGGCCAACGACCCACGCGTGATCGAGACCTACCTCGGCACCGCCAGAAAACAAGACTGACTCCTGCCCCCCATGAACGCCTACCTTCCCAGCGCCGGTGACGCCGGCTTCATCCTCTTTGACGTGCTGCAGGCCCATGAGCAACTGGCCCAGCTGCCCGCCTTGGCCGAAAACGCCGACCCCGACCTGATGCGCCAGGTGCTGGAAGAAGCAGGCAAGTTCGCGGGCGAAGTGGTGGCCCCGCTCAACCGCGACGGTGACGAGATCGGTGCGCAGTGGAAGGCAGGCAATGTGACCATGCCCCCGGGCTTTCGCGACGCCTACCAGGCCTTCTGGCAGGCCGGCTGGCCCGCCCTGTCGGCCGCGCCCGAAGACGGCGGCCAAGGCCTGCCCACCGTGCTGGAAATGGTGCTGTACGAGTGGCTCAGCGCCGCCAACCACGGCTGGACCATGGCCCCCGGCCTGCTGCACGGCGCCTACGAATGCATCAAGCACCACGCCAGCGACGAGCTCAAGGCGCGCTACCTGGAGAAGGTGGCCACGGGCGAATGGCTGTCCACCATGTGCCTGACCGAACCCCATGCAGGCAGCGACCTGGGCCTGGTGCGTACCAAGGCCGTACCGCAGGCCGACGGTAGCTACCGCCTGAGCGGCACCAAGATCTTCATCTCGGGTGGCGAGCACGACCTCACCGACAACATCGTGCACCTGGTGCTGGCCCGCCTGCCCGACAGCCCGCCGGGCCCCAAGGGCCTGTCGCTGTTCCTGGTGCCCAAGTTCTATGAAGACGGCAGCCGCAGCGCGGTTGAATGCGAGCGCATTGAAGAGAAGATGGGCCTGCACGGTAGCCCCACCTGCGTGATGCGCTTTGACGAAGCCACCGGCTGGCTGGTGGGCGAACATGGCAAGGGCCTCAACGCCATGTTCCTGATGATGAACGCCGCCCGCGTGCATGTGGCTCTGCAAGGCGTAGGCCTGCTCGACGCCGCCTGGCAAAAGGCCAACGCCTACGCGCATGACCGTCGCCAGATGCGCGCGCCGGGCTCGCGCGATCCGTCCCAGGCAGCAGATCCCATCATCCAGCACCCCGCCGTGCAGCGCCTGCTGGACACGCAACGCGCCTGGGTGGACGCCGGGCGCGTGCTGGCCTACGCCACCGCCATTGAGCTGGACGTGGCCAAGCACCACCCCGACGCCGCACGCCGCCAGCAGGCCCAGCAGTGGTGTGCCCTGGCCACCCCTGTGCTCAAAGCCAGCTGGACGGACCAGGCCTTCCACGGCGCCAGCGACTGCCTGCAGGTCTTCGGCGGCCACGGCTTTGTGCGCGAATGGGGCATCGAACAGATCGTGCGCGATTCGCGCGTGGCCATGATCTACGAAGGTACCAACGAAATCCAGGCCATCGACCTGCTCATGCGCAAGGTGCTGGCCGACCAGGGCGCCGGAATGTGCGCTTTGCTTGACCGCATGGGAGCCGACCTGGCGCCATCAGGTGCGGCAGACGACCGCGCCCGCGAAGGCTTGGCGGCGCTGCGTACACTGCTGGAGACCATCCGCGCCGCCGGGCCCGATGCGGCCAGCAAGCTCTACCCCGTCGCAGGCGACTTCCTTCGCGTTGTCACCTTAACGCTCATGGCCTGGGCCTGGGCGCGGCTGGAACGTTGTGCCTTGCCCCACGAGCAAGCCAAGGGTGCACGCGCCTTTGCCCGCTGGGTCTGGCCCGAACGCGCCATGCGCCAAGGCATGGTCGAACAGGCCCTGGCATGACCGCTGCAATGGGCCACATTCACGCTGTGCGGGCACACCGCCGGTATCATGTGACCCCCTGACCCCAACCAGAACGCCCTGTCACCGATGGCCGACCAGACCACCGCCACCACCCAGTTCCGCCGCCCCACTGCCGCGCGCAAGAAGGCTGCATCATCGCCCGCGCCCGCGCGGCCCAGCGACACGGCGGTGGAAAAGGTAGACACGTCTTTCCTGGAAAGCCTGGTCGGCTACAACGCGCGCCGCGCGGCCTTGTCGGTGATTGCTGTGTTCCTCGACCGCATGGCCCCGTTCGGCCTGCGCGTGGTGGACTTTTCAGTGCTCACCCTCATCGCACACAACCCGGGCATCACCTCGCGCCAGTTGTGCGCCGCGCTTGACATCCTGCCGCCCAACCTGGTCGGCATGATCAAGGACATGGAAAAACAGGGCTGGGTGGAAAAGCGCGAACACCCCACAGACCGGCGTGCCCAAGGGCTGCACCTCACCGAATTGGGCCAGCGCCTGCAAGGCGAAGCGCAGGCGGTGGTTGCCTCGCTGGAAAGCGAAGCCATCACCCACCTGACCGACAGCGAGCGCGTAACCCTCTTGCGCCTGCTGCAAAAGGTCTACCGCCCGCGCGGCTGAAATCAGGCCGCCACGGGCATCAGGAAGTTCTGGCTGATCCGCCCGCCCAGTTCGTTCACGCGGTCCAGGAACTGCGTGAGGAATGCGTGCAGTCCGTTGGACAGAATCTCGTCAATGCGCGCGTATTCCAGCTCGGACCGCAGCTTGCCCGCGTGGCGCTCGGTCTCGGCCGAGGTGTCGTTGCTCACCGCCTCCAGGTTCACCACCACCTCGTTCAGGCAGGCCAGCAGGCTGCGCGGCATGTCGGCACGCAAGATCATCAGTTCCGCCACGCGCTCGGGCGTGATCACCGTGCGGTAAACCTTGCGGTACACCTCAAAGGCACTCACGCTGCGCAGAATCGCGCTCCAGTGGTAGAAGTCCAGCTCCTGGTCGGCCTCGCTGGCGGTGCCGTAAAAGTCTGACTCCACGGCGTGGAACTTCACGTCAATGAGCCGCGCCGTGTTGTCTGCGCGCTCCAGGAACGTGCCCATGCGGTAGAAGTGGAAAGCCTCGTCGCGCAGCATGGTGCCAATCGCCACCCCGCGTGACAGGTGCGAGCGGAACTTCACCCACTCGAAGAACTCCGAAGGGTCCTTCTCGAACGAGCCGCTCTTGAGCAGGCGCTGCAGTTCCAGCCAGGTCTGGTTCTGGGTTTCCCAGAACTCGGTGGTTAGCACACCGCGCACGGCACGGGCATTCTCGCGCGCAGCGCGCAGGCACGAAACAATGCTTGACGGGTTGGACTCGTCCCGCACCATGAAGTGCAGCACGTCCTTGGGCGTGACCTCACCGTACTGGTACTGGTAGGCGGGCATCAGCTCGCTGATGCGCAACAGGCCTTCCCAGCCTACCTGGGCCACGGCAGCCGACTGTGGCAGCAACGAGGTCTGGTAGTTCACATCCAGGATGCGGGCGGTGTTTTCGGCGCGCTCGGTGTAGCGCGACATCCAGAACAGGTGATCAGCGGTTCTCGACAGCATTTTCGTGTCCCCTCAGGCTTCCAGAATCCAGGTGTCTTTTGTACCGCCACCCTGTGACGAGTTGACGACGAGAGAGCCTTCCTTCAACGCCACGCGCGTCAGGCCCCCCGGCACCATCTGCACCTCCTTGCCACTGAGCACGAAGGGCCGCAGGTCGATGTGGCGCGGCGCCACGCCAGACTCCACGTACGTGGGGCAGGTGGACAGGCGCAGCGTGGGCTGGGCGATGTAGCCGTCCGGCTTGGCCAGCACCGCCTGGCGGAAGGCCTCGATCTCGGCCTGCGTGGCGGCAGGCCCCACCAGCATGCCGTAGCCGCCAGCGCCATGCACTTCCTTCACCACCAGGTCCTTCAGGTTGGCCAGGATGTACTTCAGGTCGTCGGGCTTGCGGCCCATGTAGGTGGGCACGTTCTTCAGAATGGGTTTTTCACCCAGGTAGAACTCGATCATCTGCGGCACGTAAGGGTAGATCGACTTGTCGTCTGCAACCCCGGTACCAATGGCGTTGCACAGCGTGACGTTGCCCTTGCGGTACACGTCCAGCAGCCCGGCACAACCCAGCGTGGAATCAGGCCGGAACGCCAGCGGGTCCAAGAAGTCATCGTCCACACGGCGGTAGATCACATCCACCCGCTTGGGGCCGCGCGTCGTGCGCATGTAGACAAAGCCGTCGCGCACAAACAGGTCCTGCCCCTCCACCAGCTCCACGCCCATCTGCTGGGCCAGGAAGGCGTGTTCAAAGTAGGCGCTGTTGTACATGCCAGGGGTGAGCACCACCACGGTGGGCTCGGCGGTGTGCGCCGGGCTCACGGCGCGCAGCGTCTCCAGCAGCAGGTCGGGGTAATGGGCAACGGGGGCCACGCGGTTCTGGCTGAACAGTTCCGGGAACAGCCGCATCATCATCTTGCGGTCTTCCAGCATGTAGCTCACGCCGCTGGGCACGCGCAGGTTGTCTTCCAGCACGTAGTACTCGGCCTCGCCCTGCCCGCCAGGCACCGGGGCACGAACGATGTCAATGCCTGCAATGTGCGAATACACGCCACCGGGCACGTCCACGCCCACCATCTCGCGGCGGAACTGCGCGTTGTTCTCGATCTGCTCGCGCGGCACGATGCCAGCCTTGAGGATCTCTTGCCCGTGGTAGATGTCGTGGATGAAGCGGTTGAGCGCGTTGACACGCTGCACCAGCCCCTTTTCCATGCTGCGCCATTCGTGGGCGGGAATCACGCGCGGAATCAGGTCAAAGGGAATCAGGCGCTCGGTGCCTGCGCCGTCCTCGTCCTTGTCGCCATACACCGCGAAGGTGATGCCGACACGGCGGAAGATCATCTCGGCTTCTTCCCGGCGCGCGGCCATCAGCTCGGCGGGTTGCTGGGCGAGCCAGCGAGCGTAGGAAAGGTAGTGTTCTCGCACCTGCTGCGGGGCAGCGTACATCTCGTCGAAGGTCGGTCGGCTCATACGGGGCTCGCTGTTTTTGGGGCTCGACACCATCTTAGCAATTAGCGGGCCAGGGCAGCGTTTCGGGTGGCCGTCACGGAAGCGTCACAAGACCGACATACGCTCTGTCCTCCTTAGCGAATACCGCTGCTCCGCATGCCCCAGACCGCCCAGATCCTTTCCATGCCCCACAGTGCCGACACCCCCAGCGTGCGCGCGCTGCTGGGCCGCGACCTACTGCAGCCGCATTTCCAGCCCATCATTGAAACGGCGGGTGGCAAGGTATTTGGCCACGAGGCCCTCATACGCACCCCGCCCCACTGCCCGTGGAACAGCCCCGATGCGCTCTTCAGCGCCGCACGGCGCGAAGGCCACACCATAGAGCTGGAACTCGAATGCCTGCGCCTGGCCCTGCAGCACTGGGGGCGCAGTGCCGGGCGTGGTTGGCTTTTCGTCAACCTCAGCGCCGAAGCGCTGATCCAGGCCATCATGAAAGACGGCCTGGAGCGGGTGTTCCGCCAGGCGCGTTCGGCCGGGCTGCCGCTTTCCTGCGTGGTGGTGGAGCTGACTGAGCACGAACGCGTACAAGACGTCCAAGCCATCCAGGAGGCCCTTTCGCTGCTGCGCCGCAGTGGTGGCTCGCTCGCGCTGGACGACTTTGGCGACGGCCGCTCCAGCCTGCGGCTGTGGTCGGAACTGCGCCCGGAATTCGTCAAGATCGACAAGTACTTCATCAAGAACGTACACCAGAGCAGCCACAAGCTGCAGACGCTACGCGCCATCCAGCAACTGTCCGACAGTTTCGGTTCACGCCTGATCGCCGAGGGCGTTGAAGATGCCGATGAGCTGATGGTGCTGCGCGACCTGGGCCTGCACTACGTTCAGGGCTTCTTTCTGGGCCGCCCGAACCAAGAGGCGGCCGAAGCCATTCCTGCTCCCGCACTCGACGTGCTGCACGCCCGCGAAATTGCCGTGCTGCCCGAGCAGCGCCACGCCTGCAACCGCGGGCTCACGGCCCATGCCCTGCTGCAGGAGGCACCCGCCCTGAGCGTGCAGGCCACGCACGACGACGCAGCCACCCTGTTCAACCAGCGCCACGACCTGCATGCCGTGGCCCTGCTCGACGGCGACCGGCCCGTTGGCCTCATCTCGCGCAAGACGGTGCAAGACCTCTACCTACAGCTTTACTTCCGCGACCTCTACGGCCGCCGCCCCTGCACGCTGCACGCCAACCTCAACCCGCTGCTGGTAGACGTGCACACGCCCATCGAACAGCTCACCCGCGTGCTCACCTCCACCGACCAGCGCTACCTCACCGAGGGCTACATCATCACCGAGGGCGGACGCTACCTCGGCCTGGGCACGGGCGAACAACTGGTGCGCACCGTCACCGAAGCCCGCATCGAAGCCGCACGCCACGCCAACCCGCTCACCTTCCTGCCGGGCAACGTGCCCATTACCCTGCACATTGAACGCCTGCTGGAAAACGCCCAGGACTTTGTGGCCTGCTACGCTGACCTGAACCACTTCAAGGCCTACAACGACCATTACGGTTACTGGCGCGGCGACGAAATGATCCGCCTTCAGGCAGAGTGCCTGGCCGCGACCTGTGACCCTCGCCGCGACTTCCTGGGCCATGTGGGTGGCGACGACTTTGTGCTGCTGATGCAGAGCATGGACTGGGCCGAGCGCATCGAGTCGGCGGTGGAGCAGTTCAACCGCCGCGCGCTCACGCTGTTTGACGAAAACGCCCGCGAGGCGGGTGGCATCCTGGCCGAAGACCGCCACGGCATCGAACGCTTCCACCCCTGCACCACCTTGAGCGCGGGCGTGTTGACGGTGGCTCCAGGGCGCTTCCAGCGGGCGGAGGAAGTGGCATCCGCCGCCGCCATGGCCAAGCACCACGCCAAACAGGCGCGCGTCGGCGTCTACCTGATGGATGCCAGCGAATGGACCGGCTACTCCCCTTCGCCGTCCTCGTCACCGTCGCTGGCAGGCCGGTCGTTCCAATAACGCCCGGCTGCTTCGCGGTAGCAGGCAGGCTTGGCTGGTGCCCAGCTGCGCCAGGTGGCCGCGCCGCAATCTGCAGTGTTGACCCACTCTATCCCCCGTGCCTCGAAGCGCCGCACCACCACAGGCGCAGGGTGCCCGTAGCGGTTGCGGTAACCCGCCTGCACGATGGCCCACCTGGGCTGCACGGTGTTCAGCCACACCGGGCCAGACGACGTTTTGCTGCCGTGGTGCGCCGCCACCAGCCAGGCTGCGCGCAAGTCTGGCCGCTGCAATGCCAGGCGTGTCTCCTGCGCCATAGGAATGTCGCCTGTCAGCAGCGTGGCCGTGTCGCCCTCCCCCACCAGCAGCACGCAAGACAAGGCGTTGTCCGACCAACCCAGCGCCTCGTCACCCGCCTGCGGGTGCAGGAACTCGAAGGGCACACCGTCCCACACCCAGCGCTCACCCGCCACGCATGGCACGGCGGGTGCGGGCGTGCGCTCCTCGGTGTCAAAAGAGGCGCGGAACTCGGCCTTCGGGTAGGCCGTGGCCACGGTGGGCAGGCCACCGCTGTGGTCAATGTCGTCGTGGCTGACCACCACCATGCCTGCCCGGTCGCCCAAGGCGCGCAGCCAGGGCAGCAGCACGCGCTGCGCAGTGTCGGCCTGAGCGCCCATGGGCGGGCCGGTGTCGAACAACAGCGTGTGCGTGGCGGTGCGCACGATGATGGCGCTGCCCTGCCCCACGTCGGCGGCCAGCGCTTCGTAGCCGCCCTGCGGGGGGCGCGGCGGCTGGTACACTAGCGCGGGCCAGGCCAGCAAGGCACCCCATGCGCGCCAGCCCCAGGGCAGACGCAACACCAGCAGCACGCCACCGGCCACGGCCAACAAGGCCAGAACCTGCGGCAAGGCAGCGCGCTCCACGGCCGCACCCGGCCAAGCAGCCATGGCCTCCAACACATGCAGCATGGCTTGCACGGTCCAGGCGCCCAGCTTCCACAACCAGGGCAGCAGCACGCCCAGCATCGCCAGCGGCGTCACCAGCAAGGTCACCCAGGGTATGGCCGCCAGGTTGGCCAGCAGGCCCACCAGCGACACCTGGCCAAACAACAGCAGCGTCAGGGGCGCCAACGCCACGGTCACCACAGCCTGCGTGCGCAGCAACTCCCACAGCCGGGTGCGCCAGCCACCCGTGCCGTCCACAACACTCCACGCAGACGCAAACAGCACCGCCACCGCCACAAAGCTCAGCCAGAAGCCCGGCTGCAACAGGGCCCAGGGGTCGAGGCACACCACCACGTTCATGGCCAGCAGCCACACCATGGACCACGGCCAGCGGCGGGCGCTCAACCGCAGGGCCACCACGGTGGCCAGCATCAGCACCGTGCGCTGTGCAGGCACGCCCCAGCCCGCGAACAGTGCGTACAGCGTGGCCAACGCCACGCCACCCACCCCAGCAGCCACTGGCACAGGCACACGCCACAGCAATGCTGGCCGTACCCTGGCCAGCCCGCGCCACAGGCCACCCACCAGCCATACCGCCAAGGTGGCAAACATCGTCACGTGGGTGCCCGACACGCTCACCAAATGCGCCACACCCGTCAGGCGAAAGGTGTTCCAGTCTTCTTGCGTGATGGAAGCCTGATCGCCTGCCAGCAAAGCCACCATCACGCCTGCGGCGCGCTCATCGTCCACCCGGGCCAGCAAGGCATCACGTGCCCGCTGGCGTGCCTGCTCCATGGGGTAGGCCCAGGTCTGTTCCAGCAATTGCGGCGGCGCTGCCTTTCGCCCTGCCTTGACGTAACCTGTGGCGCCCAATCCCTGCTCCCACATCCACAGTTCGGCATCAAAGCCGTGGGGGTTGAACAGGCCGTGCGGGCGGCGCAACCGCACGGTCCAGCGCCAGCGCTGCCCTGGCCGCACCTTGGTCGCCTCCGGTTCGTCGTCCGCCGTGCGCCACGAAAGCCGCACCCGCTGCGGCACAGTCACATCGCGGCCGTGGCTGCTGGCGCTCTGCACCTCAAAGTCGAACGCCCAGCCCTGCTCGCCCCGGCGCGGCAGGCTCGCCACGGTGCCCGTCAGCTCAATGTCTTGCCCCTGCAGTCCGGGTGCCAACACCTGGTCGGCTTGCCACACCGCGCGCGTGCCTGTCAGACCCAAAAGCATGGCGGCTGCACCCAATGCCACCAGGCATGCCCCCAGCCGGGGCGGCGCGCGCCAGCCCAAAACAAGGGCCACCATACCCAGCGGCAAGCACAGGGCATAAGCCCACAGCGGCCACAACCCAGCCTGCTGCAACTGCAGCCAGGCACCCATCACGCTGAAAAGCAGCAGTGCGGTCAGCCGGTGTGCGCCCACCGGCCCGGCTCCACCGTTTCACACCACCTTGTCACACCGGGTGGCGCACTCCTTGCTAGGATGAACAGCACCACCCGGCAGAACGGTCGCGCAAGCATCGTTTTTCTCCCTGATGTCCCGACCCTGAAAGACCCCACATGGCCATCCATGTCGCTCTGAATCACGTCACCCATTATCGGTACGACCGGCTCGTCAAGCTCGGCCCTCAGGTGGTGCGTTTGCGCCCTGCGCCGCACAGCCGCACCAAGGTGCTGTCGTATTCGCAGAAGATCGAACCCGCCCTGCACTTCATCAACTGGCAGCAGGACCCGTTCGCCAACTACCAGGCCCGCCTCGTCTTTCCCGAGCCCATGCGGGAGTTCAAGGTCACCGTGGACCTGGTGGTGGAAATGGCGGTCTACAACCCGTTCGACTTCTTCCTCGAACCGTCTGCCGAAAATTTCCCATTTACCTACGCCTCCAGCCTGCAGGCCGAGCTGGCCCCCTACCTCGTCAAGGAAAAGCCCACCCCGCTGTTGCAGGCGTATCTGGACCGCGTGGACACGCGCGAGCAGCGCACCATCGACTTCCTGGTAGCCATCAACCAGCAGCTGCAAAAGGACATTGCCTACACCATCCGCATGGAGCCGGGCGTGCAGACGCCGGAGGAAACGCTGAAGAAAGCCAGCGGCTCCTGCCGCGACACAGGTTGGCTGCTGGTGCAGATGCTGCGCCACATGGGGCTGGCGGCGCGCTTCGTCTCGGGCTACCTCATCCAGCTCACGCCTGACGTGAAGGCGGTTGACGGCCCCAGCGGCCCCGAGGCCGACTTCACCGACCTGCACGCCTGGTGCGAAGTCTTCCTGCCCGGCGCGGGCTGGATCGGGCTCGACCCGACCTCCGGCCTGCTGGCCGGTGAAGGGCACATTCCGCTGGCCTGCACGCCGCAGCCTTCCAGCGCCGCACCCATCGACGGCGCGCTGGACGAATGCGAAGTCTCGTTCGAGCATCACATGCAGGTCACGCGCGTGTACGAATCGCCCCGCGTGACCAAACCCTACACCGACGAGCAGTGGGCCGCCATCCAGGCCTTGGGCGAACAGGTGGACCAGGACCTGGTGAAAGGCGACGTTCGCCTGACCATGGGCGGCGAGCCCACCTTCGTGGCCACGCGCGACCGCGACGCCGCCGAATGGAACACCGACGCCCTCGGCCCCACCAAGCGCAACTACGCCACCGAGCTGCTGCACCGCCTGCGCCAGCAGTACGGCGCGGGCGGCTTCGTTCACCTGGGCCAGGGCAAGTGGTACCCCGGCGAACAGTTGCCGCGCTGGGCGCTGTCGCTGTTCTGGCGTGCCGATGGCGAGACGGTGTGGCACAACCCCAACCTGTTCGCCGACGAGCGCGACGAGGCCCACTACACCGCAGACGACGCGCAGCGCTTCACGCAGGCGCTGGCACGCAAGCTGGGCCTGTCCACCCAGTACATCACCGCAGGCTTCGAGGACACCTGGTACTACCTCTGGCGCGAACGCAAGCTCCCCGTCAACGTGGACCCGTTCGATGCCAAGCTGGGCGACGAACTGGAGCGCGTGCGCCTGCGTCGCGTGTTCAGCCAAGGCTTGGAGGCCACGGTGGGCTACGTGCTGCCCCTGCAGGCCCACGCCGTGCCCAACGGCGGCAAGAAAGGGCTGCGCAGCGGCATGGGCGCGACCAGCACCCGCTGGAGCACCGGCCCCTGGTTCTTCCGCGACGAGCGCATGTACCTGGTGCCCGGCGACTCCCCCATGGGCTACCGCCTGCCGCTGGACTCCCTGCCCTGGGTGTCCGCGTCAGACTACCCGTACCACATCGAACAGGACCCCTCCGCCACGCGCGACGCCCTGCCCGAAGGCGCTGCCTTCAAGCGCCAGTACGCGCCGCACCAGGTGGGCGGCGGCTTTGCCGAAGGCGGCACCGTCTCCATGCAGAGCAGTGAATATGGCGTGCATGGCGACGAGACCCCGGTTTGGCAGGGCGACCCGGCAGGTCTGGGCGTGCCCGGCGCAGCCCCCGCACAGCCCATGAGCGCGCGCTACCCCGCCCGGGGCGAATCGGCCGCATGGCTCACGCGCACAGCACTTTGCGTGGAAGCACGCGACCCGCAACGCGCCAACGGCCCCAAGGCCGAAACGCGCCACGGCGGCGCCAGCAGCCACCTCTACGTCTTCATGCCGCCACTGGCCCGGCTGGAAGACTACCTCGACCTGCTCGCAGCCATCGAAGCCACCGCCGAAAAACTCGGCGTCAAGGTCGTGCTGGAAGGTTACCCCCCGCCGCGCGACCCGCGCCTGAAAATGCTGCAGGTCACGCCCGACCCTGGCGTCATCGAGGTCAACATCCACCCCGCCCACAACTGGGGCGAACTGGTGGAGCACACCGAATTCCTCTACGACGCCGCGCACCACACCCACCTGTGCGCCGAAAAGTTCATGACAGACGGCCGCCACACCGGCACCGGCGGCGGCAACCACTTCGTGCTGGGCGGCGCCACCCCGGCAGATTCGCCCTTCCTTCGCAAGCCCGAACTGCTGGCCAGCCTCATCGCCTACTGGCACAACCACCCGTCGTTGAGCTACCTGTTCAGCGGGCTCTTCATCGGCCCCACCAGCCAGGCCCCCCGCGTGGACGAAGCCCGCAACGACCAGCTCTACGAACTGGAAATCGCACTCAACGAAATCGAGCGCAGCCGCGAACGCCACGGCAACGATATGCCCCCATGGCTGGTGGATCGAACTCTGCGCAACATCCTCATCGACGTTACCGGCAACACCCACCGCAGCGAGTTCTGCATCGACAAGCTCTACTCGCCCGACAGCAGCACCGGCCGCCTGGGTCTGCTGGAGCTGCGCGCTTTTGAGATGCCGCCCCACGCCCGCATGAGCATTGCCCAGCAACTGCTGCTGCGCGCCCTGGTGGCCCGGTTCTGGAACCAGCCCTGGCACGGCAAGCTCACCCGCTGGGGCACCGAGCTGCACGACCGCTTTCTGCTGCCCACCTTCGTGCGCATGGACTTTGAAGACGTGCTGGCCGACCTGGCCAACCACGGCTACCCCTTCCAGATGGCCTGGTTCGAACCGCATTTCGAGTTCCGCTTTCCCCTGGTGGGCCAGGTGGCCGCACGCGGCATCGAACTCACCTTGCGCAACGCCCTGGAACCCTGGCACGTCATGGGCGAGGAAGGCGCCATCGGCGGCACCGTGCGCTACGTCGATTCATCCCTGGAACGGCTGGAAGTGCGCGTCAGCGGCTACAACGACAGCCGCTATGTAATCACCGTCAACGGCCGCGCATTGCCGCTGCAAAGCACGGGCACGGCGGGCGAACACGTGGCTGGCGTGCGCTACAAGGCATGGAACCCGCCTTCTGCGCTGCACCCCACCATCGGCGTGCACGCCCCGCTCACCTTCGACATTGTGGACACTTGGATGAACCGTTCCCTGGGCGGCTGCCAGTACCATGTGTCGCACCCCGGCGGGCGCAACTACGACACCTTCCCCGTCAACGCCTACGAAGCCGAAAGCCGCCGCCTCTCGCGCTTCTTCCAGATGGGGCACACACCTGGCAAGCTCACGGCTGAACCCGTGGCGCCCAGCAGGGAGTTCCCCTTCACGCTCGACCTGCGGCGCTGAACAGGGGTGCCCATGCCCGTGCCGCCCCTGCCGTCAAGCCCCAGGCGGCAGGGCGCCGCCGGGGCGCTTGAGGCATACTGCCACCCGTGAACGACCCCGCCGTGCCCCTGTTCGACGACGACATGCACGCTACCAGCGCCGCAGCGCTGGCGGCATCGCTCGCCGCGCCCGCCACCCCAGGGCATCTGGACGAACTGCGGGCCCCACCTGTAGGCACCGAAGGTCTGGCCCCCCACTGGGCCACCTTCTTCGACCACCTGGGTTTCGACGGTTTTGGCGACCTCAACCGCCGCCAGCAAAGCCTGGCCCAGCAGTTGCGCGACAACGGCGTCACCTACAACGTCTACGCCGACGAACACAGCCAGCAACGCCCCTGGGCGCTGGACCTCTTCCCCATGATCGTGAGCCCCGAAGACTGGGCCCACATCGAAGCCGGTGTGCTGCAACGCACGCGCCTGCTCAACGGCATCATGGCCGACATGTACGGCCCGCGCGAACTGCTCAAGCAGGCGCTGCTGCCGTCCGCACTCACCCTGGGTCACCCCGGTTACCTTCGCGCCATGCAGGGCATAGAGCCGCCCGGAGGCACCTGGCTGCACATCGCCGCCTTCGACCTGGCCCGCGGCCCCGACGGGCGCTGGTGGGTCGTGTCGCACCGCACACAGGCCCCTTCCGGCCTGGGCTACCTGCTGGAAAACCGCATCGCCATCGCGCGGCAGTTCCCCAAGGCCTTTGCCGACATGCGTGTGCAGCGCCTGGCCGCCAGCTACAAGGCCCTCATGCAGGGGCTGGCCAACCTGTCGCCCAAAGGGCGTGATGCAAGGGTTGCCCTGCTGACCCCCGGCCCCTACAACGAAACCTATTTCGAGCATGCATACCTGGCGCGCTACCTCGGCCTCAACCTGGTCGAAGGCAGCGACCTCACCGTGCGCGACCGCCGCCTCTACCTCAAGACGCTGCACGGCCTGGAACCCGTTGACGTGCTCATCAAGCGCATGGACGACGAATGGCTCGACCCCCTGGAGTTGCGCGCCGATTCGGCCCTGGGCGTGCCCGGCCTGATGCAGGCGGTGCGCGCGGGCAACCTGCTGCTGGCCAACGCACCGGGCTCGGCCCCGCTCGAATCCAGTGCCATGCTGGGCTTCCTGCCCGCCATCAGCGAACACCTGCTGGGCGAGCCGCTGGCCCTGCCGTCTCTGTCAACCTGGTGGTGCGGTGAAGCCGCCAGCCTGCAGTCCGCCCTGCCCATGCTCAAGCAAGGTGTCATCAAAAGCACCTACCCCCGCCTGGGCAGCGAAGCCGTCATCGGCCCTCTTCTGTCGTCTTCGGGCATTGATCAGCTCACAGGGCGCATCGTGCGCCAGCCCGACGACTACACCCTGCAGTCCTACCTGCCGCTGTCGCAAAACCCCACCTGGCGCGGCGGCGACATTGCCCCACGCCCCGCCATGCTGCGCGTGTTCGCCCTGGCGGACGGCGCGCAATCCTGGCGCGTGCTGCCCGGCGGCATGGTACGCCTGGCCCCCAATGGGCAGCAGATTGCCTCCATGCAGCGTGGCGGCAGCAGCGCCGACTGCTGGGTGCTCACCCACGGCGAGGTGGACCGCACCAGCCTGCTGCAGAGTGCGCCAAGCACGCTCAGCATGGCGCTGCAGCAACGCCACATCACCAGCCGCGCGGCAGAAAACCTCTTCTGGCTGGGCCGCTACACCGAGCGGGCCGACAACACCGTTCGCCTGGCGCGCATCGCTCTGCGCTGCCTGCAAGGCGAAGAGCAAGGCTCGCCCGAACTGCTCGCGTGGCTGTCTGCCTGCGCCAAGTACAACGGCCTGGTGTTGCCAGACGTGCCCGACGCCCAACTCTCACCCCGCGTGTTCGAGCGTTCACTCATCGCCATGCTGGCCGCCGACTCGGGCGCCAGCAGCGTGGGCTTCAACCTCCGCTCATTGCGTCAGGCCGCCAGCAACGTGCGCGAACGGCTGTCGCAGGAACAGCGCAACCTCATAGACCGCCTGGACACCGAATTCACCGCCCAGTGCCAGGGCCTTAGCAGCGAAGGCGACATCGTCGCCCAAGAAGTGCTGGAAGCCCTGGAAGAAGCCAGCGAACTGCTGTCCGCCATCACCGGCGCACAGACCGACCGCATGATGCGCGACGACGGCTGGCGCATGCTCAGCATCGGCCGCCACATCGAACGTCTGGCCACACTGGCCAATGCGCTGGAAATGGGCTTGGAAACCGGCTGCGTGTTCGAGGACAGCGGCTTCGAAGCCGTCATTGCCCTGTTCGACACCACCATCACCTTCCACGCGCACTACCAGCAGCGGCGCGACCTGGTGGCGCTGCTCGACATGCTCGTCACCCACCGCGACAACCCCCGCTCGCTGGCCTGGGTGCTGTCCACCTTGCGCGCCCGCGTGGCCAAGCTCCCGCATGCCGACGGCAGCCCCGCCAGCGATCTGCTCACCGGCATGCCCGACCCGCTCGCCTGGGACCTCATTGCCCTCAGCGGCGCCATGGGCGGCAGCGCAGGCAAGCAAAACAGCTACCTTGCCCTGCTTGAACTGGTACAGGCCTGCGAAAACTCGGCCTACGCTCTCTCAGACCGCATTGGCCACCGCTACTTCAGCCACGCCGACCGTGTGGCACGCAGCCTGATGGCGACCTGAACATGCAGCTTCGCGTTCTGCACCACACGCAATACGACTACCAAGCCCCGGTGGTGCTGGCCAAGCATCTTGCTCACTTGCGCCCACTGGAACTGCCCGACCAGACAGTGCTGACTCACAGCCTCACCATCACGCCAGAGCCCGCGCACCGCGAAGACAGCCGCGACGCCTTCGGCAACTGGCGCACCTTCTTCGCCCTGCAAAGTCCGCACGAGATGCTCAGCGTCACGGCCGACAGCCTGGTCGAAACCCAGCCCCCCGCCGAACTGGACGACAGCCCGGCATGGGAAGCCGTGCGCGAACACATGCAATACCGGGCGCAGGCGCCTTTTGACGCAGCCAGCGAATTCGTCTTCCCTTCGCCCTATGCGCAACGCGACGACGCCTTCGCCGACTTCGCCCGCCCACTCTTCGCCGCCCGTCGCCCCTTCCTGGACGCCTGCCACGACCTGATGGCCAAGATCCACCGCGAACTGCAGTACGAAACCGCAAGCACCGAAGTCCACACCCCTGCGCTCCAGGCCCTGGCCCAGGGCAAGGGCGTGTGCCAGGACTTCGCCCACATCATGATCGGCTGCCTGCGCAGCCTGGGGCTGCCCGCGCGCTACGTCAGCGGCTACCTGCTCACCCAGCCGCCGCCGGGCCAGCCACGCCTCATCGGCGCCGACGCCTCGCATGCCTGGGTGTCCGTGCCCGTAGGCAGCCACTGGTACGACTTCGACCCCACCAACGACCGCTGCGGGCGCAACCGTCCGGGAGACGACTACGTCACCCTCACCGTCGGCCGCGACTTCGGCGACATCTCGCCCCTGCGTGGCGTCATCCAGGGAGGCGGCAGCCACAAGCTGTCGGTAGCCGTTACCGTCGCCCCCGCCGACGAATTCAGCGCCATCACTGCGGAATGAATTCGGCTGATGCCGCGCCAGGTACCAGCGCCTTTCCTCCCAGCTTCCGTCACCCGCTATCTAGAATGGCACGCTGATTCCACGCCCCTCCAAGGGGTTCACACCCACAGTCTTCCGGAGAAAACCATGTCCGTCTACGACACCCTCAAGTCCCTCAACATCGAACTGCCGCCCGTGGCCGTGCCCGCCGCCGCCTATGTGCCGTTCGCGCAAACCGGCAAGCTGGTGCTGCTCAGCGGCCATATCGCCAAGCAAGACGGCAAGCCCTGGGTCGGCCAACTCGGCCTGACCATGACCACCGAAGAAGGCAAAGCCGCCGCACGCGCCGTGGCAGTGGACCTGATGGGCACCCTGCACGCTGCCTGCGTTGCCGCTGGCACCGACCTCAACGGCGTCAAGCGCATCGTCAAGGTGCTCAGCCTGGTCAACTCCACCAACACCTACACCGAACAACACCTGGTCACCAATGGCTGTTCCGAACTGCTGGGCCAGGTCTTCGGCTCCCAGGTTGGTGCACATGCCCGCAGTGCGTTCGGCGTGGCCCAACTGCCCCTGGGCGCCTGCGTGGAGATCGAACTCATGGCCGAACTGGCCTGATTTCCCGCACAAAATGCCAATATTGGTGCATCACGCATCGTATTGGCGCGATTCCTGCTTGTCTTTGGTGCAAGGGCTATCCAGCCCTTTCAACGCATCAAAAACGTACCCAATTCACCAAAGACAAGCATGGAAGCACTAAAACAGGGCGCAGACACCCTCTTTATCCTTCTGGGCGGCATCATGGTTCTGGCCATGCACGCCGGCTTCGCGTTTCTGGAGCTCGGCACCGTGCGCCAAAAGAACCAGGTCAACGCCCTGGTCAAAATCCTGGTGGACTTCTCCGTCTCCACCGTCGTGTACTTTGCCGTGGGCTACGGCGTGGCCTATGGCACCCACTTCTTCGTGGGCGCTGAATTCCTGGCGCAGCGCAACGGCTACGAGCTGGTCAAGTTCTTTTTCCTGCTCACATTCGCCGCCGCCATCCCGGCCATCATCTCGGGCGGCATTGCCGAACGCTCCAAGTTCTGGCCGCAACTGCTGGCCACCGCCGTCATCGTCGGCTTCATCTACCCCTTCTTTGAAGGCATCGTGTGGAACAGCCACTTCGGCGTACAAGCCTGGTTGGAATCGCTCACAGGCGCCGCCTTCCACGACTTCGCTGGCTCGGTGGTGGTGCACGCCGTGGGCGGCTGGCTGGCCCTGGGGGCCGTCATGCTGCTGGGCCCCCGCTCCAACCGCTACCGCAAAGACGGCGCCATCAGCGCCCACCCGCCCTCCAACATCCCCTTCCTGGCCCTGGGTGCATGGATTCTCACGGTCGGCTGGTTCGGCTTCAACGTGATGAGCGCGCAAACCCTGGACAAAATCTCGGGCCTGGTGGCGGTCAACTCCTTGATGGCCATGGTGGGCGGCACCCTGATGGCACTGGTCATGGGCAAGAACGACCCCGGCTTCGTGCACAACGGCCCGCTGGCAGGCCTGGTGGCCGTGTGCGCCGGGTCCGACCTCATGCACCCGCTGGGCGCGTTGGTGGTGGGCGGCGTGGCTGGCGCCCTGTTCGTCTCGCTGTTCACCCTCACACAAAACCGCTGGAAGATCGACGACGTGCTCGGCGTCTGGCCCCTGCACGGCCTGTGCGGCGCCTGGGGCGGTGTCGCGGCTGGCATCTTTGGTCAACAGGCCTTTGGCGGCTTGGGCGGGGTCAGCTTCAGCGCGCAACTCATCGGCACGGCCATGGGCGTGCTGTGGGCACTGGCGGGCGGCTTCGTGGTGTACGGCGTGCTCAAGGCCGCGCTGGGCCTGCGCCTCACGCAGGAAGAGGAATTCGACGGTGCCGACCTCACCATCCACCGCATTCGCGCCACGCCAGAGCGCGAGGCGAACTGGTAAGCCGCTGGCGGCAAGACGTCACTTGCCGCTGGCAAGCGGTGCCAGCTTGTATAGCCGCAGCGCGTTGCCCGAAGCCACTGCCTCCGCCACAGCGGGTGGCAGCGCGTTCACCAGGGCGCGCAGCCCCCGCAGGCCCTGATTCGACCCCTGCTCTCCGCCCCCACGGGCCACACCCGTAGCGTCGTAAAACGAATCGCTTCCCAGCAGAAAACGGTCGGGGAAAGAGCTGATCAGGTTGACCCAATTGGGCTTGAGCCTTCCGTCAGGCGAAAGCGCTGCGGCCGGGCTGGGTGCCCCACGGTTGAGCCGAAAACTCATGTACAGCCTGGGAAACTCCTGCAGCCAGGCACGCACCACTTCCGGGCTTCGCGTCAGCAAGGGCTCAAACCCCACATGCGACCACACGAAACGGGTGTTCGGGTTGTGCCGCAACAGGCGCTTGAACGCCTCTGCGTTTGCGGGCAAAGTGTCCGGGTTCAGCGGGTTGGGCCGCAACACTGCGGGCAAGGGCATATCCTCCGGCACCAGGTCCATGTGCAGGTCTATGGGCACATCCCGCTCCGCTGCCAGGTCTGCCAACAACAGCAACAAGGGGTGGTCCGCGGCAATCAGTTCGTAGGCGTGCTGCGGCCCCATGGCGGGTATGGAAACGTGGTGGATGGCAATCTCGCCCAGGCCCACCGCCCCCTGGTCCAGTATGGCCTTCGCCCGGGCCGCGAACAGAGCCTTCACGGCCTCCGTCACCTCCTGCGGCGCCACGCTGTGAATCATCACATTCAGCGAACTTCCGCCCAGCAACGCCACCCGGCCCTGCGCCTCGCGCGCCGCAAACTGCAGGTCCTCAATGTCGTAGTACATGGGGCCCTGGTCCTTGGGCAGCGGCGGCGGCATCAGCAGGGTGCGGGCAATGCCCACCTGATCCATCTCCTGCAGGGCACGGGTCAACGCCACTGGAAAGTTCCGGTCCTTGCCAGCCTGGAAATGGCTGTGGGTATCGATCATGGGCAGGTTCTGCGCCGCCGCGCCAGCGCAAGCCGCACCCAGCGCAATGCACACGCCAACAAGCCTCCCCCACCCCCGCCTTGCACCCACCATGTATTGCTCCTGAATGTTTACACCAACCGCACCACGCGCGCGGGTTTGAAGCCAAACGTCGCGTCCTTGCCCTTGCGCCCGCGCGCGGCACGGGCGTTGTTCAAGCTGCGAATCTCCAGCGTCTCGTCGCGCAGCTTGCCGCCACGGCCTATGCCTTCAATGCGCACGCTGCGTGTGTAGGCTGCGGCACCGGCCAGCGTGTCCTTGCCGTCCAGGCTCAACAGCATCAGGCCGCGCCCGCCCTTGGGCTGCAGCTTCAGTTCGGCCATCTCGAACGTCAGAATGCGCCCGCCCGCCGACACGCAGCACACGTGCGTGGCTGGCGCCAAAGCGCTCGCGGCCTCGCCACCCTCGGGGGCCGTGGGCGGGGCAATCACGCCACCTTCCTGCCCCGCCAGGCGCACCACCATGGCGCCACTGGCCAGCGCCGGGGCGCACAGGGTTTCGCCTTCGTTCAACGTCACAAAGGCCTTGCCCGCCTTCTGGCGGCTCACCATGTCGTCCACCGTGGCCAGGAAGCCGTAGCCGCCCGAACCGCTCAACAAAAGCGTGGTGCCTGCCGCGCCCGCAAAGTAGTGCACCGGCTGCGTACCTGCTTCCAGGTCAATCAGCGTGGTGATGGGCTGGCCGTCGCCGCGCGCGCCCGGCAGGCTGGCCACCGGCACGCTGTACACGCGGCCATTGCTGCCAAACACAATCAGCGTGTCAACGGTGCGGCATTCAAACGTGCCGTACAGGCCGTCACCCGCCTTGAAGGCAAAGCCACCCGCGTCGTGCCCGTGGCCGGTGCGCGCACGCACCCAGCCCTTGGCGGACACAACCACCGTCACCGGCTCGTCCACCACCTTGATCTCTGCTACGGCCTTCTTCTCGGCCTGGATCAGCGTGCGGCGCTCATCGCCAAAGGTCTTGGCGTCGGCTTCAATCTCTTTCACCATCAGGCGGCGCAGGCTGTTGGGGTTGCCCAGAATGTCTTCCAGCTTGCCCTGCTCTTCGCGCAGTTCTTTCAGCTCCTGCTCGATCTTGATGGCCTCCAGCCGCGCCAACTGGCGCAAGCGGATTTCCAGAATGTCCTCGGCCTGCCGGTCGCTCAGGTTGAAGCGCGCCATCAGCGCGGCCTTGGGCTCGTCGCTGGCGCGGATGATGGCAATCACCTCGTCAATGTTGAGCAGCACAATCTGCCGCCCTTCAAGGATATGAATGCGGTCCAGCACCTTGCCCAGGCGGTGCTGCGAGCGGCGGGTGATGGTCGTCTGGCGGAAGGCAATCCACTCTTCCAGCATCTGCCGCATGCTCTTGGGCACAGGCTTGCCGTCCAGGCCCACCATGGTCAGGTTGATGGGGGCAGACGTTTCCAGGCTGGTGTGCGCCAGCAACGCGGTAATAAGTTCCTGCTGCTCGATGCGGCTGCTCTTGGGCTCGAACACCAGGCGCACCGGTGCGTCCTTGCTGGACTCGTCGCGCACGCCGTCCAGCACCGCCAAGATGCTGGCCTTGAGCTGCGTCTGCTCCTGCGTCAGCGCCTTCTTGCCCGCCTTCACCTTGGGGTTGGTCAGCTCCTCAATCTCTTCCAGCACCTTCTGGCTGCTCACGCCCGGCGGCAGCTCCGTCACCACCAGTTGCCACTGGCCGCGCGCCAGGTCTTCAATCTTCCAGCGGGCACGCACCTTCAGGCTGCCGCGCCCGGTGCGGTAGGCGTCGTGAATGTCGCCCGCCGGGCTGATGATCTGACCGCCACCGGGGTAGTCCGGCCCCGGTAGCAGGGCAAACAGCTCTTCGTCGGTCAGCTTCGGGGTTTTGACCAGCGCCACGCAGGCGTCGGCCACCTCGCGCAGGTTGTGGCTGGGAATCTCGGTGGCCATGCCCACGGCAATGCCGCTGGCGCCATTCAACAGCACAAAAGGCAGGCGCGCGGGCAACTGCTTCGGCTCTTCGGTGGAGCCGTCGTAGTTGGGAATGAAGTCCACCGTGCCCTGGTCAATCTCGTCCAGCAGCAGGGTGCTGATCTTGGCCAGTCGCGCCTCGGTGTAACGCATGGCAGCGGCGCCATCGCCGTCGCGGCTGCCAAAGTTGCCCTGCCCGTCGATGAGCGGGTAGCGCTGCGCAAAGTCCTGCGCCATGCGCACCAGCGCATCGTAGGCGGCCTGGTCGCCATGGGGGTGGAAGCGGCCCAGCACGTCACCCACCACGCGGGCGCTCTTCACCGGCTTGGCGGGCGTGTTGCTGTTGGGCCCGCCATAGCCCAGGCCCATGCGCTGCATGGCGTAAAGGATGCGCCGCTGCACGGGCTTCTGGCCGTCGCACACATCGGGCAGCGCGCGGCCCTTCACCACGCTCAAAGCGTATTCCAGGTAGGCCCGCTGCGCGTAGGCGGCCAGGCTGTCGGGGTCGCCTGCGGGGCTGATTTCGTCGTTCAAGGTCAACACATCGGTCATTTTTGGGTTTCCACAAGGGCCAGCATGTTCATCACCAGCCGGATCATCGTTTCTTTTTGTAGGGCGCTCGGCACGTCAAGACATGAACCCGCTATTCGATCGGTAGCTATGTCTGCAACACTATGTGCAAAATTTGCACATTGCTTTTCCCCAGCCCTCCTCGGCAAATTAGTTGGGTAGGTGCTTGGACACCACCGAACGCTCGCGGCCAAACATCAGTACCGTTCTCAGACTGATATATCTGGATGCCATCCGCCCCCCACTGGCTTGGCCGCCAGTTTGTGGGATGAAGGCAGTAAATCGAAGCTCATGCCTTATTGTCCATGAGTGACTGGTTCAACCTGATATGAGGCCGCATGCACTCATGCACTGCCCTTGCCCACGCCAGCGTTTTTACGAGCATTCCACATGAACACCATGATCCACAAGAGCTACACGGGTCGCATCGAGCTCGATGAACACGACAACATCTCGGTGGGCCGTGTTCTTGGACTGCGCGCCATGAGCAGCTTCCATGTTGAAACCATGGCGGAGCTTCATGAAGCGCTCGCGGTCGCTTGGAAACTTTCTGGAGGATTGCAAGGAACAAGACATCTAGCCCGAAAAACCTGCCTCCGGCAGGCAGATGCTGCATGTTCCGTCCGAGCTGCATGGTACGGCGCTGGTCGCAGTACAGGCATCTGGCAAAAGCCTGAATCAACGGGCCACAGAGGTCATCAAGAGTGCAGCCCAAGTGTAATGAAACGCCATCTTTCAGCAGTATGTGCAAACATTGCACATACTCGCTCGCCCCGCTTTGCGAAGCAAAGGTAAATCAATATCAACTCGATCACCTTGCCCCGCACCGCCAAGTGTGTTAAAAATGCTCCTACATCGGGAATGCCCTGATCAGCCTAGTGGCCCAGTTCCTCCAGGAGTGTGGGGCCGTTGGGTGGCGGTGCGGTGAAGAGGTGGACATCGACGAAACTTATTCGGTGGCAGGTGTTTCTCTTCAATTTTGAGTTCGCCCCAAGATAAGTTGAAACAAGGGAAAAGCACGTATGCCGTCCAACAATTCCTCTCCGGATGCAACGTCCGATCCTGTCGTCAACTCGTCCCAATATCGACAGGCTGCTATGGCCAAATATAGGAACCTATGTGTGGTGTGCGGCTTCGGCATTCCAGAAATTCTAGAGGTAGCACACCTCAATCACGATCGCAAAGACAACCACCTGTCCAATCTGGCGGTGCTATGCCCCAACTGCCATAAGATGCACGACATAGGGCTGATTCCTACTGAGGTCGTACGATCGTTGCGGGACGCCAGGTTGGAGCCGAATTGGTCTATTCGCGTAAAGGATGCGGGCGCAAAGGCTGCGGCGAAGCGGAGGGCGAATGCTGCAAAGGTCGCGAAGTCTGAGGCGGGCAAAAAGGCATGGAAGACCCGATTGGCGAACGGCGCCTGAAAACGTGGACCTCTGTGCATGCCACCAAAATTCGACCGGACGGGGTAGAGAACCGATTGGGAATCGGAGAGGCTCTTTGCAAGTTGATATCGATAGACAACTTCGGTGCTCGGGGTCTGAAAAGATGTTCGGTCCCAGGGTGCGGGGCACATTTGGGAGGCAGGAAAGCTCTTACACACTTATGGTGAGATCAGACTGGGAACGTGCTCTTTCGGCTAACGTCAAGGCACCAACATCACTCCTGTAAGTGTCGAATATCCACGGGATAGAAGGTGCCCGAGGCAAATATGAAGAATCTGGAGATCTAGGTTTCCGTGTTACTCGTCGAATGGGCCACCGACAGCCTAGACGAGCCCCCTTGGATCGACTAAGCAACTCTTTTCAGATGACTGATTGTTCTGTTTACGTTGGCCGTCTTTCAGACCGGCGCTTTAAGTGGGATGGTGGGGATTGGAATGGAAATGTGCCCCGATCTATCTCGCCGGCATTCCCCCCAGCGCAAGACCATTACAACGCCGCGTTTCACTCATGGGTCAGGAAAACCGGCGTGGAGTGCAAGCAAACCGACTTCGGGGGTTGGGTTGCGAAAGTAACCAAGGCTCAAATCGAGGACTACGTTCACTTTTGCTATCAAGGGCAAGAGGATCTCCCTTGGATCGCACATAACCTCCCGGAGCTTCGGGCGTGGATCGCAACGCTCAAGCCGGACACGATTTATGCGCTCGTTGCGACCGAATTCTGAGTTACAGCAGGATGCCCTGACAACCCTCAAGCCAATTGGGCCGCAGGGGCCCTGCGGATGGTCGCCCAGGCGCTGCGCAAGAGTCAATTTGAGCGGTCCTGAACGAAACGGTGAATTCAAACGTTAGGCCCCAAGCCGTGCCACTATCCACCCTCGTCTACATTCTCATTGCGTTCTTGACCGGCCTCGCGCTTGGCCGTTTCCGCGCATCACGCTATCAAAACCGAGGCGAAGCGCTTCTTTCAGAAGTTGTCCGCGCTAGCTTCCGGCCACCCGACTATCACCTACTGAACCACGTCACCCTTCCGCAGAAGGACGGCAGCACGCAGGTGGATCACATACTTATCTCCCGATTCGGCGTCTTCGTCATCGAGACCAAAGACTACAAGGGCTGGATCCTCGCCGACCCGAAACGGGCCAATTGGACGCAGGTCATCTGGCGGATTCAAGGACGAGGTGCAACAAAGATGAACCCGGTGAAGGGTGGCTGAG
>JAYSGB010000037.1:0-41245 GCA_041913045.1 Burkholderiaceae bacterium | reverse complement strand
CGATCTTCTTGCGCAGGCGGTGGATGTAGACCTCGATGGCGTTGTTGCTCACCTCTTCGCCCCATTCGCACAGTCGCTCCACCAACTGGTCTTTGCTGACGAGGCGGCCAGCACGCTGCAGCAGTACCTCCAGCAGGCCCAGTTCTCGGGCGGAAAGCTCGATCATCTTGCCGTCGATGGTGGCGACGCGGCCTGCCTGGTCGTACACGAGCGGACCGTGCTTGATCTGGCTGGTGGCGGCGCCACTTCCCCTGCGCACGAGGGCACGGACGCGGGCTTCGAGCTCCTGCAGCGCGAAGGGTTTGGCCATGTAGTCATCGGCCCCCAGGTCGAGACCCTTGACGCGGTCTTCGATGCTGTCTGCCGCCGTGAGGATGAGCACGGGCATGGTGGTGCCGCGGGCACGCAGGCGCTTGAGCACTTCCAAGCCGTGCATGCGGGGCAGGCCGAGGTCGAGGATGAGCAGATCGAACTCGTTGTTGGTCATCAGGGCCGCATCGGCTTCTGTGCCGCTGGCCACGTGGTCCACGGCGGCTCCAGCGGCGCGCAAGGTGCGCAACAGGCCGTCGGCCAGCACCTGGTCGTCTTCAGCGATGAGGATGCGCATGGTGTCTCCTTCGGGCTCGGCGCGTGGTCTTTGCCCCCATTTTAGTGACCGGCTGCTGGTTCCCATGCGGTTGCTGCGCGGTTTGTTGCGTGTAAGGCTTGGTACACGTGTCACTCGAAGTTTTTTTGGCGGCTCAAGGCGTGTGCGCCCAGGGGCTGGCGCTTCAACGAGGTGGCCGGTGCTGCGCACCGGCTTCCCTGCGATGCTCTATGCCGTGGCCACGCGGCAGAAACTCCCTACACGTTTCTGCGAAACGCTCCGGTCGGACATCTGCCGCAAGTCAGTTACGAAGCGCGCTGCGCGCGCAGCCACGGCATCTGCGCTTCTCGGCACCTCGCAAGGCGCGCCATCCCCTGGGCACACACGCCTTGGCGAACCATTGTTGGCACACAACCGGTTGCCCTCCAACAACTTTGGTGGCTGCGGCAGGCCTGGCCCTGTGGGGGCGATTTCTGTGGCGGCCATAGCGGAGTCGGCGCCAAGGGCGCCGACCATCACAGCATGAGCCCCCGCAGGGCCAGGCCTGCCGCAGCAAGCGAGCCACCTCAGAAGCCAACAACCCCTTCAGCCAGCAAAAAAGCCGTCAAGGCCCATCAGCGTACGCCTCAAGGCCCAGCGCCACAACGGTGGCCACGTTGTTACCCACATGCGCGTGAAACTCCTCCTCGGCCTGCGTCACCGCCTGATGAAACGCTGCCAGCCAAGCCAACCCCGTATCGGTGAACACGATCCTCTTCGCACGCGCATCCAACGGATCAGGCACCCGCCGCACCAGGCCCCAGGCCACACACTGATCCACCAAGTCACCCATGGCCTGCTTGGTCATTCCCGCGCTGTCCGCAAGCTCGGTCAAGCGCGAACCACGCAGACCCAGATGGCGCGTGATGTGGATGTGCGCCGCCCCCACCTGCCCGCGCGCCGCCAGGTTCGACAGCGCCAGCGGCGCATCCACCGAGTGCGTCATCAGCTCCAACACCCGCTCGTCAAACCGCCGCAAGGCCCGCCCCATCAACCGACCCAGGTGGGTTTGGCGCCAACGGTCTTCGAGCATTTCCGGGGGTGTGATAGCGGGTGTTTCCATGGCCAAAAATAGTAATATAAACTGACTAAAAATATTGATTTCAGAAAGATATATCGCGATAAACTGCCGTCCAAGCACCAACCGAAAGATATTGAAGCGAGGGAGGTTAGTGCTTCAACCTCATGTTTTAAAAGGAATTTTCATGAACGCAACCGTCAACACCGCCGCCAAGGCCCTGGACAGCGAAAAAGCCAAAGCCCTGCAAGCCGCGCTCGCCCAAATCGAGAAACAGTTCGGCAAAGGCACCATCATGCGCCTGGGCGAAGGCGAGGCCATCGAAGACATCCAGGTCGTCTCCACCGGCTCGCTGGGCCTGGACGTGGCCCTGGGCGTGGGCGGTCTGCCGCGCGGCCGCGTCATCGAAATCTATGGCCCGGAATCGTCCGGCAAGACGACGCTGACGCTGCAGGTCATTGCCGAAATGCAGAAGCAAGGCGGCACCTGCGCCTTCGTGGACGCCGAACACGCCCTGGACGTGCAGTACGCACAGAAGCTGGGCGTGAACCTGCAGGAGATGCTGATCTCCCAGCCCGACACCGGCGAACAAGCGCTGGAGATCGTGGACAGCCTGGTGCGCTCAGGCGCGGTGGACCTGATCGTGGTGGACTCGGTGGCCGCACTCACCCCCAAGGCCGAAATCGAAGGTGACATGGGCGACAGCCTGCCCGGCCTGCAAGCCCGCCTGATGAGCCAGGCCCTGCGCAAGCTGACCGCCACCATCAAGAAGACCAACTGCATGGTCATTTTCATCAACCAGATCCGCATGAAGATCGGCGTGATGTTCGGCAGTCCTGAAACCACCACGGGCGGTAACGCGCTCAAGTTCTACGCCTCGGTTCGCATCGACATCCGCCGCACTGGCTCCATCAAGAAGGGCGAAGAAGTGGTCGGCAGCGAAACCAAGGTCAAAGTCGTGAAGAACAAGGTGGCGCCCCCGTTCAAGACCGCCGAGTTCGACATCCTCTACGGTGAAGGCATCAGCCGCGAAGGCGAGATCGTGGACCTGGGCGTGGTGCACAAGGCGGTGGAAAAGTCCGGCGCCTGGTATGCCTACAACGGCGAGAAGATCGGCCAGGGCCGCGAAAACGCTCGCGAATTCCTGCGCGAGAACCCGCAATTGGCCCGCGAGATCGAGAACAAAATCCGCGATGCACTGGGCGTGCCCGCTCTGCCTGCCAACGTGGAAACCGCCGACGCCGAATGAAGCCAGTCAGCCCGCCTTCCCTGAAAAACCGCGCCCTGCGGCTGCTGACCCAGCGCGAACACTCGCGCCTGGAACTGGAGCGCAAGCTGCAGGTGCACGAAACCGAGGAAGGCGAGTTGGCCAGCGCGCTCGACGCGCTGCAGGCCAAAGGTTTCATCAACGACGAACGCGTGGCCGACAGTGTGGTGCACCGCCGCGCCAGCAAACTGGGCACTGCACGCGTGCGTGCCGAACTTCAGGCCAAAGGACTGGACGAAGCCGTGGTGCGCGAAACGGTGGAAGCCCTGCGCGCCACCGAGCACGAACGCGCCCTGGCCGTGTGGCAACGCAAGTTTGGCCAACCGCCCACCGATGCCACCGAGCGCGCCCGGCAGATGCGCTTCCTGGCCGCGCGCGGTTTCGCACCCGAAGTCCTGCACCGGGTGATCAAGGGCCAGGAGGAAAACTGAGCCCCGGCCAAGCCATGTAAATGTGATGCATGCCCGCCAAAAAGCATGACCGACTCAGGGCAACCCTACCCAACTCGCGCTTACACCCCCGTACCAACAGAAAAACCCAGCAAAAACGATCTCATTGCCCTTGGCAGGCACCACCCGGCTTTATTAACGCTTGTACCTAAGCGTAGGGCATGATAATCATCGGAATCTGGTTTTTGGCCATCTGGTTTGACCACGCACATGCCATCGCTACGCCCCACTGCCGCCGCCCTGCTGTGTACCGGGCTGGTGATGGCGTACCCTGCACATGCTGACGCTGTTGCGCATGCAGCCGCGTCATTTGCCTGGCCCTTGCTTGGTGGACTTGCCATGCTGATCACAGGCGTGGCACTGCTCGTGCAGCGCTGGCGCCGCAAGAACCCGGTTGACACGAATTCGCGACCTTCCGGCCCAGCAGACACGGCGAACGCGATGCCCGACCTGTACTTCGAAATAGACCTCGAAGGGCGGTACCTCGCGTGCCACTACAGCTCCCACCCCGAACTGCTGGTTGCGCCACCCGATCAACTGATCAGCCAGACCGTGCGGGATGTGTTGCCAGAAGATGCGGCAAACACAGTCAGGGAAGCACTGCACGAAGCGAATGACAAGGGCTTCTCGAACGGTAAACAGTATTGCCTGAGCTTGCCCCATGGAGAGTGCTGGTTTGAACTGTCGGTGGCCCGCAAGCCGCACTCTGCAGGCAGCTCACCGATATTCACCGTGCTGGCAAGAGACATCACCAAACGCAAATGGGCCGAATTCGCTCTGGACCAGGAACGCACCACCTTGCGGGCCTTCGTTCGCGCACTGCCGCACCTGGCTTGGATGAAAGACCGGGACGGCCGCTATCTCATGTGCAACCCGCTCATCGAGCAGTTTTTTGGAGCAGCGGAGGCCGACATCGTCGGCAAGACAGATTTTGACTTTGTAGAGGCCGGTCTGGCGAGCTTCATCCGCCAGAAGGACCTGGAAGCCATGGCCGCCGACGGCCCCCGTGTCAACGAAGAGTGGATAACCTATGCAAGCGACGGCCGCCAGGCCTTGTTGGAAACCACAAAACTGGCGGTACGTGATGCGCAAGGTCATGTGATCGGCGTGATTGGCGTGGCCAACGAAATCACCGAGCGACGCCGCCTCGAGGACGCCATGCGCGCCAGCGAAGCGCGATACCGCACATTGATCGAGAAGATTCAGGCAGCGGTGGTGGTACATGACGCCGATATGCGGATCATCGTGGCCAACCCGGTCGCGCAGCAGATTCTGGGTCTGACAGAAACGGAACTTCTGGGAACATCGGCCGAGGATCCCCAATGGGTCCTGCTCCACGAGGATGGCCGCCAGGCGTTGCCCGAGGAGTTTCCGGCGAACCGCGTCATGAGCACTGCCCAGCCAGTGCGCAATATGGTCCTCGGTCTGAATCAACCCCGTACCGGCGCCAGGGTTTGGGCGCTGGTGAATGCCGACCCGGTGTTCAACGAACACGGAAGCGTCGTGCAGGTGATTGTGACCTTCGTTGACATCACGCAGCGCAAGCTGGCCGAGCGCGACCTGCACTTGCTGACCAAGGCTGTCAACGCCTCTACCGACGCAGCCTACATCACGAACTCCAGCGGCCGCTTCGTCTACGTGAGCAACGCCGCCTGCGAGGCACTGGGCTACAGCCGCGAAGACTTGCTGAACATGGGACCGGTGGACATTGACGCCAGTATTCCAGCGGCCACGATCGAACTCATGGTCCAGCAGATTGCGAACGGCTCAATCGGATATGACCGGCGCTTTGAAACCAGCCACCGGCGAAAGGACGGCCGAACGTTTCCCGTGGAGATCAGCACATCGTCCATTGAGTTCGACGGCGTGCGCTACGGCTTGGCCATGGCGCGCAACATCACAGACAGACGTCAGCACGACGAGCTGGTGCGCAAGCTGGCTCATTTGGCGGAGCTGGCACCGGGCTTCTTCTTTACCTGTGTGTTGAGTGGCCGAGAAGCCGCAGGCGAGAAGTTTTTGTACGCAAGCCCTGGCGTTCACGACGTACTGGGGCTGACCCAACAGCAGCTAATGGATGACGCGTCATTGCTCTTCCGGTGCATGCTACCGGGTCAAGAGTCTCGTGTGCGCAAGGCGTTGGCCCAGGCCGAGTTGACGATGCACCCTTGTGTGATCGAATACCGCACCACCCACGCGGAGCTGGGTGAGCGCTGGGTGGAATTGCGCACCACCCCAGAGTGGAACAGCGAGGGCGAACTCCTTTGGCACGGCTACCTCAACGACATCACCGAGCGCAAGAGGGCTGAGCGGGAGTTGAGCGACTCTTACCGCAAGTTGCAGGAGCTCACCAGCCTGAACGATTCCACCCGGGAGGAGGAGCGCAAACGCATTGCCCGCGAAGTCCACGACGAACTGGGGCAACGCCTCACGGCACTGCGGCTCAGTCTGGCCATGCTGCGCCTGCAGCACGCGGAGCACTCACCGGAACTTTCCAAGGGACTCCAGCAGCTGATCGACACCGTGGACTCGACCATTCAGGTGGCACGCCACGTGACGTCAGCGCTGCGCCCATCGGCATTGAACATGGGCTTGCGCCCTGCGCTGGAATGGCTGGCCAGCGAATTCAGCCAGTATTCAGACACACCGTGCCACACCGATCTGGCGCCGGGCATTGCAAACCTGAGCGAGGCGCAGGCGACTGCCGCTTTCCGGGTGGCGCAGGAATCGCTGACCAACGTGGCTCGCCATGCGCAGGCCAGCCAGGTCACGGTTCGTTTCCGCGACACGTCTACGGGCCACTTGCTGGAAATCACTGACAACGGACAAGGTTTCGATCCCCGCGTGCCACGCCCACGAGCCCTGGGGCTGGCCAGCATGCGTGAACGCGGCCTCATGCTGGGCGGCGAGGTGGAGGTCATCAGCGCACCAGGCCTTGGCACCACGGTGCGGCTGCACATACCCTTCAGTGCGGCAGCAGGGACTTCGTCAGACCAGCAGTGAGCGCATGCGCTCCACGGCTTCGCGCAGATCGGACATGGCGCTGGCCGTGGAAAAGCGTATGTGTGTGCCGGTGTCACGGTCGCTGAAGTCGCGGCTGGGCGTCACCACCACATGGGCGCGGCGCATCAGTTCGGCCACGAAGGCGGCGCTGTCGCTCACACCCAGTTTGTGGAACAGCGGGCTGGCATCGGCCCAGGCGTAGAAGGCGCCATCGGGCATCACGGGTAGACCAAAACCCAGCTCGCGCAGGGCGGGAATGAACCAGTCGCGACGGGCCTTGAACTCGGCGCGGCGGCGTTCGTACTCGGCAATGCTGTCGGGCTCGAAACAGGCCAGCGCAGCGTGTTGCGCCACGGTGCTGGCACAGATGTAAAGGTTTTGCGACAGGCGCTCCACGGCGTCCACCATGGCGTCGGGCACCACCAGCCAGCCCAGGCGCCAGCCGGTCATGTTGAAGTACTTGGAGAAGCTGTTGACGCTGACGATGTTGTCGTCAATGGCCAGCGCTGTCTGGCCGTAGCGTTCGTCGTGGCTCAGGCCCAGATAGATCTCGTCGATGAGGGTGACGCCGCCGCGCGAGTGCACCACCTCGTGGATGCGGCGCAGCTCGTCTGGGTCGATGGAGGTGCCGGTCGGGTTCGACGGCGACGCCAGCAGCACGCCGCGGGTGCGCTCGCCCCAGGCTTCGGCCACTTCATGGGCGTCCAGCTGGTAACGCTGTTCGGCGGTGGTGGGCAGCAACACCGCGCGCGCGCCGATAGCCGAGAGGATGTGCCGGTTGCAGGGGTAGCTGGGGTCGGGCATGAGCACTTCATCGCCCGGGTCGAACAGCGCCAGGCACGCCAACTGCAGCGCGGCCGAGGCACCTGCGGTGATGGCAATGCGCCGCGCGGGCACGTCCACGCCGAAGCGTTGCGCGTACCACTGGCTGATGCGTTCGCGCAGCGGCAGCAGGCCCAGCGCGTTGGTGTACTGGGTCTGCCCCTGGTCGATGGCCATGTCGGCAGCGGCCTGCACCAGCGGCGGCGCGGTGAAGTCGGGCTCGCCGATGTTCAGAAAGATCATGCGGGGCTCGCCGGGCCCCAGGTTGGCAGCCAGGGCTTGCGCCTCTTTGGCCACCTGCATCACGTAAAACGGGTCGATGCGCTGCGCGCGCTCGGAAATTCTCATCAGGTTCACATCATCAGGGCCTTGACCAGATCCAGCTGCCGGTCGGGCTTGTCGTGGTTCAGGTCCAGGCTGGATTCAAGCCGCCGCAGGTGGTCGAGCATGTTGGCCACTGCGGCGTCGGCGTCACCGGACTCGCACACGCGCAGGAACTGCTCGTGCTCGTCGGTGGAGCAGTGCGGGTCGTTGCTGCTCTGGTAGAGCATGGCGATCAGCGAGCTGCGCGCCACGAGTTCGGTCAGGATTTCGGTAAGCACCTTGTGGCCGGTGGTCTCTGCCAAGGCCACGTGGAAGTCGCCCAGCAGGCGTTCGCGCACGGCACCCGCCGAAGGTGTCTTGAGCGTGGACCGCTCGACGTGGATGTGCTGGCGCAGGCGGTCGTAGTCGGCCCGGGTGGCCTTGGCCACGAAGAGGCGAACGATCTCGCTTTCCAGCAGGCGGCGCACCGAGAAGACCTCGCGGGCCTCCTCCACGCTGGGCTTGCTGACGAAGGTTCCCTTGTCGGGGATGGTCTCGACCAGCTTGTCCTTGGCCAGCATGAGCAAAGCCGCACGGACCTTGGTGCGGCTGACGGAGTAGACCCGGCCCAGGGCTTCCTCGCGGAGCCAGGTGCCGGGCGGTATGCGCTTTTCCACGATGGCGGAAGCCACATCCTGCGCGATGCTCTCGACCGTGGGCCCTCGCTCGGACGCATCCAGCGCGCTGGCGACCGGGGCCGAGGCATCGTTCATGGGGTGTTTGGCTTTCCTGACCATCCAGGCATTTTAGGTTCTTGCTCCGGTGACGCTGCGCGCGCCCTGGGTTTGAGCCGTTGTGGCGCCATCCATGAAGCGGCGGCAAGGCGCCCAGTGGTTCATCAACAGGTAGTAGGTGATGCCGGCGGGCAGCAGGCTGGCGTACCAGCTAACAGAGGGGAAGCTCAATGCCACCACGGCACCCACCAGCGTGGCCAGAATGCCGCCCCAGTTCACGCCGCGGTACGGGCCTTCGGCGTCGTAGAGCTTCTTCACGTCCAGTTGGCGGCCGCGAAGGATGTAGTAGTCCACCACCAGCACCGCGAAGATCGGGCCCAGGAAGGCGGAGTAGGTCTGCACGAACACCTGCAAGCCGGTGGCGGATTCGTCCTTCACCAGCACCCAGGGGAAGGTGCAGAAGGCCAGCAGACCCACCAGGATGGCGGACTTCTTGAAGGACAGCTTGAACACGTCCATCAGCACGTAGGCCGGGGGCACCACGTTGTTGAGCACGTTGGTGGTGACCTGCGCAAAGGCAATGAACAGCAGCGTGATGACCAGCAGCGGCTTGTTGTCCACGGCGCTGGAGAACACGGCGATCGGGTCGGCGGTGCCGGTGGCGCCCGAAACCATGAGGCCGATCAAGCCCATGAAGATGGTGGCAGGCAGGATGGACATGGAGTAGATGACCGTGAGCGGGCCGGGCTTGACGTCCTTGTGCAGCTCACGCGAATAGTCGCCCACGTTCAGCATCATGGTGCTGTAGATGCCCAGGAAGAGCATGGTGGCGGCCCAGAACGGCAGGCCCCAGGTGCCTTCGATGCTGGTGATCTTGGCGTCGATGGCGCCGCCGTATTTGGTGATGACGGCCCAGAACATGTAGACCAGGGACGCGATGATGAAGGCGCTGCCCACGTTTTCCAGCCACTTGATGCCCTTGAAACCGTAGACCGACAGGGCGATCTGCAGCACCTGGAAGATGATGAACCAGACGACGAGGTTGTCAAAGCCCATGAGCGTGGCAGTGACGGCGTTGAGGGCGCCCGCGCCGATCCAGCTCTGGAAGCCGAACCAGACGACGGCAGGTATGGCCCGCACGAAGCCGGGGAAGCGCGTGCCCGCAAAGCCGAAGGCCGTGCGCGCCTGCACCATGAAAGGAATGCCGTATTTGTGGCCCGCCGCACCGTTGATGGCCAGCGCCACGCCGATGACGAAACAGCCTACGGCGATAGCCACCACCGCCTGCAGCATGTTGAGCTGGCCTACCAGGCTGGAGCCCATGGCAAAGGTGCCGATGGACACACACCCGCCCAGCCACGCCAGCAGGTAGGACCAGCGGTCCATGATCCGGGTTTCCTGCGGCGCCAGCGACTCCTCGCCGGCTGCCTTGTCTTGGGTATCACTCATGGCTTGTCTCCTCTATGGGTGAAGTGTGGCGCTTTCAGGCGCCGAAGTGCTCGAACTGCCCGGCGAAGGCTTTCGGGCGGGGGAAATCCAGGTCGCCGTGCTTGCTGGTCTGCAACCCCAGATGCACCAGGGACTCGGCCAGCTTGACGGCGGAGGTCACGCCCTCGACCACGGGCAGGCCCACGGCGCGGGAGATGGTTTCGGTCAGGTCGGCCATGCCGCCGCAGCCCAGAACGATGGCGCCGATGCCGTCTTCAACCTTGGCGCGCTGGCATTCCTCGATGATCTTTTTCAGGGAACAGTCAGGGTCGTGCTCCAGGTCCAGCACGGGGATCTCGGCGGCGCGCACCTTGCGGCAGTGGTGCGCAAAGCCGTACTGCATGAGCAGGTGTTCGGCAATGATGCCGGTGCGCGCCAGCGTGGTGACGACCGAGAAGCGCGTGGAAATGAGCGTGGCCATGTGAAAGGCCGCCTCGGCAATGCCAATGACTGGCGCGCGGGTGAGTTCGCGTGCAGACATCAGGCCTGGGTCGCCGAAGCAGGCGATCACGTAGGCGTCGGTGCCCAGCTTCTCGCCTTCCATGATCTGCTCGGCCACGCCGACGGAGGCAACCACCTCGTCGAAGTGGCTTTCGATGGACACGGGGCCGCTGGCGGGCTGCACGGCGTCGATGAACGTACCCGGTGCAGCGACGCGGCGAGCCGCCTGGCCGATGGTGTCCGTCATGCCTTGGGTGGTGTTGGGGTTGATGACCCGGATACGCATTTCAACTCCTTGTTTGCGATTATTGGATTCGTATTTTGTATACAAAGAACGGATACGACAATACGGGTCACATCGGTGTTTACCCGGATGCGTGGTGCCGTTCGTCGGCGCGCGGAAAAAAACAAAGGGCCCCGAAGGGCCCTGGATGGAGAGGAAAGACGCTGATCAGCTGAGCAGGTCGAGCAAGGTGCGCGCCACCACCTTGGTGGCACGCCGCAAGTCTTCCAGCTGCACGCGCTCGTCCGCACGTTTGGCGTGCGACTCCAGCACCGTGCGCGGCCCCGCGCCGTAGATGACGCCGGGTATGCCCTGCTCCACGTACAGGCGCACGTCGGTGTAGAGCGGCGTGCCCACGGCGGGAATGGCTTCGCCGAACAACTGCTCACCGTGCTTCTGGATGGCGTTGACCAGCGGTGCGTTGCCCGCCAGGGGCACCATGGCGTTGGCCAGCAGCATGCGCCGCACCTCCACCTTGAGTTGTTTGCCGCCGCGCGGGGGGGCGAAGGAAGCCGCCGCCTCTTCGATGACGCGGCGGATGCTTGCCTCCACCTCGGCCGGGTTCTCTTCCGGGATCATGCGGCGGTCGAGCTTGAACACCACCTTGCCGGGCAGCACGTTGGTGTTGGTGCCGCCGCTGATCTGGCCCACGTTCAGGTAGGGGTGGGTGATGCCTTCCACCTTGGAGGTGGTCTTCTTGTACTCGGCGTTGAGCTGGTACAGCGCCTGCAGGATGTGCACGGCGCCTTGCAGGGCGTCGGTACCGCTGTCGGGAATGGCGGCGTGCGCCATCTCACCCTGCACGGTCACTTCCATCTGCAGGCAGCCGTTGTGCGCGGTGACGACCTGGTAGCTGAAGCCTGCGGCGATCATCAGGTCGGGTTTGGTCAAGCCTTGCTGCAACAGCCAGCCGGGGCCCATCTCGCCGCCGAACTCCTCGTCGTAGGTGAAGTGCAGTTCCACCCCGCCCTTGAGCGGCAGGCCGAGCGATTCCAGCGCACGCACCGCGAAGGTGAAGGTGGAAAAGTCGCTCTTGCTCACCGCCGTGGCGCGACCGAACATCTGGCCGTCCACCACTTCGCCGCCGTAGGGGTCGTGCGTCCAGCCTTCGCCGGGCGGCACCACGTCACCGTGGGCGTTGAGCGCGACGGTGCGGCCATCGCCGTAGCGGCGGCGCACGATCAGGTTGGTGATGGACTCCAGGCCGTAGTCCTTGACGGCCTGCGCGGGCACAGCGTGCTTTTCGGCATCGAAGCCGAAGGCCTGCAACAGCTCAGCCGTGCGCTCGGCGTGCGGCGCGTTGTTGCCCGGCGGCGTGTCGGTGGGCACGCGCACCAGCTCCCGCAGGAAGCGCACCTGCTCGTCGAAATGGGCGTCGATCCAGGCGTCGAGTGCCTGGTAGTTCTGGGGTGTGGTCATGATGCTTCGGAGGTAAGTTGGTCAAGCAGGTGCTGGAAGGCGCGCACGCAGAGTTCGGTGTCGTCGTTGGTGATGGATTCCAGCGGGTTGTGGCTGATGCCGGCGTTGAGCCCGCGCAGGAAGAGCATGGCCTGCGGCATGATTTCGTGCAGCTTCATGGCGTCGTGCCCGGCCCCGCTGGGCATGCGCAGCAAGGGCAGACCCAGGGCTTGCACGGCACGCTCCCAACGCTGTTGCCACGCCGGAGCGGAAGGCGCCGCAGCGGCGCGCATGGTTTCTTCCAACGTGTGGTGCAGGCCACGTCGCTGGCAGATGCGCTCCAGCTCGGCCAGCACGTCGGCGGCGCAGGCGTCGCGCACTTCATTGGTGGTGGCGCGAATGTCGAGGCTGAAGCGGCAGCGGCCCGGCACCACGTTGATGGAGCCGTTCGGCACTTCAAGCATACCCACGGTGCCCACGAGGTCGGGCACCGAGGCGGCGCGCTTTTCCACATACAGCGTGAGTTCTGCGGCGGCAGCAGCAGCGTCGCGGCGCATGCCCATGGGGGTGGTACCCGCGTGGCTGGCCATGCCCACAATTTCGCCCACGTAGCGCACGCTGCCATTGATGGAGGTGACGATGCCCAGCGGAATGTCCTGCCCGTTGAGCACCGGCCCCTGTTCAATGTGCACCTCCACGAAGCCCAGGTAACGGGCCGGGTCGCGCTGCAGCTTGGGGATGTCGTCTATGCACAGGCCCGCGTGCTTCATCGCGTCGCGCATGGAAATGCCATCGGCGTCGAGCTGGTCAAGCCACGCTTCGTCGAAATGGCCGGTGAGCGCCCCCGAACCCAGGAAGGTGGCCTTGTAGCGCTGGCCCTCTTCCTCTGCAAAGGCCACCACCTCGATGCCGTAAGGCAGGCGCTTGCCCTGGCGGGACAATTCACGCACGCAGGCCATGGGCACGAAGATGCCCAGCCGCCCGTCATACTTGCCGCCGTTGCGCACGGTGTCGTAGTGGCTGCCGGTGAGCAGCCTGGCTGCGCTGGCGTCGCTGCCGTGGTAGATGCCCACCACGTTGCCCACGGCGTCGATCTCGACGTCGTCAAAGCCGCAGTCGGCCTTCATCCAGTGCGCAATGCGCTGGGCGCAGGCACGGTGCGCGTCGGTGAGGTAGGTCACGGTCAGCTCGCCGCGTTCGGCGTAACCGGGCTCGGTGTGCTCGGCCAGTTTTTCGGCCCAGTCCCACACCAGGTTGCCCAGGGTGGGCTCCACACCAAACTTGTCGTTCAGGCGGATTTCGGCAATGCGATGGATATTGCGCAGCGCCTCGGCACGCTCGAACTCGGGGTGGTTGCCCAGGCGGCGCGCGAAGGTGGCAATGATCTCTGCCTTGTTCAGCCCCAGGCCGCGCGGGCCGCGCACGGCCAGGATGAACGGGAAGTCGAACTTGGCGTTGTAGTCGGCGTTGAGCTGCTGGATGCGCGCGAACTCCTCGGGCGTGCAATCGGTGAGCCCGGCCTTGCCCTGCTCGTTGGTGGACTCGGCCGTCAGGGTCTTGGACACCATGGCCTTGCCCGCCAGTTCCGGGTGGGCGCGGATCAGCCTGAGCTGCGCGTCCACTCCAGCTTCACGCACCACCTCGATCATGGCGCGCTTGAGGTGCGCCAGGCTGGCAAAAGGCCGCTGCGCGGCGGCAAGCTCCGCAATCCAGGGCGAATGTTCGTAGGTGCCGTCCAGCAGCGCCGTGAATTCGGCGGTGCTGGCGGCGTTGAGTTGCTCTATCGTCAAGGGCATGGCGGTCACTCCCACACGAAGGCGGTGGCGGGGTTGAAGGGGTGCGTGGCCTTCCAGTGGCGCGCAATGTCAATGCGGCGGGTGACCCACACGCGGTCGTGCTTTTCGATGTGGTCCAGAAAGCGCTGCAGCGCGCGCATGCGGCCTGGGCGGCCCAGCAGGCGGCAGTGCATGCCGATGCTCATCATGCTCGGGCGCTCGTCGCCTTCGGCGTAGTGCACGTCGAAGGCGTCCTTCAGGTATTCAAAGAACTCGTCGCCGTGGCTGTAACCCTGCGGCAGGGCGAAGCGCATGTCGTTGCAGTCCAGCGTGTAGGGCACCACCAGGTGCGGGGCGAGCGAGCCGTCGGTCTTCTTCACCTGCAGCCAGAAGGGGAGGTCATCGCCGTAGTAGTCGCTGTCGTACTCGAAGCCGCCGAAGTCTGCCACCAGGCGGCGGGTGTTGGGGCTGTCGCGGCCTGTGTACCAACCCTGCGGGCGCTCGCCCATGAGCTTTTCAATGGCTTCCATGCCCAGCCGCATGTGCTCGCGTTCGGTGGCTTCGTCCACGTTCTGGTAGTGGATCCAGCGCCAGCCGTGGCAGGCGATCTCGTGGCCCAGCTCCTTGAAGGCGGCGCTCACCTCGGGGCAGCGCTGCATGGCCATGCCCACGCCGAACACGGTCAACGGCAGGCCGCGTTTTTCGAACTCGCGCAGGATGCGCCACACGCCCACGCGGGAACCGTATTCGTAGATGCCCTCCATGCTCAGGTGGCGCTCGGGAAAGGCCGGGGGGTTGAACATTTCGGACAGGAATTGCTCGCTGCCTGCGTCGCCATGCAGCACGCTGTTTTCGCCGCCTTCTTCGTAGTTGAGCACGAACTGCACCGCCACGCGGGCGCGGCCGGGCCATTGGGCGTGCGGCGGGTTGGGACCGTGGCCGTAAAGGTCACGCGGGTAACGCTGTGGGCTGCTCATGGGTGTTGTCTCTTGTGAGTTGGGGGTTGAAGGTCATGGGCGCAGTGCAGCGCCCAGGTCTGAGGTGTGCGGGTTGAAGCGCAGGTTGCGCTCCACGTTGGTGATGTGGTGCTCCATCAGGCGCACGGCGGTGCGGGCGTCACGCCGCTCCAGCGCATCGACGATGTGGACGTGTTCCTGCTGGGAGTGTTCTGCCGAATGGGACGACTGGTACATCAGCGAAATGAGCGACGAGCGACCGAGCAGGTCGCTGAGCAATTCGGCCAGCACTTCGTTGCCCAGCATGCGCGCCAGCACCACGTGGAAATCGGCCAGCAGGCGCGTGCGGCCGGTCACGTCGGTGCGGGCCACGGCTTCGCGCTCCTCGCGCAGATGGGCGCGCAGGGCGGCTATCTGTTCGTCGGTGATGCTTGTGCAGAGCTGGCGCACCATGGCGCCTTCCAGCATGGAGCGCACTTCGAACACGTGGCGCGCCTCGTCCACGCCGGGCGTGGAAACAAAGGCGCCGCGAGCGGGCTCCAGCGTGACTAGGTGGTTGCGGCTCAACTGGTTGAGCGCCTGGCGAACGATGGTGCGCGAAACCTTGAAGATGTCGGCGATCTTCTGTTCGGCCAGCTTGGTACCGGGCATGAGGCGACGCTCGACGATGGCCAGGGTGATCGATTCGACGATGCGCTCGGTGGCGCCAGCGGGTTCGTCACCAGGCACGCTGCGGGCCGCGGGGCCGGCCCGCTTGCGCGCGGGTGCAGGCTTGGCTTCCAGTTGCGGAACGGGGGAAGGTTTGCGGGCCATGTCTCTCTTTGTTGCGTTCAAAGTGTGTGCTAAAGTGTATACAAAAATAAACGGCACTGCAAACTTCAAACACCTTTTGCCTGCCGGTCTATTCCCCACCATATCTGGAGATCACACCATGGGCCACCTCAGCACCCACGTTCTGGACACCATGAATGGCTGCCCCGCCGCAGGCATGAAGGTGACGCTGCAACGCGTCACCAGCCAGGGCGTGGAAACGGTCAAGAGCATCACCCTCAACCACGACGGCCGCAACGATGGCGGGCCGCTGCTCGACGCCAGCACCATGGCCACCGGCCGCTACCGCCTGACCTTCGAGGTGGCGGCGTACTTCCGCGCACGCGGCGTGGCGCTGCCCGAGCCGGCCTTCATCGACACGGTGCCCATCGACTTCGGCATTGCCGACGCTGCCGGCCATTACCACGTGCCCCTGCTGGTCAGCCCCTGGGCCTACTCGACCTACCGCGGTTCCTGAAAACCGCCCTGGCCGCGCAGGAAATCCGCTAAGCTCTAGGGTAACCCCTGATTCGAGTGTATGCCTGTTTGTATACACTTTATACACGTCGCCGCGGCGCCCGGTCACCCGGGGCCCTTGCAAAGGCCCCACCGGTTGCGACGTTTCCTCCTCACAGAGCCCGCAGTGGTGAGGTGTTTGCACAGCCCCCGGCTGTGCTCACATCATTGGTGAGGATGCGATGGATGCATACCTTCTGGACTGGGCCAACCTGCTGCTGCGCTGGGTCCACGTCATCACGGCTGTCGCCTGGATCGGCGCGTCGTTCTACTTCGTCATGCTGGACAACAGCCTGTCCCCACCCACCCATGGCGACCTGAAGGCCAAGGGCGTGGACGGTGAGATGTGGGCCGTGCACGGTGGCGGCTTCTACCACTCCAACAAGTACATGGTGGCGCCCAAGTGGCTGCCGCTGCCCCAGAACCTGCACTGGTCGTACTGGGAGAGCTACTCCACCTGGCTCACCGGATTCGGCCTGTTCACGGCGTTGTACCTGTTCAACGCGGGCACCTTCCTCATCGACAAGAGTGTGTTCGACTGGACGCCCGCCGCTGCCATTTCCACGGCGCTGGGCTTTCTGGTGGCGTTCTGGCTGATCTACGACGTGATCTGCCGCACCCTGGGGCAACGCAAGAACGGCGACCTGGTGGTGGGCGTGCTGGTGTTCGTGTTCATCGTGTTCGCCTCGTGGTTGGCGTGCCAGCTGTTTGCGGGCCGTGCCGCCTTCCTGCTGGTGGGCGCCATGATCGCCACGGCCATGAGCGCCAACGTGTTCTTCTGGATCATTCCCGGCCAGCGCAAGGTGGTGGCATCGCTGCGCGCCGGTGAAACGCCCGACGCCATCCATGGCAAACGCGGCAAGCAACGCAGCGTGCACAACACCTACTTCACCCTGCCGGTGCTGATTGCCATGCTGTCCAACCATTACGGCTGGCTGTACCAGGGCCCCAACAACTGGCTAGTGCTGGTGCTGCTGATGCTGGCGGGCGCCCTCATCCGCCACAGCTTCGTGGCACGCCACAAGGCCCATGTGCTGGGCCAGCGCACGCCGTGGGAACATGCCGTGGCGGGCACCCTGGTGCTGGTGGGCCTGGCAGTGTGGCTGGCCCCCGCAGCCCCTAGCGCCGAAGCCAAGGCCGCCGCCAGCCAGCCCGTCACCTTTGCGCAGGTGCAGGGCGTCATCGAGCAACGCTGCAGCATGTGCCACAACGCGGCACTGCAAAGCAAGGGCATTGCCCTGCACACCCCTGAGCTGGTCAAGCAACACGCTCAGGCCGTCTACCAGCAGGCGTCGGTGCTCAAGCTGATGCCGCTGAACAACGCCACGCAGATCACCGAAGACGAGCGTGCCCTGATCAAACGCTGGTTCGATCAGGGAGCAACGGTCAACTGACCGCCAGGCTTCCCCCTCCACCCAAGCGCAGCCCGCCCGAAAGAAATCAGGGCGAAGAGGTGGGCTGCGCCTGTGGTGGACCACTTCAACCACAAAAAAACCCTGGAGACAACCATGAGTGAGACCACAGTCCACCCCGTGGATGAGAAACTGCCCGCTGGCCGCCTGGCTGCGCTGGGCCTGCAACACGTGCTGGTGATGTACGCAGGCGCAGTGGCCGTGCCGCTCATCATCGGCCGCGCGCTCAAGCTGAGCCCCGAGCAGGTTGCCCTGCTCATTTCCGCCGACCTCTTCTGCTGCGGCTTGGTCACGCTGATCCAGAGCCTGGGCGTGACGCGCTACTTCGGCATCAAGCTGCCGGTGATGATGGGCGTGACCTTCGCGGCCGTGGGGCCGATGGTGGCCTTTGCCAACGCCATGCCCGGCGTGGACGGCGCGCGCGCCATCTTCGGCGCGATCATCGGTGCGGGCATCATCTCAATGATCATCGCCCCCATGGTGAGCAAGCTGCTTCGGTTCTTCCCGCCCGTGGTCACCGGCACCATCATCGCCATCATCGGCATCAGCCTGATGCGCGTGGGCGTGGGCTGGGCCCTGGGCGGCCCGCCCCCGATGGCCCAGAGCGTGGACGTGCCCAAGCTGGTGGCCATGGTGGACGGTGCCAAGGCCGCCGCCGCACAGTCGGGCGCCGAGCTGACCAAGCTGCCCGGCCCCATTCCCATGGTGGACAACCCGGCCTATGGCTCGCTGGACAACCTGGCCATTGCGGCGGTGGTACTGGCGTTCATCCTGCTGCTGGTGAAGTACACGCGGGGCTTCGTGGCCAACATCTCGGTGCTGCTGGGCATTGTGGTGGGCTGCGTGATTGCGGTGGGCATGGGCAAGATGAACTTCGACAAGGTGGGCAAGGCGCACTGGTTTGACGTGGTCACGCCCTTCGCCTTTGGCATGCCCACGTTCGACATCGTGATGATCCTGACCATGACGCTGGTGATGATCGTGGTGATGATCGAATCGACCGGCATGTTCCTGGCGCTGAGCGACATCACGCAAAAGCGCATCACCCAACCGGAGCTGGCCGCAGGCCTGCGCACCGACGGCCTGGGCACGCTCATTGGCGGCATTTTCAACACCTTCCCGTACACCAGCTTCTCGCAGAACGTGGGTCTGGTGGGCGTGACCGGCGTGCGCAGCCGCTGGGTGTGCGTGGCGGGCGGCGTCATCATGATCGTGCTGGGCATGCTGCCCAAGATGGCGGCCTTCGTGGAATCCATTCCCACCTTCGTGCTGGGCGGTGCCGGGCTGGTGATGTTCGGCATGGTGGCGGCCACCGGCATCCGCATCCTGGCCAACGTGGACTACCGGGGCAACCGCAACAACCTGTATATCGTGGCGCTGTCCATCGGCTTCGGCCTGATCCCGCTGGTGGCCCCGCGCTGGACGCAGCAGATGGCCCACGGCCTGCACCCGCTGCTGGAAAGCGGCATTCTGCTGACGGCAGTGTCGGCGGTGGTGCTGAACCTGTTCTTCAACGGCGCCCGCGAGGACACCGAAGGCGCCATTGAAGCGGCCAAGACCGCCGAGGCACACTGACCAGCAGGCCATGCGCCCACTCCGCACTGAAGGCGAGGTCCGCAAGGACCTCGCCGCCGCTTTCCGGCTTGCCGCCCTGGCGGGCTGGGACGACACGATCTACACCCACCTCTCGGCAGCCGTGCCCGGTGAGCCGGGGGTGTACCTCATCAACGAATTCGGCCTGGGGTTTGACGAGGTGACAGCCTCCAGCCTGGTGAAGGTGGACCTGCAAGGCCGGGCCGTGGACGGTAGCGCCCGACCGGTGAACCCGACGGGCTTCACCATCCACGGCGCGGTGCACGCAGCACGCCCCGAGGTGGAATGCGTGATCCACCTGCACAGCCCCTGGGGCGTGGCGCTGTCCATGCGGCCAGAGGGTCTGCTGCCCTGCTCCCAGTGGGCCATGCGCTTGCACGGCCGCCTGGGCCGCCACCCCTACGAAGGCCTGGCCCTGGGCGCAGACGAGCAACGCAGGCTGGTGGCCAACCTGGGCGCGCTGGACGGCCTCATCCTGGACAACCACGGTGTGCTCACCGTAGGCCGCACTGTGGCCGAGGCGTTCATGCTGATGCACATTCTGGACCGGGCCGCACAGGCCCAACTGCGTGCCATGGCCGCCGGGGCACCCATATTGGTTGCCGCACCGGAGCTGGCCGAACGCACGCTGCGGCAATGGCTGGGCGACGGCAGCGAACGCGATGGCGACCTGGAATGGCCCGCCCTGCTGCGCCGCGCCCACCGGCTTTCGCCGGGCTTTGACCTTTGAGAACTTTTTTTTTTACTGGAGTACCTGCCATGCCCACCCTTCGCGTCGAATTGTTCAAAGGGCGCACGCCACAGCAAAAGGCCGAACTGGCCAAAGCATTGACCGACGCCTGCGTGCGCGTGCTCGGCGGTTCGCCCGACGGGGTGGACATCCTCTTCTTCGACATTGAGCGGCACGACTGGTCCACTGGCGGCCAGCTCTGGAGCGACAAGGCGCCTGCGCCACCTGCGAATTGAGCGGCCATGCTGTCTGGACTGGTCCTGTTTTATGTGGGCGCCGTGCTCATCCTCAACGGCCTTTGGATGCTGGGGCGCATTGGCGACCGTGAAATCCTGGTGATCAACCTGCTGGTCGGCCTGCTCAGCCTGCGGGTGGCCCACGAGTATGCGTTTGGAGATGGGGCTAACCTGCTCACCGTGCGCGAGGCCACGCTCTCGCTGCTGTTCTCTTTCACCTACCTTTGGGTGGCGTGGAACCGCTTGCTCGGCAACGACGGCCGTGGCCTGGGCTGGTTCAGCCTGTTCGTGGCGCTCACCGCGGGCGCTGTGGCCACCGAACTGCTTTGGAGCGCCCAGGACGCCTGGGGCTGGTGGCAGGCGGCGTCTTGGGCCGCGTGGGCGGTGCTGTGGTTGCTTTACTTCGCGCAACTGGTGCTGCAAAAGCCCTGGAAGCGCCGCGTGGCCTGGACGGCCATGGCGCAAGGTGTGTTTACTGGGTGGCTGCCCGGCTACTGGCTGTTGATGCAGCCAGCAGCCTGAGTCATACCGTGGCGATGCGCATCAGGTTGGTGGTGCCGCTCTCGCCAAAGGGCATGCCCGCGATCATCACGATGGTTTCGCCCGGCTGGGCAAAGCCGGTTTCGCGGGCCACGCTGCAGGCCTGCGTGGTCATCTCGCGGCCGTCCTGAGCCCCCTGCACGTGCACGGAATGCACGCCCCAGGCCAGCGCCAGGCGGCGCGCAGCAGCACGGCTGGGCGTCAGGCTCAGCACGGGTGCGTCGGGCCGTTCGCGCGCGGCGCGCAGGCTGGTCTGGCCCGAACTGGTGTGGCACACAATGGCCGACGCCCGCAGCAAGGCAGACGCGCGGCGCATGGCGCAGCACACGGCGTCGGCCACACCCGCCTCGCCCGGCACGGGCGACGTGTGCGAAGCCTCGATCAACTGGCGGTACAAGGGGTCGGACTCGGTGCCTTCAATGATGCGGTTCATCATGGCCACAGCCGCCACCGGGTGCTTGCCCGCCGCAGACTCGGCAGACAGCATCACGGCATCGGCACCGTCGTAGATGGCGGTGGCCACGTCAGACGCCTCGGCGCGCGTGGGCACCGGGCTTTCGATCATGGATTCCAGCATTTGCGTGGCCACGATCACCGGCTTGCCCGCCTTGCGGCAGGCGCGCACGATGCGCTTCTGGATGGCAGGCACACGCTCGGCGGGCAGTTCCACCCCCAGGTCACCACGCGCCACCATCACGGCGTCGGCCTCGGCCACCACCTCGTCCAGCCGGTCGATGGCTGAAGGCTTTTCCAGCTTGGCCACGATGCCCGCACGTGCACCGATGAGGGCACGGGCCTCGGCCACGTCCTCGGGCCGCTGCACGAAGGACAAGGCGATCCAGTCGGCGCCCAGTTCGAGCGCGGCATCCAGGTCGCGGCGGTCCTTGGGTGTGAGCGCCGAGATCGGCAGCACCACACCGGGCACGTTCACGCCCTTGCGTTCCGACAGACGCCCGCCCACGGCCACGAGGGTGTCGGCGCTGCTCGCATCGCAGCGCTGCACCACGAGGCGCAGTTTGCCGTCGTCCAGCAGCAGCTCGGCGCCCGGCACCAGCGCGGCAAAGATCTCGGGGTGGGGCAGGTTCACCCGCTGCGCGTTGCCGGGCGCGGGGTCCAGGTCGAGCCGGAAGGGCTCGCCAGGCACCAGTTGCACCGGGCCGTCGGCAAAGGTGCCCACGCGCAGCTTGGGCCCCTGCAGGTCGGCCAGAATGCCGATGGGGCGGCCAGTCTCGGCCTCCAGTTCGCGCAGGATGGCAAAGCGCGCGGCGTGGTCGGCATGGCTGCCGTGGCTGAAGTTCAGCCGGAACACGTCCACGCCCGCCAAAAAGAGTTCACGGATGGTCTCGCGGTCGGCGCTGGCCGGCCCCAGGGTGGCGACGATCTTGGCTCGCCGCGTTCGACGCAGGGTCATGTGCTTCCTTGGTCCGGCGCCTCGATGACGATGGCCCGGAAATCGTTGACATTGGTGAGGGTGGGGCCAGTCACCACGGAGGCCCCCACCGCTTCGAAGAATCCATGGCCGTCGTTGTTGGCCAGGCTGTCCAGCGGGCGCAGGCCTTGCGCCCAGCCTCGCGCCAGCGTGTCGGGGCCAACGACCGCGCCCGCAATTTCCTCCAGCCCGTCCACGCCGTCGGTGTCGCCCATCAGCGCGTGAATGCGCGGGTGCCCACCCACCGTGATGGCCATTGAAAGCAGACACTCCACGTTGCGCCCGCCCCGGCCCTGCCCGCGCACCGTCACGGTGGTTTCACCGCCCGACAGCAGCACGCAGGGCGCAGCAAAAGGCTGGTTGCGCCCGGCCACCTGCAAGGCCATGCCGCCCAGCACCTTGCCCACGTCACGGGCCTCGCCTTCCAGCGCATCGCCCAAAATGTGCGCGGGGTATCCCGCCTCACGGGCCACGGCTGCAGCGGCTTCCAGCGCCATCTGCGGCGTGGCCACCATGCGCGTTTCGGCCCGGGCCAGGCGCGGGTCGCCAGGCTTCACAGACTCGCCACGGCCGCTCTCCAGCACCTCGCGCACTGGCGCGGGCAGGTCGATGCCGTAACGGCGCACGATGGCCAGCGCATCTTCGCAGGTGGTGGGGTCGGCCACGGTGGGGCCGGAAGCGATGTCGATGGGGTTGTCGCCCGGCACGTCAGACAGCAGCAGCGTGACCACACGTGCCGGGTGGCACGCCGCCGCCAGCCGCCCGCCCTTGATGGCCGACAGGTGGCGGCGCACGCAGTTCATCTCGCTGATGGTGGCGCCGCTGGCCAACAGCGCGCGGTTGACGGCCTGCTTGTGTTCCAGCGTCAAGCCATCGATGGGCAGCGGCAGCAGGGCCGAGCCACCGCCCGAAATCAGGCACAGGACGATGTCGTCTTCGCGCAGGCCCTGCACCACCTGCAGCAGGCGCTGCGCGGCTTGCAGGCCTGCGGCGTCGGGCACGGGGTGCGCGGCCTCCACAATTTCAATGCGTTCGCACGGCACGGCGTAGCCGTAACGCGTCACCACCAGGCCGCTCAGCGGGCCGTCCCAGTGCTGCTCCACCGCCTGCGCCATGGCGGCAGACGCCTTGCCCGCGCCAATCACCACCAGCCGCCCCGCGCCCAGTTCGGCACGGGTGGGCAGGTGGGGCGGCACGCACAGTGCAGGCTGTGCAGATGCCACCGCCGCATCGAACATGCGGCGCAGCAGTTGGGCGGGCGTGGCGGTGGTCTGGGTCATCGTCGGGCTCTTGGTGGTGAACGGGTTGCGTCAGCCAGCGCTCTGGCCGATCTCGAAGTTGTTGAGTTTCTCCAACGCACGCACGATACCCGAATGGTCCCAGGCCGAGCCGCCGTGCGACACACAGGCACTGAAGAGCTGCTGGGCATTCGACGTGGCAGGCAGAGCCAGCCCAAGCGACTTGGCCGCGCTCAGCGCCAGGTTCAGGTCCTTCTGGTGCAACGCAATGCGGAAGCCGGGGTCGAAAGTGCGCTTGATCATGCGTTCGCCATGCACCTCCAGAATGCGTGACGTGGCCAGTCCGCCCATCAGCGCCTGGCGCACCTTGGCGGCATCGGCCCCGGCACGCGCCGCGAACAGCAGGCCTTCGGCCACGGCATTGATGGTCAGCGCCACCACGATCTGGTTGGCCACCTTGCAGGTCTGGCCGTCGCCATTGCCGCCCACCAGGGTGATGTTCTTGCCCATCACCTCGAACACCGGCTTCACGCGCTCAAACACCTCCGGCTTGCCGCCGACCATGATGGACAGCGTGGCGTTGCGCGCACCCACGTCGCCACCAGACACCGGCGCATCCAGGTAGTCGCAGCCCAGGGCCTCGATCTTCTGTGCGAACACCTTGGTTTCCACCGGCGAGATGGAGGACATGTCCACCACCGTCTTGCCCGGGGTCAGCCCCTTGGCCACGCCTTCCTCACCGAAGAGTGCCTCTGCCACGTCGGGCGTGTCGGGCACCATGGTGATGATGATGTCGGCCCGCTCCGCCACGCCGCGCGCGTTCAGGCATTGGGTGGCTGGGCTTTCGGCGATCTCGGCAGGCACCTTGCCGTGGGTATAGACGAAAAGCTGGTGCCCTGCCTTCATGAGGTGGCCCGCCATGGGTGTGCCCATGATGCCGAGGCCGATGAAACCGATCTTCAGGGGTTGTGTGGTCATGTGTTTCTCCTTGTTGTGAATGTGCTGGTGCAATGTCGAGGAAGGTGCTCAGGCCAGAGCCTTGAGCCAGCCCAGCCCAGCCTCGGTAGTGCTGGCGGGCTTGTATTCGCAGCCCACCCAGCCGTCGTAACCAATGCGGTCCAGGTGGCGGAACAGGAAGGCGTAGTTGATCTCGCCCGTGCCCGGCTCGTTGCGCCCCGGGTTGTCGGCCAGTTGCACGTGGCCAATGCGTGCCAGGTGCTTTTGCAGCGTGGCCGCCAGCTCGCCTTCGGTGCGCTGGGCGTGGTAGATGTCGTACTGCACAAAGGCGTTGTCGGCGCCCACCTCGTCCAGCAGGTCCAGCGCCTGTTGCGTGCGGCTCAGGTAGAAGCCGGGAATGTCGTAGTTGTTGATGGGCTCCACCAGCAAGCGCAATCCGGCGGCCTTGAGGCGCGATGCGGCGTGGCGCAGGTTGGCCACCAGGGTCTCGCGCAGCACGCTGTCGGGCACCCCGGCCGGGGCCTTGCCCACCAGGCAGTTGAGCTGCCTCACCCCCAGCGTCTGCGCGTAGGCAATGGCACGCTCCACGCCCGCGCGGAACTCCTCCACGCGGTCCGGGTGGCAGGCAATGCCGCGCTCGCCTGCGTCCCAGTCACCAGCGGGCAGGTTGTGAAGCACCAGCTGCAAGCCGTTGGCATCGAGCCGGGCCTTGATGTCATTCGCCTCAAAGGCATAGGGGAACAGGAATTCCACCGCCTGGAAGCCCGCACGCGCCGCAGCGTCAAAGCGGTCCAGGAAAGGCAGTTCCGTGAAAAGCATGGTCAGGTTGGCCGCAAAACGGGGCATGGTTCGGTCTCCTTGTGTTCTCAAAGTCGCAACGGTTCAGTCCAGCAGCGCCACGGCGGTGGGCACGTCTGCCTTGTTGGCGGCCAGTTCTTCAAACTCCGTCACGTTGTCGATTTCGGTGCCCATGGCGATGTTGGTCACACGCTCCAGAATCACCTCGATCACCACCGGCACCTGGAACTCGGCCATCCAGGCTTCGGCCTGGCGGATGGCGGGGGCAATCTCCTCCTGCCGGTGCACGCGGATGGCCTTGCAGCCCAGGCCCTCGACCACCTTCACGTGGTCCACGCCATAGCCCTGCGCGGCGGCGTCGCCAGCGGGGGCGTTGATGTTCTCGAAGCCCAGTTGCACGCAGTAGTCCATGCTGAAGCCGCGTTGCGACTGGCGGATCAAGCCCAGGTAGCTGTTGTTCACCACCATGTGGATGTAGGGCAGCTTGAACTGCGCACCCACGGCAAGCTCTTCGATCATGAACTGGAAGTCGTAGTCACCCGACAGCGCCACGAGCTTGCGTTGTGGGTCGGCGGCACGCACACCCAACGCGGCAGGCACGGTCCAGCCCAGCGGGCCGGCCTGCCCGCAGTTGATCCAGCGGCGCGGGCCGTACACGTGCAGGAACTGCGCACCCGCGATCTGGCTCAGGCCGATGGTGGAGACGTAGGTCACGTCCTTGCCGAAGGCGTTGTTCATGCACTGGTACACACGCTGCGGCTTCATGGGCACGGTTTCGAAGTTCGTCTTGCGCAGGTACTCGACCGAGGACTTGCGGCCCAGGCATTCGGCGGCCCAGGCGCTGCGGTCGGGCAGTTGCCCGGCGGCGCGCAATGCCTTGGCGGCTTCCACGAACAGCTCCAGCGCGGCCTTCGCGTCCGACACGATGCCGTAGTCCGGCGCGAACACACGGCCAATCTGCGTGGGCTCAATGTCCACGTGGATGAACTTGCGACCCTTGCAATACACCTCGGGCGAACCGGTGTGGCGGTTGGCCCAGCGGTTGCCAATGCCCAGCACAAAGTCACTGGCCAGCATGTTGGCGTTGCCGTAGCGGTGGCTGGTCTGCAGGCCGCACATGCCCGCCATCAGCGGGTGGTCGTCGGGAATGGCGCCCCAGCCCATCAACGTGGGAATCACGGGTATGCCGGTGATCTCGGCAAACTGCACCAGCAGGTCTGCCGCGTCGGCGTTGATGATGCCCCCGCCCGCCACGATCAGCGGGCGCTCGGCGGTGGCCAGCATCTCCATGGCCTTGTCGATCTGCTTGCGCGAGGCTGCTGGCTTGTACACGGGCAGCGGCTCGTAGGTCTCGATGTCGAACTCGATCTCGGCCTGCATCACGTCAAACGGCAGGTCGATCAGCACCGGCCCCGGGCGGCCCGAGCGCATCAGGTGAAACGCCTGCTGGAAGGCGCGCGGCACCTGGGCGGGCTCCAGCACGGTGGTGGCCCACTTGGTCACCGGCTTGGCAATCGACGCAATGTCCACCGCCTGGAAGTCTTCCTTGTGCAGCCTTGCGCGCGGCGCCTGGCCGGTGATGCAGAGGATGGGAATGGAGTCGGCCTGCGCGGAATAGAGGCCCGTGATCATGTCGGTGCCAGCCGGCCCCGAGGTGCCGATGCACACACCGATGTTGCCCGGTGCGGCGCGCGTGTAGCCTTCGGCCATGTGCGAGGCGCCTTCCACGTGGCGCGCCAGGATGTGCGAAATGGTGCCGCGTTCGCGCAGTTGCGCATACAGCGGGTTGATGGCCGCGCCAGGCACGCCAAACGCCTGGGTGATGCCTTCCTTCTCCAGCACCAGCACGGCCGCCATGGCGGCTTTCATCTTGGGCATGTCTATCTCCTGTAGGTGGGTTTGCTATGCGTCTGGTGGAATATTCGCCCCGGCAGAAGGGAATCGGAAGGCAGCACTGGCGCATTTCGCTTATTCCATGGTGGAATAGCACCCATGGAACGCATACAAGCCATCCGCCTGTTCGTCCGGGTTGTGGACCTGGGCTCCTTCAGCAAGGCCGCCGCCGAACTGGGCATAGGGCAGCCCGCCGCCACCAAGCAGGTGCGCCGCATGGAGGCGCAGCTGGGCGCGCGCCTGCTGCACCGCTCCACGCACGGTGTCACGCCCACCGAAATCGGGCTGCTCTACTACGAGAAGTGCAAGCTCATCACCCACCACGTGGAAGAGGCAGAGTCCGTCGCGGCGCTGCTACAAACCCAGGTGCAGGGCGCACTGCGCATCAGCACCTCGGTGGCCTTCGGACGGCGTGTGCTGGCACCGCTGGTCATGCAGTTCATGCGCATGAACCCACAGCTCCAGGTGGACCTGAGCTGCGACGACCGCTACGTCAACCTCGTGGAACAGGGCGTGGACGTGGCCATCCGCATGGGCCCTCTGGCCGACTCAACGCTGGGTTCGCGCTACCTCGGTCTCAACCCCTGGGTGGTGGCCGCCTCGCCAGAATACCTGCAGCAGCGCGGCACACCATCAACGCCCAAAGACCTGAAAGACCACGACGCGCTCATCTACAGCACCGTGCAGGGCGACGCGCGCTGGCAGTTCAGCGGCGCCGGGGGCAAGTCAGCCTCAGTGCCGGTGCGTGGACTGCTGCGCTCCAACAACCTGTCCACCCTGCTGGTGGCCGCGCGCGAGGGCATGGGCATTGCCGCATTGCCGCGCTACGTGGCAGAAGAGTCGCTGCGCAAGGGGTCGCTGGTGTCCGTGCTAGACGAATGGCAGTTGCCGCAGCAGGAAATCCACGCGGTGTACCCCTCTCCCCGCATGGTCCCCGCCAAGGTCACACAGTTCATCGACTGGTTGCAGGGCCAGTTCGGGCCCGAGTGGTGGGCGCGCACGGCTGGCACCGGCAAGCGCAAGGGCAGTCAGCAGGAATAAGGACTACCCCTTTCGCACGTCATTTGATTGGCGAACCGCGTCTTTGTCGCAATAATTGATTGCGGAAGCAACAGCGCCTCGGGTCAAGACTTGGGAGCCAACCGATGATCAAACTCCTGTATTCACTGTGGACCAGGCTGGTCACGCTGATACTGTTGATCGCGGCACCAGGCGTTGTGATGCTTGCCATCGAATACTGGCGAGACCGAGACGCGGCCATGCAAGAAGCACAGGTGCGCGCGGTGGACACCCTGCGTGTTCTGACCAACGACCAGGCACGGTTGATCGAAGAAACGCAGGGCTTCCTGAAGCAACTCGCGCTCGCCCCAGAACTGCAACAGCAAGCCTCACCGCAGTGCGCTGAGTTTCTGGCCAGAGTGCTGGCCCTCAACGTGCACTTCGTGAACCTGGGTGCACCCAGCGCCGACGGCGAACTGCGCTGCAACGCCCGCCCACTGAAAACACGGGTGAACGTGGCCGACCGCCCCTACATTCGTCGGGCCATGGATCAGCAAGAGTTCTCCATCGGCGAATTCCAGACCGACCGCGCGGCAGGCGTCACCAGCGTGAACTTCGCCTACCCGGTATTCGATGCGTCTGGGAGCAAACAGGTCGTGGCCGCCGCCGTGGCCGTGGTGTCGCTCGACTGGTGGAGTCGGCGGCTGGCGGAAAGTCGCTTGCCCAACAACTCCATTGCCTACATCGCAGACGCCACCGGCAACATCATTGCCCACTTCCCCGAGGACAAAAGCCGCCTGGGCAAGAAGCTGGATGAGTACTACTTTCGCGCGGAAGCCACCGCATCCGACGAACCCGAGCACCGACCTATCCTGACAGACGGTGCGGGCCTCACGCGTATCTTTGCTTCCATCCGACTGGAGCCCCCCGGGGCACGGCAGCACGTGATCGTAGGCATGGGCATCCCCTTTGACGAGCAACTTGCCGCCATCCATTCGCGCACCTTGCGCAATGGCTTGACCCTGGCGGCCTTCATGGCCCTCATGATCCTGTTGGCCCTGTGGGGTGTGCAGGCGAGCATCCTCTCGCCCCTGAGGCGGCTGAAGCGTTCCACGGAAGAACTTGAATCCGGCCTACCGCAAAGCAGCAAGCGGTTCAAGGGCGCCATGGAGCTCGTTCAGTTGCAAGAACGCTTCGCGCGCATGGCCAGCAAGCGCCTGGAAGCCGAAGAACGCCTCAAGCTCGCTGCCAGCGTGTTCACACATGCGCGCGAAGGCATCTTCATCACCGATACCGAAGGCACGGTCATCGACGTCAACCGCAGCTTCTGCCAGTTCAGTGGCCACAGCCGTGACGAAATCATTGGCCGACCCGCAGAGCTGTTCTCGCCACAAACCCATACGCACGACCACTCGCAGGAACTCTGGAATTCGCTGCGCGAGCGCGACCACTGGTATGGAGAGGTCCAGCACCAGCACCGCAACGGCCACCATTACACAGCGCTCCTCACGGTCAGCTCGGTCAAGGATGAACACGGCAAGGCCACGAACTACGTCGCGCTGCTCACCGACATCACCCTCATCAAGGCACACGAGCACCAGCTCGAACACATCGCCCACTACGACGCGCTGACCAACCTGCCCAACCGCGTGCTACTGGCAGACCGTTTGACGCACGGCATCATGGTGTGTGGGCGGCGCGGACAGTCTCTGGCAGTGGCCTACCTGGACCTGGACGGGTTCAAGGCAATCAACGACACCCATGGCCATGGCGTGGGCGACCGCTTCCTGGTCAAGCTGGCCGAAAGGCTGAAGACCGCGCTGCGCGAAGGCGACACCCTGGCACGCATTGGTGGGGATGAGTTCGTCGCCGTACTGCTCGACCTGGAAACCCAGCAGGACTGCGATGTCATTCTCCAACGCATGTTGCAGGCTGCGGCAGAGCCGGTCGACATCGACGGCCTTCTGCTGCAAGTGTCAGCCAGCATCGGCGTCACGCTCTACCCGCAAGACGGTGCCGATGCAGACGTGCTCATCCGGCACGCCGACCAAGCCATGTACAACGCCAAGCAGGCGGGCAAAAACCGCTACCACCTGTTCGACGTGCAATACGACGAAGCTCAGAAGAACCGCCGCGTGAGCCAGCAGCGCATTCGCCTGGGCCTTGAAAGGGGCGAATTCGTTCTGCACTACCAGCCCAAGGTAAACATGCGCCATGGGCAGATCGTGGGCATGGAGGCCCTGGTCCGTTGGCAGGACCCGAACCGTGGACTCGTTCCCCCCTGCGACTTCCTGCCCCTCATCGAAGACCACGCGCTGGGCATTCAACTGGGCGAATGGGTGATTGACCGCGCATTGGCCCAGATGGACGAATGGCTCCAGATGGGGCTGGAACTGCCCGTGAGCGTGAACGTGAGCGCCGTTCATCTGCAGCGCAGCCACTTTGCCTCACGCCTGGGTGAACTGCTTGGCGCGCACCCCAGGGTGCCTGGCAGCATGCTGGAGTTGGAAGTGCTGGAAACCAGCGCGCTGGAAGACGTTGCCCAGGTAAGCCAGTTGATGACCGACTGCATGCGCCACGGCGTCAAGTTCTCGCTGGACGATTTCGGCACTGGTTACTCGTCACTCACCTACCTGAAGCGACTCCCGGCCACCCTGCTGAAAATCGATCAGAGCTTTGTGCGCGACATGCTCGACGACGCCGACGACCTGGCCATCGTGCAAGGCGTGATTGGCCTGGCCAATGCGTTCGGCCACAGCGTCATCGCAGAAGGTGTTGAAACCGAGGCACATGGCAGCCGCTTGCTGCAGCTGGGCTGCGAACTGGCGCAGGGTTACGGCATCTCGCGGCCCCTGCCTGCCCAGCAGATCCCGCAGTGGGTGGCCGACTGGCAGCCACCCGCCTCCTGGGTCTGGCAAGCCGCAGCCGGGCCTTCATTCACCGCGCAAGGCACGCCGCCCTTGCAATAGCCCGGCATCGGCGCTTCGCGTTCATCGCAATGGCACGCCGATCCGCAAGGGCTACACCAGCGGGCAAGAGTTCCTGTTCCGAGCCCATCATCCACCCCGTCGACGCTTTTCACATGGAAGTCCTGGCCTGGCAGGGCTCAAGCAGCCTTATTTGCCGATGCAGAACGACGAGAAGATCACACCCAGCAAATCGTCGGAGCTGAACGCACCTGTGATCTCGTTCAAGGCATTCTGCGCCAGCCGCAGCTCCTCGGCCAGCAGGTCCAGCGACTGAGCCTGCGCCGCCAGGTGCAGCGCAGCCAGCTCCAGGTGCTCGTCCACCTGACGCAGCGCCTGCACGTGACGCTCGCGGGCAATGTAGAGCCCCTCTGCGCCACTCTGCCAGCCCGCCAATTGCAGCAGGCGCTGGCGCAGGGCGTCCAGCCCATCTCCGGTCTTGGCCGAAAGGCGCAGGTTCTCGTGCGCGGCGTGGCCCGGTGCAGTCACAGCTGAAGGCACGTTCTGCGGCGTGTGCGGACGGCCGTCGTCCGACACATCAGCCTTGTTCCACACATCAATCACCGTCACGCTCGCAGGCAGGCGTGCGTCCAGCAGCGCGGCAATGTCAGCGTCCGCCGCATCGTAGGCAGGCTGGCCCAGGCGCGTCAGGTCGTGCAGAAAAAGCACCGCGTCCGCCGCCTCGATCTGCCCCCAGGCGCGCTCAATGCCGATGCGTTCGACCTCGTCAATGCCTTCGCCTTCGCGCAGACCAGCGGTATCGATCACGTGCAGGGGCACGCCCTCAATCTGTATGGTCTGCTGCACCACGTCGCGCGTGGTGCCCGCAATGGGCGTGACGATGGCCAGCTCTGCCCCGGCCAGGGCATTAAGCAGCGAGCTCTTGCCCGCGTTGGGCTGCCCGGCAATCACCACCTTGATGCCCTCGCGCAGCAAGGCGCCCTGGCGCGTCTTGCGCATCACCTCGGCCATGCGCCGTTGCAGGCGTTCCAGCTGCCCCTGGGCATCGGCCTTCTGCAGAAAGTCGATTTCCTCTTCAGGGAAGTCCAGCGTCGCCTCCACCAGCATGCGCAGGTGGATCAACGCGTCACGCAGCTCGCCGATCTCGCGCGAAAAATCCCCCGACAGCGAACGCGACGCGCTGCGCGCAGCCGCCTCGGTGCTGGCGTCGATCAGGTCGGCAATGGCCTCAGCCTGCGCCAGGTCGATCTTGTCGTTCAGGAAGGCCCGCTCGGTGAATTCGCCCGGCTGCGCCAGCCGCAAGCCCGGCAGCCGGGCGCGGCCCGTGGCATCGTCCAGCTCGGCAGCAGCGCCCAGGCAGCGCGCCAACAGCAATTGCAATACCACTGGGCCGCCATGGGCCTGCAGTTCCAGCACGTCTTCACCGGTGTACGAATGCGGCCCCGGGAAATGGATGGCCAAGCCGCGGTCGATGGGCGAGCCATCGGCATCACGAAACGGCAGGTAGGTGGCCTCGCGCGGCTTCAAGGCCTTGCCACACAAGGCCTGCACCAGCGGTCCCAGCCCACGCCCCGACACCCGCACAATGCCCACCGCCCCCCGCCCAGGCGCGGTGGCAATGGCAACGATGGGGTCTTGGTGGCGTGGAAGCATGGGGGCTAAAGCAAAGGGGCCGCATTCGCGGCCCCGTTATGTCACTTGAAGCTGGGGATGTTGAACTTCAACGGCACACCCATGCGGTGGTTGATGAACGACTGCTGGGCAATCGTCAGCACGTTGTTGGTGATCCAGTACAGCACCAGGCCAGACGGGAAGAAGAAGAACATCACCGAGAACATGATGGGCATCAGCCACATCATCTTGGCCTGCAGCGGATCGGGCGGCAGCGGGTTCAGCGCAGTCTGGAAGACCGTGGTCAACGCCATCACCAGCGGCATCACGTAGTACGGGTCAGGCGTGGAGAGGTCGGCAATCCAGCCCACCCACGGTGCGTTGCGCATTTCCACGCTGGACAGGAGCACCCAGTACAGTGCAATGAACACCGGGATCTGGATCAGGATGGGGAAGCAGCCGCCCAGAGGATTGACCTTCTCCTCGCGGTAGATCTTCATCATCTCCTGCTGCATCTGCTGCGGGTTGTTCTTCAGGCGCTCGCGCATTTCCATGATGCGCGGGTTGATCGCCTTCATCTTGGCCATGCTGCGGTAGGCGCTGGCGTTGAGCCAGTAGAACGCGGCCTTGATCAGCACCACCAGCAACACGATAGCCCAGCCCCAGTTGCCCACGAAGCCGTGGATCTTTTCCAGCAGCCAGTACAGCGGCTTGGCCAGAATGGTCAGCCAGCCGTAGTCCTTCACCAGCTCCAGGCCGGGGGCAAGCTTCTCCAGCGTCTTCTCGGCCTGCGGGCCCACGAACAGGCTGGCGTCCAGCGCCTTGGTTTCGCCAGGAGCAATGCTGCCCACGCCAGTGATCATGCCTGCGGAATACAGGTTACCCACCTTGCGCACGAAGTTTTCGCGCTCGGTGCCCTGTCCCAGCAGCCAGGCGCTGGCAAAGTAGTGCTGCACCATGGCCACGTAACCGTCGCTGGCGGTTTTCTGGAAGGTGGCCTTGTTCTTGTCCACATCCTCAAAGCTCACCTTCTGGTACTTGGAGGCTTCGCTGTAAACGGCCGGGCCGGTGAAGGTGGAATAGAAGGGCGTCTCGCTCTCGGCCTTGGCGCCGTCACGCACCAATTGCAGGTAGAGCTGCGGCGTGGCGGCCGCGTCACCACGGTTGATCACCTCGTGCTTCACGCCAATGTCGTAGGCGCCGCGCTTGAGCGTGTAGGTCTTGGCCAGCACCAGGCCGCCAGCGGGTTCGGACTCGAAGCGCAGGGCCAGGCTGTCCTGGCCATCGGCCAGTTGCGTGCCGCCAGACACCAGACGCATCGGCGTCTTGTGGGTCGGGAAGCTGCCGCCGATCAGGCCGGTCTGCGCCACATACGTGTGCTTCTCATCCTGGTTGAGCAGCTGCAGCGGCTCCAGGGGCTTGTCCTTGCTCAGGCCGGTCACGGCAGCGTGCTTGAGCATCTGCGCCCCCACAAGGGAGCCGCCTTCGCTGTCGAACGTGAGCTTGAGCACGTCGGTCGTGACGACATGCGTCTGGCGCGGAATGCTGGGTGCAGCAGAAGGCACTTCAGATGCGCCCGCGGCAGATGCTGCTGCCTGAGGCACACCGGCGTCCTTGGCGGCAGGCTGGGTCACCTCTGCCTTCTTCGCGCTGCTGGAAGGGAAGAAAGTGGCCGGGTTGCCGTTGTAAATCTGCCACTGATCCCAGATCAGGATCAGCGAGAAACCAAAAATCACCCAGAGGATGGATCGGCGGATGTCGCTCATGACGGTTTCTTTTCAGTCGTTGCGGACGTGAGGGTGGAGAACGGCCTGCGCACCTGTTCAGGCACGGGATCGCAGCCGCCGTCACACCAGGGGTGACAACGGCCCAGCCGTTTGAGGGTGAGGTAGCCGCCAGCCAGCGCGCCGTGGCGCTCCAGCGCCTGCAACGCGTAAGCGGAGCAGGTGGGCTCGAACCGGCAGGACGAGCCGAGCCAAGGGCTCAACAACAGGCGGTAGCCTTTGACGATGCCAATCAGCACGCGGCGCGGCCAGTCAAGCATGGGGCTACCCTGCCACGGCCTGTTGCCGCAGTCGGCGGGCCAGGCGGTCGCCCAGCAATTCCTGCAGTTCGGCACGCGCAGCAATGCGCAGCGCATCTGACGTTGCGCTGATGAACTGGTCGCGTGCAAAACCGCTGCGCAGACGCACCACCAGCGCCTGCGGCGGCAGCGTTTGCGCAAGCTCCCGCGCCACCGCATAAATTTGGCGGCGCAGGGTGTTGCGGGTAACAGCGCGGCGCGCCCAGCGCTTGGGGATCAACACACCCAGCCAAGTGCCACCGCCGGGAAACAACCCGTGGGCACCGCTATGGGCGGAGGTGTCGGTCATGTGCAGGGCGAAGTGCTGCGTTTTGGCCACCGGCGGGCCAGCGAGCGCTGCCTCGAACTGGGGGCGTGAACGAATGCGCTCCAAGCGACAGGCCCGAGGCGTGGACAAGCCGGCAGGCTCAGCCGTGACGGACGGCCGAAGCTGGCTCAACCCTGGCTCAGACAGCCAGGCGCTTGCGGCCCTTGGCGCGGCGTGCGTTCAGCACAGCACGGCCGCCACGGGTCTTCATGCGAACCAGGAAGCCGTGGGTACGGGCGCGTTTGATTTTGGACGGTTGGTAGGTGCGTTTCATGATTCGGTCCAATCGGGTGCGCTTAAAGCCACATTGCAGGCTGTGCCCGCGTAGCGGCCCGGCTGCGAGCCCGGGTTAGAAAGGGTTCAGATTCCAAGAGAACCCGTGATTATTGCAAAATTTCCGGGTTTGGCCAAATCGCGGGCTTTCAAGCACGATCGTTCGCTGTTCGCCATGGCACAAACCAGCATGTGGATAACTCCGGTTCCGCACTACAATCCAACGCTGGCCCGGCGCCAGCTTTCCACAACCTCCCCTCCTCCAGCCTGACCCGCCCATCGTTCCCATGAGCCTGCCCCATCCTTTGCCCGACGCCGCCCAAGGCACGCCCGATCTGTGGCTGGCCTGCGTCGAACAACTGGCGCAGGAAATGCCCGAACAGCAGTTCAACACCTGGATTCGCCCGCTCTCGGCCAAGGTGTCCGGCAGCGGCGACAAGGTCACGCTGGCCGTGGCCAACCGCTTCAAGATGGACTGGATCCGCGCGCAGTATGCAGGCAAGATTGCCGCCGCGCTGGAAACCCTGGCGGGCCGCCCGGTGCAACTGGAGTTAGCGCTCGCTCCGCGTGAAGCCCCCGCCAGAACTGGCGTTGGCCAGCCAGGCCGCCCCACGCAGGCGCCGCAAGACCCGGTATTTGCCGAGCTGCCCGAGGTGCCCCCGCCCGCCGAACCCAAGGCCGAAGCCCACAAGCACCGCCTCAACACAGCGCTCACCTTCTCCACCCTGGTGGAAGGCTCCGCCAACCGCATGGCTCGCGCTGCGGCCATGCACGTGGCAGGCAGCCCGGGGCAGCTTTACAACCCGCTGTTCATCTACGGCGGCGTGGGCCTGGGCAAAACCCACCTGGTGCACGCCATCGGCAACCAGCTGCTGGCCGACAAGCCCGGCTCCAAGGTTCTCTACATCCACGCCGAACAGTTCGTGTCGGATGTGGTCAAGGCCTACCAGCGCAAGACCTTCGACGAATTCAAGGAGCGCTACCACTCGCTCGACCTGCTGCTCATCGACGACGTGCAGTTCTTCGCCAACAAGGAACGCACGCAGGAAGAATTCTTCAACGCGTTCGAGGCGCTGCTGGCCAAGAAGAGCCACATCGTCATGACCAGCGACACCTACCCCAAGGGGCTGACGGACATCCACGAGCGCCTGGTGTCGCGCTTCGACTCGGGGCTCACGGTGGCCATCGAGCCGCCCGAGCTGGAAATGCGCGTGGCCATTCTCATCAGCAAGGCCGAGAGCGAAGGCACCGCCATGCCCGAAGACGTGGCCTTCTTCGTCGCCAAGAACGTGCGCTCCAACGTGCGCGAGCTCGAAGGCGCGCTGCGCAAGATCCTCGCCTACTCGCGCTTCAACCAGAAGGACATCTCCATCCAGCTGGCGCGCGACGCCCTGAAAGACCTGCTGTCGATCCAGAACCGGCAGATCAGTGTGGAAAACATCCAGAAAACGGTGGCCGACTTCTACAAGATCAAGGTTGCCGACATGTATTCCAAGAAGCGGCCCGCCAACATTGCCCGGCCGCGCCAGATTGCCATGTTCCTGGCCAAGGAACTCACGCAGAAGAGCCTGCCCGAGATCGGCGAGCTGTTTGGCGGACGCGACCACACCACCGTGCTGCATGCCGTGCGCAAGATTGCGGCCGAGCGCCAGACCGTCAGCGAGCTGAACCAGCAGTTGCACGTGCTGGAGCAGACCCTGAAGGGCTGACCCGCCCCGCCAGGAAGTGCCCCATAAAACTGTGACAATGTGAATGGCAATCACCACCCGTCAACCCGGTAAGAAAGCAAGGACATGATCGTTTTTCAATCGACCCAGGACAAAGTGTTGGCCGCGCTGCAATCGGTGGCGGGCATCGTGGAACGCCGTCATACCCTGCCCGTGCTGGCCAACGTGCTGATCCGCAAGACAGCGGGCCAGGTGCAGCTGACGACGTCGGACCTGGAAATCCAGATCCGCACCCACGCCGACCTGGGCGGTGACGACAGCAGCTTTGCCACCACCGTGGGCGCACGCAAGCTCATCGACATCCTGCGCACCCTGCCTGCCGACCAGACCGTGAGCCTGGAGTCGCAGCAGTCCAAACTGGTACTCAAGGGCGGCAAGTCCAAGTTCACCCTGCAGACGCTGCCCGCTGAGGACTTCCCGCTGGTGCAGGAGTCGCCCAGCTTCGGCCCGGTGTTCAGCGTGCCGCAAAAAACCCTCAAGAGCCTGCTGGGCCAGGTGTCGTTCGCCATGGCGGTGCACGACATCCGCTACTACCTCAACGGCATCCTCTTCGTGGCCGAAGGCAAGAAGCTGAGCCTGGTGGCCACCGACGGCCACCGTCTGGCGTTTGCCAGCGCCGACCTGGACGTGGAAGTGCCCAAGCAGGAAGTGATTCTTCCGCGCAAGACCGTGCTGGAACTGCAGCGCCTGCTGAGCGACAAGGACGGCGCCATCGAGATGCAGTTCGCCGCCAACCAGGCCAAGTTCAGCTTCGAGGGCATGGAATTCGTCACCAAGCTGGTGGAAGGCAAGTTCCCCGACTACAACCGCGTCATCCCGCGCAACCACCAGAACATCATCATCCTGGGCCGCACCGCGCTGCTGGCCGCGCTGCAACGCGCCGCCATCATGACGAGCGAAAAGTTCAAGGGTGTGCGCCTGAACGTGGAGCCGGGCGCGCTGCGCGTGGCCTCCAACAACGCCGACCAGGAAGAGGCGGTGGACGAACTGGACATCGAATACAACGGCGATGCGATCGAGATTGGCTTCAACGTCACCTACCTGATCGACGCGCTGACCAACATGAGCCAGGACATGGTGCGTGTGGAGCTGGCCGACGGCAATTCGTCGGCCCTCGTCACCATCCCCGACAACGAACATTTCAAGTACGTGGTGATGCCGATGCGCATCTGAAGCATCCATACATCACACTTTGATTCTTCAACCCGCGCCCAGACGCGGGTTTTGCCCATTCAAGCGACCCGAGATTTTTCATCATGAGCGCAGAAAACACCCCCGCAAACGACGCCCCGCAGCCCCACGTCACGGCCGGGGCCGACGGCTACGGCGAAGGCGCCATCCAGATTCTGGAAGGCCTGGAGGCGGTGCGCAAGCGCCCAGGCATGTACATCGGCGACACGTCCGACGGCACCGGCCTGCACCACCTGGTGTTCGAGGTGGTGGACAACTCCATCGACGAAGCGCTGGCCGGCCACTGCGACGACATCGTCGTCACCATCCACACCGACAACTCCATCAGCGTGACCGACAACGGCCGCGGCATCCCCACGGGCGTGAAGATGGACGACAAGCACGAGCCCAAGCGCTCGGCTGCCGAGATCGCACTGACCGAACTGCACGCGGGCGGCAAGTTCAACCAGAACAGCTACAAGGTCTCGGGCGGCCTGCACGGCGTGGGCGTGAGCTGCGTGAACGCATTGAGCAAATGGCTGCGCCTGATCGTGCGCCGCGACGGCAAGGTGCACCAGATCGAATTTGCGCGCGGCTTTGTGCAAAACCGCCTGCTCGACACCGTGGACGGCTTCGAGGTTTCGCCCATGCGGGTGACCGGCGCCACCGAAAAGCGCGGCACCGAGGTGCACTTTCTGCCCGACACCGACATCTTCCAGCAGAACCACGAGTTCCACTACGAGATCCTGGCCAAGCGCCTGCGCGAGCTCTCTTTCCTGAACAACGGCGTGCGCATTCGCCTCAAGGACGAACGCGACGGCCGCGAAGACGACTTTGCCGGCAGCGGCGGCGTGATGGGCTTTGTGCAGTTCATCAACGCCAACAAGAAGGTGCTGCACCCCACGGCCTTCCACGCCACGGGCAGCCGCCCGGCCGACAGCTATGGCGGCATTCCCGGCACCGAAATCGGCGTGGAAGTGGCCATGCAGTGGAACGACGGCTACAGCGAACAGGTGCTGTGCTTCACCAACAACATCCCGCAGCGCGACGGCGGCACCCACCTCACGGGCCTGCGCGCCGCCATGACGCGCGTGATCGGCAAATACATCGCCGACAACGAACTGGCCAAGAAGGCCAAGGTGGAAGTGAGCGGCGACGACATGCGCGAAGGCCTGTGCTGCGTGCTGTCCGTCAAGGTGCCCGAACCCAAGTTCAGCAGCCAGACCAAGGACAAACTGGTGAGCAGCGAAGTGCGCGCGCCGGTGGAAGACATTGTGGCCAAGGCGCTGACCGAGTACCTGGAAGAGCGCCCGCAGGACGCCAAGATTCTGTGCGGCAAGATTGTGGAAGCCGCCCGCGCCCGCGAGGCCGCGCGCAAGGCCCGCGAGATGACGCGCCGCAAGGGCGTGCTCGACGGCATGGGCCTGCCCGGCAAGCTGGCCGACTGCCAGGAAAAAGACCCGTCGCTGTGCGAAATCTACATCGTGGAGGGTGACTCCGCAGGCGGCTCGGCCAAGCAGGGCCGCGACCGCAAGTTCCAGGCCATTCTGCCGCTGCGCGGCAAGATCCTGAACGTTGAAAAGGCCCGCTACGAGAAGCTGCTGGCCAGCAACGAAATCCTCACCCTCATCACCGCGCTGGGCACCGGTATTGGCAAAGCCAGCGAGGACGATTTCAGCGGCAAGGGCAAGAGCGGCGCCGACGACTTCAACATCGACAAGCTGCGCTACCACCGCATCATCATCATGACCGACGCGGACGTGGACGGCGCGCACATCCGCACCCTGCTGCTCACCTTCTTCTACCGCCAGATGCCCGAGCTGGTGGAGCGCGGGCACATCTACATTGCCCAGCCGCCGCTGTACAAGGTGAAGGCCGGCAAGGAAGAGCTGTACCTGAAGGACGCTGCTGCGCTGGACGGCTTCCTGCTGCGCATTGCCCTGAAGGACGCGAGCGTGTTCACCGGCGGCGCTGGTAACGGTGCCGGTGCCACCACGCTGAGCGGCGACACCCTGGCCGAACTGGCGCGCAAGCACCAGGTGGCCGAGAGCGTGATTGCGCGCCTGAGCGCCTTCATGGACGCCGAGGCCCTGCGCGCCGTGGCTGACGGCGTGAGCCTGAACCTGGACAGCATGGAAGAAGCCGCCACCAGTGCCGCCGCCCTGCAAGTGGCCCTGCGCGAACTCAACACCACCGGTGTGCCTGCCGAAGTGGCTGCCGAGTTTGACGTGCGCACCGACAAGCCCATTCTGCGCATCAGCCGCCGCCACCACGGCAACATCAAGAGCAGCATCATCACGCAGGACTTTGTGCACGGCGCCGACTACGCTGCGCTGGCCGAGGCGGCCGAAACCTTCCGCGGCCTGCTGGGCGAAGGCGCCAAAGTGATGCGCGGTGAAGGCGAGCGCCAGAAGGAAGAAAAGGTGGGCGACTTCCGCGAGGCCATGCGTTGGTTGATTGGCGAAGCCGAGCGCACCACCGCGCGCCAGCGCTACAAGGGCCTGGGCGAGATGAACCCCGAGCAGCTGTGGGAAACCACCATGGACCCCACCGTGCGCCGCCTGTTGCGCGTGCAGATCGACGACGCCATCGAGGCCGACCGGGTGTTCACCATGCTCATGGGCGACGAGGTGGAGCCGCGCCGCGACTTCATCGAGACGAACGCGCTGCGAGCGGGGAACATCGACGTTTGATTTTCTTTGTAGGTAGACGCATAAGCTGAGAAAAAGGACCCATAAGTTGAGAAACTTGTGGGTTTTTTCGCTTCTGATAGCCGTTTTTCTGCCGACACTTCCCAGCGCCTCGGACGAGTGGCTTTCAATGCATCTTCGTTAAGAACACACTGGACGCGGGTAACTCGTCTGGCTTCCATATTGTGGCCATGAGCCGGTAGAGAGATTCGCCAAACTCCCGAATAACGAGTGCCCCAAGGAGGGGGACCGACTGCTGTGCGATTCGACGCCCCATCGAAGTACCTTGGCCAGAACCGAAATGCATCACTCCACTCTCGAAGGACGCGACCAAGAAGTTGCTCCCCACGTTCGGGTGAACGAGTTCACAGAACAAGTTATACGTTAAAAGAGCGCCCGGCTCACTGACCGCCCACTTCTCGATGCACGTGTATACGTTCTTTTGTTCGTTCATAAGATTGGGCGGGATGTATCGCTTCCCGCCCTTTTTCTTCTGCGTTAGCTCTCGCTGAGTTTCCGCAACCATCTCGGAATACTTTCCCTCAAGGAACGTCTTCCAGTCGAACCGCCCTCCGCGTAGGTGCCTATCGTCTGCTGCCAAGAGCCCCTTCATGTCTTCATTTGACAGCGAGCCCTTGCTTAGCAGGGGCGTGTACTCGTTGAGCACGTAGTACCTGAGGGTGGCTGTCGTTTTGTTGAATCACAACGAAAACTGGGCCATTTTTGGGGTGGATCACACTGAAAATT